>JASJAU010000067.1 GCA_030066855.1 Paracoccaceae bacterium | reverse complement strand
CGCACAACGACTGGAACATTCCCCCAGAACTCTCGGATTTTCCCGCAAGACTGCGGGCGGTCGCTATCCGGACGGTAACGACCGCCTTCCTTGACGATGACCGGCTCGGGAAGGAACGGCGCCAGCTCATCCGAGCACCCGAACGCGCCGACAGCAGGTCCGCCGCCGCCCTTCAGACCGCCGAACGTCTTGTGAAGCATGAACATGCAGGCGTCGAACCCAAGCTCGCGCGCCGACAGCTTGCCCATGACGCCATTGAAGTTGGCATGGTCGTAGAAACAAAGCCCGCCGGCCTCCTTCACAATCCGCACCCACTCTTTGATATCGGGGTTGTAGATCCCCATGTCGTCAGGGTTGTTGATCATGAGAAGCGCTGTCCGCTCGCTCACCGCCGCCTTAAGCGCCTCGACCGAGGGATACCCGTTCTCTTCCAGCGGAAGGTTAATTACTTTGAAACCGGCGGCAGCGGCGGTCGCCGGGTTGCAGGGGTGCGCCTGCACCGACGTGATGACCTCGTCCCGCGTTCCTAGCTCACCTTTCGCCTGCCAGTAAGCCCGCGCGACAGCGGTCATTGTGTAGGCTGCATCAGCGCCGCCGCCGCCTTGGAACACAAACTGATCCATTCCGGAGAGGCTGCGAAGGATCAGGTCGAAGTCGTGCACGATCTCCATCGTGCCCTGCAGCGTGTCGGGGTGCTGCAGCGGGTGGGTCTCCGCCATGTCCGGCCGGTTGATCGCATACTCCGCCATCTTTGAATTGTACTTCATCGTACAGGTGCCAAAGAGGCTTATCCCCATCATGCCAAGAACTTGCTGACTGAGGTGCAGATAGTGCCGCTGCACCTCGAACTCAGTCAGTTCAGGCAACTCAGGCCGGTCCTTTCGCGCCATGCCCTCGGGAACCAAGGATGCCGCATCGCCAACTGCGGAGGTGACCTCAGGTTCCGGCGCCGCGAACACCTGACCGCGCCCTCCGGGGCGCCCGAGCTCCATGACAATCGGCTCGTCCCACTTGGCCGCGTGGAACTCTCTCAACTCGTTGTCTTTGCGCATCAGAGGACCTCCTCGAGCGTGGCCGCCAGCCGGTCGATATCAGCGGCGGTGTGGATCTCGGTGACGCAATAGAGGGCGGATTGGCCCAGCCCTGGCAGTTCGGCGGACAAGTCCTTGCCCCCAAAGATGCCCCGCTCTCGAAGCGCGTCGTTGATGTCGGAGACATTCTTTCCGGTGCCATCGAAGCTCACGACAAACTCCTTGAAATGGGTGCCCGCCCACTTCACTTCGACACCTGAGATGCTTGAAAGCTTGTCCGCCGCGTACCGCGCGCGCGCCAGGATCAGCTCGCCGATCTCACGGAATCCTTCGGGCCCCAGCAAACTCATGTAGACCGCATTCGCGACGGCCCAGAGGTAGACGGAGTTCCCCGTCCAATCGTTCGCTTTCTCGCGCAACCCGTAGGAGTTCTGACCGGCGCAGGCGAGGTTGAAAGCGTATTGCCCTTCGACCACCGTGTGGTCCATCGAAACCAGGAAGCCATTGTACTGGCGCACGTATTTCTCGACATCGTGACTGGCGATGTAGCCGCCGACACCGCCGCCACCATTCATGTGAATGCCAAGTGGTTGCGTCGGGCCAACAACGATGTCTGCCCCGTAGTCCGCCGGTGGCATCAATATGCCCAGCGACAGCGGGTCTGCGCCGACGATTGTCTCCGCTCCCGCCGCCCGAGCCGCGGCGGCCATCTTTGCGCCTTCCGTTTCAATCGGGCCGAGGTAGGCGGGATTTTCGAAGTACAGCGCGGCCACGTCGTCGCCAAGCTTGGCCTCTAGATCGTCGAGATTGATTCGTCCCGTCGCGGGATCGCAGGCAACGGCCACGACGTCTATGTGGCTCTCCATCTCAGGCGGCTCGCAGTAGCTGCGGATCACGGCCAGCCGCTCGGGATCCGAATACTCCGACACCAACACCTTGTTGCGCCCGGTCATCCGAGCGGCCATGCGAATGGCATGCCCGGCCGCGCAGCCCCACGAATAGACCGGCAACTGAACCACATCCATGTTCAGCAACGCGCCCAGCTGGCTGTTGAATTCGAACCAGGCTTGGTTTCGTCCAACGTCCGACTGCGGAGAGCCCCATACATTCGTTGAGAACTCAGTCCGGGTCACGATCTCATCGACAACGCCCGGCACATGGTGCTGCCAAGCGCCTGCGCCGAGGAAGCTCAGATGAGTCTCGCAGTTCTCGTTCTTCGCCAGCTTCGTCACCAGATCCCGCCTGAGATCCGCCTCGGAAATCAACGTCGGCGGCAGGTCGAGCGGGGTTTTTCTGAAGTGGTCTTCCGGGATCTGTTCGAACAACTCCCGCGCGCTGGACGCGCCAATCTCGGACAGCATCGCTTCGATCTGGCCTGGCGCGGAATTGGCCATCCATGGATGGGATCTGTGGGCTGACGTCACAGCTTGCCTCCCTGACTGTGAATCTTGTTTGGTCGCTATGCGCACAAACGTTCGCATAGTTCATTGCTGCGATCAACGTCATCGAGACGCTAGACAAGACGCATCATCGCACTGCGGCGCGGTCCCGTTCGAACTCGGGCGTAACCGCGAAGCTGCTCGTCGAGATCCGGGTCGCCCGTATCGACGATCAATTCCGGCGACGGAAGCCTTTGCAGCTTATCGGCACTGGCAAGAATTACCACGCGGTCGGGCCAGCAGCGCCGAATGGCGTCAGGCCCGATCTGTTGATTTCCACGCCCAAAAACAAAGCCTTGCCCCCCGGTCACGCCCGCGACAATCGCCATTGGACCATCGCCTCCGATCGCGATCGCCTCCGATCGGGTCACGTCGCTTGCCAGCAATTTGCCATCCCGGACGACGTCCACGCCAAGCAGCTCTGACGGTAACTCAAGGGCGTCCATCGGCCTTTTCGCAGTTGTCCCGGGTCCAAAAAGGTAGGTGACGCCGCTCTCCATCTCATCGGCAACTTCGTGCCCCAAGGCTTCGAGCATTCCCTCATCCGCCAATGGGGGCGTTGCTTTGGCGTGTTGAACCAGGTTTCGGAGATGAGGAGCGCGAACATAGCCGTAGAGCCGCGCGTTCAGGTGCCCCGCGCGCAGGGCTTCCTCATCGATATCCATGATTTCGACCCGACGGTAGCCGGCACGCTGCGTCCGCGCCGCGGCGAGATCCGCAACGAGGCGTCCCGCCGCCTCCGGGGTGACCGCGAAGACGCCTGAGTGCATCTTGACGCCGCAGGGAATGCCAATCATCGGCGTTTCGAGACCGACCACCGACGCCACATCCCGCGCCGTACCGTCCCCGCCGGCGAATACGATCAAATCCACGTTTTCTGAAAGGAAGCGCTTGGCCGCAGAGCGGGTGGCCTTGGCAGACGCTGCGCTGCCGCCGACCTCTTCGAAGGGGATACCGCATTGATCCAATATGTCAGCGCCCATCTCCGCGCCAACTGTCAGCCAACTCGCCGACGCCTCGCGCACGCCCGAGACACTTAACGCTCTGACCGCGCGCCCGGCGGCAACTGGCGTCGCACCACGACCTCGAGCGATCTTCGCTGTTTCCGGGCCATCGGTGCCCTTTAAGCCGACCGAACCGCCCATGCCCGCGATTGGGTTCACCACAAAGCCGATTTTCATTTGGTCAAAGCTTTCAGATCGGGTCTTCCGCTTGCGCTCAAAATGCGCACACTTGTGCGAAATGCGGTCATGCGCCGAGACGATGCCAGAACGAACCGCAATGACAAGCCCCCGCGCCGCTGACGGCAGGTTCAATTGAGAGGAAACCCCAAACCATGCTGACGTTCTACTACAACGGGGCGCCGAACCCCTTGAAGGTCGCTCTGTTTCTCGAAGAAAGCGGACTTCAGTATAGGGGTATTCCGGTCGACACGAAACTTGGCGAGCAGCACACGGCGGAGTATCGCAAAATCAATCCAAACGGCAAAGTCCCTGCGCTTGAGGACGGCGACACAACTCTTTTCGATTCCAACGCGATTCTCCTCTACCTTGGTGAGAAGACCGGCCAATTCATGCCACGGGCCGATAAAGATCGCGGCGCGCTACTGTCGTGGCTGATGTTCGTGGCCTCCGGTGTCGGCCCATACTCGGGACAGTGCGTGCATTTCCGTCATTTCGCACCCGAGAAACTCGCCTATCCCCAGAAGCGATATGACTTCGAGGCACGGCGCCATTGGCAGATCATTGACGACCGGCTGGCCGAAGGCGAGTTCATGCTGGGTGATGCGTACACCATCGTCGACATGTCAGTCTGGGGTTGGGCCACCCGCATTCCGTTCATGCTAGGCGACACGGCGATGGAGGCCTGGCCTAACCTGGGAAGGCTGATGGATTGGATCGGCGCGCGCCCAGCGACCGAGCGCGCCCTCACCATCGGAGAGCGGCACCGCTTCAAGCAGGAATTCGACGAGCCAGCCATGCGGAACCTATATCCGCAAATCTTCGCGGAAGACCCGGCCTGATGACCGACAAGCCCTGGGAGGCGGATTGGCGCCCGCTGGTCAATCGCGTCCGCGCCGGTCGCAGGCTGGCTCCCGCAACATGGCCCGATGGCGCCGATTTCGCCGTCGCCTTCTCCTTCGATTGCGATCATGAGACCTTCGAACTCGGGCAGGGCAGATCGGCGATCGGCCGCCTTGCCTGGGGTGAATTCGGCAGGCGCGCTGGCGTGCCTCGTGTGCTCCATGCTCTCGAACGCAACGACGTCCCCGCCACCTTCTTCGTCCCCGCAGTCTGCGCTCTGATCGATCCCGATGAGCCGCGTCGCATCCTGGGCAACGGTCACGAGATTGGCATGCACGGCTGGATCCACGAGAACAACTCGCTCCTCGATCCGGCAACAGAACGGGATCTCATGCTCCGGGCGCGCGAAACGCTCGAAGACGTCACCGGCGTCGAAATGGCGGGATTCAGATCCGCGAACTGGGACTTGAGCCCGTCCACCATTCCGTTGGTCGCCGAGCTTGGACTTGCATATGACAGTTCGCTGATGGCGGACGACAGTTGCTACGAGTTGATGGTCGATGGAGATCCCGCAGGCGTCGTAGAAATCCCGGTCGAGTGGATCCGCGACGATGCTGTCTACTTTCTCTTCAACCGGGAGCCTGCGACACGCCCTTGGATGTCACCAACCGACGTTCTGGACATTTTCGTTCGCGAGCTCGAAGGCGCCGCCAGCGAAGGCGGCGTATTTCAGCTCGTCATGCACCCGTTCGTAATCGGATACAGGTCCCGGATCTGGATTCTGGAAGCGCTCATCGAACACGCAAAGACGCTCGGAAAGCCTTGGTTCGCCACCCATGCAGCGCTTGCCGAACACGTTACCAAGCGAGGTTAGCACTTGGACAAATCAGTCCCTGCCGACAAAAAGGAGCAGGCAAAACATGGACCATGCGCGAACACTAGAAGGGCTCTTGGACAAGGCCGAGATCACCGACCTGATCCATGCATATTGCTATCATTTCGACCGCGCTGAGGTTCAAGAAGTGGTCGCGCTTTTCGCCGAGGACGCTGTCATCGACTACGGGCCTGACGTCCCGCCCATGACGGGATCGGATGAGTTCGGCCCCATGATCGCACGGGGTCTGGCCGATCTGTTCGAGGCGACCAGCCACCACGTGTCCAACGTCGTGATCCAGTTCGATGACCCAAATGCCGCAACAAGCATCTGCTATCTGTACGCCTGGCATCGATATCGGGACGGCGGACAAGAGAGCGAGCTATGGGGTCAGTATCACCACGACTTCGTTCGCACTGAAGCCGGCTGGCGCATATCGCGACTTGTTCTGCGCGCCGCCGGGACAAAAGACTTTCACCGCGCGAACATGCATCCGATCGGCCGGCGAGATAGCAAGGCTTGAGGATACTGACCGGCAATGACGCAAGCGGACTTGGAGAGCGGGCGCGTTCGCCGTGAAGACTGAACCTGAGCGGCAGCCGATTCCTCCATATTTTCACAGAGGCCCCTCGGGGCCGACCGACCGAATTTCCTGCTACCGAGCGCCCCAGGTGTCTGACAGTCGATAGCCCTCCGGCCACGGGTCCGAGGGGTCAAGCATGTGCTGATGCACGCCGGTCACCCATGCGCGGCCGTTGATCTCGGGGACAATCGCCGGAACACCTCCGATCGTCGTCTCCTCGAGTATCCGCCCGGTGAAGGTCGATCCAATAAGAGATCGCGCGGTCAGCTTCTCGTTCAGCTTCAACTCGCCTCGCGCATTGAGCACCGCCATCCGGGCGGAAAGCGCCGTTCCAGTTGGCGAACGATCAACCTTACCGGGTCGAATGGCCACTGCCGAACCGGTCCGGTATCCTTCCGTGTCGCGCTCAAGCGGCCCCGCAAAAAGGCAGAAAGAGATGTGGCGCCAATCGGGGTTCTCCGGATGCTCAAAGCCGAGCGCCTCAGTCGCCGCGTCGGTGATTTTGGCCCCAAAGTGCGCGATGTCATGCGCCTCGTCCGGCTTGAGTTTGAAGCCCATGGCGCGAGCGTCCACCATGACGAAACTGTCGCCACCAAACGCTGTATCGACCGTCAGAGCGCCAAGACCCTCGACTTCAAGCTTTGCATTCAGTTTCTGAGCGAAACTCGGCACGTTCCGCACGTATATACGACTGGCCTTTCCATCCCGACACTCGGCGCGCACCCGCACCAACCCCCCGGGCGCCTCCAGCGCGAACTCCGTGACGGGCTCCTCCATCGGTATCAACCCACTCTCCAGCAGGACTGTGGCGACACAGATTGAGTTCGAGCCCGACATCGGCGGAGTGTCTTCCGGCTCCATTATGATGAATGCCGCCGCTGCCTCCGGGTTTTTTGGTGGCACCAAGAGATTCACATGCCGGAAGACACCGCCTCTCGGCTCGTTCAGCAAAAAGTTACGCAAGGTTTCATCCCGCGCGATCCAGCGGCTTTGATCCCAGATCGTTTCTCCGGGCGGCGGCAGTACGCCGCCAACCACCACGTCTCCAACTTCTCCTTCGGCATGCGCCGATATCACATGGATGGTCTTCGAGCTGCGCATATGGCGGTCCTTTGTCGAGCCGATTTCACACGGTCTTTCATCGGTTGCCAAGTCCACTAGCCGCGCGGCTTCGCAGGGATCGAACACTTGGCGTCAAAGCTTCGAGCCCAAAGACGGTCGACTCAATCCCACTTGGCTGTCATCTGGGTGCTGTCAGACGAATTCGAACCCGTCTCTGTTGGGACAGTGACGCTGTCCCTTAGTTCGCGCCGAGCCCGCGCCACTCTTCGAGAGCGGCGGTGCGGATCTGCTTGAAATGGTCTCGGCTTGTGAGTGATCTTTCGTTGTTGAAGTGGTTGTAGACGGAGGAATGGACGGCGGCGAACTTCTGCAAACTTCGCATGCGCCTGAACCGCTGCATGGCGCGTTCTCGTCGTCGGAGCGGCAAGTGTGAGTTCTAGACCCGGTTGTTCAGCCACCTGCCAGTCAGCTGCTTTTCGGTGGCGCCAAGCTCGCGAAGGGCTGCCCTGTAGCTGGCGAAACGATCCGTGACGATCTCTTCCGCCAGGCCATGGCGCTTCATCAGTTTCCTGAGGAATTTCAATGCGGCCCGCTTGTTTCTTCGTTTCGTTACGACCGCCTCGAGAACCTCTCCTTCATGATCCACGGCCCGCCAGAGGTAGTGCCGCTTGCCGTTGATCTTCACGAAGAGCTCGTCCACGTGCCACTTCCATTTGGAGTAGGCCCTAAGCCGCTGGACCCTCTTCCGTCTGATCTCTGAGGCGAACATCGGACCGAAACGGTTCCACCAGTAGCGGACAGTCTCGTGGCTCACGTCGATGCCGCGCTCGTGTAGGAGGTCTTCCACGTTCCGAAGAGACAATGGAAACCGGACGTACATCATCACCGCCAGGCGGATGATCTCGGGGCTCGTTTTGAAGTAGCGAAAGGGAGAGGTCTTGGTCATGCCCGAACGCTAGGCAGACCCCCTGCCCGGCTCAAGAGCGGTTTCCTCTGACATCACCTCTCTGAGAATTCAGGCGGCGAATAAGAACGTCTTCTCCGATCCTGGCGGTTTGGAGGAACGATGACCCCGGCCTGCCGGATCATTGACAACGGAAATGACCCGAGATGCCACCGTGTCTGTCGCCAGGACCCTTTCCAGCGCCATCGCGGGCGCCTTTCAGACCGCCGCACGGCGGACCGGCGGGCTGTTGCAACCGCTGGACCGGTTTCCGCTTCTGGCTTGAACCGCCCTCGCGCTCGCCGCATTTGGCGCGCCTAGCCCCAGGTCGGGTGGAATTTGCCAGCGGGCGACAGGGTGAAAAGCTCGTATCCGTCCTCAGTCACGCCGACCGAATGCTCGAACTGCGCGGAGAGCGACTTGTCCCGCGTCACCGCCGTCCAGTCGTCAGCCAAGACCTTTGTCTCGGGGCGGCCGAGGTTCACCATCGGCTCGATGGTGAAGAACATGCCGGGCTCCAGGACGGCGCCGGTCCGCGGTCGCCCGTAGTGCAGGACGTTCGGCGGCGCGTGAAACACGCGACCTAGCCCGTGGCCGCAGAAATCGCGCACGACCGACATGCGGTTTGCCTCGACAAAGCTTTGGATGGCGTGGCCGATGTCGCCAAAGGTGTTGCCCGGCCGGACCGCCTCGATCCCTTTGAAAAGCGCGTCGTGGGTCACCTGTATCAGCCGCTCAGCCTTTCGGCTGAGTTTGCCGGCCACGTACATGCGGCTCGTGTCGCCGTACCAGCCGTCGACGATCACGGTGACGTCCACATTCAGGATGTCGCCGTCCTTCAATCGCTTCTCGCCAGGAATGCCGTGGCAGACGACGTGGTTCACGCTGATGCAGCTCGCGTGTTGATAGCCTTTGTAGCCGATGGTCGCCGAAGTCGCCCCTGCCTCGTCGACCATGCGGGTGATCGCGTCGTCGATCTCGCCCGTGCTCGCGCCCGGTACGATCAGAGTCGCGATGTGGTCGAGGATCCGCGCGGCGAGCTCTCCTGCCCGGCGCATGCCAGCGAAGTCCTCAGCCTCATATATGCGGATGCCGTCCTTAGTCAGACGGCCCTGCGTGCGATCGTCCAAGTCGATTTTCCTTTGCTCTTGCGCCCCATATAGGCGGTCGCGCCGCAAAGCGCCAGAAGGCCGCGGGGCAAGTCAGGCCAATAGAGGCAATGGGTCGCGCAACGTCACACCTTCGGTGGTGATGGCGGTGTCATAAACAATGGCCTCGACGCCGGCGGCCTTGGCGGCATCGAACGCGGCGCCATAGGCCGGGTCGATGTCCCGCGCGAAGGAGAGCGCCCGGCAATCCGTCCGCTGCACGAGGTAGAGCATGACGGCGCGATGGCCCCGCGCGACCATGTCGGAGAGCTCATCCAGATGTTTGGCGCCGCGCTTGGTCACGCAATCGGGGAACTCAGCGAGATCGCTGTCGCGCCTGAGGTGCACGTTCTTGACCTCGACGTAGGTGTCCTGGCCTCCCGGCGTCTCCAAGAGGAAATCCACCCGGCTGTTCGCGCCATAAGACACCTCGGGGCGGACTTTGGCGTAATCGCCGAGGCCGACGATCAGCCGTCCCTCCAAAGCCTCACGCACGACGCGGTTCGGCACGCCTGTGTCGATCCCTGCCCAATGGCCGTCATCCAGCTCCACAAGGCGCCAACCGAATTTCAGCTTCTTCTTTGGATCGTCGTTCGGCTCGAGCCAGACCCGCATGCCCGGATCGGCCAGCCCGAGCATCGCACCGGGGTTCGGGCAATGCGCGGTCACCTCGCGCCCGTCGCTCTCAAGCACGACATCGGCCAGAAACCGTTTGTAGCGGCGGATCAGGCGCGCGGGGACAAGGGGGGTTTGAAAGCGCATGACGCGCGGCCTATACCGCGAGGGCAAAGGCGACAAGGACAGGATGACATGGCCAATCCGACCGCGGCGATGCTGGTGATCGGGGACGAGATTCTCTCGGGCCGGACGCGGGATGCGAACATGCACCATCTCGCCGGAAGGCTGACTGTGGCGGGTATCGACCTTGTCGAGGCGCGGGTTGTGTCGGACAACGCAGGAGCCATCATCGCCGCCGTCCGGGCGCTTTCCAAAGCCTACACCCATG
Source organism: Paracoccaceae bacterium (assembly GCA_030066855.1). Taxonomy (GTDB): domain Bacteria; phylum Pseudomonadota; class Alphaproteobacteria; order Rhodobacterales; family Rhodobacteraceae; genus Kangsaoukella. Next base: position 8,072 of record JASJAU010000067.1, on the reverse strand, counting down.
TCTTCACCTCGGGCGGCATCGGGCCCACCCATGACGACATCACTTCCGACGCCGTCGCCGAGGCGATGGGCGCCAGGATCGATGTTCGCGACGACGCGCTGGCGATCCTGACCGCCCATTATGAGCGACAGGGAACCGAACTGAACACGGCCCGGATGCGGATGGCGCGGATCCCGGAGGGCGCGTCGCTGATCGAGAACCCGATCTCGGCCGCGCCCGGATTCTCTCTTGGCAACGTGCACGTCATGGCGGGCGTTCCGTCGATCTTCGAGGCGATGCTGGCGTCGCTTCTCCCGAGCCTGACGGGCGGCGACCCGGTCCGTTCGCAAACGTTGCGCGTGGAGCGGCCTGAGGGGGAGATCGCGACGGCGCTCGGAGCGCTGGCGCAAAGCTATCCCGATCTGAGCTTCGGGTCGTATCCATTTATTTCGGAAGGGATTTACGGCTCGAACGTCGTGGTTCGCGGTGCGGATGCGGCGCGGCTGGATGAGGCCTACGCGCGGCTCCAAGCTGAGTTCATTGAGGCGGTGAAGTGACCGCGCCAGACGCTCAAAGGTGCTTTCGGGCCTTGGACGCCACCTGGCCGGCCGCGTCGGTGCGCCGGACCGGACCGTGGCGCGTGCGGGAGGGCGCGGGCGGCGGGCAGAGGGTGTCGGCGGTTACCGCTGACGGCGCTTTCGCCGAAGACGAGATTCGGTCGGCCGAGGCCGCGGCGCGGGGACTGGGTCAGAAGCCGCTCTTCATGGTCCGTCCGGGCGAGCAGGATCTGGACGCCTGCCTCGCCCGCAGCGACTACACCATCGTCGATCCCGTGCATATCTACGTCGCCCCTGTCGCGCGTATCGCCAAGGACCTGCCGCCCACGGTCGCGATCCCGTCCTGGCCGCCGCTTGCGATCCAGCTCGACATCTGGGCCGATGCGGGGATCGGCGCGGGACGGATCGGCGTGATGGAGCGGGCCGGCGATCCGAAGACGACCATCCTGGGCCGGCTCGGCCATGCGCCGGCCGCCGCCGCCTTTGTGGCCGCTGACGGCGAGGTGGCCATGCTGCACGCCCTCGAAGTCCGGCCGGACGCGCACAGGCGCGGCGTTGGTCGGAACATGATGGCGGCAGCCGCGCGATGGGCTCACGATGCCGGTGCGCTTTGGATGGCTGTGGCGGTAACGAAGGCTAACGCTCCGGCGAACGCCTTGTACCGGTCGATGGGCATGACGGCGGCTGCCGAATACTACTACCGGCGGGCGTCATGAGGGACTGGGCGCTTCTCCTCACCATCGCGGTTTCGCCGGCGCCGGCGGCAGCGCTCGATTTCGACCTTCGCGGCGCCTCGGTCGAGCGGGTGGAGGTCAGCGCCGCCGACAGCGTTCGCCTCCCCCGCGCCCCGTGGTCCGAAGACCGGCCCTTCCCGGTCGCGGAAGGCGCCGTTCGGAAGACGGTTTATAAGTACGGCGAGGAGACGCGGACGACCCTTCAAATCCTGACCCCTTTTCGCGCGGCGTTGGAAGAGGCGGGCTACACCGAGGTCTTCTCCTGCGCAGATCAGGCCTGCGGCGGGTTCGATTTCCGTTTCCAACTCGACATCCTCGGCGAACCGGAGATGCATGTGGATCTTGGCGATTTCCGGTATCTCCTGATGCAGCGATCCGTTGACGCGGGCGATCCGCATACGGTGTCGGTCGTGACTTCGCGTTCGGCGAGCGAGGGGTTCGCGCATGTCACAGAAGTCTCCAAAATCGCGCTGCTGGAACCCGCCCCGATCTCCTCAGTCCCCGATGCCGCGCGCCCGCCCAACGCCGATGGCGACCTGGTCTCCACATTGGTCTCGACGGGTCACGTCATTCTGGACGATCTCGATTTCGCCTCCGGTTCGGCAAGCCTGACCACCGCCGAATACCAAAGCCTCGCGTCCCTGGCCGCTTGGATGTCGGAGAACCCGCAAGTCCGGATCGCGCTGGTCGGGCACACTGATGCCGTGGGCTCGCGGGATGCGAACCGCGCGCTTTCACGGTCCCGGGCGGAAACCGTTCTGGCTCGCATTCGGGACGGATACGGGATTGCCGCCGACAGGCTGGAAGCCGATGGCGTCGGATACCTCGCGCCGCGAGCGCCCAGCACGACCGCAGAAGGCCGGGCGCTCAACCGGCGGGTCGAAGCGGTTCTCCTGTCAACCGAATAAAAAACAGGCGCCGTCTGGCGCCTGTTGAGTTGTTAAGGGAACGAACTCATCACACACGGGGGAGAATTCACCAGCTGTCAGGTCCCTTCTCGGCGAAGGAATTGACAAGGAAGTCGATGAACGCGCGGACCTTGGGCTGCGTGAACCGGCCCGGCGGGTAAACCGCGAAGATGCCCTGCGTTTCGACAGGAAGTTCGGGGATCGCCTCTTCCACCAGTCCCGTTTCCAGCGCGTCAGCGTAAAGGAACGAGGGCAGGTAGGCGATGCCGAGCCCGGCGATCGCGGCGTTCAGGAGCGACTGACCGTCGTTGACGGTGAGCCAGCCAGCGGTCCGGACCTGACGCTTCTCGCCCGAGGGCGCGGTCAGCTTCCAGACATTGCCGGCGGAGTTGTTGGAGTAGTGAAGGAGCTTGTGCTCGTTCAGATCGTCGATCTTTTCGGGGCGGCCATACTTGGCGAAGTACTCGGGCGACGCGATCATCTTGCGATTGGTCTCGCAGAGTTTGCGGGCGCGAAGCGTCGAGTCTTCCAGCTCGCCGATGCGGATCGCGAGGTCGAAGCCTTCCGAGATCAGCTCCACATACCGGTTGTTCAGCACCATATTGACGGTGATCTCGGGGAATTCCTGCAGGAACTCGCCCAGAACAGGAGATAGGTGGTTCACGCCAAAATCGGTGGCCACGGAGATGCGCAAGAGGCCCGAGGGTGCGGACTGCATCGACGTGACAAGCGCGTCAGCCTCGCCCGCGTCGTTCAGAACGCGGCGGGCGCGGTCGTAGTAGGCCAGGCCGATTTCGGTCGGGGAGACGCGACGCGTCGTCCGGTTCAGCAACCGCGCGCCAAGCCGCGCTTCCAGCGACGAGACGTGCTTCGACACGGCTGACTTGGAAATTCCCATCTTCTTGGCAGCATCGGTGAACCCACCCTGATCCACGACGGTTGCGAACGCTTCCATTTCGGTCAGTCGATCCATCAGGTTCGTTACCTTTGTCTTGTACCCCCCGGCTGGGCCTGTCTGACGGCGAAATCGGGCGAGAATTGGGTAACCCCCCGACAATTTCCCGGTATTATCGGGATCGTTTTGGGGACGGAAACGAGCGCGCCCTGCCCGTCGCAATGGTTTTGCGTATTATTTTCAGAAACTTAACTGCCTACAGGCGGGCGGCGAGTCGGACCCCCTGATTTATGGCGCGCTTGGCGTCCAACTCTGCCGCAATGTCCGCTCCGCCGATCACGTGCGCCGGCCTTTCCGCGGCTTTCAGGGCCTCGAAGAGCGTGCGTTCAGGCTCCTGACCAGCGCAAAGCACCACCGTGTCGGCGGGGATCACCTCCCTGCTTCCGTCCTGCCGCGTGACGCGCAATCCTTCCTTCGAAACGGCCTCATAGGTCACCCCGCCGAACATCTTGACGCCTTTCATTTGCAAGCTCGATCGGTGAATCCATCCGGTGGTCTTGCCTAGCCGCTTCCCGGGGCGTTCTGATTTGCGTTGCAGAAGCGTGACGCTTCGGGGGGATGGGGCCGGTTTCGGCCCCTCGGGGCGCAAGCCGGACCGGTGGAGGGACGGATCGGATACGCCCCATTCCTCCAGCCAGAGATGGAGGTGCTCCGAGGCGCTTTCGCCTTGATGCGTCAGAAACTCTGACACATCGAACCCGATACCCCCCGCGCCGACTACCGCGACGCGCTCCCCGGCCTCCTCACGCCCGGTGAGGATGTCGATGTAGCTCACAACATGCGCGCCGTTCTCAACAGGGATCTCGGGGTCGCGGGGCCGAACGCCAGTTGCGACGACGATCTCGTCAAAACCCTCCAAGCCATCCGCGCCAACCTCCCGGCTAAGCTCCAAACGAACCGCCAGCCGGTCCAGCATGGTGCGGTAGTAGTCGAGCAACCCGAAGAACTCCTCCTTGCCCGGTACTATCTTGGCCATGTTCAGCTGCCCGCCGATCTCACTCGCGCGTTCGAACAGGGTCACGTCGTGCCCGCGCTCGGCCGCTGTCATCGCTGCTGAGATCCCCGCAGGCCCCGCGCCAACAACAGCGATCCGCTTAGGCGCCTCCGCAGGCGTGACGATCAACTCTGTCTCATGGCTCGCGCGCGGATTGACGAAGCACGTGGCAACCTTCATTTCGAAAGTGTGATCCAGGCAGGCCTGATTGCATGCGATGCAGGGCGCGATGGTCTCGCTCTCCCCGGCCCGCGCCTTGGCCACGAAATCCGCGTCCGCCAGGAAGGGCCGCGCCATCGACACCATGTCGGCGCAGCCCTCGGCCAGAACTGCTTCCGCCACCTCCGGCGTATTGATCCGGTTCGAGGTGATCACAGGGATGGAAACCGCGCCCATCAGCTTCTTAGTTACCCAGGTAAAGGCCCGCCGGGGCACGCTGGTGGCGATGGTCGGCACGCGCGCCTCATGCCAGCCAATTCCGGTGTTCAGGACCGAGGCGCCGGCCTCCTCCACCGCGCGGGCCAGCGTCACGACCTCGTCCCAGGTCGATCCGTTCGGCACCAGGTCGATCATCGACAGGCGGTAGATCACAATGAAGTCGGTCCCGACGGCGGCTCGAACCCGCTGCACGACTTCGATGGGAAGACGCATGCGGTTCTCATAGGATCCGCCCCAACGGTCGGTCCGCTTGTTGGTATGCGTAACGAGAAACTGGTTGAGGAAGTACCCCTCGGACCCCATCACCTCGACGCCGTCATATCCGGCCTCCCGCGCTCGAGCGGCGGCCGTGGCGATGTCAGCGATCTGTTTCTCGATGCCCGCCTCGTCGAGCTCGGCTGGCGAGAAGGGCGAGATCGGGGACTTCACCGGAGACGGCGCGACGCATTCGGTGGTGTAGGCATAGCGCCCTGCATGAAGGATCTGCATCGCGATCCGCCCGCCTTCGTCGCGCACGGCCTGCGTGACCCGGGCGTGGTTGGCGATGTCGGCCTCGGTGAACAGGCCCGCCGCGCCGGGCAGAACGCCCCCTTCCCGGTTCGGCGCCATGCCGCCCGTCACCATCAGAGCGACACCCCCACGCGCCCGTTCGGCATAGAAGGCGGCCACACGGTCGAAATCCCCAAGCTCCTCAAGACCGGTGTGCATCGACCCCATGAGCACCCGGTTCCTTAGGGTGACATGCCCGAGGTCCAGGGGCCGGAAGAGATTGGGATAGGGCGCCATGACAGATCCTCGGTCTTTCAGTGACAGTGTCGCGGTCGATGTCCGCTGTCATCCCCGACGCGGCGTCATCCGCAGGCGGCTCCGCAATTGTCGAAGACCGGACGATCGGTTAGGATCGGACAAAAGAAAAGAGCAGGCGGACGTTCGGGCGGTTGACGGTCCTTGCGAAATACCAGCGGCTTGAGGCCGAAGGCGTTTGGCGCGCGAACGCGGACGCCCAGCGTCGCGACGTGATCGTGTCCATCGGCAAGGCGACCCTCACCATATCGGACCCTTCCGAGACAGCGCTGACCCACTGGTCGCTTCCCGCCATGCGCCGCGCGAACCCCGGCCAAGAACCGGCGATCTATGACGTCGGGGAAGAGGCGCCAGACCGGCTGGAAGTCTCGGATCCCGAGATGGTCGCGGCGCTCGAGAAAGTGCTGAAGGCCGTCCGAAAAGGTCGCGCGCATCCGGGCCGCCTGCGCGCGGCAAGTCTCGCGAGCCTGACCGCGGCGATCCTCGGGTTGGGAGTGTTCTGGCTGCCGGGCGCGGTGGCGCAGTACACGGCGGCCATCGTCCCCGACGCCGCTCGGGAGAACATTGGCCAGGATTTGCTCGCGCAGGTGCGCCGCGTTGCGGGAGCGCCTTGCGCCGATCCGGCGGGCCAGCGCGCGCTCGTGCGGCTGAGCCAGCGGCTCTTTCGGTCCAGTCCGGCGCGTCTGGTCGTGCTCCCGTCAGCCTTGGAGACGACGGCTCATCTGCCCGGCGGCATCATTCTGATCGGGCACGAGTTGGTGGAGGATCATGAGACGCCCGAGGTTCTGGCAGGCTATCTGATTGCCGAGGACATCCGCAGATCGGCGCCGGACCCATTGGCCGCGCTTCTGGACAAGGCGGGGCTTTTTTCGGCGCTGACACTTCTGACAACTGGCCGGCTTCCCGAGACGGCGCTCCGCGACCATGCCGAACGGCTCATCGCCTTACCGCCTGCCGAATTGCGCCCGTCCGAGCTTGTTCCGGCGTTCGCGGCATCAGATGTCGAACCAAATCCGTACCTGCGGATATCCGCGCCCGGCCCGACCGAGGCCTCGGTCATTCAAGCGAGCGGCGCGCCCAGGCGTGCCATCCTATCGGATGGAAACTGGATCGCGCTCCAGCAAATCTGCGAGGACTAAGGTCACTTCGTCCCGAACATCCGGTCGCCCGCGTCGCCAAGACCGGGGACGATATAGCCCTTCTCGTTCAAACACTCGTCCAGCGCGGCGGTGACGACCGGGACATCCGGATGCGCCTCCTTCATGCGCGCGACGCCTTCGGGCGCGGCGAGCAGGCAGAGAAAGCGGATGTTTGTCGCGCCCGCCTCCTTCAACAGGTCGATCGCCGCGGCGGAGCTGTTGCCGGTCGCGAGCATCGGGTCCACGGCGATAACCAATCGCTCGTTCAACTCGCCAGGCAGCTTGCAATAGTACTGAACAGGCTCCAGCGTCTCCTCATCGCGGTAAAGCCCCACGAACCCGACCCGCGCCGAGGGGATCAGGTCGAGCATCCCGTCAAGCAACCCGTTTCCGGCCCGCAGGATCGACACGAGCGCGAGCTTGCGGCCATCCAACACCGGCGCGTCCATCTCCTTGAGAGGCGTCTCGATCCTTTTCGTCGTCATGGGCAGGACGTGCGTCACTTCATAGGCGAGCAGATGGCTTATCTCGCGCAGAAGCTGCCGGAACACCGCGGTCGAGGTGTCCTTTTCGCGCATCAGAGTCAGCTTGTGCTGAACCAGCGGGTGGTCAACGATTGTCAGGTGATCGGTCATGCGCCCTCCAGCCTTTTCAACACGGTCTCGCGGGTTTGGTCATCGCAGAATGCGGCCTGGGCGGAGTCCCGCGCGATCCCGTTCAAAACGGTTTCATCCCAGTCGAAGGTCTCCGCCAGTTCGTCATATTCGCGCGTCATCGTCGTGTGGAAGAAGGGAGGGTCGTCGGTGGAGACGGTGACGGTGACCCCCCGTTCTTTAAGCCGGGCGATGGGATGCGCCCCCCAGTTCGGGTAGAGTCCCAGCGCGATATTGGATCCCGGACAGACCTCCAGCACGATCCCGTCCTCGGCCAGCCGGTCGACCAGCGCCCCGTCCTCGATCGCCCGGACGCCATGCCCGATCCTCTCGACCTTGAGCGCGTCCAGTGCATCCCGCACGCTTTCCGGCCCGCCCCATTCGCCAGCATGGGCGGTCAGCCGCAGCCCCGCCTCGCGCGCGCAGTCGAAGGCCCAGGTGAAATCCGCAGGCTTGCCGGATTGCTCGTCGCCCGCGATCCCGAAGCCGACGATCCAGTCGCCAGCCGTCTCGGTCGCCGCGATTGCCGTCTCCTTGGCCTTCTCTGGCCCGAAGTGGCGAATGCAGGTCACGATGCCGCGCAGGATGATGCCGTCCCGCGCCTCGGCCTCGTCGGCCGCCTCGCGGATGGCGGCGAGGTACTCCCGCCAGGCCCCTACATCGCGCCCGCCGCAGAAATCCGGCGACAGGAAGGTCTCGGAGTAGATAACGCCGCTCGCGGCGCTTTCTTCGAGAACCGCGCGGGTCAGGCGGCCGTAATCCTCCGGGGTTTTGAGGACAGAGGTTGCCGCCTCATAAACTTTCAGAAAGTCCCAGAAGTCCTTGTAACTATGGGAGCCATCAGCATCGAAAATGCCCGAGAGGTCGACCCCGCGCTCCGCTGCGAGCCCCCGGATGAAGCCGGGCGGAGC
>JASJAU010000014.1 GCA_030066855.1 Paracoccaceae bacterium | reverse complement strand
TAGAGCAGCGCCTCCGCCGTCGGCGGGCAGCCCGGGACGTAGATGTCCACGGGCACGATCCGGTCGCAGCCCCGGACGACGCTGTAGCTATAGTGGTAGTAGCCGCCGCCGTTGGCGCAGGAGCCCATCGAGATCACGTAACGCGGCTCGGGCATCTGGTCGTAGACCTTGCGGAGCGCCGGCGCCATCTTGTTGGTCAGCGTGCCGGCCACGATCATCAGGTCGGACTGGCGGGGCGAGGCGCGAGGCGCGGTGCCGAAACGCTCGAGGTCATAGCGCGGCATCGAGGTGTGCATCATTTCGACCGCGCAGCAGGCGAGCCCGAAGGTCATCCAGTGGAGCGAGCCGGTGCGCGCCCAGTTGATGATGTCGTCGGTCGAGGTGACCAGAAAGCCCTTGTCCTGAAGCTCCCGGTTCAGTTCCTGGGTCGCGACATCGCGATCAGGCCCCGCGGTATTCGCGTTGGTGGCGACAGACATGAGCCCTGACTCCCATGATCCCTAACGACCGGCGCATCCCGGTTCCGGCCAGACGGTACTGCATGCCCAGACCGAGTTCAACGCGGCAATCGGCGTGTCCTCAGGTCAATTTTTCGAAGGCGAGAGGCGGGGTTGCGGGGATTACTCCCACTCAAGCGCGCCCTTTTTCCACTCATAGGCGAACCCGACCGTCAGAACCGCGAGAAACACCATCATCGACCAGAACGCAGCGTCGCTCAGCGCGCCGAAGGCGACGGCCCAGGGGAAGAGGAATGCGATCTCAAGATCGAAGATGATGAAGAGGATCGCGACGAGGTAGAAACGTACGTCGAATTTCATCCGCGCATCGTCGAAAGCGTTGAAGCCGCACTCGTAGGCGGAGAGCTTTTCGGGGTCCGGATCGCGCGGCGCGGCCAGCGCGGCGGCGAGTAGCAGGACAAGGCCGAGGCCTATGGCGAGGCCAAGGAATACGAGAATCGGCAGGTACTCGGCAAGCAGGCTTTCCACGTGTGCGCTCCGTCAGGTTCCCGTATCGCGCGATGCGCTTGGCTCATACCTACTGCCGGTCCGGGAGAGCGTCAACGGCGGTCGCGGTCAGTCCTTCGGCATCCAGGCCGCCTTGCGCTTCTCGAAGAACGCGCTGATCCCCTCCTCGGCCTCGTCGGTCTCCCATCTTGCGACGAGCATGTCGATGGTGGCCTCAATGCGGTGAGGGTCGATCTTCGGGCCCATGAGCCGGGTCAGGGCCTTGGCTTCCGCCACCGCGCCCGGCGCCGTTTCGAGATAGGGCGCGACCTCGGCCTCGACGGCGGCGTCCAGGTCTTCCGGCTCGGCGATCCGAGCAACAAGGGCCATCCGTTCCGCTTCCTCCACGCTGAAGAGACGCGCGGAGAAGAAGACACGCCGCGCCATCGTCTCCCCGATGCGGGAAATGACGTAGGGACCAATGGTGGCGGGTTGGAGGCCGAGCCGCGTCTCAGTCAGGCCGAAGAGGGTCCCCTTAGCGGCGACGACGGCATCGCAGACCGACATCAGCCCAATCCCGCCGCCAAAGGAGTTGCCGTGGATCTTCCCGATGAGCGGCTTCGGCAGTTCATTCAGCGCGTTCAGCATCCACGCGAGTTTGGCCGCTTCGCGCCGCCGGGTTTCGGCGTCCGCCGCCATTTGCTCCCGCATCCATCCGAGATCGCCGCCGGCGCAGAAGACCGATCCTTCCGCCGCGAGAACGACCGCGCGAATCCCCTCATCCGTGGCGATCGAGTCGGCGACCGCGTGCAGCTCAGCAATCATCTCCGCCGACATGGCGTTGCGCTTATCTGGCCGCGCGAGGGTCAGCGTCGCGACGCCCCTTTCATCGGTTTCCAATCGGATCGTGTTCATGCTTCAGCGCTCCGCATCTGCCGCGCCAGCCGCGCAGCGTCTTCGAGTTTTTCGAGATCGAGTCCATGCGAGAAGCCGGCGGCGTCCAGATACCGCGCCAGAGCCCCCGTCGCGACATTGCCCGCGGCGCCCGGGGCGTAGGGGCATCCGCCGAGGCCCGCGACTGCGGCGTCGAAGACCCGGAGACCGTGCGCGAGGCTGACGCCCACATTCTCCAGCGCGCGGCCTGAGGTGTCATGAAAATGTCCAGCAAGTTCAGCGGGTTCGGCCACGCTCAGAACCGCCGCCAGCATGGCGTCCACCCGCTCTGGCGTCCCGCGCCCGATAGTCTCGCCAAGGGACAGCTCGAAGCATCCCATGGCCTTCAGCGCCTCCGACACCCGCGCGACGGCCTCAGGCGCGACGGGGCCCTCATAGGGGCAGTCAGTGACGCAGGAGATGTAGCCCCGCACCGGTAATCCCACTTCTGCTGCGCGGGCGAGAACCGGTTGGAACCGCTCGAGGCTCTCTTCAATCGTGGCGTTGATGTTGGCGCGGCTGAAGGCCTCGGAGGCGCTTCCGAAAACCGCGACCTCGTCGGCCTTCGCCGCGATCGCGTCCTCCAGACCGCGGAGGTTGGGGGTCAGCGTGGTGTAGCGCACGCCCGGCGCCCGGCGGATGCCCGCCATCACTTCAGCGGACCCGGCCATCTGCGGCACCCATTTGGGGCTGACAAAGCTCGCCGCCTCGATGCGGGCGAAACCGGCCTCCGACAACCGGTCGATGAGCGCGACCTTCTCGTCCACAGGGATCGCCCGATCCTCGTTTTGCAGCCCGTCGCGGGGGCCGACCTCGACAATTTCCACCGCTTCTGCCACCGCTCAATCCTCCGGAACCGGATAGAAATCCTTGGCGTAGAGGCGCGGCGCGCCCTCGGGCGGCAGCGAGGACATGAAGGCGGGACGGGACGTGAGCCGCTCGTACCAGGCGGCCATGGCGGGCCGCTCGCCGATCGTCGTAAAATGGAGCGCCATGTAGACGGCCTGCGCCACGGCGATGTCTGCAGCGGAGAAGCCTCCGTCGAGCAGGAAATCGCGCCCGGCCAGGCGCCGCTCGATCGCGTCGAAACACTTGCCAGCCCGCGCGGCCTCCAGGCGCATGACCGTTGGCGAGCGCATGAAATCCTCGCGCAGCATGATGTGCTGCTGGGTCAGGCTGGCGGTGTGCTGGCTCAGCGTTTCAGCGAAGTTGAGCCAGACCAGCCAATCCTCCCATTCGGGATCGTCCTCAGCGCGGCCAAGCCCGGCGTCGGAAAAACGGGCGCAGAGAATCTGAATGATCGCACCGGATTCGAAGAAGGTCCGCCCGTCGATCTCAAGCGCCGGGATGCGGCCCACGGGCGAACGCGCGAGGAATTCGGGGGCGCGGAGGGTCTTGTCAAAGGGGCGGAGCTCGACCTCAAAATCAAAGCCCAACTCCTTCAAAAGCCAATAGATCCGCATGGAGCGGGTTTGATGGGCATGGGCGAGTCGGATCATTCGGCCGCCTCCGGCTCAAGCGCGAGAAGGCGCTCGCCAGCCTCGACCTGGTCGCCAGCGGACACGCGCACCTCTGCCACGCGGCCGTCGCGGGGGGAGGTCAGCGCGTGTTCCATCTTCATCGCTTCGAGGAGAACGAGGCGCTGCCCCGCGACGACAGCGTCGCCAGCCGCGATGCGCACATCGGTGATCAGTCCCGGCATCGGCGCTTCCAGCCCGCCCTGCCCCGCGCCGGTCCCGCACGCCAGCGGATCGGGCAGCTCCCAGGAGGCGGTTTCCGCGCCGAAGACATGGACGGCGTTTCCGATCCGCGCCGCCTTGAGCGGCGCCTTGCGACCGTCCACCATCCACCCCGCGGGCGATTGCGAGACGGCTAGGGTCTTGGCGCCGATGCCGACAGATGCGCCGGTCGGCGTGAAGGCAACGCTGAGCGCGGTCTCGCCCAGGGTCACCGGATGCGCGAGCGGCGTCCAGTTGGAGAAGCCCCGAACCGCGTCCTGCTTGACGCCCAAAGCCGCGACCGCAGCGATGGCCAACGCGGCGTCGGACGGCGGCGCCTCCGCGATCAGGTTCGGCAGCTCCCGCGCGATCAAGCCGGTGTCAACATCACCGGACCGGAACCCCTCGCAGGCGGCGAGCCTGGCGAGAAACGCGCGGTTGGTCTCGGTTCCCGCGATCTCGGTCGCGGCGAGCGCCCGGTCCATGTCGCGGAGCGCCTCGCCCCGATCCGCTCCATGCACAATGATCTTCGCGATCATCGGGTCATAATGCGGCGTGATTGCATCGCCTTGCCGCACGCTGGTGTCGATGCGCGCGCCCTCCGGGAAGACCAGATGCGCGAGGCAGCCCGTGGCGGGCAGGAAACCCCCTGCGGCGTCTTCGGCATAGAGACGCGCTTCGATGGAATGGCCCGTGATGGAGAGGTCGGATTGCGGAGCGGGCAGCGGCTCGCCCGCCGCGACGCGGAGCTGCCATTCGACCAGATCGACGCCGGTGATGGCCTCGGTCACCGGATGCTCGACCTGAAGCCGCGTGTTCATCTCCATGAACCAGAACCGATCGGGGCGCAGGCCGTCAGAGGCGTCGACGATGAACTCGACCGTTCCGGCGCCGGAATAGCCGACCGCCTCCGCCGCCCTTACCGCAGCCGCGCCCATGGCGGTGCGCATCTCGTCGGTCATACCGGGCGCGGGCGCCTCTTCGATCACCTTCTGATGGCGGCGCTGGAGCGAGCAATCGCGCTCAAAGAGATGCAAGGCGTGGTCGCCGTCGCCAAAGACCTGCACCTCGATGTGCCGGGGCTTTTCGACCAGCTTCTCGATCAGCACCGCATCGTTTCCGAAAGCCGATCGCGCTTCGGCCTGGGCCGAGGCCAGCGACTCCTCGAACTCGTGCGGCAGGCTTGCGATCCGCATGCCTTTGCCGCCCCCGCCTGCAACGGCCTTGATCAAAACGGGGTAGCCGATGCGACCCGCCTCGTCGGCCAGCCGCTCGGGGCTTTGATCGTCGCCGTGATAGCCGGGGACCACCGGAACGCCCGCCTTTTCCATCAGCGCCTTTGCCGCGTCCTTAAGGCCCATGGCCCGGATCGCGCTGGCGGACGGTCCGACAAAGACGAGGCCCTCGCGCTCAACCGCCTCGACGAACTCGGGGTTCTCGCTCAGGAAACCGTAACCGGGGTGGATCGCGCCTGCGCCAGTCTGTCGGGCGGCGGCAAGGATGGCGTCGATCTTCAGGTAGCTGTCGGCGGGCGATGGCGGGCCGATCCGCACGGCCTCGTCGGCCATCGCGACATGAAGGGCGTCCGCGTCGGCATCGGAAAAGACCGCGACGGCGCGGAGACCCATGCGGCGGGCGGTGTCGATCACCCGGCAGGCGATCTCGCCCCGATTGGCGATGAGGAGAGTGTCGAAAGGACGGGCGGACATCGGATCGGCGCTCACATGCGGAACACGCCGAAGCGCGTCTCTTCGATCGGCGCGTTCAGCGCGGCGGAGAGGCTGAGCGAGAGGACATCGCGCGCCTTTCGCGGGTCGATGATGCCGTCGTCCCAAAGGCGCGCGGAAGCGTAGAGAGGGTGCGACTGACGCTCGAACATCTCGATGGTCGGGCGCTTGAATTCCGCCTCCTCCTCGTCGGACCATGTATCGCCCGCGCGCTCGATCGCGTCGCGTTTTACCGTGGCGAGCACGTTCGCCGCTTGCGCGCCCCCCATCACGCTGATCCGGCTCATGGGCCAGGTCCAGAGAAAGCGAGGCTGGTAGGCGCGGCCGGCCATACCGTAGTTCCCGGCCCCGAAGGAGCCGCCGACGATCATGGTGATCTTCGGGACCGAAGTCGTGGCAACGGCGGTAACCATCTTGGCACCCGCCCGCGCGATACCGGCGTTTTCATACTTCCTGCCAACCATGAAACCGGTGATGTTCTGCAGGAAGATCAATGGGATGCGGCGTTGCGAGCAGAGCTCGACGAAATGCGCGCCTTTCTCGGCGCTTTCTACGAAGAGGACGCCGTTGTTGGCAATGATACCGACGGGGCAGCCGTCGATATGGGCGAAGCCAGTTACCAGCGTCTCGCCAAACCGCGCTTTGAATTCGTCGAAGCGCGAGCCATCGACGAGGCGCATGATGACCTCGCGAATGTCGTACTGGCGGCGGAGATCGGAGGGAACAACGCCCAAGAGCTCGTCGGGATTGTATGCGGGCGGCTCCGAGCTCGCCCAGTCCACGGTCACCTGATTGGTCCGGTTGAGGTTCCCGACCGCGCGCCGGGCCAGCGCCAGCGCGTGGGCGTCGTCCTCGGCTAGATAATCGGCGACCCCGGAGAGGCGCGTGTGAACGTCGCCCCCGCCCAAGTCCTCGGCGCTCACCACCTCGCCGGTCGCCGCCTTTACCAGAGGTGGTCCGGCAAGAAAGATCGTCCCCTGCTCCTTCACGATAATCGTGACATCGGACATCGCGGGCACATACGCGCCGCCCGCCGTGCAGGAGCCCATGACGACGGCGATCTGCGGGATGCTGGCCGCGCTCATTTGGGCCTGATTGTAGAAGATCCGGCCGAAGTGATCGCGGTCGGGGAAGACCTCGTCCTGATTGGGCAGGTTCGCGCCCCCGGAATCAACGAGGTATACGCAGGGCAGTTGGCATTCCCGCGCGATCTCCTGAGCGCGGAGGTGTTTCTTGACCGTCATCGGGTAATAGGTGCCGCCTTTGACCGTCGCGTCATTGGCGATGACCATCACGTCGTGGCCTTCGACCCGGCCAATGCCCGCGACGACGCCCGCTCCGGGGGCCGCGCCTTCGTACATGCCGTGCGCCGCTGTCGCGCCGATCTCGAGGAAGGGCCCGCCCGGATCAAGGAGCGCCGCCACGCGGTCACGCGGCAGCATCTTGCCGCGAGCAACATGGCGGTCGCGGGATTTCTCGCCACCACCTGCAGCGGCCAAAGCGGCCGCCTGGCGGACAGCTTCAAGCTGTTCGGCATTTGCGCGGGCGTTCTCGCGGAACTCGGCCGATGACGTTGATATGCGTGAGGAAAGCTTCAATTCGCGCGATCCCGAAGACGCTGCTCCAGAACCAGCGCCTGACGTCCGGTCTTGTCCATCAGACAACCCGCATACGCAGGCCCGCCGCCCGACCCGCCGCCCCATGTGGCGTGCTCATAGGCGCAGGATGCGTCCCTGAAGCCGATCCATGTGCGCTGCATATCACGCAACGCCTTCGCTGTATCCGGCACGGAGGAGCCGATCTTCTCCATTTCTTCCATCAATTCGCTTTCGCTTCGCAGAAGCGCGCGAAACGCCGTGTTCAATCGCTCGTCCCAATAGGAGGCCTCGGCCGAGAGGCAGAACCCCATGCCCACGGTGGTGTAGCCATCAGGTGTGTCGATACAGGCCTGGGCGGAGTCGCCGATGCAGGCTTCCTGGCCGTAGACGTCTGACGCTTCCGCAAGACATGCCTCGGTCGCGTCAGGCGCGAAGGCGATCTCCTGGGCCCCGACGGGCGAAGCGACAAGCGAAAGGAGGGCGAGAAGACGCATCATCCGGTCGAGACCTTGCCCTCGAGGATGCCCTCGTTCAGCTCGAGCCAGCGGGCGCGATAGGCGAAACGCGCTGCCGTCGCCACGTCATTCTGGAAGGCGGCGTTCACGCCCGCGCCGACCGCAGCGCCCACAACCGGGGCGATCTGTGCGATCTTCCGGGCCGACAGATTGACGCCCAGCGTCGCCGCGACCCGGCGCGTCATCGCGACCGAACCGGTGGTCTGCCCGGTCAGCCGCACGATCTTCTGCCAGTCGTCCTTTCCGAACTCCCGCCTGTCGCTCGCAAGCCGCTCGATGGCCTCTCGTTTTTCTTCCGCGCTGTTGGCGCCCGCCAGATGCAGGATGTTGAGGATATAGATGCGCTCGGCCTCAGTATCGGCGCCGAACCCGTAACACAGCCCGACCAACCGCGTCGTCCTGAGCGCAAGCGCAATGGTTGCCGGAACGTCGACGACAAGGCCCACGGCCCCAAAGGCGCCCGCAGCGCCGCCGCCGGTGACGGCGTAGCCGAGCGCCCAGCGGCGCACTTCGGCCGCCGCTTCGTCGCATTCGGTGAGATCCGTGAAATCGTGGTTGATCGCCGCCTTGCGGATCGACCCGGAGGCGGCCCAATCGGCGCCCCGGATCGCCGCTTCGATCACCTCTCCTGGGATCAGGCGGTTCGTCAAAAGGCTCATCGGCTTGGCGATGGAGCGGATCGCACGGGGAAAGGCAGAAGGACCGGCGGCGCGGTACTCGTCCTGCTCGGACAAAACCTTTTCGATATAAGGTGTTAGAACGATATCCGTCATGTTGTCGGCTCCTCTCCGGCGACAAGGCGATTGCCCCGCCGATCAAAGAGATAAGACCTTAAGGCCGATCCGTCACCGCATCGGACCTCAATCCACACCTCCGCCCTACCCGGAATGCCGCCGCAGTCGGTCCGCGGCCGGCTCGTGGAGCGCGTGTAGTCGTCGGACGCGGCGTTGATGAGCGCCGTCTCGGTCGGGAGGCCGCGAAGGCCCGCGATCAGGCCCAGCCCGCCCGCGACTGCCGCAAGCGACGCCGTGGCGAGTATCACGCGGCCTGGGACCTTCATCCCATCGTCCCCACAAGCTCCCGCCCAATGAGCATGCGGCGGATCTCGGAGGTTCCTGCGCCGATCTCCATGAGCTTTGCGTCCCGGAAGAGGCGGCTGACAGGGCTGTCGCTCATGAACCCGGCGCCGCCCATGGCCTGAACCGCCTGATGCGCCTGGGTCATCGCGACCTCGGAGGCGTAGAGGCAACACGCCGCCGCGTCCTGCCGGGTAACGTCGCCCCGATCGCAGGCTTTGGCGACCTCGTAGACATAAGCGCGAGCGGAGTTCATCGCGGTGTACATGTCCGCGATCTTGCCCTGCATGAGCTGGAACGACCCAATCGGCTGGCCGAATTGCTTTCGCTCGACCATATAGGGCATGATCTCGTCCATGCAGGCGGCAATGATGCCTGGGCCGATGGCCGCCAGCACCACGCGCTCGTAATCGAGGCCGGACATCAGGACGGCAACGCCGCGCCCCTCCTCGCCGAGGACGTTCTCGAATGGCACCTCTACATCATCAAAGATCAGCTCGGCCGTGTTGGAGCCGCGCATCCCGAGCTTGTCGAAATGAGGTGAAGTTGAGAAGCCAACCATCTCTTTTTCAATCAGAAACGCCGTGATCCCCTTCGATTCGGCATCCGGGTCGGTCTTTGCGTAGACCACCAGCGTGTCAGCGTCCGGGCCGTTGGTGATCCAGTACTTCGTGCCGTTCAGGCGGTAGTGGTCGTTCCGCTTCTCCGCGCGGAGCTTCATCGACACCACGTCCGAACCGGACCCCGCCTCGGACATCGCCAGCGCGCCGACATTCTCCCCCGAGATAAGCTTGGGCAGGTATTTGGCCTTCTGCTCCGCTGTGCCGTTCAGGTTGATCTGGTTCACGCAGAGATTCGAATGCGCGCCATAGGACAGCGAGACGCTGGCGGAGGCGCGGGCGATCTCCTCGACCGCGACGGAATGGGCGAGGTAACCCATGTTCGCACCACCGTATTCTTCATCGACAGTGACTCCCAAAAGCCCCAAATCTCCCATCTCGCGCCAGAGATGGGACGGGAAGTCGTTTGTCTGGTCGATCTCGGACGCGATCGGCCGGACGCGCTCCTGCGCCCAGCGATGCACCGCCTCGCGCAGCGCTTCAATGTCCTCACCCAGATCGAACCGCATGGACGCGCCGAACATGGGGCCTCCCAATTTATTGAACGACTGTTCAATTACTAACGTCGCGAATCCGGGTCGGTCAAGCGAATTAGGGTCAGGGGTGGCCGATGAGGTCGGCGACAACAGCGTCAAGAGCGTCGAAATGCGCCAGAAGCGCCTCGGGGTTCAGCCGCGCGATCGCCTCGCCCTCAGGGCCGAAGGTCACCAAAATCACCGGGACGCCCGCCGCGCGCGCTGTTTTTACGTCCGTCTCGGTGTCGCCAATGATCAGAGAGGTCTCAACCCTGCCCCCCGCCCGCTCGACCGACGCGCGATAGGGTTTCGGGTCGGGCTTGGGCGCGCCGAGCGTCTCGGCGCCGACCAGCGAACCGAAAAGCTCGCGGACGCCGAGCCGGGTCAGTAACTCCTCCGCCAGGCGTTCTGGCTTATTGGTGCAGATCCCAGTGGCATAGCCGGCAGCGTTCATACGCTCGACCGCGTACCGGGCGCCGGGGTAAAGCCGCGTGTGGCGATCGATATGCGCCTCGTAGTAATTCAGAAGCTTGGGGTATTCCGCCGTCACGGCGTCCTCACCAAAGCCACTGCCGGCCCGTGAGAACCCCAGCCGAAGCATCGCCCGTCCGCCGTGAAACGCCGTCAGCTTGTCGGCCTCGGGATCGAGCAGCGCCCCCAGGCCAAGCCCTTTGAAACAAGCGTTTGCGGCGGCGATCAGATCGCCGCTTGTGTCCGCGAGGGTTCCATCCAGATCGAAAATGACAGTTTTCATCGACTTTCCGTCGGCAATTCGCCGCCGTCGATGTAATCTCCGGCAACATCAAGTGAAGCCCGCGCGGCTTGCGCGGCGTGACCTTCCGGCTAAAACGGCGGGCACAAAAAGGAAAGAGCAGGCATGACCACCCACCTGATCCTGTTGGCGGCAGGCGAAGGGACTCGCATGAAGTCTGACCGCGCGAAGGCGCTGCATGAGATCGGCGACGCGCCGATGTTCGTCCATGCGCTCGCCTCGGCGGATGAGTTGAGCAGCGGACGGCGCGTGATCGTCGTGGGGCATGGCGGGGACGCGGTCGCTGACGCGGCGCGGTCTCTGGACGACACCATCCTGATCGCCCGACAAGAGATGCAACTCGGCACCGCGCACGCCGTCGGCGCCGCCGCATCCGCGCTGGACGGCGCCGAGGGCGACGCGCTCGTTCTTTATGGCGACACGCCGTTCATCCGGCCCGAGACGCTGGCCAATATGGCCGATGCGAGACAGGCCGGCGCGGACATCGTGATACTGGGGTTCGAGGCGGAAGACCCGGCCCGCTACGGGCGGTTCATCACTGAAGGCGACACGCTCCTGAGGATTGTGGAGTGGAAGGACGCCACCGAAGAAGAGCGCGCGGTCCAGCTTTGCAATTCCGGGGTGGTCATGGCGGACGTCTCGGTCCTGATGGACCTCGTAGAGGCCGTTGGCAACAACAACGCCTCCGAGGAGTATTACCTCACCGACATCATCGAAATCGGCCGGGCCCGTGGTCTGACGACGCGGGTGGTTCTCTGCGACGAAGCCGAAACGCTGGGCGTCAACTCGCGCGGCGATCTGGCGCGGGCCGAAGCGATCTTCCAGGCGCGGCGCCGCGCCGTGCTGCTGAACGATGGCGTGACGCTGGTCGCGCCGGAGACCGTTCATCTGTCCTTCGACACGCTCATCGGGCGCGACGCGGTGATTGAGCCGAATGTCGTGTTCGGGCCAGGGGTCACTGTCGAGACCGGGGCCCTCATCCGCGCTTTCTGTCATCTCGAAGGCTGCCACATCGGGTCGGGCGCGATTGTCGGACCTTTCGCGCGGCTCAGGACCGGCGCGGAGGTCTCGAACGGCGCCAAGGTCGGCAACTTCGTCGAGATGAAGAACGCGACTCTCGGCGAGGGCGCGAAGGCGAACCACCTGTCCTACATCGGGGACGCCGACGTCGGGCCCCGGGCGAATATCGGCGCGGGAACGATCACCTGCAATTATGACGGCGTGTTCAAGCACCGTACTGAGATCGGCGAGGAGGCCTTCATCGGGTCGGACACGATGCTTGTGGCGCCGGTGCGCGTGGGCGCAGGGGCGATGACGGCGTCGGGCACGGTCGTCACCAAGGACGTGCCCGACGGCGCCCTGGCCGTCGGGCGGACCCGACAGGACAACAAGCTGACTTTCGCGACCCGGTTTTTCGAGAAGCTGCGCGCCGCCAAGGCGGCGAACGGGAAAGGATAAGCGCATGTGCGGCATCGTAGGCATTCTGGGCGACCACGAGGCGGCGCCAGTTCTGGTCGAGGCGCTGAAGCGGCTCGAATACAGGGGCTATGACAGCGCGGGGATCGCGACCGTCTCGGATGGACGGCTGGATCGGCGGCGGGCGGTCGGGAAGTTGGTCAACCTCTCCGACTTGCTGGTCCACGAACCGCTTTCGGGAAAGTCCGGGATCGGACACACCCGCTGGGCCACCCATGGCGAGCCCTCGGTTCGGAACGCGCATCCGCATCAATCCGGACCGGTCGCGGTGGTGCACAACGGAATCATAGAGAATTTCAGATCGTTGCGGACCGATCTGGAGGCCAAGGGCTATGCCCCTCAGACCGAGACGGACACCGAGACGATCTCGCTTCTGGCGCAGTCGTACCTCGATCAGGGCCTCTCCCCGCGCGACGCGGCGGAGCAGACGATAGCGCGGCTCGACGGCGCCTTCGCGCTCGCCTTCCTGTTCGAGGGCGAGAACGATCTGATCGTCGCCGCCCGAAAGGGCTCGCCGCTGGCGATCGGGCATGGCGAGGGCGAGACCTTCCTCGGCTCGGACGCCATCGCGCTCGCGCCGCTGACCGACCGGATCACTTATCTCGAGGAAGGCGACCGAGCCGCGCTCACTCGCGACAGCGTCGAGATCTGGGATGCTGAAGGGCGCCGGGCGAATCGCGAGATTCGAACAATCCAGATCGACACGACCCGGATCGACAAAGGCGGGTACAAGCATTTCATGGCGAAAGAGATCGCAGAGCAGCCGACCGTGCTGGCCGAAGCAATCCGCCACTACGTGCCGAACGACGCCCTCGCCTTTCCAGATCAGACGCCCCATTTCGACAATGTCGACCGGGTGCTCATGGTGGCCTGCGGCACGGCCTATCTCGCCTGCATGACAGCGAAATACTGGATCGAGCGGCTGTCCGGCATTCCGGTCGAGGTCGATATCGCCTCGGAATTCCGCTATCGCGCGCCGCCCATCGGACCGAACACGCTGGCGGTCTTCGTCAGCCAGTCGGGCGAGACGGCGGACACGCTGGCCGCCTTGCGGCATGCGGCGGGTCAGGCGCAGATCCTCTCGGTGGTCAACGTCGCCGAGAGCTCGATCGCGCGGGAGAGCGATGTCGCGCTGCCGATCCTCGCGGGCGCCGAGATCGGCGTGGCCTCGACCAAAGCCTTCACCTGCCAGTTGTTCGTTCTTCTGTGCCTGGCGCTGAAGGCAGGCGCCGACCGGCGGAAGATCAGCGAAGACGATCTGGCGGGGCATGTCACGGCGCTGAAGACCCTGCCGGGGCTGATGGCACAGGCGCTGACCCGCTCGGACGCAATCAATCGGACCGCCGGGAAACTGGCCGAAGCGTCGGACATCCTGTTCCTTGGGCGCGGACCGATGTATCCGCTGGCGCTGGAGGGCGCCTTAAAGCTCAAGGAAATCAGCTATATACATGCAGAAGGCTACGCCTCTGGCGAGCTGAAGCACGGGCCCATCGCGCTGATCGACCGGACTGTTCCGGTGATCGTCATGGCACCGACAGACGCGCTCTTCGACAAGACCGTCTCGAACATGCAGGAGGTTCTGGCGCGAGGGGGCCGGATCGTTTTGCTGACAGATCGGAGGGGTGCCGAGACGGCGGCCGAAGGGACCATGGCAGTGATCGAGATGCCCGAAGTGCCGGACCTGCTGGCGCCGATCCTCTACGCTGTGCCGGCGCAACTTCTGGCCTACCACACGGCGGTGGCCAAGGGCACGGATGTGGATCAGCCAAGGAACCTTGCGAAATCGGTGACGGTGGAGTGAGCTAGTCCTTCGGAGGATCTTCGCGAAGCGACCGGCGCATGATCTTTCCTGTCGCCGTCATCGGCAGGCTTTCCACGAAGTGAATGCGCCTCGGAGCCACATGCGGGCTGACGCGGTCTTTGACCCGCTGGATCAGCCGCGCCTCCAGACCCTCCCGCGACGCGCCATCCGCCAGAACCACGAAGCTGATCACGACCTCGGTCCGGACCGGGTCGGGCTGGCCGACGGCAGCGGCAATGACCACATCCGGGTCGCCGGTCAGGCAGTTCTCGATTTCGGTCGGACCGATGCGGTAGCCCGCCGAGGTGATCACGTCGTCATCGCGTGAGGCATAGGTGACATACCCCTCCTCGTCTCGGGAGCCCAGATCGCCGGTGCGGAGCCAGTTGCCAATGAATTTGTCCGCCGTCTTTTGAGGCTGGTTCCAGTACTCGAGAAAAATCACCGGGTCAGGGCGGCGGACCGCGATCTCGCCGATCTCGCCGACGGGCAGTTCGTGCCCGGCTGAGTCGATGATCGCCACCTCATGTCCCGGCACCGCTTGTCCCATCGTGCCGGGCTTCAGGACGTCAAGACCTGCGGAGGAGGACACCACGAGGTTGCACTCGGTCTGGCCGTATAGCTCGTTGATTGGGGCGCCAAGCACCTCCCGACCCCAAGCCAACAGGTCGGATGACAGGCTCTCGCCGCCAGAGCCGATGGCACGGACGGTCAGATTGTTCGGCGCTTCCGCCTGCCGCAGCAGCTTCAGGGCTGTGGGCGGCAGAAACATCGTGCTGATCCGCTCCGCTCCGATCAGCTGGTAAGCCGCCTCGGGATCGAACTTGCGCATGCGATGCGCGATTAGAGGCACGCCGAAGTAGAGCGACGGCATGGCGAGGTCCATCAGGCCCCCGATCCAGGCCCAGTCAGCGGGCGTCCAAGCGACGTCTCCGGCGACGGGAAAGCGCTCGAGGTGCATCTCGACCGATGGCAGGTGACCGATCAGGAATCGGTGCGCGTGGAGCGCGCCCTTGGGCGGGCCGGTCGTGCCGGAGGTGTAGATCAGGACGGCGGGGTCGTCGGCGCCGACGGGGGCCGGGTCTGCAATTGGCTTATTTTTCAATGCACTGAAGAGCGGCTGGATCCGCGGATGCCCCTTGGCGGAGCGCTGGCCGGTGGTGATGACGGACGCGAGGTCGGTGTCCCGCGCGGCGGCGATCAGCTTGTCGATCTGCGCGTCGTCGGTCACGGCCAGAACGGCGCCGCTGTCCTCCAGCCGGAAGGCGAGCGCGTCCTCCCCGAAAAGCGTGAAGAGCGGCAGGACGATCGCTCCGAGCTTCATCGCCGCGAAATGCGCGACCATGACCGCGGGCGATTGGGTCAGAAGGACCGCGACACGGTCGCCACGGCGGACCCCCTCGTCCGCCATGGCCGAGGCCAGACGGCGCGCCGCGTCGTCCAGTCGGGCGAAGGTCCAGACCTCCCGCACCTCGTCCTCCTCGATGTCGATAATCGCCGTTCGGTCGGGATCGGCTTTCGCCCAGGACGCGCAGCATGCGTCTGCGATGTTGAAATTCGACGGCACGTCCCAAACGAAATCGCGCTGGATCTCGGACCAGTCACCAGCGGGCACTGTCCGCCGTGTCTCAGAAAGCATAGACCTCGACCGTGGGCAGATCGGTCAGCGGAACGCCGAGGAGGCGGAGCGCAGCGAGCGACAGGCGCCCGCCGCCCCCATCGCCGGGGATCAGGTCAAGCTCGACTTCGGCGCCCGTCGCGGGCCAAACAACCCGGCCTTTGCCAGGGGCCGTGATCAGCGGCGCCTCGATCCAGAAGCCGGGCCGCCCCGGATCGCCGAGTGACGCGACCGTCGTTCCGATGAACGTGCCTTGCGATGAAACGGTCGCGGCGGCCTCTCGATCCGCCTGGGTGGAGGTGTCGAACTCTTCGACCGTGCGGGCGTTAGCCGGCGGCGGCAGATCATTCACGGCGGCGGGTCTCGGCGCGGGCTTCGGGTCCGCGGCGGACGTGTCGATCAAGCCCGGCGAGCAGGCGGCAAGGAGGATCGGCAGCGGGAGGAGCAGGCGCGTCATGGACACCAGGAGTAGTCCGCCGGCAGGCCGCGATCAACCGGAGTTGCTGCTTGCGGCCCCGGCTTGGTCAAATTAGGTTACCAGTTATGGAAATGCCTCCGCTCATAGACCCCTTCGCGCGCGCGATCACCTACCTCCGCGTCTCGGTCACCGACCGCTGCGATTTCCGCTGCGTCTACTGCATGTCCGAGAACATGACCTTTCTGCCGAAGAAAGAGCTGCTGACGCTGGAGGAGCTGGACCGCATGTGCTCGACCTTCGTGCGGATGGGCGTTGAAAAGCTCAGGATCACGGGCGGCGAGCCGCTGGTGCGGCGGGATATCATGACCTTCTTCCGGTCGATGTCGCGGCATCTCGACAGCGGCGCTCTGAAGGAGCTTACGGTTACGACGAACGGCTCGCAGCTCGCCCGGTTCGCCGACGATCTCTATGCCGCGGGCGTGCGCCGTATCAACGTTTCGCTCGACACTCTGGACGAGGACAAGTTCGCCCGCGTCACCCGGTGGGGCCGCCTGCCCCAAGTGCTGAAGGGCATCGACGCAGCGCAGAAGGCCGGGCTTCGGGTCAAGATCAACACCGTCGCGCTCAAAGGGTTCAACGAGGACGAGCTCTTCACGCTCTCAGACTGGTGCGCCAGCCGGGACATGGACCTGACGTTCATCGAGGTCATGCCGATGGGCGATCTCGGCGGCGAGGATCGGGTCGGGCAATATTGGTCGCTCAAGGACCTGCGGGGCAAGCTGCGGGAGCGGTTCACACTGACCGATCTGGATCACCGCACAGGTGGACCAGCGCGCTATGTCCGGCTCGAGGAGACCGGGCAGCAGATCGGGTTCATCACCCCTCTCACCCATAACTTCTGCGAAAGCTGCAACCGGGTGCGCCTGACCTGCACCGGCGAGCTCTACATGTGCCTCGGTCAGGAGGACATGGCGGATCTGCGAGCGCCTTTGAGAGCGTCGGAATCGGATCAGCTTCTGGAGGAGGCGATCCGGGCGGCAATCGACCGCAAGCCCAAGGGACACGACTTCGACTATTCGCGCCAGCAGGCCGATGGTCAGGTCAGCCGGCACATGAGCCATACGGGCGGCTAGACAACCGTTGGGTCGATCTCCAGCTTCGCCGCCATCCGATCCGCGCGGCGATCAGAGCTTCCCGGCAAGATACATGTCGAGCTGACCGATCCGATCCTGGCCCCAGAACCTGCCACCATCATCGGTGACAAAGAACGGCGCGCCAAAGACGCCCGCATTCACCGCATCCTCGAGGTTCTGCTCATAGGTCTGCGCCCCGGCGAGCAACCCGCTGTCGGCCAGCGAGGGATCGAATCCCGCCTCTTCCAGACAGGCCTTGATGACCACGTCGTCGGCGACGTCCTTCTCCTCGGCCCAACAGGCGCGAGTTATCCCGGCGACCAATCCGGCAAGGTCGCCGCCGCCCGCGGCTTGCGCGGCTATTATGGCGTATGACGACGGAGCCGGGTTGGTGGGCCAATGGGCCGGCTTCGGATTGATTGGCATTCCGGCGACCTTGGCGGACCGCTCGATCTCGATCAGTCGGTATTCCTGGCGCGAGATATGGCGCTGGCCCGGCGGCGTGCCGCCCGTCCTCCCGAAGAGGTCCATGATACCAAGCGGCTTGTAGGTGATCGTCGCCCCATGCTTCTCGGCCACCTCGGCGGGGCGACGCCCAGCGAGGTAGCAGTTGGGGGAAATCGTTGCGAGATAGTAGTCGATATGGGGCATTTGGCCTCGCGCGCGGCAATTGAGAGTTTGCGAGACCCTAGGCGCATGCTAGGCGGTGTCAACGTCACGAATCCGTCGTGAAAACGGCCCGACCAGGACAGTGCTGCCCATGCCCAATCTCCAGGAACCGAAGATCATCTCCGGCAATGCCAACCGCGCGCTTGCAAAAGCGGTTACACGCAGGCTCTCAATGCACAGGGGTATGAATGTCGGTCTGGTGGACGCGCGGGTGGAGCGGTTCAACGACGCGGAAATCTTTGTTGAGGTCTTCGAGAACGTTCGCGGCGAGGACATGTTCATCCTGCAATCGACGTCGAACCCGGCGAATGACAACCTGATGGAGCTCTTGATCATGGCCGACGCGCTGCGGCGCTCGTCGGCCAGCCGGATCACGGCGGTCGTTCCCTACTTCGGATACGCGCGGCAGGATCGGCGAACCAAAGCGCGGACGCCGATTTCGGCCAAGCTGGTCGCCAATATGATGGTGTCGGCGGGGATAGAGCGGGTGCTGACAATGGACCTGCACGCAGCGCAGATTCAGGGATTCTTCGATATTCCCGTTGACAACCTTTACGCCGCGCCGGTCTTCGCTCTCGACATCAAAAACGAGTTTCGCGGCAAGCTGGACGGCGTGACCGTGGTATCGCCGGACGTGGGCGGCGTGGCGCGCGCGCGCGAGCTGGCCCAGCGGATCGGCGCGCCGCTGTCGATCGTCGACAAGCGGCGCGAAAAGGCGGGTGAAGTGGCTGAGATGACCGTGATTGGCGACGTGCAGGACCGGGTCTGTATAATCGTCGACGACATCGTCGATACGGCCGGGACGCTTTGCAAGGCGGCGGAAACGTTGATGGAGGCCGGGGCGAAGGAGGTTCACGCCTATATCACCCACGGGGTGCTGTCTGGCCCGGCGGTCGAACGGGTGACGAATTCGGTGATGAAGAGCCTGGTAATTACGGATTCGATTGAGGCGACAGACCGGGTCGCGACGGCCAAGAACATCCGTGTAGTGCCGATGGCGCCGATCTTCGCGCAAGCCATTCTGAACATCTGGCATGGCACCAGCGTGTCGAGCCTGTTCGATCCCGAGACGCTCGAACCGATCTATGACGGAATGTACACGGCGGCATAACCCGATCTTCTTATTCCCCCCAGCTCGGAATACTGCCGCAGGCCGCCGCGCTGCCTCTGGACCGGCTCGACGGCCAGTCAAAGGCGCGGCTCGACGGTCCAATCTCCTAGGATGTCAAAATGGGCTTGGGCCTGACGGTTAGAGCACCATGCTGGAAACGATAGCGATCATCATCCCGATGACGCCCGCGAGCAGGAACACGTAGTCCGCGGGCACGCCGCCTCTCTCATCGGTCAGAAACGTCCGGATACAGTCGCGCATTGCTTGGCCCCCCAGCCCCATGTCGATCAGTTTAGGGGTCGAGGCGCGGCAAGCGAGCGCCCGATTGGAAACATTCTGTTTACTGTTCGTATCCGGAGGGCGTCAGTCCTTCGGCGGGATCGAGTAGGTTAAAGACGCGCGGGCCACAACCTGTTCCTGCCCTTCGGATCGCATATGCACGTCGCCCACGATCAGGACTCGCCCGAGCTTCAGCAGGTCAACTTCCGCCACAAGGTCGAGGCCCGGCGCCGGTTTGCGCATGAAGTCGATCGAGGCGTTGGTGGTGACGGTCAGCGCTTTCGGCCCGATCATCGCCAGCGCGGCGACATAGACGCCGAGATCGGCGAGGGTGAAGAGCGTGGGGCCTGAGACAGTGCCGCCGGGGCGCAACTCTCCGTGGCCCGGCGACAGGCGAACGCGGGCGCGCATCGGCCCTACCTCGTCAACCGAGAACCCGTCGTGCACCTGCGGGAAATCCATCTCGAGAAAGGAGCGGATCTCTTCGACGCTCATCTTTGGCTGCATGGGGCCTCCTTCCGCGCTATCCTTGCCCCGCCCCGAAAGCGAGGACAATCCCATGCTGGAGCCGATCGCCCGACTGAAGGACCCGGCGCGCCGGTCCGAGGCCGTCGAGCTGGACGCGCTCTTTCAGAAGGTGACGGGCTGGCAGCCAAAGCTTTGGGGCAGGAACATCGGCTACGGGCAGTATCACTACCGCTACGACAGCGGGCGCGAGGGCGATTTCTTCGCCACCGGATTCGGCGCCGGGGCGCGGGAGTTCTCGATCCACATCCTTCCGGGATATACCGAGTTTCCCGAAATCGCCGAACGGCTGGGCCCGCACCGGCGCGGGAAGAGCTGCTGGTACGTCCGGCGGCTGGCGGCCATCGACCAGGACGCCCTAGCGGATTTGATTCGAGCGGGGCTGGACGACCTCAGGGCCCATTGGCCGGTGGCTCCGACCTAGAGGGCGTAGATGTCGCTGAACTTAGCCTCGAGGTAGTCGAGGAGCGGCTCGACGCCCGGCTTCCGGCCTGACGCGCGCTCGATCACATCCGCCGGCTCATAGAGGCCGCCGTGGCGCTGGAGCTTCTCGCGGAGCCAGGCAGTCGCCGGCGACGGGTCTCCCGCCGCCAGGGTCTCGTCGAGGTCCGGCAGGTCCGCGCGGAGCGCTTCGTGCAGGCATCCCGCGTAGACGTTGCCCAGCGTGTAGGTTGGGAAGTAGCCGAAGAGCGCCTCGGACCAGTGGACGTCCTGCAAACAGCCGTTTGACGGCTTGTCGACCGCTAGCCCGAAGTCAGCCTCGAACCGGGCGTTCCATGCTTCCGGCAGATCGGCGGCTTCGAGCCGGCCGTCGATCAGCATCCGCTCCAGATCGAAACGCAGCACGATGTGGAGGTTGTAGTGCACCTCATCCGCCTCGGTCCGGATGTAGCCGGGCGCGCAATGGTTGATCGCGCCATAGAAGGCCTCCGCGTCGGGGGCGCCCGCGTCGCCGAAGACCTCGCGGACTTGCCCGAACAGCCAACCGGTGAAGGCGCGGGAGCGCCCCAACTGGTTCTCGTAAATCCGGCTTTGGCTTTCGTGCACGCCCATCGAGACGCCCCGGCCCAGAGGGCTGAGGAGGAAGGCGCGGTCGATTCCCTGCTCGTAGGCGGCGTGGCCGACCTCGTGGATCGTGGAATAGAAACAGTTCGAGGGGTTCTCCGGCTCGGTCCGCGTGGTGATCCGCACGTCGAGGCCGGAGCCGGAGGAGAACGGATGGACCGCCTTGTCGATCCGCCCGTGGTTGGTGTCGTAGCCGAAGGCGAGGGCCAGACGGCGGGAGATTTCGAGCTGGCCCTGCTCCTCGTACGTGCCGATCAGCGGCGCGACCGTCCGTTCGGCGCCGAGCACCTTTTCCCGGAGCGCGACGAGGCGGGGACGGAGCGCGTCGAACATCTCCTGAAGCGAGGTGCCGGTGGCGCCCGGCTCGAACTCTTCCAGAAGCGCGTCGTAGAGATCGCCTCCTACGGCCAGGGCCGACGCCTTTTCGCGGGAGAGGCTCAGAACCTCCTCCAACTTGGGCCGGAACAGGTCAAAATCCTCGGTCGCCCGCGCCTCGGCCCAGGTGCGGTGGGCCAGAGATGTCGTGCGAGCGATAGCGGAAGAGAGATCGGACGGGACCTTTTGCGTGCGCTCATATTCCCGCCGGATTTCGGCGACTTGTCTTTGCCCGGCGAGGTCGTCTGGCGCCACCGCTTCTAGCCAGTCACCGATGCGGGGGTCCATGCGGCGGGCGTGGAGGACGCCAGCTAGCGCGGCCATCTCTTCCGCCCGCTGCTCGGAGGCGCCGGAGGGCATCATCGTCTCCTGATCCCAGCCGAGGCGTCCCATGATCTGTCCCAGCGCTTCGGTCTCGCGCTGGAACGCCATCAACTCGTCATATGCGGCCATCAAGCGCTCCGAACCGATTGTGTGAGAGGGTATTGCGCCAAAAACCGGGCACGGAGGATGAGAACGTAGAGCACGACCGCGCCGAATTGGTGCAGGATCGCAATGTGCCAAGGCGCGGAGTAGAGGACGGTCATGATGCCGATCCCCATCTGCACGACCATCATCGCCATCATCGCGCTGAAGGCGAAACGCGTCTCGGCGTTGGCCGAACGGCGGACGCGGAGCCAGACCACGAATCCGAAGGCGAAGAGCAGATACCCAGCGACCCGGTGCATGAACTGCACGAGCCCCGCGTTCTCGAAGAAGTTGCGCCAGAGCGGTTCGATATCGAAGGCCGTCGGCGGGAGGATGGCGCCGCCCATGAGTGGCCATTCGTTGTAGCTGCGGCCCGCGTCGATCCCCGCGACGAGCGCGCCGAGGAGGATTTGCAGGAAGACGAGATGGGTGAGCCCCGTGCCCATCGAGAAGAGCCTGCCGTCTCTCGACCGGCGGGCCTGCATCAGATCAGCCTCGCTCCGTCCGAGAAGCATCACGAACCAAGCGATGAGGCCGAGGATGACAAAGGCCAGACCGAGGTGGACGGCCAGCCGGTAGGAGGCCACGTCGAGCATTGTGCCGGTGAGGCCGGAGGCCACCATCCACCAGCCGATGGCGCCTTGCACGCCGCCGAGAACGCCCAGCGCGAGGAGCCGACCGGTCCAGCCGGTCGGGATCTTTCGAGTGGCCAGGAACCAGAAAAAACCGACCGCCCAAACCAACCCGATCACCCGCCCGAGTTGGCGGTGGCCCCATTCCCACCAGTAGATGACCTTGAATTCTTCAAGGCTCATCCCTTTGTTCTGCAACTGATATTCCGGGATCGCGCGGTATTTGTCGAACTCCTCGGCCCAGTCCGCGTCGGACAGGGGCGGGAGGGCGCCAGTGACGGGCCGCCATTCGGTGATGGAGAGCCCGGAATCGGTGAGCCGCGTGAGGCCTCCGACCGCAATCATGATCACCACGAGCGCGAAGAGAAGCATGAGCCAGCCGCGAATTGTCGACCTCGCGCCGCGCCGCGCGCCGTCGATCACGCCGCCTTTGACGGGCGCCGACGGTTTGGCGTCATCGGTCACGTCTTCAAAAATGCTGCGCTTGTCGCTCATCGCCGCGTCTCCTGTCGCCGGGACCCTATGGTCCGGGGCGCTGCCCGTCCAGTCACTGCCCCCGCGTCGCCTGCCGGACCAGTTGCCGCAGGATGCCGTGGAGGGTCTGCACGTCGGCGCGGGTGAGCGGCATGCGCGACCAGAGATTGCGGAGCGTGCGTTTCATGCCGTCGGCTTTGGTCTCTGGAAAGAAGAACCCGGCCGCTTCCAGCCGGTCCTCGTAATGGGTGGCGAGTTTCTCCACCTCAATCTGCGTCGCCATGTCCGTGCCCGCCATCTCCATGACGCGCCCTTCGACGGTTTCGGTCGCTCGGCGCCATTCGTAGGCGGTCAGCAGCACGCATTGGGCGATGTTCAGGGAAGGGAAGTCCGGGTTCACGGGCACCGAAATGATCGCGTTGGCCCGGGCGATGTCGTCGTTTTCCAGCCCGGCGCGCTCGGGGCCGAAGAGTACTGCGACCTGCTCGCCGGCGGCCAGGCGTCTGGCGGCGTCCTCCATCGCCGCTTCGGGCGTGAAGACGGGCTTGGTCAGATCCCGTTGACGCGCGGTGGTGGCGTAGACATAGGACGCGTCTGCCACGGCGGCGGCCGTGGTTTCCGCCAGCATCGCCTCGTCCAGCAGGCGCCCCGCCCCGCTCGCCATCGCGACGGCCTTGGGGTTCGGCCAGCCGTCGCGCGGCGCGACGACGCGCATCCGATCCAGCCCGAAATTCCACATGGCGCGGGCCGAGGCGCCGATGTTCTCCCCCATCTGCGGGCGGACGAGGACAAATGCGGGCTGGGTCATGCTATGCTCTTCCTGGGGCTCGGTGGCGTCGTTTACGCATTGGGCCGGTCGCAGACAAGGGAGCGGATCATGGCTTATGACGAGGGCCTGGCGGAGATCATGCGGGGCGATCTTGAGGGCCTTGGCGGCGTCGAGGAGAAGCGCATGTTCGGGGGGCTTTGCTTTATGCTGGACGGCAACATGCTCTGTGGCGTGCACCAGGGCGGCGGCATGTTCCGCGTCGGCAAGGAGCGGGAGGCGCGGGCTTTGGAGATCGACGGCGCCGGTCCGATGACGTTCACGGGCCGCAAGATGGGCGGGATGATAGATGCGAGCGACGAGGCGATCGCAGACGACGCGCGACGCGACGTTTTGATGGCGCTGGCGCTCGAGAACGTCCGGAGCCTTCCCCCCAAGGTGTGATGCCTGTATAGCCACGAGCGACGTGAGGAACGGAGCCGACGATGGCGGAAAACGAGCGCCCCCAGATCTACCTGCTGACGCCACCGGAGTTCGAATTATCATTATTTCCCAATCGGTTATCCGCGATTCTGGACAAGTATGAGATCGCGTGCGTCCGGCTGGCGCTGGCGGTGCGCGACGAGGACCGCATCGCCCGCGCGGCGGATGCGGTTCGCGAGGTGGCGCATGCGCGCGACGTCGCCTTGGTCATCGAATCCCATGTGGCGCTGGCGGAGCGGCTCGGACTTGACGGCGTGCATCTGACGGACGGGGCGCGGTCGGTGCGCAAGGTCAGAAAGGTGCTCGGTGGCGACGCGATTGTGGGCGCGTTCTGCGGCGCGTCGAAGCATGACGGCATGAACGCGGCGGAGGCCGGGGCGGATTACGTGGCCTTCGGACCGGTCAGCGAGACGGCATTGGGGGACGGCACGGTCGCCGATGCGGAGCTCTTCGCCTGGTGGTCGGAGATGATCGAAGTGCCGGTGGTTGCGGAAGGCGCGCTGGACGAGGTCGCGGTGCGGGCGCTGGCGCCGGTTGCCGATTTTTTTGCTCTGGGCGAGGAAATCTGGTCGGACGACGATCCGGCGGGTCGGCTCGGGCAGCTTCTCGCCGCTATGGCGTAGTCTCCGCGAAGGGGTGGGCGCTGCGAACGGCGCTCTCGCAATGGCGCGAGAGCGCTTTGCGGTCGGAGAAGTCGGTCACGCGAACCGGCGCGTGCCAGAACACCTCGACCCGACCCTGCCTGCGGGCGGCGAGCGTTTTGAGGAGGTGGCGCCCGAAGTCCATGTCGCCCCACCAACCGTAGAACCGGCGCTCCTCGCCTTCAGGCGAATGGTAGACGACCGTCACCGGCTGGATCCACATGAAATCCTTAAGCTCTTCGGCGAAGAAGGCCGCGAAGAGAGTTGGTTTGAAAGGCAGGACCCGGAGGCCGTCGGTTGAAGTGCCTTCGGGAAAGAACAGGAGCTTGTGGCCGGCCTTCAGACGCGTCTCGAACACGGACTTCTGCTGGGCAGCGTCGCGCGCCTCGCGCCGGATGAAGACCGTGCCGGTCGCGCGCGCCAGCCATCCGATGCCGGGCCAGCTGGCGACCTCGGCCTTGGCGACGAAGTAGACCCTTTTCTCGGCGTTCAGCGTGAAGATATCGAGCCAGGAAGAGTGGTTGGCAACCACTGCGCCCGGCTCTTTCATGCGAGCGCCGTGGCTGACATAGCCGATCCCGAGGATGCGGAAGGCAGAGCGGCAGACGAATTGAGTGATGAAGGGCGTCCAGGGGCGGCGGACGTTGTAGATCGAGCCTTCGACAATGCGGACCAGCAAGAGGATCGCCAGGCATCCAAAGGTCAGCGTTCCCAGGACGGCGCCACGCAACAGGGCGCGAAGCCAGTCGCCTGCGCTGAGGCGCAGCGGCGGCGTCTCCTCAAGGTCCGAGGTCCAGGTCGGCTGGCGGGTCATCCTTGGGCTCCCGCATAGATGGCGCGGGACCGCGCATTCAGGCGCCCGGTGTCCATGACGAGGCAGATGTCGATCGTGTTGAAGTCGCGGTCGATGAAGGCGCCCTCGCCCACGAAGCCGCCGAGCCTTAGGTAGGCCTTGATCAGCGCCGGGACGTTTCGCATTGCTGCAACCCGGTCCACCTCTTCGCTCGGGATCAGATCCATTGCTTGAAACGCTGCCTCCCGCGCCCGGACCCGAAGCTCCGGCGGAGCAAGGTAGCGGGCGTGGAGGAGGCTGAGCGCCTCGGCATAGGGGGCCGGGTCGTTGCCATGAAAGCTCGCTACTCCGAACAAAATGTCGAAACCGCCTTCTTCGACGTGGCGGGCCAGCGCGCTCCAGAGCCGGTACATGGCCGATCCGCCGCGATAGGCGGGATGCACGCAGGACCGGCCGAGTTCCAGGAGGCTCCGGCGCGAGCGCTCGAGCGCGGTCAGGTCATACTCGGCGGCGCAGTAGAACCCGCCCGCCCGGTCAGCGGCCTTGTCGTCCATCAGACGGTAGACGCCGACGACGTGGTCGAGCGCGTCTGCGTCGCGTCGGTCGTCAACCAGAACGAGATGGCGGCAGAACGGATCGAAGGCGTCGCGTTCGAGCCGGGCGGCGTGATCGACCATCGGCCCGCTTCCCCCCAGCTCTGTGACGAAGACATCATAGCGCAGCCGCTGCGCCGCCATCAGGTCACGCTCGTCCGTTGCGAAACGGGTCGTCAGGTGCTGGTCGTTTTGCTGCATGCGTGCGGTCATGCGAGAATCTCGCCGCCTTCTAAGGCTCGAGAGCGGGCGATGCAACGGCGCGAGAATGCGCGATCTGTCGGGATTGCCTGCACGTCAAGGTTGTGCTAACGAAAATCGGACTATTCGTCGAACACAGGAACGAGCGTGACGCGGGCGCCATCGATTACGACCTTGCCCTCCTCTGGGAAGTTCACCGTCACGCGGCCGCCGACGTTTGACTGCACCTGGCCTGTTCCCCAGTCCGGCCGGTCCGGATGGCGGACCAGCATGCCCGGCTCCAGAAGCGATGTCAGATCCGCCATGCCGCCACCACCTTTCGCCTCTCAAACATCAAGAGGATCCCTTCCATGCCGCACGACCTGAACGCCCTGATCGGATCGCGCATCTGCCACGACTTAATTAGCCCGCTCGGCGCGATAGGGAACGGCGTCGAGCTTTTGACGATGTCCGGCGCGGTGGCCGTGCCCGAGGTGGCGCTGATCGCCGAGTCGGTCGACAACGCCAACGCGCGCATCCGCTTCTTCCGCGTGGCTTTCGGCGCCGCCCGGACCGGTGTCGATATGGGCCGGCCTGAGATCGTCTCGATCCTGGACGCCGTCTTTGAAGGCGGGCGGCTGAGCGTTGACTGGCAGGTCGAGGGCGACTGCCGCCGGATGGACGTGAAGCTCACCTTTCTCCTGGTCCAGTGCCTCGAGGCGGCGCTGCCCTGGGGCGGCGCGGTCACCGTCTCGGAGGACGGCGGCGTCTGGCGGATGGAGGGACGGGGGCGAGCGGGCCAAGATCGACGCCGAGCTCTGGGGCACAGCGACCGGCGTCTCGATTGCCGACGAGCTCGCCGCGTCGAAGTTCCATTTCGCGCTTGTCCCGCTTGCGGCGGAAGCCGCCGGGCGGGACGTTTCGACGGATCTGGACGAGACGGAGATCCGGATCAGCTTCTGACCGTCCCGTCGCCCGTCACCAGGTACTTGAAGCTCGTCAGCTGCTCGGCGCCGACCGGCCCGCGTGCGTGCATCTTGCCCGTGGCGATGCCGATTTCGGCGCCCATCCCGAATTCGCCGCCGTCGGCAAACTGAGTTGAGGCGTTGCGCATCAGGATCGCGCTGTCGAGCCGGGTGAAGAAGCGCCCGGCGGCGGCGTCATCCTCGGTGATGATGCAGTCGGTATGGTTCGAGCCGTAGTCCCGGATATGCGCGATGGCGGAGTCGACATCGTCGACCACGCGGGCGGCGATGACCATGTCGAGGTATTCATGTCCCCAATCCTCTTCCGAGGCCGGGGTCACGCCGTCGATCGCCTGCAGCGTCTCGTCGCCCCGCACCTCGACGCCGGCGTCGATCAGGGCGCGGATCACGCCCTGCCCGACCGTCTCGACGACATCGCGATGGATCAGCAAGCATTCCGCCGCGCCGCAGATGCCGGTCCGGCGAGTTTTGGCGTTCATCACCACTTTCAGCGCCTTTTCAGGGTCCGCCGCCGTGTCGAGGTAGATGTGCACGATCCCTTCGAGATGGGCGAAAACCGGCACGCGGGCCTCGCGCTGGACAAGGCCGACCAAGCCCTTGCCGCCGCGCGGGACGATCACGTCGATGAAGTCGGTCATCGCCAGCATCTCGCTGACCGCCGCGCGGTCGCGGGTGGGTACGCGCTGAATCGCCGCGCGGGGGAGCCTCGCCCGCTCCAGACCGTCGACCAGGCAGCTGTGGATCACGCCGGAGGAATGAAAGCTCTCGGACCCGCCGCGCAGAATCACTGCGTTTCCGGCCTTGAGGCAGAGAGCGCCCGCATCTGCCGTCACGTTGGGGCGGCTTTCATAGATTACGCCGACGACGCCAAGTGGCGTCCTTACGCGCTGAATGTTCAATCCGCTCGGCCGGTCCCATGCGGAGATCACCTGCCCAACCGGATCCTCCTGCCCGGCGACGGAGCGGAGGCTGTCGCATATTCCCTCGATCCGCGCCTCGTCGAGCATGAGGCGGTCGAGCATGGCCGGAGACAGGCCCTTCTCGCGCCCGAACTCCATGTCTTTCGCGTTGGCCGAGAGGATCTCGGCGCGCCGTGCGTGGATGGATTCGGCGGCGTACTCCAGAGCGTTCGACTTCGCCTCGGACGGCGCGAAGGCCAGCTCGGCTGCAGCTCGCTTGGCCTTCATTCCGATTTCCGACATGATTTCATTAATATCCGTGGCGTCTTTCATGTCATCTTTCCCATTCGCTTGGCGCATCCTAAGCGATCCGCCGCATCAATCCTAGATTGCCATGTCGTCCCGGTGGATCAGCGCCGCCCGGCCCGGATAGCCAAGGAGCGGCTCGATCCGGTCGGAGCGCTGGCCTTTGATGGCCTGCGCCTCGTCCGAGGTGTAGCGGCTCAAGCCGATCCCGAAGCGCTCGCCTCCGGCCCCGACAATGGCGACGGGATCGCCGCGCCCGAAGCGGCCAGAGACCGCGGTAACCCCTGCGGGGAGGAGCGATTTGCCTGCAGACAAGGCCCGCAGCGCGCCGGAATCCACCGTGACCTCGCCTTTGGGCTTCATCGCCCCGATCCAGCGCTTTCGCGCCGCCTGCGGGTCGGTTCCCGGCTGGAACCAGGTCGCCGGGGCGCCCGCGTCGAGCTCTTTGAGCGGGTGCGGCGCCGAGCCGAGCGTGATCGCCATCGCCGCGCCGCCCGCCATCGCCGTTTTCGCCGCCAGCAGTTTAGTTTTCATCCCGCCTTTGGAGAGACCCGTCCCGGCGTCGCCCGCCATCGCCTCGATCTCGGGCGTGATCTCGGCGATCGTGTCGAAGCGTTCGGCGTTGGCGTCCTCCTTGGGGTTGCCGGAGTAGAAGCCGTCGACGTCGCTGAGGAGCACGAGCACATCCGCGCCCACCGTGACAGCGATCTGGGCGCCGAGACGGTCGTTGTCGCCGTAGCGGATCTCGTCAGTCGCCACGGTGTCGTTCTCGTTTACGATGGGCACCACACCGAGCGACAGAAGCTGCTCCAGCGTGGCGCGGGAGTTCAGGTAGCGGCGGCGGTCGGCGCTGTCCTCGAGCGTGACGAGCACCTGCGCGGTGGTGATGCCGTGTGGCGCCAGCGCCTCTTCATAGGCGCGGGCGAGGCGGATCTGACCGACGGCGGCGGCGGCCTGGGACTTCTCGAGCGGCAGGGCGCCCTCCGCGAGCGACAGCGCCGCGCGGCCGAGCGCGATGGAACCTGATGAGACGAGAATGATATCGGCGCCCCGCGCGCGCAGCGCCGCCACGTCCTCGGCGAGCGTGCGGAGCCAGTCGGCGCGAAGCGCGCCGCCCTCCACCAGAAGAGACGAACCGATCTTGACGACGACCCGCCGCGCGTCGGTCAAGGGCGCCATGGCTCGGCCTCCTCCCGCCCCTCGCGCGCGCTGAGCCGGTCGGCGTCGATTTTCGCGCGGACGGCGCGAAGGACCTCGGTTAGACCTTCGCGGCTCACGCCGGACATTTGCATAACGGGGCCCGCCACCGCCTCCAGAGCCGCCCTGCGCTCCGCCCGCTCCTCTTCCGACAGCGCGTCGATCTTGTTCAGTGCGGTGATGCGCGGCTTTTCGGCCAGCGCGCCGCCGTAGGCCTCGAGCTCGGTGACGATGGTTCGCCAGTCCGCCGCCACGTCCTCGGAGGTGCCGTCGACCAGGTGGAGGAGGACCGAACACCGCTCCACGTGGCCCAGGAACCGGTCGCCGATGCCCCTGCCCACATGCGCGCCCTCGATCAGGCCGGGGATGTCGGCCATAACGAACTCGGTCTCATCGACCCCCACCACGCCAAGGTTGGGGTGGAGCGTCGTGAAGGGGTAGTCCGCGATCTTGGGCCGCGCGTTCGATGTCGCCGCGAGGAAGGTCGATTTGCCGGCGTTGGGCAAACCCAGGAGACCCGCGTCGGCGATGAGTTTGAGCCGGAGCCATATCTCGCGCTCGATCCCGGACTGGCCGGGGTTCGCGTGGCGCGGCGCCTGGTTGGTCGAGCTTTTGAAGTGCAGGTTGCCGAACCCGCCGTTGCCGCCTTTGGCCAGGAGCACGCGCTCGCCAACTTCGGTGAGATCCGCGATGACCGACACCTCGTCCTCGTCGAGCACCTCGGTTCCGACAGGCACGCGCAGGACGATGTCCTGACCGTCCTTGCCGCTCCTCTGCCGCCCCATGCCGGGCTGGCCGTTCCTTGCGAAGAAGTGCTGCTGGTAGCGGAAGTCGATGAGGGTGTTCAGCCCGTCGACCGCCTCGACCCAAACGTCGCCGCCCCGTCCGCCGTCGCCGCCGTCGGGTCCGCCATACTCAATATACTTCTCGCGCCGAAAGCTGACGCATCCGGCTCCGCCGGAGCCGGACCGA
This sequence comes from Paracoccaceae bacterium, assembly GCA_030066855.1. Lineage (GTDB taxonomy): Bacteria > Pseudomonadota > Alphaproteobacteria > Rhodobacterales > Rhodobacteraceae > Kangsaoukella. Next base: position 10,685 of record JASJAU010000014.1, on the reverse strand, counting down.
ATGGTCACGCGCGCGAGGTCGAGGAATTTCATGCCGGCACCCTAAGCCTGTCCCGCGTGAGGGCGTATGTGATGATTGGCGCAGGCTCAAGTCTTGCCTTGGAGAGCCTCGTGCCCCGTCCGGTCTCTTCAAAGCCCATCTTCCGGAGCACGGCACCCGAGGCGGGGTTGTCTTCGAAATGATAGGCGGCAATCCGGGTCACCGGGAAGCGCTCGAACAATTCGGGCAAAAAGACAGATAGGGCTTCGGTCATGATCCCCTGCCCCCAATGCTCCTTGCCGATCAGGTAATTGATGCTCAGAGGCGTTTTTCCGAACCCGATTGTCCCGATCAGGGCCCCGTCCTTCTCGATGCCAAGGTCGAACTCGGAAAATCCGCGAAATGCGTAGTCCCGGATGACTGTCTCGGCCTCGGCGATCGACAAGGAATTGCCGAGGCTGGAAAAATTGCGAGCGATCTCGGGGACGATCATCGCCGACAGATCGGGCGCGTCCGACATCTTCATGGGTCGGATCGCCAGACGCGGCGTTTTGATCTCGAACCTTTCGCGTTCCTCCCAACGTGAGCGGGTCAGAACCATATCGGTTGCGTCAACGGTCTGGGACAAGGATTTTGCGTGGCGGCGGGACTGCCCGGTGGTCTGAAACCCCAGCGCGCGTAGGAGTTCGCCCGAGCGTTCGTTGTCATTGAAGTATCCTGACTCCAGATCGCCGCGGCGGGGATCGCCGAACCAGTGGGCAACGACGGCGCGTGCGGCCTCGAAGGCATAGCCTTTGCGCCATATGGGCCGGGCGAGCCAGTAGCCCAGCTCCTCATCGACACCGCAAACGCCTTGCAAGCCGTCGGCATCGCAGACGGCCCAGACCAGCATGCCCCTGTCCTGTACGCGGCTGATGAAGGTCTCGGCATCCACGCGGGCATACGGGTACGGCACGACCGCGAGCCATCGGCTCACGTCGTAATTGCCGACGCCTTCAACAAGGGCGTCGGCGTCTGTCATCTCCAGGGGCCTGAGCATGAGCCGCGGCGTCCTGAGAACCGGAAGCGCCGCAGAGGTCATCAGATCAGTCCAGGCGCTTCAGATAGGTCCAGGTTGGGACTGTCGATTCCCGAGCGACCGAGAACGTCTCGGCGTCGCCCAGATACTCGAAACCGGCGTTCGTGAGCACACGCGCCGAAGCCGGGTTGTCCTGAAACACGCTGGCAAACATCGTCTGATCCTGATGCGGGTTCGCGGCGATCAGACCGCGCACCGCTTCGGAGGCGAGACCCGAGTTCCAGAACGCGGGCACCACCCAGTAGCCGACCTCGGACTGGTTCCGGTCCATCTGCTCGAGGCCAATGAGGCCGAGAAACTCGCCCAGCCCCGTCGCCGAGCCGTCCATGACCCAGATGTCCTCGACCCGATCCTCGGCAAGAGCCGCGCCGATGAAGGTCTCGACCGCGCCCGGCGGCATCGGATGGGGAATGTTCCGCGTCATGCGCGCCACGCGCTCGTCGGCGCCGAAGAGCGACAGGTTGCCGGCGTCCGACCGCCGGATCGCCCGCAAGATCAACCGCTCCGTTTCGATGACGGGCTGATTGACGATCGTATCGTGTTTCACGGGGCTCCTCCTTCGCCTCGCTCCGTCCGGCCGCGCCTCCCCTCCTCATGCGCTTTCGGACACGACCCAAATGGGGCCTGATTGGTTGGCCTGCAAGCCGGTCTCATATGATGAGGGGGACCGGCCCGCGCCGATCCCCCCTTGAATTTCAATCGCCTAGGATCGGCTTATTCTGCTGCCTCTTGCGCTGGGAGCACCGAAATGAAGGTGCGGCCCTTGAGGCCTTTGTGGAAGGTCACGTGACCTTCGGCGGTTGCGAAGATCGTGTGATCCTTGCCGATGCCGACGCCCTCGCCCGGCCACCATTTCGTGCCGCGCTGGCGGACGATGATGTTGCCCGGAATGACACTTTCGCCACCGAACTTTTTCACGCCAAGGCGGCGGCCGGCTGAATCGCGGCCGTTGCGGCTGGAACCACCTGCTTTTTTATGTGCCATTGGTCAGTCTCCTTAGCCTTTGGCCAGGTCTTTGGCCTGGGCAACCCATTCGGGCTTGATCTTGATCGTCTCGACGGCCGCGATGTCGTCATCGGACATGGCGCTGAGCTGGGCGAAGCTGGTGATCCCGGCTTCGTTCAGTTTCTTGACAGCGGCGGGGCCGACGCCAGTGATCTGCGAAAGATCGTCGGCGGGTGCGGCAGGCGCTTCTTTCACTTCCGCCTTCGGCTCGGCCTTGGGCGCGGCGTCCTTCTTCGGCGCGGCTTTCTTCGCCGGCTTCGCGGCCTCGACAGCAACGCCCGAAACGGACCCTGCCCCAATGGCAGCCTTCACGCCCGACTTGTCGCCGCCCTTCTCAAGGATCTCGGTCACCTTGAGGAGCGTCAGCTGCTGGCGGTGACCCTTCGTCCGCTTGGACGAGTGCTTCCGGCGGCGGCGGACGAAGTTGATGACTTTGTCGCCCTTGACCTGGTCGATCACGTCGGCCTGAACCGCCGCGCCCTCAACTAAAGGCGTGCCGACGGTGGCGCCCACCATCAGAATCTCGTTGAACTGGACTTTGTCGCCGGCGTCGGCTGCGAGTTTCTCGACACGGAGGACATCCCCCGCCTGAACCCGATACTGCTTGCCGCCGGTCTTCAGGACCGCAAACATCTGCTTTTCCTCTCTCTTCCGCGTCCTTCGGCCCCTGGTATTCAGGCGTTTCCGGCTAAGCCGCCTCAAACAGCGCGCCCCGTGCGGAGCGATCATCAAACATCAAAGGCGGGCCGCGCCCGCCAGAGGCCCGGCTTATTGACCGCGCCGCCCGGCAAGTCAAGGGGTCGCGAGGATGCGACTTAAAGATCCTCGCCGGTCATATAGACCGAGGCCGCGCGCCCCAGAGCATGCGAGAGCTCGATGAACATGTCGTCATAGGCCCGGAACAAGGCGCGGTTCAGATCGCGCCCCTCCGGGGATTGCGACATCGCCGTATAAGCCTCGAGATCCGCGTCTTCCAGCGGACGGTAGGCCATGCCGAGATAGGAGAAGACCCAGAGCTCGGTATCAGCGCGGATTTCCGGCTCGGACGCCCAGACGTCCGACAAAACCTGCTCTTCGACTATGTCGAAACCGCCCCCCTCGTCGAGACCGCGATAAAAGGCAAGGCTCGCGTTGAGCGCGCCCATGACGTTGTATTCGACCAGATCGTTCACCTCGACAAACGCGGTCAGCAGGGCGAGGCGGTCGGGGTCTTCCGCCTCGAGCGTGGCGAAGGCCGCCTCCGCCGCCGCCTCCACGTCGGGGTCCGCCAGCGCGATCCGGCCGGATATCTCAAGCCCGACGATGCGCCGGCCGCGCTCGGACTGGAAGAAGTCAAGGAGGGGCTCGATATCCGCCTCGGCCAGCTCTTCGTCAAATCCGGCGCGAAAGGTCCGCTCCATGCGAACGGTGTCGTAGATCGCCTCAGCGATCGGCAGGAATCCGGGCGCCCGCCCGCCAAACATCTCGCCGCCCATATCACGGGCTTCGTCCAGGCCCTCATCGGCCATGATTTCGAGCAGCTCAGGCGCGCCCAGCGCTTCGAACAATGCGTCCAGTTGCGCATCGGACGCCGCATGCGCCGGAGCCGAGAGGACCGCCCAGGCGGTCAAGGCGGGAAGGACGTTGCGCAGGATGGTCATGACGCTCTCCGAAGGATTTGTTGTGAGGTAGTGCCTGCCCGCGCGGCTTCCAAGCGCGCCGGGCGCGAAAGCTGAAAAAGGCTTGCGCCCTTGTCGGCGTTCCCATAGGTCAGCGGCTGACCCTTCGCGGAGAGGTGCCGGAGTGGTCGAACGGGGCGGTCTCGAAAACCGTTGTGGGTGCAAGCCCACCCAGGGTTCGAATCCCTGTCTCTCCGCCAGCCATTCCTGTCCTTACAGCGCATTTTCGTTAGAGCCGGCTTTCTCCAGTGCTTAAGGGGTTAGCGGGCGGCCCAGAATCCTTAGACCGCTGATCCGCGCCGCGAAGTGGCCGGTTTTGCCAACAGTCTCAGAGAGGCGTTTCCGAAGTGGACTTGACGTTGTAGCCGACCTCAGAACTTCACAATTATGCGCTCTTGCTCGGCCTTCGCGGTATTCGCACCCTGAGCTGCGTTATGTCCAGGCTGCGCAGCGCCAATGGCAAGCCGCTCTTCGACGGCACGTCGGCGATATGTGACCGGGGCTTCGAACGCAGTCACCTCTTTGGTGTCGCGATTGCGTCCGGCCCCCGTTGGTGGCGGTCTCCCAATCACCGTCAATGCTGATCGGGATCACAAACCCAAAATGTATACGTTTACAATCGAGATGTAATCGTATACATAGATTCGATATGACAAAATGGGAGGAAACCATGCGGATCAATTTAGTTGCGGCTGCGGCGCTCTCGGCCTCGACCGTTTTTTCGGGGGCGGCTATCGCACAGACCGAAGTGGTGGTTTGGGTGGCCGGCGAACCCGGACAGACGACGATCTACGATGAACTCGCTGAGGCGTTCAACGCTGCGAACGCGGACGCGACTATCACCGTCGTGAAGAACTCATCAGACCTGTTCAACCCAGCCCTTATACCGGCGCTTTCTGCTGGTGAGGGACCGGATCTGTTCACCTTCGGCACCGGACCTGGCCAACCCGCCGCTCTGATCGCGGGTGGCTTGGTTGCTGATCTGACCGGCGCCTACTACGAGCACAGCTGGGGCGATACCATTCCGGAAGGGATCATCGTCCAGACGTCGAGCGACGGAAAGCTCTGGGCCTTCGGAAACGAGGTCGAGACCACCGGCATGTTCTACAACAAGGCGATCTTCGCCGAGAACGGAATCGAGGTTCCGACCACCTGGGCCGAGATGGAGGCTGCCGTGGCCGTCCTGCAGGCCGCCGGGTATGACACGCCAATCGGATTGGGCGCGGCGGACAAATGGCCGGTGTCGCATTGGCAATCGATGATGTTCGGCCGCTATGCCGGACCTGACGGAATCGAGGAGGTTCTTTTCGGGGACGGCGCCTGGACGGACGACGCATTCGTTGCGGCCTCCGCCAAACTGCAGGAAATGGGCCAGGCCGGATGGTTCGGAGCCACGCCAGTTGCGATTGGCTACGGCGAGCTGATGGACCGCTTCTGGGCGGGCGAAGTGCCGATGACCTTCACCGGACCCTGGGTGATCGGCGGCGGCATTGAAGCCGCGGGCGACCGGATCAGCGACTACAGCGTCTTCGCGGTGCCTCCGTTCGAGGACGGACAGTCGATCCACCCGACGAATTCGATCGGGAGCGGCTGGTATATCCGCGAGGGCTCCGAGGCGGCCGATGTCGCCATCCGGTTCCTGAACAGCATGTTCCTTGAAACCGAAGGCCGCGTGGCGCTTCTGAATGCAGGCACGATTCCTGTTGGACCACTGGACGCGGCACTGGCTGACGCGAACATGTCGCAGCTTGCCGTCGATATCTGGAAAACGTCCGACGACCACGCTGCGAACGGCACGGTGCCCGCTTTCCTCGACACGATCACGCCAGGAAGCCTGACAACCGTCTCCTATGACGGTCTACAGGCGCTCCTACTCGACGTGATGACGCCCGAAGAGTTCACCGCGGAGATGCAGAGCGCGTGGTCCGCGGCCAAGGCGGCTGGCGAGATCATGCTGCCAGGCGGACTTGCCGAGCAGTAGGCCCCCGGCCTGACGGCTCAATTGTCCCCGAGCGGCCTCTCAGCTCGGGGACAGCAACCCTAAGCGCGGGCCGAGAAGGCGCGCTGACGAATCCTGCACTCCAGGAGCGGCATGATGTTTCTTGATCCGGACTCGAAATGGGCCCAGCGGTTGAACCCGGTCCTTTTCCTTCTGCCAGCGCTCACGATTTATATCGTCTTTGCGATCTACCCAACCTACTCGGTCATCGAATACTCATTCACCGACTGGGACGGCATCAGCCCGGAGCGCGAGTTCATCGGCTGGGCGAACTACCAGCGCCTGTTCTCGGACAAGATCTTCTGGGAGGCGTTTCGAAATACCTTTGTCTGGTCCGGCGTGATCATCGTAATCAACGTGGGTCTGGGTCTGGTAATCGCGGCCATGCTCGCCCGCGTCTGGAAGGCGCGTCTCCTTATTCAAACATGCATCGTGCTGCCGGTCGTCATTTCGCCAATGGCTGTCGCGACGATATGGCGTTGGATGTACCAGCCGACCGGCGTGATCAATCAAGTGCTCGAATCCATCGGGCTCGGCGGTTTCGCAACGCCGTGGCTTGGAAGCCCCGATGTGGTCCTCTACGCGCTCGCGCTGGCGCACAGCTGGTCGACCATTGGCCTGAGCGTCATCATTTTCCTCGCGGGCCTTCAGGCGGTCGACGAGGACCTCTACGAAGCCGCTCGCGTTGACGGAGCCAACGCGCTCCAGCAGTTCCGCTTCGTGACAATGCCTGCGCTCCGGCCCGTGACAGCGGTGGTGTTCATCCTGACGCTCACCCAGTCCTTCAAGGTCTTCGACATTGTCTGGGCGACGACGCAGGGCGGGCCGATCCGGTTCAGCGAAATCCTCTCTACCTACATGTATAAGCGCGGCGCTCTTGAGAACCAGTACGGCTACGGCTCGGCGATCGGCGTATCGCTCCTCGTGATCGTGAGCATCGCGACGATCGTCTACATGCAAATCCAGAACAAGGAGGACCGCTGACATGTTGGGTCGTTGGATACTCCTGTTCATCCTCGGGATCACCGCCGCGCTCATGGCGGCCCCTTTGATCCTGACCGTTTTCACGTCGCTCAAACCGACGACCGAGCTGGTGAATCCGGCCTGGTATCCGCCGATCGACATGACGTTTGAGCACTACGTGCGGGTTTGGACCGAGGGCGGGTTCAGCCGCTATTTCTTCAATACTCTGGTGATCTCTGTCATCGATGCGATCGTGATGATTTTTATCGCTTCTATGGCCGCTTACGCGATGGTGTTCATAGACTTCCGGGGGAAGATCTTCCTCCAGATCCTGTTCCTGATCGGACTCATGATTCCGGTCACAGCGATCGTGCTCCCGCTTTTCCAGATCGTGCGCTCGTTTGGCTTGCTGAACACGCACCTCGGAGTCATCCTCGCCGACCTCGCGCTTGCCGTTTCGGTCTTTGTCTTCATGTTCACCTCGTACTTTGCCGGCGTCCCGAAAGCTCTGCACGAGGCCGCCAGAATCGACGGTGCGACGGAATTCCAGATCTATCGCCGTGTGGTCATGCCCATAGCCACTCCCGCCGTTGTGACAACAGCGCTGCTTGAGTTTCTCTGGAGCTGGAATGACCTGCTACTGCGGCTTCTGTTGATGACCCGGGACGAAATGCGCACGCTGTCCGTGGGGCTGTTGAACTTCCAAGGGACCATGACCCGCGACGTGACCGGTCTTTCGAGCGGAACGGTCATCATGGCCATCCCCGTTGTCCTGCTGTTCCTGTTCTTCCAGCGCCACTTCGTGCGCGGGATGACGTCGGGTGCGGTCAAGTGACGGTAATTTCGAGCATGCCCAAACCGCTCCTGATCATGGACCAGCACTTCCGTCAGGTGGAGGAGCTGTTTCGCCCGAGCGCCTACGGCGAGCTCAAGGACGCCTGTGAGATTCACGGCGGCGTCAACTGGCCCATGCCTCGCGCCGACTTGGTGGACCGTTTGCCGGAAGCCGAATTCGTCGTTGCCGCGAAACCGGAACTCGGTCGGGAAGACATTGAAGCCGCGTCGAACCTCAAGGCTGTGATCGAAGTGTCGGGCGCATTCCAATCAGGTCTCGACTACGATGTTTGCTTCGAGCGCGGAATCGAGGTCCTCTCCTGCGCGCCGGGTTTCCGCTACTCAGTGGCTGAAATGGCGCTTGGCCTGATGCTTGCCGGATCGCGCGGGATCGTGGACGAGCACGAACGGTTCCGCCACGGTTCCGAGCGTTGGTTGCATGACAACATCGGCATTGATTTTTCCCTCTACCACCAGTCCATCGGGTTTGTTGGTTTTGGCTCAATCGCCCGTGAGTGCGCGAGGTTGCTCGCCCCGTTCTCCCCCCGCATCAAGGCCTTCGACCCATGGCTGAAGGCGTCGGGCGCGGACGCCGCCGGCGTGGAATTCGGCGAGTTGGAGGACGTCGTAACGACATCCAGATGCGTCGTCGTCGCCGCCAATCCGACCGAGGAGAATTTTCGCCTCGTGTCACGGGACCTGATCAACAAGATGCGCCGCGGCACACTGGTGGTGGTCATCAGCCGCGCCCACCTCGTCGATTTCGAGGCGTTGGTCGAGGCCGCGGACGAGGGCCGCATACGCCTGGCGAGCGACGTCTTTCCCCGAGAACCCGTCTCCAGGCGAGACGAGATCAGGCAGGCTGAGAACGTCATCTGGTCGCCGCACCGCGCGGCGGCTGTCGAAGGCGGCCGCCACCCCATCGGTGATATGATCCTGCACGACGTGCGGGCGATCCTTGCCGGAGAAAACCAGAGGCAGCTTCAAGCCGCCTCGAAAGACACCGTTCGCAAAATCATTCGCGCGCCTCTGGTCGCGGGCTAAGGGAGGGACCTATGGCCGGATTGGAACTCAAGAAACTCTCAAAGGCTTACGGGAACGTTGAGGTCCTTCACGACATCAACCTTTCGATAGCGGATGGAGAGTTCATCGTCTTCGTCGGCCCGTCAGGCTGCGGGAAATCAACACTTTTGCGGATGATCGCGGGCCTGGAGGAGATCACTGGCGGCGACTTGATGATCGGAGGCAAGCTGTCGAACAGCCTGTCGCCCAAGCAGCGCAACATCGCAATGGTGTTTCAATCCTATGCGCTTTACCCGCAAATGACGGTGGCGGAGAACATGGGCTTTTCGCTCAGTCTTGAACGGCGCCCCAAGGATGAAATCGCGAGAAAAGTGAACGAAGCCGCCGAGGCGTTGAAACTTGGCCCTTACCTCGACCGCAAGCCGGGCCAGCTGTCCGGCGGACAAAGGCAGCGCGTTGCCATCGGGCGCGCCATCGTTCGGCAGCCGCAGGTTTTTCTGCTCGACGAGCCCCTTTCCAACCTCGACGCCGCGCTGAGGTCCGAGACGCGGGTCGAGATCAGCGAGCTCCATCAGCGTATGGCGACGACTATGATCTACGTGACTCACGATCAGGTCGAAGCGATGACAATGGCGGACCGGATCGTTGTCCTGAATGGCGGATATATCGAACAGGTCGGCAGCCCCATGGAGCTCTATAACAAGCCCGCCAGCGAGTTCGTCGCGGGCTTCATCGGTTCACCCAAGATGAACTTCGTCAAGGGCCGGTTCGCCGATGCGGTTGGCGCGGCCACCCTCGGAGTGCGCCCGGAGCATTTCGTCGTGGGCGCGGGCGATGACGCGTGGGAAGGAAAAGTCACGCTCGTCGAAAGGCTCGGGCACGACACGATCCTTTATGTGAATGTGCCAGAAGCCGGGGTTCTGACCGTCAGCCTCAGCGGTCAGCACGATCAAACCGTAGGCGACACCGTTCACTTGAAGCCGAAGATGGAGTTTATCCATAAGTTCACAAACGAAGGACGGCCAATCGCGGCATGATCAAACCAGGCGGCATCGGCATGGGACAGAAACGTCCCACGATCAACGACGTGGCGCGCGAAGCCGGCGTATCCAATGCGACCGTCTCCCGCGCGATGTCGAGGCCGACAGAGGTCAGGTCGGAAACCCGAGATCACATCTTCGCTGTCATGAAGCGGCTTGGATACCGGACCAATCAAGCGGCGGCGGATCTCAGACGGGGCAGCAGCAAAACACTGCTTGTGCTGGTGTCTGACATCACGAACGCCTTCTTCTCCTCTTTCTTCAAAGGGATTGAAGAGGAAGCGCGCAATCACGGCTATGTCGTGCTTATCGGCGATACTTCAGAGAATGCAGAGACCGAGCGCGCGTATTCCGACATGCTCCTGTTGAACCAGGCCGGCGGAATGATCCTCAACACGCTGACCATTCCTGAGGACTTGCTGCCAAGCGATGAGAAAGGCGTCTACTCCGGCCCGCCGCTTGTCTCCTGCGCTGGGCACAAGGAGATCGAGCTGCCGACGGTGCGCACCGACGACGAGCTTGGCGGGAGGCTCGCTGCTGAGCATCTGATTGGGCTCGGACACAAGCATATCCTCCAAGTCAGCGGCCAATACCATGTCATCGGGTTCGAGCGCCGCGGAACGGGATTCAGGGATACGCTCATCTCCGCCGGAATCGATCCGCAAGATGACCGCTGCATCTTCGGCGACCTGTCGGTCGACTTCGGGATCGAAGCGGCGAAAGCTGTTGCCGGGAGCGGCGAACTGCCGACGGCTGTGTTCATACACAACGACGAGACGGCGACTGGTTTTCTTCACGGCCTCGCCAGCCAGGGCTTGCGCGCGCCCGACGACATATCAGTAATCGGGTTCGACGACATGCCCTATTCCGCGATCTTCAATCCAAGCCTTTCAACCATCCGCCTGCCCCGGCGGGAATGGGGGCGTCTCGCTTGCCGAAAACTGTTGGAGCTGCTGGAAGACGCGCCGGACGCGAACGAGCCGGTGATCATCGAACCAGAGCTGATCGCTCGCGCGAGCACAGGCAAGCCCCGAAACAGTGGAGGCTGAAATGATACGAGCCACGGTCTGTGGCGAGAACGTCCATGAGCGAACGAGCAAGACGGT
>JASJAU010000066.1 GCA_030066855.1 Paracoccaceae bacterium | reverse complement strand
TTCGTGGAAAGTGAGTGGCGGGCCTGGGCGGCGCGTAAGCCGGAGGCGCGGGACCCGGACCGAGCTTATCTCGCTTTCTTCGCGACTTATGCCCGGAACAATCCGATATAGTCTCTAACTAAGGGCCTTTTGCGGTTTCTCAGCGAGAATCGCGGTAACTTCGGACGCGATCAGCTCTGGCGCCTCCTCATGCAGGAGATGCCCGCCGGGACGCTCGATGAGCGTGGCGTCCGGCATCCGGCCGACCGCGTGTTCGGAGACCCCTGGCAGGACGGTGCGGTCAGCGAGACCGACGATGAAGCGCGCGGGCGTGGCGATTTCGGGCAGGCGGGCGAGAAGGTCGGCGAGGTCCCATTCGGCCATCATTGCGAGGGTTCCATCGACATGGTCCCGGCTGGCGGCGAGCGCGGCGTAGCGGCTGATCATCTCCTCGGAAACGGCGCTGCCCGTGGTCTCGAGGAGACCGGTGATCTGCCGCTCGTTGCCGACGCGCCGCGCGATCAGGTCGGGCGCGAATGGAAGGTTCCGCAGCGTGCGCGCCATCAGCGGAAAGGCCCAGCCCGCAACGCCGTCGAAAGGCGCGAGGGCGGCGTTGATCAGGATGTGCGTCTTCGGGGTCAGCATCCCGTCCATCTGAAGCGCCAGGGCACCGCCCGCCGAATGGCCGACGAGGGCCAGCCGAGCGCCCGCCTCGGCAGTGATGAGATCGGCGAGGTCTTCGGCCATGGGCCCGAGGCCTGAGCGTCCGCGCGCGCCACGCCGTGTGGCGCCATGGCCGGGCAAGTCCATGGCGAAGACGCGGAAGTCCGAGGCCAGATGCTCCATGAGGGGGCGGAAGCTTTCGGTACTTCCCCCCGCGCCGTGGAGAAAGACGAGGATGGGGCCGTCGCCGCCTTCCAGAACGCGCCAGTCATGCGGGCCGGAGCGGCATTGGCGCTCGGTCAGGGCCGTCATCGGGTGGCGGTGCTGATCGCGTTGGCGACCCGGGCGCCGCGCGACGGGTCCGAACTCCGGGGGAGCGAAATGACATTCGCGCCGAGATGGGCCGCAAGGTCGGTCAAGCTGCGCGAGGGGCGGAGGCCGGAATCGAGGATCGTGACGGGCACGCTCTGGGCCCGCAGGCGTTTTGCCATCCGCTCGGCGTCTTCGCTGGCCTGGGCCCTGTCGCCGGAGCCGTCGAGGGCGCGGTTGGCGCGGCCGTCGGTGATCAGTATGATGTGCGGCTCCTGGCCCGCGCGGCGGGCGCGGTCGGCGATCTCATCGCCAAGTTTTAGCCCTGCTCCGAGGGGGGTAGCGCCGCCTGCGGGAAGGCCCGCGAGCGTACGTTTTGCCCGGGCGAGGGCGCGGGTGGGCGGCAAGAGCAGTTCCGCTCCTTCATCGCGGAAGAGGCCCATGCAGACCGTCTCCCGCGTTTGATAGGCGCGGGCGAGAAGGATCTCGATCGCGCCCTTACCCTCGGCCAGGCGGGCCAGCGCGGCGGAGCCGGATGCGTCGACAAGGAAGATCAACAGTCGCTCGGAGCGGTCCTTGAAACGGCGCACGCGGATATCGGATTGGCGAAGCTTGAGATCGCCCGCACCGCCGCCGCGGAGCCGCTGCCAGGGCGCCGCGGCGTGTAGCGTCCCGAGAAGGTCGGGGCGCGAGCGGCCATCGGCGCGACCAGCTCGGGAGGGAAGCGGGCGGCCGCGGAGCCGTGAGGTCCGCGCGCCGCCCTTGCCACGCCCGGTGGAGAGACGGGCGCGCGTCTGAATTTCCTCAAGCGCGTCGGGCGAAAGCATTGTTCTCGCGGCCTCTAGGACGAGCTCTGCTGGAATTTCGCCCTGCTCGGTGTCCTTGGTGCGCGACGGCTCGGAATCCGGCTCGGGCGGGGGAGGGGGGATGTCCTCCTCGATCTCGGGCAGGTCGATGGCGCGGTGGGCGAAGACCATCAGGGCGGCGACGCGCAGGTCGTCTTCGTTCGCCTCAGCGCGGCCCGCGAGCGCGGCGGCGGCGCGGGCGGTTTCCGAGGCGAAGATCAGAGCGCGGGTCGAGGCGATGCCTGAGAGCGCGGCGATCTCCACTAGACGCCGATGGTCTGCCGGTTGGAGGCGGATGGATGGGAGGCGGTCCCGCGCCGCGTCGATGTCGAGAGCCCCTATCGATCCGCCCGCGTCCGAAGTCTCGTCCAGATAGAAGGCGAGGCGATCGAGGAGGCCGTCGAAGGGCAGCGGGTCGTCGGTGTCGCCTTCGTCGATCACGACGAGCGGGGTTTTGTGATCACAGGTGTCGATCAGGCGAGCGATCCGGCCCGGCTCCTGCGCCTCGGCGCGGAGGAGCCAGATGATGGAGCCGTCGGTCAGGAGGCCCTTGCGATGGACGACGCGGCCTGTGGCGAGGCTTTCTGACAGGTCGATGCCGCCGAAAAGCGCGGTATCGTCCACGCTGGTTGTGACGCGGTGACGGGGCAGGGGAATGCCCTGCAAAACAGTCTCTATTTCAGTTCGAATAGGGGAATGGCGGGCTCGGAGCCAAACACCGCCCAGACCTTTCGGGTTCGCGGCAAGAAGGGCCGAAGCGCGGGCGGCCTGGGAGAGCTGATCTAGCGGGTGGCCGGTCATTCCGCCGCCGTCTGGAACGCGCCGAACTGATCGGCGAGGGCGCGCTGGATTCGCGTGGCGGAGCCGGCCTCGTCCAGCGGATCGCGGCGAAGGCGGTGCGACAGCGCGAGCGCGGCAAGACGCCGGAGGTGGGCGCGGGAAACCTCCTCGGCCGCCTCGAAGGCGGCGAGGGCGCGGGCGGCGCGGAGAAGAACCAGCTCGCCCCGGAGGCCGTCGGCGCCGAGCGCGAGGCAGAGCGCTGAGGCGTCGCGCATGGTCGCGTTGGGTGTGTCAACACTTGCGATGTGATCACGGGCGGCGAGGATGCGCTTCCGGAGGCGGGTGTCGGCCGCGCGCCAGCGCTTCATGAAAGCAGCGGTGTCGGTCTCATAGGCCTGGCGGCGCTGGATGACTTCGACGCGATCGTCGAGGTCGCGGGGCGTGGTGACTTCCACCGAGAGGCCAAAGCGGTCGAGAAGTTGTGGCCGTAGATCACCTTCCTCCGGGTTGCCGGAACCGACAAGAACGAAGCGGGCGGGGTGGCGGACGGAAAGCCCCTCACGCTCGATCACATTCTCGCCGGATTGGGCGACGTCGAGGAGGAGGTCGACGATGTGGTCTTCAAGCAGGTTCACCTCGTCGATATAGAGATAGCCGCGATTGGCTTTGGCAAGGAGGCCGGGCTGGAAGGTCTTCTCGCCACGGGTCAGCGCGCGTTCGATATCGAGGGCGCCGAGGACGCGGTCCTCAGTAACGCCGAGGGGGAGGTCGATGACGGGCGTCGGACGCTTTCTGGCCTTGTTAGAGACGTTTTCGGCCCAATCCGGCACCTCCTCGATCCGGGGCGAGTTGACCGGGCAGCCCTCGACAGCCTCGATCTGCGGGAGGAGCGCGGCGAGGCCACGGACGGCCGTGGATTTGCCTGTGCCCCGGTCGCCGAAAACGAGAACGCCCCCAATGCCTGGGTCGATGGCCGTCAGGATCATGGCGAGGCGCATGTCGTCCTGACCGACGATGGCGGAGAAGGGATAGGGTTGGGTCATGCGACGGACCTTTCCGGTTGGGCGAGGGGGTCGGCCCCCTGCCACGCGCCCTCTGCGCCGAGGACGCGAAAACGGGCGTAGAGCTCTTCCTTGAACCAGCCGCCGTCCCGGACCGCCTGAATGGCGCGGGCGTGGGGGCCGTCTTTGCGGGCGAAGTCCGCCATTGAGGCGGCGTCAGGCCAGATCGAGAATGTGACTTGGTGCAGCCAGGGTATCTCGCCGATGCCGATCTTGAACATGACATTGGGGTCGGCGCCGATGGCTTTGGAGATGTCGGGCTCCTGCCCCCAGAACTGGGTGAGTGCGGAGGGCTTGATGGTTGCGCGGGTCAGTGCGGCGATAGGGCCTTGGCCTGTGTCATCTTGGGCTGAGAAGGGGGTCTGGCCGGACCATTCACCTCGAGCGGAGGTTGGTGTCAGGTAGACTGTCCAGCTTTCGTCCGCGTGGGCCCGCCAGCGGCGGAAGACGGGGGCCGTACCAACCTTGTCACGCGCGATGCCTTCATCGTCCCAGACGGCGAGGATCGCCCAGACCTGAGTGTTCGGCTTGGGCGTGAAGCCCTCGCCGACGCCGGAGCCGCAGAGCTTCCAGAAGCGCGCCTCGGCCATGTTCATGAACGAAAGCCGCGCCGCGCCCATCTGGCCCAGAACCCACAGGCGTTGGCTGACCGGCCGGAACCGGAAAATGCTGAGCGACACGGTCTGAATGGCAGCTCTCCACAGCTGACTGTCTAGATAGATTGACAGATTGAATCGGAGTTGGGAAGGAAAATCGTGTTGATTTTTGGAGTATGGCCGTAGATTGTAAATCAAAATAGACAGTCAGCCGCGAGTCTGTGTTTGTGGAGCCCATGCATACATCGCTAAAGAATGGCAGCCGAGCGATCGTGATCGGCGCGGGACTTGGCGGGCTTGCTGCGGCGATGCGCCTTGGCGCCAAGGGCTGGGATGTCACGGTTCTCGAACATCTCGACACTGTCGGCGGGCGCGGCTCGGCGATACACAAGGACGGGCACCGGTTCGATCTGGGGCCGACCATCGTGACGGCGCCGCAGGTTTACCGGGAGCTTTGGGCGGCCTGCGGTCGGGACTTCGACGCCGATGTCGATCTGCGGGCGCTCGATCCGTTCTACGAGATTCGTTGGCCGGACGGCTCGCATTTCACCGCCAGCGGCTCGACCGAAGCGATGATAGAAGAGGTGCGGCGCCTGTCTCCCGGCGACGTGAAAGGCTACCTGCGCTTTTTGAAGGACGCGCATCGGAGGTATGTCGTCGGCTACGAGGGGATGGTCGCCGAGCCGATGCACCGGTTCTGGGACACAGCGAAGGTGATCCCGGAGTTCGCGCTGTTGCGCGCGGACCGATCGATCCTCGGGCTGGCCAGGGCTCGGGTGAAAGACGAGCGGCTGCGCATGGCGCTGTCCTTCCATCCGCTCTTCATCGGCGGCGATCCCCGGCACGTGACCTCAATGTACGCGCTCGTGAGTCATCTGGAGAAGGACTACGGCGTTCACTACGCGATTGGCGGCGTGGCCGCGATGGCCGGCGCGATGAAGCGCGTAATCGAGAACCAGGGGAATCGGGTACGGTTCCGGGCGGAGGCGGACAAGATCGTCATCGAGAACGGCCGGGCGGTGGGCGTGCGGCTGGCCAATGGCGAGACGATCCGAGCAGATCTGGTCGTGTCGAACGCGGATTCGGGGCACACCTACAACCGGCTTCTCAGGAATCATCGGCGACACCGCTGGACGACGCCGCGGTTGAAACGGACCAAGTGGTCGATGGGGCTGTTCGTCTGGTACTTCGGAACCAAAGGCACCCGCGACCGCTGGAAGGATGTAGGACACCACACGATTGTCTCGGGGCCGCGCTACGAAGCGCTCTTGGACGATATCTTTACCAAAGGGCGACTAGCGGAGGACATGAGCCTTTACGTGCATCGGCCCAGCGTGACCGATCCGACAGCTGCGCCTGAGGGCGACGACACGTTCTATGTGCTGTCGCCGGTGCCGCATCTGGGGCACGAGGATCCGGTCGATTGGTCGGTGATGGCTGACGCGTATCAGGAAAAGGTGCGAAAAACCCTTGAAGAGAGACTTTTGCCGGGATTTTCAGAGCACCTGTCGGTTGAGGAGGTGTTCACGCCGGAGACCTTCCGTGACCGCTATCTTTCGCCCTACGGCTGCGGCTTCTCGATCGAGCCGCGCATCCTGCAATCGGCCTGGTTCCGTCCGCATAACGTAAGCGAGGAGGTCGATGGCCTCTACCTGGTCGGCGCCGGGACGCATCCGGGCGCGGGCCTGCCGGGAGTGGTCTCGAGCGCGCTGGTTTTGTCGAAGCTGGTGCCCGACGCCGCGCCACGCGAAGAGATGAAGATGGCGGCGGAATGATCAATCCGAGGGATCTCCACGTTTGCCGCAATGCGATCAAGCACGGGTCGCTGAGTTTCTATGCCGCATCGAAGCTGCTGCCGCCGGGAGTTCGGGATTCGGCTCTTTCGCTTTATGCTTTCTGCCGGTTGGCGGACGACGCGGTGGACCTCCACGAAGAGAAGATCGATGCGGTCCTCCGGCTCAGAGACCGGCTGGACGCGATCTACGCGGGTCGCCCGTTCGACGCGGCGGCGGACCGGGCTTTCGCGGCAGTGGTCGAAATGCACGATATGCCGAAGCCGCTGCCCGACGCGCTGTTGGAAGGCTTCGCTTGGGACGCGATGGAGAAGCGCTACGACACGCTATCCGGAGTAATCGATTATTCGGCGCGTGTGGCTTCTGCCGTTGGCGCAATGATGGCGGTGCTGATGGGCGTGCGGGACGCTGACGCGCTGGCGCGGGCTTGCGATCTGGGCGCGGCGATGCAGCTGACCAACATCGCACGTGACGTGGGCGAAGATGCGAGGGCGGGGCGCATCTACCTGCCGCTCGACTGGTTGCGCGAGGCGGGTGTCGAGCCGGAGGCATTCCTGGCCGATCCGATCCCGGACGAGCGCGTGCGGGACTGCGTGCGGCGTCTGTTGCGGGAGGCGGAGCGGCTCTACTTTCGGAGCGAGGCGGGGATCGCTGCGCTGCCCTTGTCGGCCCGGCCCGGGATCTACGCCGCGCGGCATGTCTATGCCGGGATCGGGGGCGCCATTCGGAAGAACGGGTATGACACGATCTCGTACCGGGCGCGGACCTACAAATCCCAGAAGATCGGATGGCTGGCGCTGGCGACGGCGCGGGCCGGCGTATCGGCGGCGATGCCGCGCTCGGCGGTGCTGCATGCGCAACCCTTGAAGGAATGCGCCTTTCTTGTCGAAGCGGCGGCGAAGTCGCAGCCTGCCGCCGGCGTCTGGGGCGAAGGGCGGACCGGCGCGCTTCTGGCGGCGCTCGCCGAGCTCGAATCTCGGGACCGCAGGCAGCGATTGGAACGGCAGAGCGCCTGAGCTAGGCTGACTAGCATGGACCCTTTGCTCTTCATCATCTTCCTTGCAGGCTGCGGGGCGGCTGCAACGACCGGGGCGATGTTCGATCCGGGCGAGTGGTACGAGGGTCTCGAGAAACCGCCCTGGACGCCTGCCAAGTGGGTATTCCCGGCGGCCTGGTCGGTTTTGTATTTGTGTATCGCCGCGGCGGGCGCGCGGGTCGCGGTCCTCGAGGGCAGCGCCTATGCCATGGCGTTTTTCGCCCTGCAGCTCGCGCTCAACACGCTCTGGACGCCGATCTTCTTCGGGCTGAGGCGGATGGGCGCGGGAATGGTAGTGATCGTTTTCTTGTGGCTGGCGGTGGCGGCGACGATGCTTGCCTTTTTCGCGCTGGACTGGATCGCGGGAGCGCTTTTCGCGCCTTACCTCCTTTGGGTCACTATCGCGGCGGCGTTGAATTTCAGTGTATGGCGGCGGAACCCGACTGCTACTGCCGCTTGATACTCAGGCGTCTCGCTTAACCCATGTGAATCGGAGACACGGAGCCCGCTCCTATACTCAACCATCATGCGCCGCCTTCAGGTGATGGGTCGGCGTGACATTCGGAGATGGGAGGGTTCCGATGACCAAGACCGGAATAATGGTGCTGATGGCTGCGACGCTGCTCAGTTTCCCGGCTGCCGCTCAGGATCTGGGCAGGATCGAGTTCTCAAACAGCTGTGCTCAATGCCATGGGGCGGACGGAAAGGGCGACGGGCCGGTGAGCCCACATCTATTGAACGCGCCGCCGGACCTCACGGTTCTCAGCAAGACGAACGACGGCATTTTTCCGATCGATCGGGTCTACGGGATTGTTGATGGCCGGGCCGACGTCGCCGTTCATGGTGGGCGGGACATGCCGGTGTGGGGCGACCGCTATATGACCGAGGCGATGGAAGAGAACCCGTTGCACTATTCCTGGATAGAGGCGCGCGCGATCGCGTTGAACCGGGTGCTGTCGCTTGTCGAGTATATCTCTACGATCCAGGAATGATCTGAGCGACGGCGCTCCGCTTTGGCGGCCTAATCCCCGAAATCCCAGACGGGTCTGCGGGGCACGCGCACGGCGAGCATGGGCATCAGCCAAGGCCCGCGGAACCGGTTGAGGTCGAGCGCCTCATGCACGCCTTCGGTTACGTGGCCATTGATCTTCGTGCGGACGACGGAGCGGGTGTAGAACGGAGCGTCGAGCATCGCCTTAGTCTGGCGGGGCGCGTAGCCCTTATCGGCGCGGGTCTCGCGCCTGACCGCCCAAAGCGAGCGGGGGACGCGGGTTAGGGGCGGCGTGTCGATGGGCGTGATCTCTCCGGTCTCGGAGAAGCCGACGCCAATGGCCAGTTCTGATCCGTCGCGGCGGGTGGCGTCGTAGAAGCAGACCGAGCCGCCGGGCACAGGATAGCGGGCCCAGGTCCAGTAATCGAAATCCTGCTCAAGCGCCCGAGTGCCGAAGTTGGCGTCGAAGTAGCCATGGCCGTCCCAGGTCCAGTCGCCGCCGAGGTCGACCTTGATGCGGGCGGTGGGGGCGATGGGGCGCCAGACGTGGGTGCCGTCCTCGGTCAGCGGCAGCTCGACATCGGAGATGCCGGTGGGGATCACTTCGATAGTGCCGCGCATCCGGCTGACGAGGGGCAGGGAGGAGACCTCGTTGATGTCGATGATCAGCTTCTCGCCGGTCCAGTAGAGCGCCGAGGGGCCGACGGTGAAGCTGTCGGCGGTTTGGCGGAGCGCGCCTTCGCCCCGGTCGGTCATGGCGAAGCGTCCGCCGCGGCCGTAGGTCGCGACGTTGATGCAGCAGTGGTTTTCCGGACGCTTCCGGCCCGACCAGCGGTACCAGGGCGAGAAGACCGAGCCTATGAAGGCGATGACCGAGACGGCGTAGTCCCCGCAATCCGAGACGCCGTCGATATACCACCAGGCGTAGCCGTTTTCGGGGACCTCGACCGCAAAGCAAGGTCCGCCGTGATCGCCTCGGCCGCGTGCCGGCCGGAAAGGGTGGCCATCGCGATCCCCGCTCCCGGATGGGCCCCGCCCCCTGCCAGGTAGAGGCCCTTCACCTTGGTCCGTGCCGTCGGACGCCGAAGCGCCGCCATGGGGCCGTGCGGGCTCCGCCCGTAGAGGGAACCGAAGCTCCCGGGGAACAGCGCGTGAAACTCGGCGGGCGTCGTCAGAGCCGTTTCCTGCGGCCGGGGCGTGAAGATCAGGCCATATGCCGCCAGTTGGTCGAATACTCGTGTCCGGCATTGGTCTTTCTCCTTCTCGGCCAGCGCGTCGGAGGGCGCAGCGTTCTCGATGATTTCAAAGCGTTCGAGCTTGTTAGGTGTGGTCGCGCCGCGATCCTGGGCGCAGACGTAGAGGGTCGGGTCTTTCGGCGGCTGGCCTTGGGCGATGGGCCCGAACTCGGATTCCGGATCGGCGCCGAAGAAAACGTTGTGGTGTGCGAGGTCGGGCCCCTGGGGCTCGGCGGCGAAAGCCCAGACGCGTGCGGACAGTGAACGGGGCAGGACGCCGAGCGCCGGGACCGCGTCGGTCGCGGCGTCGCCGAGGAGTCCGAGGGAGAGCGCCATCGGATCGCCGTTGAAAACCACGGCGTCGCAGGCGAGGCGGCGGCCGTCGGCGAGGTTGACCGCGGCGAGGCGGCCGGACTGGACCTCCAGCCGTTCGGCGGGCGCGTTATAGAGGATCTCGACGCCTTGCCGCTCGGCGAGATCGGCCAACGCCGCGGCGAGATTGTGGAGACCGCCACCGACGGTCCAGACGCCGGACGCTTCGGCATGCCAGATCAGCTGGAGTAGGCCGGGGGTGCGGGCAGGGATGCCGCCCACGTAGGTGGCATAGCGGCCGAAGAGCTGGCGAAGGCGGGGGTCTTTGAACTGCCGGTTCAGGCTCTTGGTGAGCGAGAGGAGGGGGGATAGGAGCGGCAGGAGGCCGGGATTCGTGAGTGCTGTGAGCGCCAGGCGGGGGACGGAGGGCGCGCCGGTCTCCATCATGGGCGCCTCGAAGGTCGTGAACAGGCGCTCGGCGCGGGCGGCGAAAGCCTCGAACGCGCGGGCGTCTCTCGGGCCGGCGAAGTCTGTGATCGCTGCCTTGTTTGCGGCGCGGTCGTTGGTCAGGTCGAGCGTCGCGCCGTCGGCCCACCAATGGCGGGCGAGCAGCGGCTCTTCGAGGATCGCGACGCGGTCTTCCAGCCGTTCGCCCGCGAGCGCGAAGAGCGCGTCGAACTGATGACGCATGGTCAGGACGGTCGGGCCGGCGTCAACAGGACCGGCGGGCGAGGGGAGCGTTCGCATCTTGCCGCCGGGCCCGCCTTCTTTCTCGATCAGGGTCACGCGCGCGCCTGAATGGGCGAGGCGGATTGCGCTGGCCAGCCCGCCCATTCCGGCGCCGATGACGACGATATGAGTATCGTGATCGCTCATCTGAGAATTGTTGACTCGTTCGTAACAACTGTCCAGTATAGTTTACACATTACATTGTCATTTTGAACTGACAGTTCAGGGTGATCAGGGAGATAGGCTGACATGCCCCTTCGCTCGCGGATCGATCGCGCCATTCATTCGGCCATTGCGGACGCGCAGAGCCCGCCGGCGCCGCCGCGGCTCGCCTCCGCTCTTGAGTATGCGGTGACCCCGGGCGGAGCGCGGATCAGGCCGACCATCCTTTTGAGCGTGGCGATGGCCTGCGGCGATGCAAACCCGGTCCTTGCCGACCGCGCTGCGGCGGCTTTGGAGATCATGCACTGCGCGAGCCTCGTGCACGACGACATGCCGTGTTTCGATGATGCGGATGTGCGGCGCGGCAAGCCTTCGGTCCACAAGGCCTACTCGGAGCCGTTGGCGCTGCTGACAGGTGACAGTCTGATCATCCTCGCTTTCGAGACCATCGCGCAGGACGGCGGTCGGGACCCGTCCCAGGCGCTGGAACTGGTTCTGACCCTGGCGCGGAGGACGGGGATGCCGTTCGGCATTTGCGCCGGGCAGGGTTGGGAGAGCGAGAGCAAGGTCGATCTCTCGGCCTATCACCTGGCTAAGACCGGGGCGCTTTTCATGGCGGCGACCGAGATGGGCGCGATCGCGGGCGGCCAGGAGGCGGAGCCCTGGACCGAGCTCGGCGCGCGCATAGGCGAGGCGTTCCAGGTGGCCGACGATCTGCGCGACGCGCTGATGGACGAGGCGAGCCTTGGCAAACCGGCCGGGCAGGACGATCTGCACGGACGGCCCAACGCGGTGACCGAGTTCGGCGTCGAGGGCGCGACGCAGAGGCTCAGAGACATTCTCGCGGGCGCGATCGCCTCGATCCCGTCCTGTCCTGGCGAGGCGGCTTTGGCCGGCATGGTGAAGGCGACCGCCGACCGGATCATCCCAGAGCCCGCGCGGCACCATGGCCGTCCGCCGGTGCCGGGTGAGTGACATTGGCCTGAGCCAGCCGCTCGAACGACTGCGGAGGAAACGGGGGGTGCGGCAGAGTCTGATGCGGCTGGCCGCGTCTCGCGGATTCCAGAAATGGGCGGCGCGGTTTCCTATCACAAGGGGCGTGACCCGGCGGGAAGGCGAAGCGATCTTCGATCTCGTGGCCGGGTTCGTGCATTCGCAATGCCTTGCGGCGTTGGTCGAGATCGGCGTGCTAGACTGGCTTCTCGAGGCGCCAATGCGGCTCGAGGCTATCGCGCATCGGGGCGGGATGCCAGTTGACCGGGTGCGTGTGCTGCTCGATGCGGGCGTGGCGCTGGAACTGCTCAAGCGAACGCGGCGCGGCTATGGGATCACGCGGCGCGGCGCGGCGCTGGCCGGCGTTCCGGGGCTGAAAGGCATGATCGGGCATCATGCGGTGCTCTATCGCGACCTCGGCGATCCGGTCGCCTTCTTCCGCGGCGAAACCGAAACCGAGCTGGCGGCGTTCTGGCCCTATGTCTTTGGCGCGGGCGCGGCTGAGGATCCGGAGACGGCGGAGCGCTACTCTCGCCTGATGGCGGAGAGCCAGGCGCTGGTCGCCGAGGAGACGCTGGCGGCAGTTGACCTGCGCGGGATTCGTCACCTCATGGATGTCGGCGGCGGAACTGGCGCGTTTCTGACCGAGGCGCTCTTAGCTTATCCTGATCTGGAGGCGACGCTTTTCGATCTCCCAGCCGTTGTGGAGGTCGCCGACGCGCGGCTTCAGGCGGCGGGCGTGGCGAATCGCGTGGCTGTCCGACCCGGTTCATTTCGGGATGACGCGCTGCCGGAAGGGGCCGACGCGATCTCGCTCGTGCGGGTGCTCTACGACCATTCGGACGAGACGGTCGCCGCGCTTCTCGGCGCCGTCTTTCAGGCGTTGCCGCCGGGCGGCCGGCTGATCGTGTCCGAGCCCATGACGGGCGGCGCGAGCCCGACCCGGGCCGGGGACGCTTACTTCGCAATTTACACGCTGGCGATGAACACCGGGCGGACGCGCAGCGCGGGCGAAATCGCGGCTTTGATGCGGGGCGCCGGCTTCGAAACGGTCAAAGCGCATCGGACGGTCCGGCCCTTCGTCACATCGGTTGTTTCGGGTGTCAGGCCCGATCACTCAGAAAGTGTCTAAATAGGTTGACAGTTTGTGCTGTAAGTCTAGACTGACAGATGGAAAGAATGTCGCAGGGGCTGACAGACAGAAAAAGACGGCGCGCGACGGGGGAGTGAAACGTGGAAACCAGGGCTGTCATACTATCGGGACCGAAGAATCTGAGGCTCGATGTCATCGGTCTTCAGGCGCCGGGTGAAGACGACATTGTCGTCGATGTAACCCATTCGGGAATCTCGACAGGGACGGAAAAACTCTTCTGGGACGGGCGGATGCCACCGTTTCCCGGCATGGGCTACCCGTTGGTGCCGGGCTATGAGGCCGCCGGAGAAGTCGTTGAGGCGGGCCGTGCGACGAACCTCGTCCCGGGCGACCGGGTCTTCGTGCCGGGCGCCAATTGCTATGACGACGCGAGGGGTCTTTTCGGCGGTTCCTCCGCGCGGCTGGTCACGCAGGCGTCGCGCGCGACGAGAATCGATTCTCACCTGCAGGCCGAAGGCGCGCTCCTGGCGCTGGCCGCAACCGCGCGGCATTCGATGGCCGGTTTGGACAAGGCGATGCCCGAGTTGGTGGTCGGGCATGGCGTCTTGGGTCGGCTGCTCGCGCGGCTGGCGATCGCCGCGGGCGCCCCGGCGCCAATGGTGTGGGAGATCGATCCCGACCGGCAGGCGGGCGCAATGGGGTACGAGGTCATCCATCCCGATGACGACCCGCGGAGCGACTATCGCGTGATCTACGACGCTTCGGGCGCGCCAGACGTGCTGAATACGCTGATCGGCCGGATCGCCAAGGGCGGCGAGGTTGTGCTGGCCGGGTTCTACGCCGACGACATCAGCTTCGCCTTCCCGCCCGCGTTCATGAAGGAAGCGCGGTTCCGCGTCGCGGCGGAATGGACTCCGGACGATCTGGTGGCCACGCGGCAGCTGGTCGAGGCCGGCGCGCTCTCACTCGACAACCTGATCACCCATACCGCCCCGGCGAGCGATGCGGAGACGGCCTACCCCCAGGCCTTTGATGATCCCGCGTGTCTCAAGATGATTCTGGACTGGAGAGGCTCGGCATGACGCTGGACGTTCCGAACCTGAAGGACTTTGACGACCGGTTGAGGGATGAGGCGGCGGAGCCGCTAGACGAGATCCCCGTCACCGAGCCGACGAAGAAGACGCAGATCATCGCGATTTATGGCAAGGGCGGGATCGGGAAGTCGTTCACGCTCGCCAATCTCAGCCACATGATGGCGGAGCAGGGCAAGCGGGTTCTGCTGATCGGCTGCGATCCGAAGTCGGACACGACCAGCCTCCTTTTCGGCGGTAAGGCCTGCCCGACGATCATCGAGACCTCGACCAAGAAGAAACTCGCGGGCGAAGAGGTGAAGATCGGAGACGTCTGCTTCAAGCGGGGCGGCGTCTTCGCGATGGAGCTGGGTGGCCCGGAGGTCGGGCGCGGCTGCGGCGGGCGTGGGATCATTCATGGCTTCGAGCTCCTCGAGAAGCTCGGGTTCCATGACTGGGACTTCGACTATGTGCTCCTGGACTTCCTGGGCGACGTGGTCTGCGGCGGCTTTGGCCTGCCGATCGCGCGGGACATGGCGCAGAAGGTGATCATCGTAGGTTCGAACGACCTGCAGTCGCTCTACGTGGCGAACAACGTCTGCTCGGCAGTGGAGTATTTCCGGAAGCTCGGCGGGAACGTTGGCGTCGCGGGCATTGTGATCAACAAAGATGACGGGACGGGCGAGGCGGCGGCCTTTGCCGAGGCCGTAGACATTCCGATCCTCGCCAGCATTCCGGCGGACGAGGATCTGCGCCGGAAATCGGCGAACTACCAGATTGTCGGGACGAAGGCGGGGCCGTGGGGTGATATGTTCGCTGCCCTTTCTGACAACGTGGCCACCGCGCCACCCCTTCGTCCGGCACCCCTGTCTCAGGATGGCTTGCTAGACCTGTTCGCGGCCTCTGAGACGGGGGCCGATTTCGTACTCGAACCCGCGACGGACGAGGACATGCGCGGCAAGAACGCCAAGCCCAAAGTCTCGCTGGAGGTCATCTATGACGAGGCTTGAGCAGCGCATGGCGCCCTGGCGGGCGGATGTAAGCGACGCCGAACTCGACCGGGTCTGGGCCGAAAGCGAGCGGATGCGAACCTTAAGCCGCGTGCTGCAGGCGAAATGCCGGCGGCTGCGTCTGGAAAGCGAGATCATGAGGACGTCGATGCAGAAGGAGCTGCATGGATAAAGAGATCACATACGACGCGGCCCATGAGGCCGATGTGATCGAGGGGGAGGTTCGCGAGGCCGCCCCAATTGGCGATGGCATGGGCTGCCACGCGGGCGCCGCCGAGATGGAGAAGGCGGCGCGGATGGCGGGCAAGTCCGATATCCTCAACCAATACGCCAAGGATTATCCGCAAGGGCCGCATGACAAGCCGCAGTCGATGTGCCCAGCTTTTGGGTCAATGCGCGTAGGTTTGCGGATGCGCCGCGTGGCGACGGTGCTGTCAGGATCGGCCTGCTGCGTTTACGGGCTCACGTTCGTCTCGCATTTTTACGGCGCGCGGCGGTCGGTCGGTTACGTGCCTTTCAGCTCCGAGACGCTGGTGACCGGCAAACTCTTCGAAGACATCCGTGAGGCGGTGCACGATCTGGCGGATCCGGATCGGTATGACGCGATTGTGGTGACGAACCTCTGCGTGCCGACCGCCTCGGGCGTGCCTCTGAGGCTCTTGCCAGACGAGATCAACGGCGTGCGGATCGTGGGCATTGACGTGCCCGGGTTCGGCATTCCGACCCATGCCGAGGCGAAGGACGTTCTGGCCGGCGCGATGCTGAACTACGCGCGGCAGGAGGTTGAGGCCGGGCCCGTCCAGGCGCCGGAGGGCGGCCGGGCGGACCGGCCGACGGTCGCGATGCTGGGTGAGATGTTCCCGGCGGATCCGATGGTGATTGGACAGATGCTGGAGCCGATGGGTCTGGCGGCGGGTCCGGTGATCCCGGCCCGGGAATGGCGCGAGCTTTACGCGGCGCTCGACAGCGGCACAGTGGCGGCGATTCATCCGTTCTACACGGCGGCCATGCGCGAATTCGAGGCGGCGGGTCGGCCCATCGTCGGTTCGGCGCCAGTCGGCGCGGATGGCGTGGCGCATTGGCTTGCCGGGATTGGCGACGCCTTCGGAATCGCCGCGGACAAGGTCGCGGCGGCGCAGAACGCCTTTGTCGGCGCGACCAAAGGCGCGCTTTCGGCGATGCCGATCAAGGGGACGGTGACCCTCTCCGGCTACGAGGGGTCCGAGCTGCTCGTCGCGCGACTTTTGATCGAGTCGGGCGCCGACGTGCCCTACGTGGGAACGGCTTGCCCGAAGACCGCGCAGTCGGAGTGGGATCGCGAATGGCTCGAGGCGCATGGCGCGAAGGTCGTCTATCGCGCGTCGCTTGAGGATGACCTCGCGGCGATGGAGGCGGTCAAACCCGACCTCGCGGTCGGCACGACGCCGGTGGTTCAGAAGGCGAAGGAGCTGGGGCTGCCGGCGCTCTACTTCACCAACCTAATTTCGGCGCGGCCGCTGATGGGGCCGGCGGGCGCCGGGTCGCTCGCCGAAGTGATCAATGCGGCGATCGCGAACAAGGGTCGGATGGACCGGATGCGCGACTTCTTCGAAGGCGCAGGCGTCGGCGACACGGCGGGCGTCTGGGAAGGCGATCCGAACCTGCGTCCCGACTTCCGGGCGCAGCATGAGAAGAAACTGGAAAAGCAGGCTCGCGCCCGCAAAGCGGCGGAGATGATCTGATGCTGATCCAGGATCATGACAGGGCCGGGGGCTATTGGGGGGCGGTTTACGCCTTCACAGCCGTCAAAGGCCTGCAGGTCGTGATCGACGGGCCGGTCGGTTGCGAGAACCTGCCGGTGACTTCGGTTCTGCACTACACCGACGCTTTGCCGCCGCATGAGCTGCCGATCGTGGTGACGGGCCTCGGTGAGGAGGAGCTGGGCCGCGACGGGACCGAGGGCGCGATGAAGCGGGCCTGGGGCACGCTCGATCCGGCGCTGCCGGCGGTGGTGGTCACGGGTTCGATCGCCGAGATGATTGGCGGGGGCGTGACCCCGCAAGGCACTAATATTCAGAGATTTTTGCCGCGTACCATCGACGAGGATCAGTGGGAAGCCGCGGATCGCGCGATGACCTGGGTCTTCACAGAATTCGGAATGACCAAGGGGCGGATGCCGCCGGAGAAGAAGCGCGAGGAGGGGGCCAAGCCCCGCGTCAACATCCTCGGGCCGATGTACGGCACCTTCAACATGCCCTCGGATCTGGCTGAGATCCGGCGATTGGTCGAGGGGATCGGCGCCGAAGTGAACATGGTGATGCCACTCGGGTCGCACCTGGCAGAGATGCGGAATCTCGTGAATGCCGATGTGAATGTCTGCATGTATCGGGAGTTCGGGCGCGGGCTCTCCGAAGTGCTGGGCAAGCCGTATCTGCAGGCGCCGATTGGCGTGGAGTCGACGACGAAGTTCGCTCGCAAGCTGGGCGAGCTGCTGGAGCTGGACCCTGAGCCGTTCATAGAACGCGAGAAGCATTCGACGATCAAGCCGGTCTGGGATCTTTGGCGCTCGGTCACGCAGGATTTCTTCGCGACTGCGAGCTTCGGGATCGTGGCGAACGAGACCTACGCGCGTGGCATCCGGCTGTTCCTCGAAGACGACCTCGGCCTGCCGTGCGCCTTCGCGGTCGCGCGGGGCGCGGGGAAGAAGACGAACAACGACGAAGTGCGCGCGCTGATCCATCAGAAGCGGCCTTTGATCGTAATGGGGTCGATCAACGAAAAGATGTACCTGGCGGAGATGGCCTCCGGGCACGGACCGTCGCCCGCCTTCATCCCGGCGAGCTTCCCTGGCGCCGCGATCCGGCGGGCCACCGGCACGCCGTTCATGGGCTACGCGGGCGCCACGTATCTTCTGCAGGAGATCTGCAACGGGCTGTTCGACGCTCTGTTCCACATTCTGCCCTTGGGATCGGAGATGGACAGCGCGGCAGCAACTCCGGCCACGCTCCCCCGGGATTTCCCGTGGGACGTCGACGCGCAGACGGAGCTCGACCGGATCGTGGCGGAGCACCCGGTTCTGACCCGCATCTCTGCAGCAAAGACGTTGAGAGACGCTGCCGAGCGCGCCGCGCTGGCCCAAGGGGCCGAGCGGGTGGTGCGCGAGACAGTCGAAGCCCTGAGGGGCCTGAGTTTCACCGAAGAGGGAGGGCGCACATGAGCGACCATACCATCGACATTCCCGTAGCCACGGAAGCGAGAGCGCCGAAGAAACCGACGACCGAGTTCGCCGTCTACTTCGGGATCATCTTCCTGGCGACACTGCCTCTGGCGGTGCTGACCTGGGCGCTGAGCGTGGTTCGGTCCGGGACGTTGAAACAGAAAGGGCCGGTGGCCCGCGCCTGGTCGCAGGCTCGGATCATCACGCCGATGATTTTCGCCGCCTGAGCGGGTGGCATTCGTGATTTGTCGGCCGTGACGCCGGCAGATGCCTGCGGGGCGCGAGCCCCGGAGGAACCCGGCCGCGGGGGACGCGGCGTCAGTCAGAAGTCCGGAGGATTTACATGGCTGATAGAACCGACCTGTCTTTCACAGGTCTAACCGATGATCAGGCGCAGGAGCTGCACGAAGTGTACATGAGCGGCCTGTGGGTCTTTGTCGGCATCGCGCTGGTGGCCCACATCCTCACGTACATTTGGCTCCCCTGGTTCAGCTGGAGCTAAGGAAGCAAGATGGCAAAGTTCTACAAGATTTGGCTCATCTTCGATCCCCGTCGCGTGTTCGTGGCTCAGGGTGTCTTCCTGTTCCTGCTGGCTGCCATGATCCACCTCGTACTGCTGAGCAACCCTGAGACCAACTGGTTTCAGCGCGCTTTCGTAGAGGCGGACGGCTGATCGCAAAAACCCGGTCGTGGGGGGGGGGGGGGGGGGGGGGGGGG
>JASJAU010000013.1 GCA_030066855.1 Paracoccaceae bacterium | reverse complement strand
CGCGCCCTTAGCAGCCGGTCGGTGAAGACATGCCCGCGTTCCGGATCGGCGCAGAGCTGAATCTCGTCCACGGCGACGAAATCGGCGCCCATGCCTTCCGGCATCGCCTCGGTCGTGCAGACCCAGTACTGGGTCCGCTCGGGCACGATCCGCTCTTCTCCCGTCACCAGCGCCACGACCGACGGGCCGCGCAAGGCAACGATGCGGTCGTAGACCTCTCGCGCCAGAAGGCGGAGCGGCAGGCCGATCACGCCGGTCCGGTGCGCGAGCATCCGTTCGATGGCGTAATGGGTCTTGCCGGTGTTGGTGGGGCCAAGGACCGCGGCGATGCGGCCGGTCGTCTGGGACATCAATGGTCTCAGTTGCTGCGCGTTCGCGCCCTTAAAGCGGAAGCCTTCCGCGGGGGCAAGGGACCGTATTCGGCAACGATTAACCCGCTTATTGCAAACTGTCCCCAGAGCAGCGCCAAACACCCCCGGCGCCATATTCGCGCCACAATTCAGCCGTACAAACGGCCTGTTCGCGCAAGGTTATGCCGCATTCGATCGCGGCGGGTTAGTCGGTGACAGGTTATGTGCAAGTTCAAGTACTGCAAAAACAACAACAAGTGTCTTCTCGCAAAGATCTCCCCGTGTCCTGAGTACGCGGAAGAAAAGCTTGCCGAAGAATTCGTCAACGAAAACCGCCGCCCCAACTCGGCCTCGCGCCGTGGCTTTTTTGACATCGAAGAAGTTGTGAACGACATCGATTCCACTGTAAGCAGCATTCGAGTCGCTAGCCGTTAACTCTCGGCCTCGCCGATCAGCGTGCGGAGGATCGCCTTCGCGCTTTCCGAACTCCACTCAGCATCACCGCGCATCCGCGCGATTTCCTGGCCCTCGGGGTCGAGGATAAGCGTTACGGGCAAGCCCAGAATGCCCATGTCGCGCGCCAATCCCGAGCGCGGATCGAGATAGAGCGGAAGATTGTCGACCCCGACTTCCTCAAAGAACTTTTTGATCCCCATGACGGAGTTCCGGCCGGTCGCGATCGTCACGACCTCAAAGGCATCCCCGCCGAACTCATCCTGAAGTTCAGACAACATCGGCATTTCCTTGC
This sequence comes from Paracoccaceae bacterium, assembly GCA_030066855.1. GTDB lineage: Bacteria > Pseudomonadota > Alphaproteobacteria > Rhodobacterales > Rhodobacteraceae > Kangsaoukella. The sequence continues at coordinate 113,832 of JASJAU010000013.1, read as the reverse complement.
GGCAGGGCGCGCACCATGTCGCCCAGAAGTTCACGACCACGTGCTTGCCCTCGTAGTCGGACAAGTTGCGCTCCCCGCCTTCCGGGTCGGTGAAAGACACCTCCGAGACGGCCTGCGGATCGGAGAAGATGAGCTTCTTCATCGTCCCTTCGCGCAGCTCCTCAAGCGCCGCGGTATCGGCGGCGGAGGCGTTTGCACCGAAGACGAGGGCCGTGTAGAGGACGGCGAAGATGGTACGCATGGGTCCCTCCGAAGGACGGTACGATGAGCGACAGCGCGAATACGATGTGGGGCGGGCGGTTCGCCGACGGACCGGACGCGATCATGGAGGCGATAAACGCCTCGATCGGGTTTGACCATCGGCTCGCGCGACAAGACATCGAGGGCTCGCGCGCCCACGCCGCGATGCTCGCCGCGCAAGGCATTATTACGGATAGTGACGCCGAGGCGATCCGGAAAGGCCTCCTCACGGTGTTGTCAGAGATCGAAGGCGGAACCTTCGTATTTTCGACAGCGCTGGAAGACATCCACATGAATGTCGAGGCGCGGCTGAAAGAGCTGATCGGAGAGCCGGCGGGGCGCCTTCATACGGCGCGAAGCCGGAACGACCAGGTCGCGTTGGATTTCCGGATGTGGGTCCGGGATCAATGTGACGCAGCGCTGACCGGGATCGCCGCGCTTCAGAAGGCGCTTTTGGGTCAGGCCGAGACCGGGGCCGATTTGGTCATGCCGGGCTTCACCCATCTGCAAACGGCGCAGCCGGTGACCTGGGGCCATCACATGATGGCCTATGTCGAGATGCTGGCGCGGGATGCGGGGCGGTTTTCGGACGCGCGCGCCCGGATGAACGAATGCCCGCTCGGGACGGCGGCTCTGGCCGGAACCTCGTTTCCGATCGACAGGGATATGACGGCTCAGGAGCTGAGCTTTGACAGGCCCGCCGCGAACTCGCTCGACGCCGTCAGCGACCGGGACTTCGCGCTGGAGTTCCTGAGCGCCGCGTCGATCTGCGCAATGCATCTCAGCAGGCTGGCCGAGGAGCTGGTGATCTGGTCCTCGGCCCAGTTCCGGTTTGTCACCATGTCCGACCGGTTCTCGACCGGCTCGTCGATCATGCCGCAGAAGAAGAACCCGGACGCCGCCGAGCTGACCCGCGCCAAGATCGGGCGCGTCCTTGGCGCGACCGTTGGTCTTTTCACGGTGATGAAGGGCCTGCCGCTAACCTATTCGAAGGACATGCAGGAGGACAAAGAGCAGGTCTTCGACGCAGCCGACAGCCTGATGCTGGCGCTCGCCGCGATGGAGGGGATGGTCCGCGACATGGCCGCGAACCCCGAAGCGCTCCGTGCCGCCGCTTCGTCGGGATTCTCCACGGCGACCGACCTTGCCGACTGGCTGGTCAGAGAGGCCGGTCTGCCCTTCCGCGACGCGCATCACGTCACCGGCAGACTCGTCGCGATGGCAGAGGCCGAGGGCAAGGACCTGCCCGACCTCACGCTCGATCAGATGAAATCCGCGCATGAAAGCATCACGGATGGCGTGTTCGATGTTCTGGGCGTGGACAACTCGGTCCGAAGCCGCACATCCTACGGCGGAACCGCGCCCGATCAGGTTCGGGCGCAGATCGCCCTTTGGAAGGAGCGTCTTGCATGAAGCGCATCGCCATTCTCTCATTCATTCTCCTCGCTGCTTGCGAGAACCCGGACCTTTTCCTCGGCGCCAGCATCTCAAGCTCGGGCGACGTAACGCCGACGATCTCGGGTCGTTCGGGGAACGTGAGCGTCGCGGTCGGCGGATGAGGCTGCTGACGCTGATCTCAGTCCTCGCTTTGGCGGCTTGCGGGATCGATGGCGAGCCGGCGCCGCGCGAGGGCGGCATCGCAGTAAGCGGCGAGGCCCGGATAGGCGTTGTAGGAGAGCTTTGATGACGCCGTTGAGGATGCTATTTCTGGCCCTCGCCATCTGGGGAGCGATCCACCCCTACTACTACTTCCTGAGCTACATGTCCGAGACCGGGACCGGGATAACCGGGCTGATGGAGGCCTGGTGGGTCAATGACTCGACGAGCGGGCTGGTCTGGGACCTCACGATCGCAACGATCGCGATGACGGTCTGGGTGCTCGTGGAGAGCTTCCAGCGTAAAGACTGGCTCGGCCTGATCGCGATACCGGCGAACTACTTCATCGGGTTGTCCTGCGCGCTGCCCCTCTACCTTTTTCTCAGATCACGGGATCGCGGATGACCAACCACCTTCACCAGGGCGACCTGCCGGACGGGCTAAGCTTCGAGAACGGCATCGCCATCGATTGCGAGACGATGGGGCTCGTGCCTGGACGAGACCGGCTGTGTCTGGTGCAGGTCTCGGCGGGCGACGGCGACGCGCATCTGGTTCAGATCTCCAAGAGCCAGACCAGCGCGCCGAACCTAGAGCGCGCTATTACAGACCCCCATGTTTTGAAGCTGTTCCACTTCGGCCGGTTCGACATTGCGGCGCTCTTCAACGCCTTCGGCGCGCTGGCTGAGCCCGTTTACTGCACCAGGATCGCCTCAAAGCTCACGCGCACCTACACCGACCGTCACGGATTGAAGAACCTGCTCGACGAGCTTCTCGGCATCGACATCTCGAAGCTCCAGCAGATGAGCGACTGGGGCGCAGAGACGCTGACCGAGGCGCAGTTGGCTTACGCCGCGTCTGACGTGCTCTATCTCCACCAGCTCAAGGAGAAGCTCGACGCGCGCCTCACCCGAGAGGGTCGGACGGACATCGCGCAGGCGGCGTTCGACTTTCTGCCAACACGCGCGCGGCTCGATCTGATGGGTTGGCCCGAGACCGACATCTTCGCGCATTAGCGCCAATTTCCGCTGAGATTGGCGGTAAGCGTTTCCGAACGCGCCTTCTGTCGCCTATATCGACGCCATGGCGCGCGCCGACGCATATTCCCGCATGGTCCTTTGGCTGAAGGTCGCCTTGCCTCTGGCGGCGCTGGCGATCTTGTCGACGCTTTTTCTGATCGCCGAGACCCTCGATCCGGAGAAGGCCATTCCCTACGCCGATGTGGACGTGCGGCAAATCCTGGAAGAGCAGGGGATCACGCGCCCATCCTTCGGCGGCGTCTCGTCCAACGGCGTGCAGATCTCGCTTGGGGCCGAGGCCGTCCGCCCGGAACCCGACGCGCCCTCGCGGCTGCGCGGCACCGAGCTTTCGATGCGGCTGGACATCCCGAAGGGCGGCGTCATCGACATCGCCAGTCCGCTCGGCACGATCGACGCGAATACAAAGGAAGCAGTTCTGGACGGAGGCGTGCAGCTGACCACTACAACAGGATACGACCTGCGGGCCGAGCGGCTTCTCACCTCATACGGCGAGGCGCGGATCGAGGCGACCGATGTCTTCGGCATTGGACCGCCGGGTCAGCTGGAAGCGGGCGAATTGACACTCGAGCGGCTTGAAAACAACGCCGGATACGTTCTCGTTTTCAAGAGCCGCGTCCGGCTGGTATACACGCCCCAAGAATAAGGAAAACGAGCGTGACCAAACCCTTGCGACAACTCTTGCTGGCGGCGTGCCTTTTCCTCGCGCCGCCGGGCGCCTGGGCGCAAGGAGCGAACGTCGCTTTGGGCACCGCCGCCTTCGACAGCGGTCAGCCGGTTGAGGTTACGGCGGATTCCCTCAGCGTCGATCAGGAGACGGGACGGGCGGTCTTTGATGGCAACGTCTTGGTCGTGCAGGGCGAGGTTCGGCTTTCTGCCGGACAGATCGTCGTAGAGTACGCGACGGACGCGGACGGTGCGACAACCGGGATCTCGCGGCTCATGGCGACGGGCGGGGTGACTTTCGTTACCGCCACAGACGCCGCGGAAGCGAGCGAGGCAGTCTATTCGGTCGCCGACAGCACCGTCAGCCTTTCGGGCGACGTGCTTTTGACGCAAGGGCAGACGGCTCTGTCGGGCGATCGTCTTGTGATCGACCTGAACTCTGGCAGCGGGCGGATCGAGGGTCGCGTGCGCACCATCTTCGGCGGGAGCGACAACTGATGCCGCCCGAGTTGAAAGTCGAAGAAGGCGATCAGGGTCTGAAGGTCCGCCAGCTCCGAAAATCCTACCGCAACCGTCCGGTGATCCGCGACGTCTCGCTCGATCTGCAGCGCGGCGAGGTGGTGGCGCTCCTTGGCCCGAACGGCTCGGGCAAAACGACCTGTTTCTACGCCATCGCTGGGCTGGTGATGCCGGACGGCGGTCAGGTGCTGATCGACGGCCGGGATGTCACGACCTACCCGATGTATCGGCGCGCGAAGCTGGGGATCGGCTATCTTCCGCAGGAGCGGTCGATCTTTCAGGGCCTCAACGTCGAGGAGAACATTCTGGCAATCCTGGAGATCGTCGAATCCGACCATATCCGGCGGCGGGAGCGGCTGGAGGAGCTTCTGAACGAGTTCTCTATCGCGCATTTGCGCCGCACGCCCTCGGTCGCGCTGTCGGGTGGCGAGCGCCGCCGCTGTGAGATCGCGCGTAGCCTGGCGGCGAACCCGAAATACCTCCTGCTGGACGAGCCCTTCCCCGGCATCGACCCCATCGCCGTCGGCGACATCCGAGATCTGGTCATCGACCTCAAAACGCGCGGAATCGGCGTTTTGATCACGGACCACAACGTCCGGGAGACTCTGGAGATTGTGGACCGCGCGTATATTCTGCACGACGGCGGGGTTTTGATGAGCGGAACAGCTGAGGAGGTCGTGCGCGACGAGAAGGTGCGCCGCGTCTATCTTGGCCAGAGCTTTCGGATCTCCTGAAACCGACCGGAAGCCAGGGAACGACTCATTGACAGAACCCGCGCGTTTGGCGCCAAATACCCCCAATGACGGAGTTGATTGTCTTCGCCAATCGTTCGGCCCGGTTGCCATTTGTTAACCAGATGGCAGGTTTGGACGGCCATAATCCAAGAAAACAAATCGGCGCGCCTTGAGGCGAAGCCGGGCGGGGCGGCCCGCTGTCAGGGAGTAGGACATGCGTTACCAGATCACCGGAAAACAGATCGACATCGGGGACTCCCTTCAGGCGCATGTCAAAGCCAGTCTTGACGAGGTGATCGGGAAATACGCAGGGCGCCCGACCGATGCCGGCATCGTTTTCTCAAAGAGCGGGCACGAGCATGTTTGCGAGACGATCGTTCATCTCTCAACCGGTCTGACGGCGCAGGCCAAGGCGCATGATTTTGAAATCTATGCGTCTTTCGACAAATGCTGCGAAAAGATGGACAAGCAGCTTCGGAGGTACAAACGGCGGTTGAAAGATCATCATCGGGATCGCGCGGAACCAGTTGAACTCCTTGCGGCTTCGTCCTATGTCCTCGCCGCATCCGGGGAGGAGGACGAATCGGACGAGGCGTCGCTCCAGCCGATGATCATTGCGGAGATGGAAACGAGCATCCCATCTCTGACCGTCGGGGAGGCGGTGATGCAGATGGAATTGGCGGGAGCGCCTGTACTGGTCTTCCGGAACGAGAAGCAGGACGCGGGGGTGAACATCGTCTACCGCCGCGACGACGGGAACATCGGTTGGATTGATCCGAACTGAGGCGGGAGCCTTGCGGGCGCTAGCCCTATGAGGCGGGATGAAGAAACGCATGGATTTAACTCAGATACTGCGGCCAGCTGCCGTGAAGACGGTCCACACGGTCACCAGCAAGAAACGGTTGTTTCAGGAGTTGGGCGAGATCGTGTTCAGCGCATACGGACTGGAGGCCGGCGACGTCTGCGAAGCGCTTCAGGAGCGCGAGAGCCTCGGGCCGACAGGCGTCGGACAGGGCATCGCCCTTCCGCACGCGCGTCTTCAGGGCGTGGAAGAGGTTTTGGGTGTTTTTGTCCGGCTTGAGAAACCCTTGGACTTCGAGTCTGTCGACCGCCAGCCTGTCGATCTGGTTTTTGCCCTTCTGGCGCCCGAGGACGCGGGGGTCGACCACCTGAAGGCGCTCGCGCTTGTCTCGCGGACCATGCGTAACGCGGACCTCTGCACAAAGCTCAGAGCGAATAACGAACCGTCGACCCTGCACACTATGCTGACGGAAGCGCCGAAAGTGCAGGCCGCCTGAGCCTGATCCCTAGTGGATCAGGTCGAACACCCTTGCGAAATGCTTGAACCAGGTCGGCAGACGGAACTCGCGGAGTTTACGGCGCCGCGCGGCGTGCTCGGCATATCCCTCGCTCGCCAGCTCGCGGATCGCCCGGAACCACTGGTACATGTCGTTCTCGGGCGCGTACATGATCGTGTCGCCAAGATAAGTCTCGATCGGGTCGAGCGGCGTCGAGATGACCGGCAGGCCCAACGACACCGCCTCGAACGCCGGCAGTCCGTAGCCTTCCGCATAGGACGGGAACAAAAGGCCCGTGGCGCCCGCCATCTCCAGGCGCATTTCGTCGTCGGGTAAGGGCCCGAGTTCGAAAATCGTGCGCCCAATATAGGGTGAAGAGTCCAGTCGCCGGAACAGCTCTTCGTTCTTCGGCCCGCGGGCGCCGATGATCCGCAGCTCGGGAATCTTCGCCTCGTCCATCTTGCTGTGCATCCGCTCCCAGATGTCCAGCAGGAAGGCGTGGTTCTTGCGCGGCTCGATCGTGCCCAAGGCGACGAAATAGGGCTTGGCGGACGGGAATTTCACCTCGGGCGGCTCAACCTCGTCAACCCCGAGAGGCGCGACCAGGATTGGTACGCGGTGGCCGGTGCCCATCATTCGCCGCTGGATCCGCTCGGCCACGTCGTCCGACGGCGCGATGATATGGTTGGCGAAATTGATCGTGGTGGTCAGCCGCTCGACGTATTTGGCTCGGGCGACCTCACCGATCAGTTCGGGGTGATCGACGGGGATCGTGTCGTGGACCATAATGATTTTGCTATGGTCCGGCATCTCCATCATCGCGCGCATGGTCTGCGGGTTCAGGTTTGTCTGGCCGACGTTGATGTAGGCGAGGCCGTTGGGCATCCGCCACATGATCTTGCGGATCGAAATGTCCGACGACCGGCTCGACGCGATTGCACGTATGGTCGATTGCTGGTCAGCGCCGTCGAGATCCTTGCGGTCGAAGTACTCCGGCAGGCGCTTGAGCCGGTCCGGCTCGAACATCAGGAACCCTCGGATCGTCTTGATGATCCCCCAGCCTTCCTGCTCGATCACCTCGCGCAGATAGGCCCGCTCGACCCTGTCAATCCCGTTCTGAGCGGGACTCCCGAGGCGTGCGAACGTCCGGCTGAGATCTAGAACGGGAGTGGCCAAATTACCTTCGTCGAGCTGCGTGTTGCGATCTACTCGGCCGCACGGCCGACGTGAACAATCTCCCGCAAAAACGCGGACAACTCGTCATGAAGGTCGGGGCGGGCGAGCGCGAAACTGACCGTCGCCTGCAAGAATCCGGCTTTTGATCCGCAATCGAAACGCTGCCCCTCGAAACGGAAGCCATAAACAGGCCGGCCGGCGTCAATTTCGGCCGCGATCGCGTCGGTGAGCTGGATCTCGCCGCCGCTGCCGGCCTCCTGGCCGTCAAGCGTCTTGAGTACCGAGGGCGTTAGGATGTAGCGGCCGATCACCGCCAGATTCGAGGGCGCCTCGCCGGCAGACGGCTTTTCAACCATGCCCTTCGCGCGGACCAGCCGGTTCATCTCCTCGCCGACATCGAGAATGCCGTAGGAGGCGGTTTGGTCGGCGGGAACCTCCATGGCCGCCACCATGGCGCCACCGGTCTGCTCGTAGGCCTCGACCATCTGCTTGAGGCAAGGTTTGGACCCTGCGATCACATCGTCCGGGAGAATGACCGCGAAGGGTTCGTTCGCGATCAGGCGGCGGGCGCACCAGACGGCATGGCCAAGCCCCCTTGGCTTGTTTTGCCGGATATAGGCGATCGCCCCTGATTCGAGGTTAGTGGATTCAAGAACCTCCAGAAGCTCGGTTTTGCCGGATTCGCGCAGGCTGGCTTCCAGCACTGGAGCGGTGTCAAAATAGTTCTCCAAGGCGGATTTGCCGCGCGACGTGACGAAGATGAATTCCTTGATCCCGGCCTCGCGCGCCTCGTCCATCGCGTATTGGATCAGCGGCCGGTCGACGAGCGTCATGATCTCCTTCGGGACCGATTTAGTCGCCGGAAGGAACCGCGTGCCCAACCCAGCGACCGGCACAATCGCCTTGGTGACCTTTCGATTTTCGTTTGTCACGCCAGAACCTCTAAACTCGCTCTCAAATGCGATCACCGTTTCGCCGGGAAACCAAGAAATCGTTAACGAGGGGAGTCTCAGACATCCCCCACCCTAATGCAACTCGCTCGGATCGCGGGTGCAACTGATCGACAATTCTGCACCACCAATGCGACCCAATAATGACCAAGCCGCGGCATTGTCTCCATAGTTCGCATCTTGGTCGGACCGGCACGTGGGCGCAAGCGCCGCCCTTTCGAACATACAACTCTGGCACGAAAACCCGGTCAATCCCGGATCAATTCGACTCCCGGCGCAAGCGCCAGGAAATGCGGGTTTCGAAATCCGGGTTTGCCATAGTCAAGCGGCTCCAGCGTGTCCTTGTCCAGCACGATGCCGCCAGCCCCGGCGAGCACCGCGTGGCCCGCCGCCGTGTCCCACTCCATCGTCGGGCCTAGGCGGGGGTAGAAATCGGCCTCGCCCGCAGCCACCAGGCAGAACTTGAGCGAAGATCCGGCGCTGACCGCATCCTTGACGCTGTATCTTGAGATGTACGCGTCCGTCGCCGCATCGCGGTGCGATTTCGAAGCGACGATCAGGAGCGCGTCGTTGTCGGGCGTTCGCAATGCGAGCCGACGGGTCGGTCCCGGGCGGTCGTCGTCAAACGGTCCCTCTTCTTCGACAGTGGCGCCGCTCGCGTCGGTATAGAACAACCGTCCTTTGGCTGGGGCGTAGACGACCCCGGCGACCGGGCGGCCAGCCTCGACATAGGCGATGTTCACGGTGAAATCGCCGCGGCGGCGCACGAACTCCTTTGTGCCGTCCAGCGGGTCGACGATCAGGAAGGTGTCGGCCTTCTGGTCATGCGACGCCGCCTGTTCCTCGGTCACCAACGTCATGCCGGGAAAAGCGGTGCGGAGCCCTTTCGAGATGATGGCGTCGGCAGCGAGGTCGGCCTCGGTCACGGGGCTTTCGTCGGGCTTCACCTCGACGCTGAAATCAGGGCGGTCATAGACCGCCATGATCGCCCGCCCGGCCTCGAGCGCGAGGCGCCGGAATGTCTCAACGGCATCAGTTCGGCGGAATTCCGACAAGGCGCGCTCCTGTCGCTGGGCTGCAGTTTGGGGATGGCTTATGATGGCTTTTCAGAACAACGCAAGGGTTGGGGCGGCCGTAGAGTCGCGAGGCGAGCAGACACGAGAGCCCATGTTTCACGAACCGAGGCCCAAATCCCTCCGGCGCGCAGCGCTGACGATTGCAGATCTCGTCTATCACAACGCGGTCCGCTCGATCCGCAAGACGCATGCCAACGCCGTCTTCGCGATCGTCAGCAACATCTTCCAGACGATGGCGATGGTCGTCGTCTTCTATTTCATGTTCGACATTCTGGGTCTCAGAGCGATGGCGCCACGAGGGGATTTCCTGCTCTACGTTATGTCCGGGATCTTCGTCTTCATGACGCATGTGAAGGCCATGGGCGCCGTGATCTCGTCCGAAGGACCGGTGTCGCCCATGATGCAGCACCTCCCAATGACCCCGCTCATCGCCGTCTGCGCCGAGGCGCTGAGCGCGCTCTACGTGCAGTTCGTGTCGATGGCGGCGATTCTCGCGCTCTACCACCTTCTCTGGCAGCCGATCACAATCGCGGAGCCTGCCGGCGCGATGGTCACCTTCCTGCTGGCCTGGTTCTCGGGCTGCGCCATTGGGGTCGTTTTCCTGGCCGTGAAACCGTGGTTCCCCAAGGGCGTGCTGATCGTACAGCAGACCTACTCGCGCGTGAACATGTTCGCCTCGGGCAAGATGTTCCTCGCCAACGCGCTGCCGGTCTCGCTGTTCTCGATCTTCACCTGGAACCCGCTCTTTCACATCATCGATCAGGGGCGGGGATTTTTGTTCATCAACTACACTCCGATGAAGACGGGGTTGGAGTATCCGCTTTGGATCTCGCTCCTCTTCCTCGCCATCGGGACGTTGGGCATGTCCTATACCGGCCGCCAGGTCTCGCTGAGCTGGAGCGCGGGGAAGTGATCCGCCTCGGGGTCCTGCTGATCGCCCTCGCCGGACCCGCATGCGCGACAACCGATGGATGGCCGGCGCTCCACGATGTCTCGGGCGTCGCGTCAGACGACGTTCTGAACGTTCGGGCCGGGCCTGGCGCCGGGCACCAGATCATCGGCAGCCTCGCGCCCGATGCAGCCAACGTGGAAGTGATCCGCCCCAGCGATGATTTCGAGTGGGGATTGGTGAATGTTGGCGAGCGGTCGGGCTGGGCGTCCCTCACATTCCTCGCGCGGCATGGCGGGCAATGGGACGGAAAGATTCCCGACCCGCGCCAGTGTTTCGGAACCGAGCCGTTCTGGTCGATCACGATCGATCCGCCGCGCATGACGCTCGCAATGCCGGGGATGGAGCCGCGGAAAGGCCTGATCTCGGGTCTCTACGGTTCACGATCCCGTCGCGACCGCTTCGCCTTTCGCGGGTCGTTCTTCCCGACCGAGGCGGGCGATCTGGACGCGGTTTTCGCCATCAGGACCGAGGCCTGCGACGACGGGATGTCCGACCGCGACTATGGTATCGGCGTCGATCTGCTTTTGACCAGCCCGTCCCTGCCCCTGGATCGCGACGCCACCGGCCTCTTTTCCGGCTGCTGCTCTATCGCGCCACCCGCAGAGTGACGTTGATCCGCCCGCCGTTTGCAAGCAGATCAGACGACCCGAACTTTATTCTGTCGACGCCGTGGTAGGCCAGGCGCGCCGCGCCGGCGAGCAGCGCGACATCTCCAGAACGAAGCCAGACGCTCTTGGTCGGACCGCCGCGCTCGGTCTGCCCGACGCGGAAAAGGCCCTCGTCCCCGAGCGAAAGCGACAGGACCGGCCAGTCAAAGCTCGCCTCATCGCGGTCCTGATGCAGGCCCATCCGCGCGGCATCCTCATAGAAGTTGACTAGGCACGAATCCGGGGGCTGATCGACTCCGGAATACCGCGCCCAGAGTTGGAGGACGCTGTCAGGAATGGCCGGCCAGGGCGCGCCGTCGGGCTGGACGGGATCGTAGCGATACCCCGACCGGTCGGTGATCCACCCGACCGCGCCCGCCGCAGTCATCCGCACGCTCATTTCGCGTCCGCCGGGCGTCATATAGCGCCGAAACGGCGCGACCTTCGCCACGGCCCGCAGATCGGCCAGAATCGCTTCCTGCCCTGCGCGGTCGACCGCTCCCCGCCAGACCTTCACGCCGTTCAGATCGACGGGCGCACCGCCGGTTTCAGAAAAGAGATCGGCCATTCACGAGATTCTTCGGCTTTTCCACCAGACTCCCCCATTTCCAGCGCTTGCAGCGCAAAATCGCCATCCTTATATAGCGCACGAAGCCGTGAGCGCCCCATCGGGACGCCTCACAGAACTCTGGGAAAGGTCCCAAGGGCGCCGGAACGGGCCAGGGTCCTGAATTCGCCGAATGAGAGGAAAGAGCATGGGCAAAGTCATCGGTATTGACCTCGGGACCACGAACAGCTGCGTCGCTATTATGGATGGGTCTCAGCCTCGGGTGATCGAGAATGCCGAAGGCGCGCGGACGACTCCGTCGATCGTGGCCTTCACTGACAACGAACGTCTGTCCGGCCAGCCGGCCAAACGTCAGGCCGTCACCAATCCTGAAAACACCATCTTCGCCGTGAAGCGCCTGATCGGCCGCCGCGTGGATGACGCCGAAGTCACCAAGGACAAGGCCATCGTACCTTACGCCATCGTCGACGGCGGCAACGGCGACGCCTGGGTCGAGGCGAAGGGCGAGAAGTACTCGCCCTCGCAGATCTCTGCCTTCATCCTGCAGAAGATGAAAGAGACCGCCGAGTCCTATCTTGGCGAAGACGTGACCCAAGCGGTCATCACCGTTCCCGCCTACTTCAACGACGCCCAGCGTCAGGCCACCAAGGACGCAGGCAAAATCGCCGGCCTCGAAGTCCTCCGGATCATCAACGAGCCGACGGCGGCCGCGCTGGCCTATGGTCTCGACAAGAAAGAGCTGAAGACGATCGCGGTCTACGACCTCGGCGGCGGCACCTTCGACATTACGATCCTCGAGATCGACGACGGCCTTTTCGAGGTGAAGTCGACGAACGGCGACACGTTCCTCGGCGGCGAAGACTTTGACATGCGCATCGTCAACTACCTCGCCGACGAGTTCAAAAAAGAGCATGGCGTCGACCTGACCGGCGATAAGATGGCGCTTCAGCGTCTGAAAGAAGCCGCCGAGAAAGCCAAGATCGAGCTTTCCTCGTCCAGCCAGACCGAGATCAACCAGCCGTTCATCTCGATGGACAAGGACACCGGCACGCCGCTGCACATGGTCATGAAGCTGACCCGCGCCAAGCTGGAATCGCTCGTCTCGGACCTGATCAAGAAGTCGATCAAGCCGTGCCAGGCCGCTCTGAAAGACGCGGGCCTGTCGACCGCCGACATTGATGAGGTGGTTCTCGTCGGCGGCATGACCCGGATGCCGAAGGTCATCGAAGAGGTGTCAAAGTTCTTCGGAAAAGAGCCGCACAAAGGCGTGAACCCGGACGAGGTCGTCGCCATGGGCGCCGCCATTCAGGCCGGCGTTCTGCAGGGTGATGTGAAAGACGTTGTCCTTCTCGACGTCACGCCGCTGTCGCTCGGCATCGAGACGCTGGGTGGGGTTTTCACCCGCCTGATCGACCGCAACACGACGATCCCTACGAAGAAGTCGCAGATCTTCTCGACTGCGGAAGACAACCAGAACGCCGTGACGCTTCGGGTTTTCCAGGGCGAGCGCGAGATGGCCTCGGACAACAAGCTCCTCGGCCAGTTCAACCTGGAAGAAATCCCGCCCGCGCCGCGTGGCATGCCGCAGATCGAGGTGACCTTCGACATCAACGCCGATGGCATCGTGACCGTCAGCGCAAAGGATAAGGGCACTGGCAAAGAGCAGGCGATCACCATCCAGGCCTCGGGCGGTCTATCGGACGAGGACATCGAGAACATGGTCAAGGACGCCGAGGCGAACGCCGAAGCGGACAAGGCCAAGAAGGATCTCGTGGAAGCCAAAAACGCAGCCGAAAGCCTCATCCACTCGACCGAAAAATCGATCGAGGACCATGGCGACAAGGTCGACCCGTCGACTGTCGAAGCGATCGAGCTGGCGCTCGCCAACCTCAAGGAGCAGGTCGAGACCGAGGACGCCGGGAAGATCCGCGGCGGCATCCAGAACGTCACCGAAGCGGCGATGCGTCTGGGCGAGGCCATCTACAAGGCCGAGCAGGAGAAAGCCGCAGGCGAGGCACCGGAAGAGGATGACGAGCCGCGCGGTGTGGACGACGACATTGTCGACGCCGACTTCGAGGACCTCGACGACGACAAGCGCGCCTCCTGAGTGGCGCTGAACGCGAATACCGGCCGGCCTGACGCCGTCGGGCCGGCCATCGCGTTTCAGAGGGAGCTTTGACGATGGCAAAGCGCGATTATTATGAGGTGCTAGGCGTCGGAAAGGGCGCCTCCGCCGACGAAATCAAGAAAGCCTACCGCCAGAAGGCGAAGGCGCTCCATCCCGACCGCAACGCTGACAAACCGGACGCCGAGGCCCAGTTCAAGGAGGCGAACGAGGCCTATGAGGTTCTGAAGGACGACGAAAAGAAAGCGGCCTACGACCGGTTCGGCCACGCGGCCTTCGAAGGCGGCATGGGCGGGCGGCCTGGTGGATTCGGCGGTCAGGGTGATTTCGCCAGCGCGTTCTCGGACGTCTTCGACGACCTTTTCGGCGACATCATGGGCGGCGGGCGCCGGGGTGGCGGCCAACGCGCGGTGCGCGGGTCCGACCTGCGCTACAACCTCCGCATCTCTCTCGAGGACGCCTTTCAGGGCATGCAGAAAAGCATTCAGGTCCCCACGGCCGTCACCTGTGACGTCTGTGATGGCACCGGCTCCGAAGCGGGCGCGGAGCCGACGACCTGTCCGACCTGTTCCGGCATGGGCAAGGTCCGCGCGCAGCAGGGCTTTTTCACGGTCGAGCGCACTTGCCCCACCTGTTCCGGCATGGGCCAGATCATCAAGAACCCGTGCAAGACCTGCGGCGGCGCGGGCCGGGTCGAGAAGGACCGCTCGCTGAGCGTGAACATCCCGGCCGGCGTCGAGACCGGCACGCGCATCCGCCTTGCCGGCGAGGGCGAGGCGGGGCTGCGCGGCGGGCCGTCGGGCGATCTTTATATCTTCATCGAGGTGCGGGAGCACGCGCTGTTCCAGCGCGACGGGACGAACCTTTATTGCCGGGTCCCAGTCTCTATGACCTCCGCCGCGATGGGAGGCGACATCGAAGTGCCGACCATAGACGGCGGGCGGAGCCGAGTTAAGGTGCCTGCGGGCAGCCAGTCGGGACGTCAGATGCGGCTTCGGTCCAAGGGCATGCCCGCGCTCAGAGGCGGGCCGGCGGGCGACATGTTCATTGAGCTCGCGGTTGAGACGCCGGTGAATCTGACCGGACGTCAGAAAGAGCTTCTGCGCGAGTTTGAGAAACTCTCGGAGGAGAACAACCCGGAGTCCACAGGCTTCTTCAAGAAGGTGAAAACCTTCTGGGACGGGATGAAGAGTTAACCTCATCTTCACCGTGTCCGGGGAAGCCTCGGGCATGGATAACGGCCGGGAGTTCGATGAGGCGCCGCTGCCGCTCTTCGCGGCGGGCAAGGCGCCGTCTTACCTGAAAGACCATCGCAAGCGCCTGCGGGAGCGGTTTCTGGCCGGCGGGGCGGAGGCGTTACCTGACTACGAGCTCCTGGAGCTCGTGCTGTTCCGCGCCATCCCGCGCCGGGACGTCAAACCGATTGCCCGCGAACTCATTGAAATATTTGACGATTTTAACGGTGTCGTTTCGGCGCCGATCCCGAGGTTAAAGGCGGTGGACGGCATTGCAGACGCCGTGGTTACGGAGTTGAAAGTGGTCGAGGCGGCGGCGCATCGGCTCGCCCGGACCCGCGTGCTTCAGAAACCGGTGATCTCAAGCTGGGACGCGCTGCTGGCATATTGCAGGGCGTCGATGGCGCATGGGGCTATCGAGACATTTCGCGTCCTCTACCTCGACCGCAAGAACACGTTGATCGCCGATGAGGAGCAAGCGCGGGGCACGGTCGATCACGTCCCGGTCTACCCGCGCGAGTTGATCAAGCGGGCGCTCGAGCTCGACGCCTCAGCCCTGATCCTCGTCCACAATCATCCGTCCGGCGACCCTACCCCGTCAGAGGCCGACATCGCGATGACGCGGGAGATCGCCGAGGCGGCGGGGGTGTTTTCGATCGAGGTTCACGACCACATCATTGTGGGCAAGGCGGCGGAGGTCTCGTTCAGATCGGACGGATACCTATAGAAGCGCGCCGTGGCAGTGTTTGAATTTCTTGCCTGATCCGCAGGGGCAAGGATCGTTTCGCCCTGGGTTTCCCCAGGTTGACGGATCGTTCTCGTCGAACCCCGCGTCGATGGCTTCCTGCGTCGGCTTTGGCGGGCCGTCCTTCTTTGGCGCTGCGGCCTGAGACTGGGCTGCCTGCTGCTGCGCCAACATCTGCTGGAGCATCGCCTGCTGCTCCTCCTCGGTTAGCGGCCGGATCTGAGCGAGTTTCTGAGTGACCTCGTCCCGAAGCCCGTCGAGCAAGCCCTCGAACAGCTGAAACGCCTCAGACTTGTACTCGTTCAACGGATCGCGCTGGGCGTAGCCACGGAAGCCGACGACCGAGCGAAGGTGCTCCAGCGTCAAGAGATGCTCCCGCCACTTGGCGTCGATGGTCTGCAAAAGCAGCTGTTTTTCGATCGAGCGCATTTGCTCGGAGCCGAATTGCTCGCTTTTCGCCGACATGAAATCGTCGGTCTTTTCGTAAAGCCGCTCGCGGATCTCCTCGTCGTCGACCCCTTCCTCGTCGGCCCACTCGACAACCGGGACGGTGATGCCGAGCTTCTGCTCGACCTCTGCTTTCAGTTCCTCCGTCTCCCATTGGTCTGCGTAGCTCTTTGGCGGCATATAAAGTTCGACCAGATCGTCGATCACTTGATGACGCATATCCTGAACGATCTCTTCGAGGTCCTCGGTCTCCATGATCTCCATGCGCTGGCCGAAGATCACCTTCCGCTGATCGTTCATCACGTCATCGAACTTCAGAAGCTGTTTGCGGATGTCGAAGTTGCGGCCCTCAACCTTGGCCTGCGCCCGCTCCAGCGATTTGTTCACCCAGGGGTGCTTGATCGCCTCGCCGTCCTGCATGCCGAGGGTCGAGAGCACCTTGTCCAGACGCTCGGACCCGAAAATGCGCATGAGATCGTCTTCGAGCGAGAGATAGAACGAAGACTTGCCGGGGTCGCCCTGACGGCCGGACCGGCCGCGCAGTTGGTTGTCGATGCGGCGGCTCTCGTGACGCTCGGTTGCCAGAACGAACAAACCCCCCGCTTCCAGAACCTTCTTCTTGGCGTCGGCGACCTCGGCTTCGATCTTGGCGCGGATCTCCTCCGGGTCGCCCTCGGGATCCTCGGCAAGCGCCTCCAGCACCCGCATCTCGACGTTGCCGCCAAGCTGAATGTCCGTACCGCGACCGGCCATATTCGTCGCGATGGTCACCGCGCCGGGCTTGCCGGCGTCGGCGACGATCTGCGCTTCTCTCTCGTGCTGCCGGGCGTTCAACACGTTGTGTGGGATGCCCGCCTTCTCCAAAAGCCCCGACAGGAACTCCGACCGCTCGATCGAGGTCGTGCCAACCAGAACCGGCTGGCCCTTCTCATTCGCCGCCTTGATCTCGTCCACGATGGCGCCGAACTTCTCGTCCGCAGTGCGGTAGATCTGGTCGTCCTCATCCTCTCGCGCGATGGGCATGTTCGTTGGGATCTCAATCACGCCGAGCCCATAGATCTCCTGAAACTCTTCAGCCTCGGTCGATGCCGTGCCGGTCATGCCCGCGAGCTTCTCGTACAGGCGAAAATAGTTCTGAAATGTGACACTAGCGAGCGTCACGTTTTCTGGCTGGATCGACACCCCCTCCTTGGCCTCGATCGCCTGGTGGAGACCGTCCGACAAGCGCCGACCCATCATCATCCGGCCGGTGAACTCGTCGATCAGCACCACCTGATCATCGCGAACGATGTAATCCTTGTCGCGAGCAAAAAGCTTGTGTGCCCTCAGACCCTGGTTCACGTGATGCACGATGGTGGTGGATTCCGGCGCGTAGAGCGGCTGATCCTCAGGCAGGTATCCGGCCGAATGAAGCCGCTGCTCAAGAAACTCGTTCCCTTCGTCGGTGTAAGACACGTTCCGCGTCTTCTCGTCGATGGTGTAATGCTCTTCCTGAAGCTCGGGGATGATCGTATCGATCGTCCTGTAAAGCTCCGACCGGTCCTGCGATGGACCGGAGATAATCAGTGGCGTCCGCGCCTCGTCAATCAGGATC
The DNA here is from genome assembly GCA_030066855.1 of Paracoccaceae bacterium. Classification (GTDB taxonomy): domain Bacteria; phylum Pseudomonadota; class Alphaproteobacteria; order Rhodobacterales; family Rhodobacteraceae; genus Kangsaoukella. The sequence continues at coordinate 96,230 of JASJAU010000013.1, read as the reverse complement.
GAGTCGACCTCGTCGACAATCGCGAAGTGGTGACCGCGCTGGTTCATGTCGTCCAGCGTCGGTTTCATATTGTCGCGAAGGTAGTCGAATCCCAGCTCGTTGTTTGTGGCATAGGTGATGTCGCAGGCGTAGGCGGCCTTCTTTTCGGCCTCCGGCTGCTGCGGATAGACGACGCCGGTGGTCATGCCCAGCGCGCCGTAAACCTTGCCCATCCAGTCGGCGTCCCGCTTGGCCAGGTAATCGTTCACGGTGACGATATGCACGCCGTTTCCGGTCAGGGCGTTCAGATATGCGGGAAAGGTCGCCACGAGGGTCTTGCCCTCACCCGTCTTCATCTCGGCGATATTGCCGCGGTGGAGGAAAATACCGCCCACAAGCTGGACGTCGAAGGCGCGAAGGCCGAGCGCGCGCTTCGCGCCCTCCCGGCAGTTGGCGAAGGCCTCGGGCAGCACGTCCTCGAGCGTTTCGCCTTCGGCGACCCGCTTCTTCAGCTCTTCGGTCTTCTCGATCAGGCCTTCGTCACTCAGGGCTTCGAATTCGCTTTCAAGCCCGTTGATCCGGTCGACCAGCGGCTGCGTGGCCTTGATCTGCCGATCGTTGGTCGTTCCGAAAACCTTTTTCGCGATGGTGCCGAAACCAAGCATATGTGACTGCCTCTAAGCCTCAATCTGACGCGGTTGTGTGGGGAGATGCGCTTGCCCGTGCCTCTGGCCCGCCATAGAAGGGCAGGACGCATCGGTTCTACCGCTCAAGGCGATGTAAGGGGCCGGTCTGACACTGTCAACGCCGCCATCCGCGCGGCTGTAGGAGAGAGACCCCATGTTGTTGAAACGCGCCTTGCCCCTCGCTGCGGCCTTGATGATTTCCGCGCCTGCCGCACTGATGGCTGAGGGTCATGCCGATGCGGAAACCGTTGTTGCGACTGTGAATGGAACCGAGATCACGCTGGGCCACATGATCGTCCTGAAACAGCGCCTGCCCGCCCAGTATCAGCAGCTTCCGCCGGACGTCCTTTTCAACGGCGTCCTCGACCAGCTGGTTCAGCAGACGCTTCTGGGCCAGTCCGGCGACGATCTTTCGGTCGGTTCGGTTAAGACGTTGGAGAACGAGGAGCGAGCACTCCGCGCTTCCGAGGTCATTCGCGGCGTCGCCGAGGGCGCGACCACGGATGAAGCCCTGCAGGCGGCCTATGACGAGGCTTTCGCCGGCGCCGAGCCGGAGACCGAATACAACGCCTCGCACATCCTCGTGGAAACCGAGGAGGAGGCCGCCGCCATCGTCACCGAACTCGAAGGCGGCGCGGATTTCGCGACGCTCGCGCAAGAGCGCTCGACCGGCCCGTCGGGCCCGAATGGCGGGCAGCTCGGCTGGTTCGGCATGGGCGCGATGGTGGCGCCGTTTGAGAAGGCTGTCGTGGCGATGGAGCCTGAGACGATCTCCGCCCCGGTGCAGACCCAGTTCGGCTGGCATGTGATCCGGCTGAACGAGGTCCGTCAGATGGAGGCGCCCACACTGGACGAGGTCCGCGATCAGCTGACCGAGCAGCTTCAGCGTTCCGCCATCGAAGCGCGCATTGCCGAGCTGACCGAGGGCGCGGAGGTCACACGCTCGACTGTGGAAGACATCGATCCGGCGCTCCTGGACGACCTGTCGCTCCTCGGAGAATAGGTTGGCCGGGCCGCTCCCCGTCTCACCGCTCGCCCCCAAGGGCGGGTTCCCCGATCTTCCCGAGATCGGCGGCGTTCGTTTCGCAGCAACCGAAGCAGGCGTGAAGTATTCCGACCGCGCGGACGTCATGCTGGCTGACCTTGCGCCCGGAACCGTAATTGCCGGGACCTTCACCCAGTCGAAAACCCGCGCCGCGCCGGTGCTCGACTGCGAGTTCAAGCTTGGCGGTCCATCAGAATCGGGCGCGGCCATTTTGGTGAATGCGGGAAACGCCAACGCCTTCACCGGGATCAAGGGGGTTGAAGCTGTCCAAGCCGTGACCGGCGCGGTTGCCTTGGAGCTCGACATCCCGGCGGCGCGGGTTTTCACCGCTTCGACCGGCGTGATCGGGGAGCCGCTGCCGCACGACCGCATCACATCGGTCATTTCGGATCTTGAAGCGCGCCTTTCTGCTTCTGCGATTTCCGAGGCGGCAATGGCCATCATGACCACCGACACCTTCCCCAAAGGCGCGGCGCGAACGATCGAAATTGGCGGCCGCCCAGTCGGGATCGCCGGCATCGCCAAGGGCTCGGGCATGATCGCGCCGGATATGGCGACGATGCTGGTCTATATCTTCACCGACGCGCGGATCGGCTTTGACGACTTGCAACCCCTCGTCTCGGATATCTGCAGTCGCACCTTCAACTGCATCACGGTCGACAGCGACACCTCGACCTCAGACACTCTGCTCGTCGCAGCGACGGGCGCCTCCGGGGTCGATGTCAGGGGCGACGCTCAATTCAGCGACGCGCTTGCCAAGGTGATGCTGGACCTCGCCCACCAGGTCGTGCGCGACGGCGAGGGCGCGTCCAAGTTCGTCACCGTGGAAGTCACGGGAGCCATGTCGGACGTGGACGCGAAGCAGGTCGGGCTCTCCGTCGCCAACTCGCCGCTCGTCAAAACCGCCATTGCAGGCGAGGACGCGAACTGGGGCCGTGTGGTCATGGCCGTGGGCAAGTCCGGGGCGGAGGCCGACCGCGACCGCCTCTCCATCCGTTTCGGCGAGGTTCAGGTGGCGCTGAACGGTCAGGTGGCCGAGGGCTACGACGAAGACGCCGCAACCCGACACATGCAAGGCGATGAGGTCACGCTGAGCATCGATCTCGGGTTGGCGGACGGGCGAGCGACCGTCTGGACCTGCGACCTCACCTCCCAATACATTGCCATCAACGCGGACTACCGCTCTTGATGAAGACGATCCTCGTCTCCGCCGTTGCGCTGATCGACCCGGATGGGCGGCTGCTGATCGCCCAGCGCCCCGAAGGGAAATCGATGGCGGGGCTCTGGGAGTTTCCCGGCGGCAAGGTGGAACCGGGCGAGACGCCGGAACATGCACTGATCCGCGAGCTGCACGAGGAGCTGGGGATCGACACCTGGGAGAGCTGCCTCGCGCCACTCACCTTTGCAAGCCACGCCTATGACGACTTCCACCTGCTCATGCCGCTCTTCGCCTGCCGGAAATGGGAAGGGACGCCGCATTCGAAAGAGGGGCAAGCGCTCAAATGGGTGCGGGCGAACGAGCTGCGGGACTATCCGATGCCGCCCGCCGACCTGCCTCTCATCCCGATTCTGCGGGATTGGCTCTAGCGCGTCTTCACTACAAACCGCGCGACGAGAGCCGCCGCGGCCAGCAGGAGGCCCGCGCCGTAGCCGATCCAGATGCCGATCGGACCGAAGCCCAACGGCCCGCTAAACGCATAGGCCAGCGGCAGCGCCAGTAACCAGTAGACCGCGAGTGTCACCGCGACCGGCCAGCGATTGTCGAGCATCCCGCGCAGCCCGCCGAGCGCCGTCGCCTGCACGCCATCCGCGATCTGCAAAAGCGCGAAGATCAGGAACATGAGCGAGGCAAGCGCGGCCACCTCAGGGTTGTCGGTGAGCGCGTTCGAAATCGCGTCCCGGAACACCAGAAGCAGGATGGTGACAGCCAGCATCCAACCGACAACCAGCCCGATCGCGGTAATGCCGATCCGGCGGACGCGCGCTCCGCTCCCCTCGCCGATGGCCTGCCCGATCAGGATCGAAGCCGCGGAGGCCATGCCGAGCGGCACCATATATGTCACGGCGGTGATTGAATTGACGATCTGGTTTGCGGCGAGCGCTGCCGCGCCGAACCAGCCGATCATCAGGCCGGCGACCGCGAAGGCCGCGCCCTCGCCCGTGTAACCGATGGCGAGTGGCAGCCCCTCGCGGACCTGTTCCTTGATGTCGGCCACGCGGACACGGCGGAAAGTATCGCGGCAAATCGCCATGGTCGGGCTCAACCGCCAGTAGGCGAGCGCCAGCACTAGCGAGAGCGTCTGCGACAACAGGCTCGCCAGACCGGCCCCGAACAGGCCGAGCCCGACTTCGTGGATCAGAATCCAGTTGGCGGGCACGTTGATGACAACGGCGGCGAAGGCGAAGGCGACGCCGATCCAGGCGCGCTCCACCGCCTCGTAGACGCCCTTGATCGCGTAGAAGGTCGTGAACGGGATCAGAAGCGCGCTCATCGCCACCCAATAGGGTCCTGCGATGGCAATCACCTCTTCGGGTTGGCCGAGCAGCGGGAGTGTGGGCAGGACGGCGAGCATCAGGCCGGCGCCGATGACGCCGCCGATCACCGACATGATGATGCCAGCCCGCAATTTAAGGCTGAGGTCGCGACGATCCTTGGCGCCATAGGCATGGGCGGCGAGCACGCCGACCACCGTGATGAGGCCGTAAAGACCTGCGTAAAAGATGATCAGGACCGAGGTGGTGATCGACGCCGCCGCCAGCGGTTCGGTGCCAAGTGGCGCGATCATCAGCGTATCGACCACCCCGATCAGAGTCGCGGCAGCGAGCGACACCATGATCGGCACCGAGAGCCCGGTCAGCCGGCGGGCTTCGAACGACACGCTGGGCGCGGGGTTGCCAGCGGGCGAACCATTCAGGTCCGGGGACGTCATCCTGCAACTCGTGAGGCGGCGCATGGCCCTCGCCGCCAGTGTCAGTGATCAGGGTTTCCCAGCCATGCGGGACGCGCCCAAATGAAACGCCGCCCTCGCGTACTGCGGGGCGGCGTTTGCGTCAACTGACAGGTCTGGGGTTCGAGGTCAGGTCAGCGACCGCTCGACCTCCTCGCGCTCGAAGATTTCGATCACGTCGCCCTGGCGAATGTCGTCGTAGTTCTCGAACGCCATGCCGCATTCCTGACCGGACTGAACCTCGGGCACCTCGTCCTTGAAGCGCTTGAGGGTCTTGAGCGTGCCTTCATGGATGACAACGTCGTCGCGCAGGAGGCGCACGCCGGCAGACCGCCGCGCGACACCCTCGGTGACGAGACAGCCCGCCACCTTGCCGACGCCGGAGACCTTGAAGACCTCCTTGATCTCGGCATAGCCGATGAAGTTCTCGCGCACCTCGGCGGACAGGAGACCGGAGGCCGCCGCCTTCACGTCATCCACGAGGTCATAGATCACCGAGTAGTACCGGATCTCCACGCCCTTCTGGTTGGCGCTGTTCCGCGCGGGCGCATTGGCCCGGACGTTGAAGCCCATGACCGGCGCGCCGGAGGCCTCGGCCAGACCGATGTCCGATTCCGTGATCGCGCCGACGCCCGAATGAAGCACCCGCACGCGGACCTCTTCGTTGCCGATCTTCTCCATCGCCTGAACGATGGCCTCGGCGGAGCCCTGCACATCGGCCTTCACGAGGATCGGCAGCTCGCTGACGTTCTCATCGGCCTTGGCATTCGCCATGAGCTGTTCGAGCGTCGTGGCGGCGCCTGCCGCGGCGCGTTTGTCCTTGGCGGCGTTCTCGCGGTACTCAGCGATCTCGCGCGCCTGCGCCTCGGTCTCGACGACGTTCAGAACGTCGCCCGCTTCGGGCGTGCCATTCAGGCCAAGCACCTCGACCGGCACCGACGGCCCGGCCTCTTTGACGCGCTCGCCTTTGTCGTTCTCCATCGCGCGGACGCGGCCCCACTGCTCGCCCACGACGAAGATGTCGCCCTGGCGAAGCGTGCCGTTCTGCACGAGGACCGTCGCGACCGGTCCCCGGCCCACATCTAACTGCGCTTCGATCACCGCGCCGGAGGCCGCCCGATCAGGGTTGGCCTTAAGCTCGAGGATCTCCGATTGCAGCGCGATGGACTCCAGAAGCTCTTCCAGACCTGTGCCGTTGATAGCCGAGACCTCGACGTCCTGAACCTCGCCCGACATCTTTTCGACGATCACTTCGTGCTGAAGAAGGTCAGTCCGCACCTTGTCTGGGTTCGCGTCGGGACGGTCGATCTTGTTGATCGCCACGATCATCGGCACTTCGGCCGCCTTGGCGTGATTGATGGCCTCGATGGTTTGCGGCATGACCGCGTCATCGGCGGCCACGACCAGAACGACGATGTCCGTCACCTGCGCGCCCCGCGCCCGCATCGACGTGAACGCGGCGTGGCCCGGCGTATCGAGGAACGTCAGCTTCGCGCCGTCCTGATCCACCTGGTACGCGCCGATATGCTGGGTGATGCCGCCGGCCTCGCCCGCGACAACCTTGGCGTTGCGGATCGCGTCCAGAAGCGAGGTCTTGCCGTGGTCGACGTGGCCCATGACCGTGATCACAGGCGGACGCGCCACCAAATCCTCATCCGCATCCTCGACCGAGTCGATCACGTCCTCGACATCCGAATCAGAGACGCGTTGCACGTTGTGGCCAAACTCCTCGATGATCAGCTCGGCGGTGTCCGCATCGATCGTCTGGTTCTGCGTGGCCATGATGCCGTTGGTCATCAGCGCCTTTACGACGTCCGCGACCTTTTCCGACATCCGGTTGGCCAGTTCCGAGACCACGATGGCCTCGGGCAATTGCACCTCGCGCACGACCTTCTCGCGCTCGGCCGAGCCGCCCAGCGCCTTCTGCCGGGCGCGCTCCTGTTTGCGCTTCATCGCGGCGAGCGATTTCTGCCGTCCGCCCTCGCCCCCGGCGAGCGCTTGGTTGAGCGTCAGCTTGCCGGCGCGGCGTCCGCCATCGCGTCCGCCGCCCTTGCCGCGCTGATCCTGACGGCGATCGCGGTCGTCGCGCTCGCGACCCCTCGGCGCGGGCTTGCCGGCGCCACCCCGGTTCGGGGCAGGTTCAGCGGCCTTGGGGGCGGGCTCGGCAGCGCGGGCTTTGGCCTCCTCGGCTTCACGCTTGCGGCGTTCGTCTTCCTCGGCCTTGGCGCGGGCGCGCTCCTCGCGCTCTTTCTCTTCGCGCTCCTTGGCTTCAGCCTCGGCGCGGCGGCGCTCGCGCTCTTCAGCGCGGGATTTCTCATCAGCGGCGCGCTTTTCGGCCTCTTCAGCCTCGGCAGCCTTAGCGGCGGCGAGCGCCTTCATCCGGCGCTCCATCTCCGCATCCGAGATGCCGGCGGGACGCTTGGACGAATCCGATGGCGCAGGCGCCTTGGCAGCAGGCGCTGCGGGCTTGGCCGCAGCTGCGCCCGGTTTCGGCACCACCACGCGCTTGCGCTTGGTCTCGACCACGACATTCTTGGTCCGCCCGTGGGAGAAGCTCTGCTTCACCTGTCCGGGTCGGCTGCCGCGCAGGCCGAGGGTCTTTTTGCCGTCTGTATCGCTCATGTGGTCTTCTTTACCTTCCCGGTGGCCGAACCACCGTCACTTTCGCGAACGCCGGATAACCGAATGGCGTCCTCTCTGATCCGTTCAGTGAGTCCGCCCCTTCCAAGCGCCGCATGTATCACACGTTCGCGCCCGAAGGACAAACCCAATTCTGAGGCCGTTAACACCTCGAAAAAACTGCCCCTTCCGCCCGGCGGATGGAGTTTTGACTTGCCCCTTTCAGAGCCGTCCGAGGCCTGAAAAAGGATTCTCGCCTGGTCCTTTCCAAGCCAGTCCTTGACCTTCTCGAACCCGGCGATGGCGAGGCCCGCTTTCCGCGCCATCGAGATGCCATCGATCAGCCGGCGGGTCAGAAGCGCCTCGATCTGGTCGAGCAGGTCGTCCGGCACCTTCACAGGCTTCTTCGCGCCCCGCGCGAATAGACCCTTCTTCATCGCCGTTTCAAGCGCAGTCCGCTCAGCGGACACCCACATGCCCCGACCGGGCAGTTTGCCGAGCACATCGGGCACCACAACGCCGTCCGGCGACACCGCGAGGCGGATCAGCCCGCGCTTGGGCTGAACCTCCCCGGTCGCGAGGCAGCGGCGTTCAGGATCGCCGCGCGTTTTGTCCTTGCCACCGCGTGACATGGAGCCCGCCGCCTGGGGCCTGGGATCAGGCCCCGGCCTCCTCAGCGACTTCGCCTTCCTCGGCCTCTTCCTCTTCTTCGGCAACAAGATCGGCAGGGTCGACCCAGCCTAGCTGGATGCGGGCGGTCATGATCAGGTGCTGCGCCTCCTCAAGCGACACGTCGAAGGGCTCCAGAACGCCATCGTCCTTGATGCGCTCGCCGTCGACTGTGGTCCAGCCGCCGGCCAGCTCCCAGTCGGCGACAGTGGCGAAATCCTCAAGCGTTTTCACGTCGTCCTTGGCCAGCGCCTCCACCATCTGGGGTGTGAGGCCGTCAAATTCAATCAGGCTGTCCTCGGCGCCCAGCTCGCGCGCGGCTTCGAGCGCCTTGCGGTTCTGCTCGTCGATGTAGTCGCGGGCGCGGGCCTGAAGCTCGTTCGCCGTGTCCTCGTCGACCCCGTCGATGACGAGAAGCTCGTCGAGTTCGACGTAGCCCACCTCTTCGAGATTGGTGAACCCTTCCGAGACCAGGAGTTGCGCGAAGAACTCGTCCAGGTCGAGCGTCTCCATGAAGAGCTTGGTCCGCTCCTCGAACTCTGCCTGACGACGCTGGCTTTCTTCCTCTTCCGTCATGATGTCGATGTCGAGGTTGGTGAGCTGGGAAGCGAGCCGCACGTTCTGGCCGCGACGGCCGATGGCGAGCGAGAGCTGCTCTTCCGGTACCACGACCTCGATCCGCTCGGCTTCCTCGTCGAGAACGACTTTGGTCACCTCGGCGGGCTGAAGCGCGTTGACCAGGAAGGTCGGCGCGTCCTCGTTCCAAGGGATAATGTCGATCTTCTCGCCCTGAAGCTCGTTCACCACGGCCTGCACGCGGGAGCCCCGCATGCCGACACAGGCGCCAACCGGGTCGATCGAGCCATCGTAGGAGATGACGGCGATCTTGGCGCGAGAACCCGGGTCGCGGGCCACCGCCTTGATCTCAATGATTCCGTCATAGATTTCCGGCACTTCCATCTTGAAGAGTTCGGCCATGAACTCCGGCGCCGTGCGGCTGAGGAAGATCTGCGGACCCCGAGGCTCGCGCCGCACATCCTTGATGTAGCAGCGTATGCGGTCGCCGGGACGGTAGCTCTCGCGACCAATCTTCTCGTTCCGGCGCAAGACGCCTTCGCCGTGGCCCTGAAGATCGACGACGACGTTGCCGTATTCCTCGCGCTTGACGACCGCGTTGATGATCGTGCCGGCGCGGTCTTTGAACTCCTCATACTGACGGTCCCGCTCGGCCTCGCGGACCTTCTGCAGGATAACCTGCTTGGCCGACTGCGCCGCGATCCGGCCCATATCGACCGGGGGCACTTCATCGATAATCGTGTCGCCGGGCTTTGGATCATCCAGGTACTGCTTTGCCTGCTCCGGAGTCAGCTGCGCCTGATAGTTCTCAAGCTCTTCCTCTTCCGGGTCGATCACGGTGCGGACGCGCGTGAAGGTCGCCTTGCCGGTTTTGCGATCAATCGACACGCGGATGTCCATCTCGGCGCCGTAGCGCGACTTCGCGGCGCGTGCGAGGCTTTCCTCCATCGCCTCGATGACCAGCGCGGGGTCGATCATCTTCTCTCGCGCGACCGCCTCGGCGGTCTGGAGAAGTTCAAGCTGGTTTGCGGATGTGATCGCCATTTATTGCGTCTCCTCGTCGCCATCCATGATGGTTTGCACTTCGTCGAACTGGGTTTCATCGACCTGCCCCGCATCCTTTCGGGCGCGGAGCACGTCGCGGATGAGCTCATCGGTCAGAACCAGCTTGGCGTCGCTCAGCCAGTCGAATTTCAGACCAATGGTCGTTGGTTGGTTGTCCACGTCGATCTCGATCAGGACCTCGTCGCCCTCGGTGCCCATCAGGGCGCCCTTGAAGCGGCGGCGACCGTCGATCATCTCGGCGGTCTCGAGTTTGGCCTCGTAGCCCTCCCAGTCATTGAAATCCTTGAGACGGGTTAGCGGCCGGTCGATGCCGGGGCTCGAGACCTCGAGCGTGTAGGCGTCCTCGAGCGGGTCCTCGACGTCAAGCGTCGCGCTGACCATCGTCGAAATCTCGGCGCAGTCATCGACCTCAATCCCGCCATCGGGACGTTCGGCCATGATCTGCAGCGTCTTGGTCTTGCCGCCCATCAGCCGCACGCGCACAAGCTCGAACCCCATGTCTTCAATGACAGGGGTTATGATCTCGGCCATCCGGCGGTCAATGCTGGCTTTCGCGATCAGGTCGGACATGCGTTCCAAACACAAAAAAACGGGCGCGCGGCCCGTTGTCGTTTCCGGTGGAGCCTCGGGGGTGGAAGCCGAAGCGCCGCTGTTGAGGGGGATATACGGATTCGGATGGGCGGGCGCAAGGGGGAAGCGGAGGCGCCGGAATATGATCGATGTCATGGTCGCGTCGCGCTGACCTTTGAGACTGTTGCGAGGTCCTTTTGGAGGAGATCCATGTCTCAAGACTATGACGCGGTCGTGATCGGGTCCGGGCTGGGCGGTCTCACGGCAGGCGCGCTGCTGTCGCACGCCGGCGCCCGGGTTCTGGTTCTGGAGCGGAACGCGTCACTCGGGGGCGCCGCGACCACCTACCACCGCGGCGCGCTTACGATCGAGGCGTCCTTACACGAGACGACGCCTCCGGACGCGCCCGGCGACCCGAAACGCGAGCTCTTTGAATTGCTCGGGCTGGAGGACGAAATCCAACTGATCCCGGTGCCGACCCTTCATGAAGTGCGGTGGCGCGGCCTGGGCGAGCCTTTCCAACTGCCGCACGGATTCGACAACATCGAAGCCGCGCTCGGCGCCCGGTTCCCGGAGGAGCGCGACAATATCCGGGCGCTGCTCACACAGGTCCGCCGCACGCTCCGCATCATGGACTACGGCAATCCGGAGCATGGCGCCTGGTGGCGTATCCGAAACGCGGCTGAACTGCCGCTCGATCTCTGGGCGGCGCTGCGCGACATGCGCTCGTCGCTAAGCGAGGTGTTCGAGCGTTACCTGGGCGACAATGAAGCGCTGAAATTCGCGCTCTTTCCAAACCTGCCCTACTACACAGACGATCCCGACACTTTCTGGTGGATGGGGTTCGCCACGGCGCAGGGCAGTTACATGCATTCGGGCGGGCACTACATCCGGGGCGGGTCTCAGCGTCTGACCGATCAGCTTGAGGCGACGATCCGCGAGGCGGGCGGAGAGGCCCTCACCAACAGCCCCGCGACCGGCATCGACCTCGGCCCGGACGGGGCGGTTGCGGGCGTCCGATATCGCCAGGGCGAAGACGGTCCCGAGGTCACAGTGGCAACCGAGAACGCGTTTTCCAACGCGGCGCCGCATGTTCTGCAAGACCTGCTGCCGAAGGCCGTCCGTGCGTCTCTCATGAAGCCCTACGAAGGGCGCCGGCTTTCGATTTCGTTGATGTCGGCCACGCTCGGGCTCGACAAGCCGGCGGCTGAGTTTGGCATTGCCAGCTATTCCACCGTGCTCTTTCCCGATTGGATGGAGCGGTTGAGCGACTTCAAACACTGCGCGCCCCTGCTCGCGGCCGATCCTGGCGAGCGCCTGCCAGCCATGTGCGTTGTGAACTACGGGCAGATCGACAGCGGCCTCGCCGAAGGCGGGCTGCATACTCTGAATATGGTCTGCGCCGACCGCCTGGAAAACTGGGAGGGGCTGGACTCCGACGCCTACCGCGCGCGGCGGGACGCGTGGCTCGACGCGCTCATCGCGCGGATCGATGCGGAATGGCCGGGCATTGCCGGCGCGGTGAAGGCCAGAACGATGTCGACGGCGCGGACGATGCACGAGCACCTCAACACGCCCGGCGGCGCGATCTACGGCTTCGCGATGGTGCCGCCGAAGGAATTCCCGCGCAAGGCGCCCGGGACCGCCGAAACGCCCGTCGAAGGACTCTGGATTTCCTCGGCCTACACCATGGGCGGCGGGTTCAGCGGAGCAATTGGAGGCGGCATCGCCGCCGCCCGCGCGGCGATGGGGGGCAAGCTCGGCGATATGGGAGCGCTCTGAACCGAGCTGTCCCGCCGGCGGCCGCGATGATCTTGGTACGGTGACGAACGCCGCGGACTTTCGCCGCGCGGTTCAATGGAGCGCCCGCAGACGGCTCAGTGTCTCCGGATCATAGGTTCTGAGGATCTGCCTGTCGTTTCCGCCAACCACTTTCGAATGCCAGAGCGCGGTTTCTTGCGTTCCCGGCACGTCCGAGAAGCGCTGAGGCTTGTCGCTCGCCTGCCGAACCGGAAAACCCGCTTTGGCGGCGTGGTAGTTGATCCAAACATCGTCCGCTTTGGGACAGTTTCGCGGAATGCGTCGCCCGCCTGCCGGAGAATTTGGAGAAATGCGACAGGATAGATAACGCCAGAGACGCCCGTAAGAAACGCCAGGGGGTCCGGCTCGCCGTTCGACATAAACGGCCAGGCCGAATAGGGAGCGATTTCACCGTCCGGCTCGAAACTCAGCCGTCGGGCGCGGTTGGAAACGATGTGATCTGGTGTCTGACTATGGGCTTCAAAGAGATCATGGAGCCAGTTTCGCGGATAGTAGATATCGTCATCCGCAGTGACCAAAGGACAGCCGGCCTCGATCGCCCGGTCCAATGCATAGTAATACTTTTTGTGCGGACCGACGTCGGGCGCGTAGCCAAACTCGACGCCACAACGACGCAATCGGCTGAGCGGGCCCGTGAGTGGCTCATTCTTAAGATCGGCGCTCAGCCAAACCAGAATGTGTCGCGGCCTAACGCGGCCGATGGCGATTGTTTCAAGCGCGTGGTGAAGGCGGGCAATCCTTTTGCCGTGGCTGGTAAGCGAAACGATAACATCAGCGTCGCCGGTCGCCTTCGCGTTTGAAAATGCGTTACTAGATGTCAGGAACGCGAGTCTCTTCGCCCGTCGGAAAAGGCGTATCGGATTGAACCGCCTGCGTCTTCCCGAAAAACGCCACCCCCTTCTTGCGCCCGGATTTAGCCGATGAAGTTCTGCGTCAGCCAGAAACGCCCGCAGTACTGCGACTTGGGGTCGAAGGCGACTGCAGTCACCGTCTTGTTGACCTTCCGATCCAGGATGTTCTTCCGGTGGCCGGGAGAGTTCATCCAGAGGTTCACCGCATGGCGCGCCAACGAGGCGTAGGAATGCGCAGGCAAGGCCTGACCGTCATTGGTCGCGAAGCGGCAGGCGCTGCTGTCGAGGATCCTGAAGCGCTTGTTGTCGATCTGGAAGCGGTGGACCATGCCGATGTTCTCGGACCCAGCGCGGAACCGGACGCCAGACTTCTTGATCCGCTGCTTGAGCGTCGAGGCGCCGGGAACCGTGCTGCGGTGGGTGAGCTGTCCTGTACGGGCCATCCACTGACTGTGGCGCTTGGCTTCGTTGGCCATGCCGTTGCCGGCATCGCCCACTTTGCCCAGCCCGGCGCGGCAACGATGATAGTTCACTTCAACGCGAATGGCGGCGTCCAGAAGGTCCTGATTGATGCGCGAGGCGGGCACGACTGTGTTCGCCGCCTTTTGAGAAACGTTTCTCGAACAGGCTTCGGCCACAGAAGCAGACATGACAGACGCGGCCAGAACAAGCCCGATCGTCCAGAGTTTCGCTCTCATCCCCAGGTTCCTTCGCAGCACCCCCACCCGGAACAATCCTAGTCGATTGCGGCTAAACGAAGGCGCAGCTTCGGCACACATTTGGAAATGCGTAACCGGCTGGACACGGTCAAACAACCTCTTGCGTTCTAGCGCGCGGAACCCCGCCACATTTCGGGGGGGGTCGCAGTCACAATTGAAGGCTGCGGCGGAGCGTGTCCATGGCCCGAACCAGCTCGGCACTGATTCCCGGCTCGGACAGCGCGTGACCTGCGCGGGGAACGATGACCAGCTTCGCGGCGGTCCATGTCTTGCTCAGACGATGTGCGGCAGCCGGCGGGCAGATCATGTCGTAGCGCCCCTGAACGATCGTTCCGGGCACTTTGGCGATCGTGCCGATATTCGCCTCGATCCAGCCGTCGCTTTCAAGAAAGCCGGCGTTCATGAAGTAGTGGTTCTCGAGCCGGGCGAAGGCGCGGGCGTATTCGGCCGGGCTGTCGCCGCCGGGACCGTCGTTCGAAATCGAGGCGAGCGTGTTCTCCCAGCTGGCCCAGGCGCGGGCGAAGCGCGTCTCCTGCGCGAGATCGCCAGAGAAAAGCCGGCGGTTGTAGGCGCCGATCAGATCGTGCTGCTCATCCGGCGGGATCATCGAGGTGAAGCGCGCCCAGACATCGGGCCAGAAAGACCCGGCGCCGCCGCCATAGAACCAATTCAGCTCGGCCTCGGTATGCAGGAAGACGCCCCGCAGGATCAGATGCGCAACGCGGTTGGTGTGAGTGATCCCGTAAACCAGCGCCAGCGTCGCGCCCCAGCTCCCGCCAAAAACCGCCCAGCGCTCGATCTCAAACGTCTCGCGAATGCGCTCGATGTCGCGGATCAGGTCCCAGGTCGTATTGTTCTCGACAACGGCATGCGGGCGCGACCGCCCGCATGCGCGCTGGTCGAACAGGATGATCCGATAGTGCGTCGGGTCGAAGTAGCGGCGCATCGCCGGGCTGCACCCGCCGCCGGGACCGCCGTGGAGCACGATCACCGGAAAGCCGTCCGGGTTTCCGCATTGCTCCACATAGACTCGGTGCCCGTCGCCGACATCCATCATCCGCTGATCGTAGGGGTCGATCGGCGGATAGAGAAAATGTGCCGCACTTTTTTTGTCTACGGGCCGGTCCATGCGGGATCTATATAACGCGAAATCGCGCCGTTAAATGGCGCGGGAGACTCTTTTGGAGATTCCAGGCTGATGACCGAGACGACGATAGACGCAGGCGAGATAGCAAAGTTCGAGGCGATGGCAGCCGAATGGTGGGACCCGCATGGCAAGTTCAAGCCCTTGCACATGCTGAACCCCTGCCGGCTGGACTACATCACCGCCCAGATCGCGGCGGAGTTCGAGCGCGACCTGTCCGCGCCCCGTCCGTTCGAGGGCGTGCGCATCCTCGACATCGGCTGCGGTGGGGGGCTTCTGTCAGAGCCGATGGCGCGGTTGGGCGCCGATGTCGTTGGCGCGGACGCCGCCGCTCGGAACATCCCCGTCGCCCGCGTTCACGCAGAAGCGCAGGGGCTGGAGATCGACTACCGCCACACGACCGCCGAGAGCCTGGTGGCGGAGGGCGAGGCGTTCGACGCGGTTCTGAACATGGAAGTGGTGGAGCATGTGTCCGACCCGCAAGCTTACCTGACTGCCTGCCATGATCTGCTGAAGCCGGGCGGGCTGATGACCTGCTCGACGATCAACCGCAATCCGAAGAGCTTCGCCATGGCGATTGTGGGCGCGGAGTACATCATGCGCTGGCTGCCCAAGGGCACGCATGAATGGTCGAAGTTCATCACACCGGACGAGCTTTACGAGCTTCTTCGCAATGCGGGGCTGGACCCGGTCGACCGGAAGGGGTTCGTCTTCAACCCGGTCAGCTGGTCCTGGCGGCTGTCGGACCGCGATCTGTCGGTCAACTACGTGACGACGTCGATTCGGCGGGCGTAGCGGGTTCATCGAAGGCGAGCCTGAGCTCCCGCAATACCGGCAGCGCCGCACGCACGCGCTCGGCGCCGGCGGCCTCGACCGCGTCGTTGATGATCGGCGCGATGGCCTCGAAAGCGGCGTCGCGCGCTTTGCGACCTGCTTCGCTGATGGAAACGAACTTGCGCCGCGCGTCGTCCCAATCGGGGCGCACATGCACGTAGCCCGCCCATTCTAGGCGGCCGATCGTGTTTGTCATCGCGCCCCGCGTTACGTGGAACGACCGGGCGAGCTGCGCCGGCGTCCGGTCGACATTCGCACGGGCCAGGTGGTTCAGTACCGTGAAGTGGCTGAGTTCCATCCCTTTTGGCAGTGCTTTGGCAAGCCGGGCGCGGGCGAGCTGATCGACCATGAAGATCTCGCTGAACATCGCGATGGCGAGTGGATCGTTCAGGTCTTTCTGGTCTGCCATCGGGGGCCTTTGAAAGCGCGGTCGTGGGTCAGCGACGGAACCCGTCGCCGCGCATCATCGACTGCGGAGAGGTCCAGATCAACCAGCGTCACCCCGGGCATATCGCCGCCATCGGCCAGAACCTCGCCCCAGGGCGCCACCGCGAGCGAGTGTCCGTGCGTCCGCCGCGTTTTACCTGATGCCGCAGCGTGTGTGCCGCATTGCGCGGGCGCCAGCACAAAACAGCCGGTCTCGATCGCCCGGGCCCTCAGAAGTGGTTCCCAATGCGCGCGGCCGGTCTCATAGGAAAACGCGGCAGGCACGGTCAGGACACGGGCGCCTTTGTGCGCGAGCGCGCGGTAGAGGTGCGGAAAGCGGACGTCGTAACAAACCGTCATGCCGATGGGCAGGCCTTCCAGATCGGCGACCACGGCTTCGGCGCCCGGATGATAGCCGTCGCTCTCACGGTACGTCTCGGTCTCCGAGATCTGGACGTCGAACATGTGGATCTTGTCGTAGCGGGCGAGGATCGACCCATCGCTTCCAATCAGGAACGACCGGTTGGCGAAACGTCCGTCCGCAGGGCCCTTCAACCCGAGAGAGCCGATCAGAACCGGAACGCCTAGGCCCGCAGCCTCCGCGCGGATGCTTGCGAGGGTGATGTCGTCATCCTCTGTTTGCAGCACGTTCTGTTGCCGAGACCGGCTGATTGACACGCAATTGGTAACCTCCGGCGTCAGGATCAACTCGGCGCCGGACTCCGCCGCTTGCCGCAGGAATCCAAGCGTGACCGACAGGTTCGCCGCCGGATCGTCGCTGGAGGTCAGCTGGACGAGCGCGGCCCGCATGGCTCAGGCGGCGATCAGGTTGTCGAGCTTGCCGGCCCTTTCCAGCGCGTAAAGGTCGTCGCAGCCGCCGACATGTGTCTCGCCTACGAAGATCTGGGGCACTGTGTGGCGGCCTTTAGCGCGCTGCAACATTTCGGTGCGCTTTTCCGGCTCGCTCCAGACATCGATTTCGGTAAAGGAAACACCCTTTTGCGTCAAAAGGCGCTTGGCTGCATGGCAGAAGCCGCACAGCGGCGAGGTATAGATTTCAACAGACATATCGCCGGTTCCGAATAAGAGGTTTGCCTGTACTTAGGTCCTCTTGCGGGCCCTTGCCAGCACCAGCACCGAAACCTGGCCTGCGCCTGTTGCATGACAGGCCTCCGTAGCTGCCGCCAAGGTTGCGCCGGAGGTCATCACATCGTCGATCAGGACGACGCGGCGGCCCGCGATTCCGGGCGCTCGCGCCGTGTTGGCCGAGATCGCGCCCGCAACATTGGCGAACCTCCCCTCCACGCTCAAGCCGTCCTGAATCGGGGTCGCAGTGATCCGCCTCAGGGCGTCGACCAGTGCTGGAACGCCGGTCGCGCCGCTCAGCGCTCGCGCGATCTCGGCCGTTTGGTTGTAGCGGCGGCGGAGCAGCCGGGACCAGTGGATCGGGACGGGGATCAGCACATCCGCCGTCTCAAGCACAGGACACCCGGCCTTGGCCATCCATGACGCCGCCGGCGCCGCAAGATCCGTCCGGTCGCCGTGCTTCAGCGCCAGGGCCAACCGACGCCCGGCGTCCTCATAGGCCATAGCGGCGCGGCCCTGCGCCCAGGGTCTGGGAATGGCGAGGCAATCGTCGCAGTGATCCGTCCCGCCGTCCGATGCCCCCGGAAGCCCGGTTCCGCAGGAATCGCAGACATGGCCCGAGATGAACGGAGTGTCCCGCCAGCACACGGCGCAGAGCGCGCCGGGGCGGTCGACTAGCGCGCGGCAAAGAACGCATTGATCGGGGTAGAAAACGGACAGGGCGCTTTGCAAAAGGGACAAAGGGGGCTTACCTCTCGGCGCATGACGAACCCGCCCCGACTGACCGACAGAAGCGCGCTCGCCGCGCGGCGGCGCCGGATCGCGCCGGACGCCGATCAGTTTCTTCACGCCGAGGCGGCGGATGAGGTGCAGGAAAGGCTGAGCGAGGTTAACAAGTCGTTTACCGCGCCGCTTCTAATCGGCGCGCACAGCCGGCCGTTCCGCGCGCTCTTTCCCAGGTCGCTCGTCATCGAAGACGTCGACCGGCTCAATGTGACGCCGCGGGCGCATGACCTTGTCGTCCACGCCATGGCGCTTCACTGGGCCGATGATCCGGTCGGGCAGCTGGTGCAATCGCGCCTCGCCTTGCGCCCCGACGGCCTGTTCATCGCGGTCGCTTTCGGAGGGCAGACGCTGCACGAGCTTCGAAGCGCGCTCGCTGCGGCCGAAACAGAGATTTCCGGAGGTCTCTCGCCTCGCGTCCTCCCGATGGCGGATCTTCGCGACACAGGCGCGCTTCTGCAGCGCGCGGGGTTCGCTCTGCCAGTCGCCGACGCCCGGCGCATGACCGTGCGGTTTCCGACCCTCAAAGCGCTGGCAGCCGACCTGCGCGCGATGGGCGAGACCAACGCGCTCGCCGCCCGAAACAAGACGATCCCCCCGAGAAGGCTTTTCGCCCGAACAGAGGCGATCTACCGGGAAAGCTTCGGCGACGCGGACGGTTACTTGCCTGCAAGTTTTGAGCTGGTCTTTCTGACCGGCTGGGCGCCGGACGAGAGCCAGCAGAAACCCCTGCGGCCCGGCTCCGCCAGCGCTCGTCTGGCCGACGCGCTGAGGGTGGAGGAGCGGCCTGCGGGAGATCAGGTCGCACCCAAGCCGCGTTGACCTTGGGCATCAGGCGGTTATCTGCAGCAGACGGGGCAGACACGCCATTCAGGACTCGTTAGCATGCTTGACGCTCGACCACGCCAGGACAACGTTGTGCCGATGGAGGATTCGACACCGGAAAATCGGCACCTCCCGGCCGATCACCCAGCAGTGGCGCGGCCGCGGGTCGGCGTGCTGTTGGCGAACCTCGGCACGCCTGACAACTACGACTACTGGTCGATGCGCCGGTATCTGAATGAATTCCTGTCGGACCGCCGTGTCATCGACTACTCGCCCTGGATCTGGCAGCCGCTTTTGCAGCTCGTCATCCTTTCAAAGCGCCCGTTCTCCTCGGGCGCTGCCTACAAGTCGATCTGGAACGAAGAGCAGGGCGAGAGTCCGCTGATGACGATCACCAAGGCGCAGACCGAAAAGATCAAGGCGGCAATGGCCGAACGCTATGGCGATGACGTGCTGGTCGACTTCTGCATGCGCTACGGCAACCCGTCCACCAAATCCAAGGTCCGGGTGATGGCCGAGCGCGGGTGCCGTAAAATTCTGTTCTTCCCGCTATACCCACAGTACGCCGGCGCGACGACCGCGACCGCGAACGACCAGTTCTTCCGCGCGTTGATGGACGAGAACTGGCAGCCGCCGGTCCGCACCGTTCCAGCTTATTTCGACCGTCCGACTTACATCGACGCGCTCGCGCAATCGGTGGAGCGCGCCTACGGGGTCATGGACACTAAGCCCGACATCCTCGTTTGCTCCTACCACGGCGTGCCGCAGAGGTACCTGATGGAGGGCGATCCCTATCACTGCCAGTGCCAGAAAACGACACGGCTGCTGAAGGAACGGCTGGGCTGGGACGACACCCAGATCACGACGACGTTCCAAAGCCGTTTCGGGCCGGAGGAATGGCTGAAGCCCTATACGGTCGAAGAGGTCGCGCGGCTCGCCGAGACCGGCAAGAAGCGCATTGCCGTCATCGCGCCCGCTTTCAGCTCCGACTGCATTGAGACGCTTGAAGAGATCAACGAAGAGATCCGCGAAAGCTTTGAAGAGGCGGGCGGCGAGCACTTCACCTACATCCCCTGCCTCAACGACGACGACGCGCATATCGCAGCTTTGGCCGAGACGATCGAGGAAAACCTCAAGGGCTGGATCGACTGACAGCAAATTGGCCAGCCGCGCCTCGCCCGTGCGAGCATGACCGCGGGTCATCGCCCAGAGGCCGCATCAAATCTACTCCACGCCGCGCCATGCGTCACTGATCCGCGTTCCCGAAATACTCGTCCGCTCTGCGTGACCCGAGCTGACCCAGGTGATCAAATGGCGGCGAGTGTAGCAGCCCGCCCGACGAACGGTCAGGTCGCGCACGATCGGGGATGACTCAAGACAACCCTTCCCGCAGCGACGCAGGCGGCGCGGATCAGATCACCAGAACCTGCGTGCCGACTTTCGCCATCTCGTAGAGCTCGGTGATGTGCTCGTTATAGAGGCCGATGCAACCGTTCGACGAACGGCGCCCGATCTTACGCGTGTCGTGCGTGCCGTGAATGCGGTAATACGTCCAGGTCAGGTGCAACGCGCGAACGCCGAGCGGATTGTCCGGACCAGGCGGAACATAATCCGGCCACTCCGGATTCCGCTCTTTCATGGCTGGAGTCGGTCGCCAGTCAGGCTCCGGATCCTTCAGCACCACACGGGTGCGGCCCCTGCGCGTCAGGTCCTCGGAGATTGGTACGGATGTGGGGTAAAGACGATAGGTATCGCCCGATTCATTCCAGTAATGAAGCGCGCGCGAAGTGATATCGATCAGGATGGCGCCGTTCCTCAGATTGTCGAAATGCGGCTCCCATTCCAGAGCGCGGAAGCTCGACGCGTTGCGCCGCACTGTCCCGGAGACCTGATCGCGGAACTCGACGGTGTCCTGAGTATCCTGCGCGATGGCGGGGGCAGCGAGAAGCCCGGCGCCGCCGGCGAGAAAGCCCCGTCTGCTGAGAGAGATGGCCTTGGTTCGGCTCATGGTCGTTGTCCTCGTTCGAAATCGCAGAGACGTTACGGCGTCACCGCGCCCTTCGCAATTCACACCGGCGTTAGCTCGCCCATCGTGTGACACTTCAGTTTGAAACAGCGTTAACTTGCCTATAAGCGTGGGCGAAACGCAAGAACAGGGGCCGTCATGTTCCGCAAGATCCTGATGCTTTTGGGCCTTTCCCTCGCGCTCGCCGCCTGCGCGACGCCCGAGGTGCGGCTAGGTCCGGACGGGAGGCCGCTGCCGCAGGTTTATCGCATCTCGGCCGCCGACACCTCCGATATTCAGTTCCGCATGCTTGACGGGGTGAACGCGCTTCGCGCAGCCTCCGGCGCCGGGCAGGTCCGGCTATCGTCCGAGCTGAACGCCGCCGCCGCCACGCATGCACAGGACATGTCGCGGCAGAACCGGCCCTGGCACTTCGGCTCCGACGGATCCAGCCCGCTCGACCGGGCAGCGCGCGTCGGCTACACGGGCCAGCTCTTTGGCGAGAACATCTCGGAAAGCTACGAGACCGAGCTTGAGACGCTGTCGGCCTGGATGGAAGAGCCGGACACCCGGTCAGTCATCCTTGAGCCTCGCGCGCAGGACCTCGGCATCGCCTGGTTTCAGGAGCCTTCGGGCAAGATCTGGTGGACGATGATCCTGGGCGGTTAGGCCTCAGGGAAAGATCGAAATCGGCGTCCCATCCGGCACCATTGAATAGATCTCTTCCATCTCTTCGTTCGTGACCGCGATGCAGCCCCAGGTCCAGTCGGCGCCCAGCCGGCTGAAGATGTTGCCCTGGCCGTGGATGAAGATGTCGCCGCCCGGATCGCGACCCAGTTTCTTGGCCTCGGCGATGTCGCGCGGGTCGGGATAGCTGATGCCGATAGACAGATGGAACTGGCTGTTCGGGTTCCGGCGGTCGATCACGTAGTGCCCTTCCGGCGTGCGCCCGTCGCCTTCATAGCGCTTGTCTCCAATCGGCTGAAAGCCCAGGTCGATGTCGTAGCCCTTCAGCAACGTATCGTTGTGAAACAGGTACAGGCGGCGGCTTTCCTTGAAGACCGCGATCTTTGTGACGACCGGTCCGCGGTAGACGCGGATTCGCCTGGCGCAGC
The DNA here is from genome assembly GCA_030066855.1 of Paracoccaceae bacterium. Classification (GTDB taxonomy): domain Bacteria; phylum Pseudomonadota; class Alphaproteobacteria; order Rhodobacterales; family Rhodobacteraceae; genus Kangsaoukella. The sequence continues at coordinate 74,464 of JASJAU010000013.1, read as the reverse complement.
CCGAAATCGCGACCGCCATTGCGCCGAGAAACGCGGCGCGTCTTGTGAACTGCATGATCGCTGCCCGATCTATTTCTGCCCCAACGCGACCCTAAGCCAGCAAAAAGGCGAAAGGAATCACGATTCCGCTAACGTGAAACAGGCATTTAATTCAATATGTGTCGACCATCGGAACTGATCGACCACGTCAATCCACCGCAACTGGTACCCTGCTGCCACAAGCGTGGCGGCATCCCGTGCGAAGGTCACGGGGTTGCAGGAAACGTGCGAGACGGCGGGCACCCGTGCCTTGGCGATCTCGGCGATCTGCGCCTCGGCCCCTGCGCGGGGCGGGTCGATGACGATGCCGGAGACGCCTTTGAACTCGTCCGGGATTAGGGGGCGGCGAAAGAGGTCGCGCGTCTCCGAGGTGACGCGTTTCAGCCCCGACATGCCGCGCCATCCGGCCTCCAGCGCCTCGGTCATGACCTGGTCGCCTTCGACCGCATGGACCTCGAAGCTTTCCGCGAGCGGCAGGGCGAACGTCCCGATTCCGGCGAAAAGATCGACAACCTTACCCCGGCGCTCCTCAAGCGCGGCGGCGACGGAGGTCTGTAGCGCTTCCTCTCCGTGGCGCGTCGCTTGGAGAAAAGCCGCCGCAGGAAGTGGAACTCGGGTCTTGCCAATCCGCAGGACTGGCGGCTCCAGTGTGATCACAACCTCGCCGGATTGGGAAATCCTTGCGATTCCTGCGTTTATTGCGATCTCCGCCACTTCCGCCAGCAGGTGATCTTCGATCAGCTTGCCACCGGACAGATCCACATCCGCGCCCGTATCAGACAGATTGACGGCGATCCTGAGCTCCCCTTTCCGGCTGGTCAAAAGCGTCGTCAGACGCTCAAGAGCGGGCAAAAGCGCCTGCAACTCCGGCGCGAGGATCAGGCAGTCGGGCACCGGATGAACGACATGGCTTTGCGGCGCATGAAAGCCGACGATAGCGCCTTGCTTGGTCCGGCGGCCTGTGAAGACCGCGCGACGGCGCGATGAGGCAGGAGAGGTGTGGACGCCCCGGATCGGCGCGTCCAAGCCGACAGCAGCCAGCGCGCTTCGCACAACGTTTGCCTTCCAATCGCGAACGAATTCGTCTGAAGCGTGCTGGAGCGCGCAGCCGCCGCAAACTTTGTAGTGCCTGCAAGGGGCGCTCACCCGGTCGGGCGAGGGCGTGATGATCCGGGGCGCGGTCAGGCGGCCGCCATCCAGCGCCCCCTCGATCACTTCTCCGGGCAAAGTGCGCCGAACGTAGACCGGCCCTGCGGCGATCCCGTCGCCGAGATGCCCCAGCCGATCAATCGTGACTTGCACTTACTCCGCAGCCGCGCGCGGGTTGATAAAGCCGCCGGACTGGCGGTGCCAGAACCGCGCGTAGAGCCCGCCCTTGGCGAGCAGCGTCTCGTGCGTGCCTTCCTCGACCAGATGGCCTTCGTCCAGCACGACGATCCGGTCCATATGCGCGAGCGTGGAGAGGCGGTGCGCGATGGCGAGCACGGTTTTGCCCTCCATCACCCGCTCCAATGCGGTCTGAATCGACGCCTCGACTTCGCTGTCCAGTGCGCTCGTCGCCTCGTCCAGGACAAGGATCGGCGCATCCTTCAAAATCGCGCGGGCCAGGGCAATCCGCTGGCGCTGTCCGCCGGAGAGCTTCACGCCCCGCTCGCCCAGATGCGCTTCGTAGCCTTCGCGACCGACGTGGTCTTTCAGGCCTCGAATGAACTCGTGCGCCTCGGCCCGTTTGGCCGCTTCGATCATTTGCTCCTCAGAGGCGTCGGGATTGCCGTACAGGATGTTCTCCCGCGCGGAGCGATTGAACATGGCGGTCTCTTGCGTGACCATCCCGATCTGGCGGCGGAGCGTTTCCTGCTTCAGGTGCGCCACGTCATGACCGCCGATCGCGACGCGGCCCTGCTCCGGGTCGTAGAGGCGCAGAAGGAGTGACACGAGCGTCGATTTGCCCGCGCCCGACGCGCCGACAATGCCGAGCTTCTCGCCCGGCTCGACGGTTAGGTTGATCTTCTCGACGCCGCCGGTCGCGCGGCCGTAGGAGAAGGCGACATCCTCGAACGCGATGCGGGTCGCGTCCCTGGGCAGCGCTTCGGCGTCGTCCGCGTCCACCAGCGTGTGGGGCGGGGTGAGGGTGCGCATGCCGTCCTCAACCTCGCCGATGTTGGAGTAGATCGCCATCAGCGTGTGGCTGACCCAGCCGCTCATCTGCGCGATGCGGATCGAGATCGCGCCGGCCGCCGCGATATCTCCGGGGGAGGCCTGCCCGCGCGACCAAAGGAACAGCGTCGCGCCGATCAGGAAGACAGGCAAGAGGCCAGCGAGCGTCATCAGGCAAAAGCGGAACCAGGCGGCGATGACGCCGTAATCCAGCACCCGCTCGCGGAAGGTGCGGATTGCGTTCAGCGCCGCCCCCTCTTCGTGATCCGAATGGGCGAAGAGTTTAACCGTCTTGATGTTGGTGATCGTGTCGACGACCTGACCGGTCACCATCGCCCGTGCCCCGGCGCGCTCGCGCGAGCGGGAGCGGATGCGCGGCATGAACCAGCGGATCATCGCGAGGTAGCCGACAAGCCAGAGCGCCAGGCCCAGCGCCATCCAGCCATTGATCGTGGTCAGAAGAAGCGCGGAGCCGATCAGCGAGGCGAGCGCGAAGAACACAACGTTGATGACTTCGCTCGCCACATCGGTGAGCGCCCGCGCCGTCTGCATCTGCTTTTGCGCGATGCGCCCGGCGAAGTCGTCGTCGAAGAAGGTGACCGACTGGCCGAGCGTCCAGCGATGAAGCCGGGTGAGAACTAGGGGATTGACGTTCGGCGCCACTACCACCGCATTCGCCATCGAGGAGAGGCCGAACATGATCGGACGCAAGACGACGAAGAATGCAAGCACGCCCAGCAAAAGGAGCGCGTTTGAGGAGAAGAAGCCCTCCGACCCGCTCGCCAGCGCTGTGTCGATCACGAGACCGAGTAGCAGCGCGGTGAATACTTCCAACGTGCCGGCGCCCGCCGAGATGACTCCAGCCACGGCGAGCACCGGGAAGGATCCGGCCAGCGCCCAGCGGAAAAAGCGCCCCAGCGACTGCGGGGGCGGCCCTTCCGCCGGTTGGAAGGCGTCGATCAGATTTCCAACGCGTCTCACTCAGCCGCCTCAGTCGTGTCGATGAAACCGCCGGACTGACGATCCCAGAACCGGGCATATAGCCCGCGTTTCGCCAAAAGCGCGTTATGCGCGCCCTCTTCAACGATATGCCCGTCGTCGATCACGAGGATACGGTCCATCCGGGCGATGGTCGACAGACGGTGCGCGATGGCGATCACCGTCTTGCCCTCCATCATGCCGTAGAGCGTGTCCTGAATAGCCGCCTCGACCTCCGAATCGAGTGCGCTGGTCGCCTCATCGAGGATCAGGATCGGCGCGTCCTTCAGGATGACGCGCGCCAGCGCGATCCGCTGACGCTGACCTCCCGAGAGCTTCACGCCTCGCTCGCCAACCTGCGCCGCGTAGCCTGTCCGACCTTCCGGATCTGCCAGATCCCCGATGAACTCGTGCGCCTCGGCCCGCCGTGCGGCCTCGTAGACCTCGTCGTCCGTGGCCTCGGGCCGTCCGTAGCGGATGTTGTCCATCACCGACCGGTGCAGAAGCGACGAATCCTGCTGCACCATGCCGATATGCCGGCGCAGCGAGTCCTGCGTCACCTTTGTCACGTCCTGACCGTCGATGCGGATCGAGCCAGTCTCGGGGTCGTAGAACCGCAAGAGCAGCTTCACGAGCGTCGACTTGCCGGCGCCGGAGCGGCCCACCAACCCGACCTTCTCGCCCGGTTGAATGGTCAGCGTCACCCGGTCGAGCCCGCCAAACCCGCGCCCGTAATGGTGCGACAGGTTCTCGATCTCGATCAGGCCGTCTTTCATCTCAAGCACGTCCGCCTTTGGCTGATCGACAAGCTTGATGGGCTGGGCGATGGTCTCCATCCCCTCGGCCACGACACCGAGGTTGCGGAAGAAGCTCGACAGCGCCCACATGATCCAGCCGGTCATCGCGTTGAGCCTGAGCACCAAAGCCGAGGCAGCCGCGACAACGCCGACCGTCGCCGTGCCGCCAGCCCAGAGCCAGATCGACCAGCCGACAACCGAGACGATCAGGAAGCCGTTGATGAAGACCAGTGCGACATCCATCTTGGTGAATATCCGCATCTCCTCCTGAAAGGTCACTCGCGAGTGCTCAATCGCCTCGCGGGCATAGTCCTTCTCGCTCGAGGAATGCGCGAACATCTTGACCGAGTGGATGTTGGTGTAGGCGTCCACGACCCGCCCGGTCACGGCGCTCCGCGCGTCCGACGCCCTTTGGCTCGCCGGTCCGACGCGAGTCACCGTCCAGCGCACCAGCGCGCCGTAGAGCGCGAGCCAGATCAGCATCGGGATCATCAGGCGGGGGTCCGATCCCGAGAGCAGGATCAGCGCGCCGATCACGTAGGCCACGGAGAACGCCATCGCGTCGAAGACCTGGAATATGGCCTCGCCCGCCGCGGGCGGCGTCTGCATGATCCGGTTGGCGATGCGTCCGGCGAAGTCATTCTCGAACCATCCGACCGACTGGCGGAGCACGTGGCTGTGCGCCCGCCAGCGGACAAGAGTGCCGAAGTTCGGCAGGATCGCGTTGTTCAGGAGGCCCACGTCGATGAGCTGGAGCGCGGGGCGCAAGAGAAGAAGGAAGGCTCCGATCAGGAGCATTTCCGTTCCATAGTCCTGCCAGAAGGTCGCGCGATCGGCGCTGGAGAGCACGTCTACCAATCGTCCGAGATAGGCGATCAGCCAAATCTCGATCATCGCCACGAACATTGTGATCACGCCCGTGACGGCGAAGAGTTTCTTGAAGGGCTGACAGTACTCCCAGATGAACGGCCATAGCTTTCGGGGCGGCGTATCCGTCTCGGGGTAGTTGACATAGGGATCAACGAGGTTTTCAAAGAATCGGAACATGGAAGTTATCTTTCAGAAAAGACATGAGGCAACGATGATCGACGGCGCTTGACTGGCCGTCCGCACAGGATCGGGGCAGTCAGGCTGAGACTGGGCGAATCCTGATTATCATCGAAGCACCTCCACGTTGGATGGCCGCGTCTTAGCGGATCATCCCGCCGCTGTCATCCCTCTTTCCGGGCGATCCCGATCAGATCGGCGTGAGAGAGCCGGAAATCACTGTCGATCCAGGCCCGCTCCGCCCGTTTGATCGCGGCGCCGAGCGCTGGGCCGGTGAGGTCGGGCATCAGGTCGCGGGCCGAGAGCGGGAACGCCGCCGCCGCGCCCTTTTCGATCTCCGGCAACGCCGCCTCCGGCAGCGGCTGACCGACAATCGCCTGACGCAGAAGGCAAATGTCCAGCGCGGCGCCCGGCCCCTCCCGCCACGCGATTTCGGCGAGGCCCGCCGGTTCGGCGACATAGCGCCCAAGAACCGCGATCTGTTGCGCCTCCGCTTTCGACAGGCGCAGACGGTCGGTCAGGTCGGTTCCGCCCAGCGCTGCAAGCCGGCGCATTGGGTCAGGGACGACGCCCGCCGATTGCTCGAGATGGATGAGCGGGCCGACAAAGTTGGTGTCGGAGCCGGGCAGAATCGTCGCGAGAACGCCGGTGGCGTGCATGGCGCCGAGCGAGGGGCCGGGGTCGGGCGCGGAAAGGAGTTTGCGGGTCTCGGAGCCAACCCGCTCCGCCGCAAGAAGGCTCAGCCCCTCAATATTCGCGGCGATGGCGGCCAGCGCGATGGGGTCCAGACCTTCGTCGGGGTCGCCGTACTGAGCGTGAAAACGGAAAAAGCGGAGGATGCGCAGGTAATCTTCCTGAATTCTCTCGCCCGCGTTGCCAACAAAGACCACCCTTCGGGCCTGAAGGTCGGCCAAACCTCCCACGTGGTCGATGACCTGGCCCGAAGCGTCGGCGTAGAGCGCGTTCATGCTGAAGTCGCGCCGGTGCGCGTCCTCATCCATCCTGTCTGTGAAGGCCACGCGTGCGTGTCGGCCAAATGTCTCGACATCGTGGCGGAACGTTGTGACCTCGAAGGGATGATGGTCGACAAGCACCGTGACGGTTCCGTGGTCGATGCCCGTTGGCACCGTCTTCAGCGATCCCTCTTCAGCCAGCCGGACAACCTGCTCGGGCGTCGCGGAAGTGGCAATATCGATATCCGTTACCGGCACCCCCAACAGCGCGTTCCGCACGCAGCCGCCGACGACAAAGGCGTCAAATCCGCCCTTCGAGAGCAGGCTCAGAACCGTCTGCGTTTCCGCGGCGTTCAGCCAATCCGCTTCAATTCGGGTCATCCGCCATCCGGTCCGCCAGCGCGCGGAGCATCCGCGCCGTTGCACCCCAGATGTAATAGGGGCCGTAGGGGACGGTAAAGTAGGCGCGGCGCTGCCCGCGCCAGCGGCGGGACTGAATGGAGTAGTTGGCCGGGTTCAGAACGTGGTTAAGCGGAGTCTCGAACACCTCCTCGACCTCGCCCGCTTCCGGAACGGGATCGAATGCTCGGGTGACGAGCGCGAGGACCGGGGTCACCTCGAACGCCGTAACGGTCTCATGCGGCGGGAGCGCGCCGAGAACCTCGACCGCGTCGCGGGGCAGCGCGATCTCCTCCTCCGCCTCGCGGAGCGCCGCGCCGACCGGTCCGTCGTCACCAGCGTCCACCTTTCCGCCGGGAAAGGCGATCTGGCCAGGGTGGTGTTTAAGCGCAGACGACCGCTTAGTCAGGATGACCGTTGGGCCATCTGCCGTCTCGCGCACCGCGACAAGGACGCCCGCATGACGGAGGCGCGCGCCCTTTGCAGGAACCCATTCCGGCACGAGGTCATAGTCCGACGATGGCGGCGCCTCGGCCTCGAGCGCGCGGAGGAGCCGCGCGCGGAGGTCAGGCGTCATACTCGGCCTCGAAGCCAAGCGTCTTTGGGTCGAACTCGTAATGCGCGCTGCAGAACTGGCAGTCCGCCGTCACGATCCCCTCGTCAGTGGTCATGAAGGCGATGTCCTTGGCCGAGTAGATCGAGAGCGACTCGCGCACCCGGTCCGCCGAGCAGGTGCAGCCGAACTCCACCGGCTGGGTGTCGAACACGCGGGGCCCTTCTTCATGGAACAGGCGCACGAGCAGATCGGTCGGCTGGACGCTGGGGCCGATCAGCTCGATCTCCTCCGCCGTGTCCAACAGAACGTTGACGTGGTTCCAGTCCTCTGCGGCGTCACCTTCCAGAATGTCGCCCGCAAGCAGAAGCCCGCCATCGCCGGATCCGCCGCCGGTCGCGAAGGGGCTCGCTTCCGGCATCTGCTGGAGCATCATGCCGCCGGCCCGCCATTGGAGCGCCTCACCCGGCGCCTGGCTCTGGCCGAAGCTGAGCGCGAAGCGGGTCGGAAGCTGCTCTGACTGCGCGAAATAGGTCTCAGCGCAAGCAGCAAGCGAGCCGCCGGCAATCGGCGTGATCCCCTGATAGGGCGTCATGCCTTGGCCCTGGTCGATCAGGATCGCGAAATAGCCATTGCCGATTTGCGCGAATGGGTCGGCGTCCGGGTCGATCCGCTCCTCATCGAAGCTGGCGTAGGCGCGGATGCGGGCTGGTGCGCCCTCCTCGCTCGGACCGTAGTAATCGGTCGCGATCAGCCGCGCCGGCCCGTCGCCGCGCACCTGCAGCGACAGTTTCCAGCGGAGCTTGATCGTCTGTCCGATCAAGGCGGTGAGAAGCGCGGCCTCGGCAATCAAGGCCTCGATCGCGGGCGGGTAGTCGTGCTGCGCCAGCACTTGCTGCAGCACGCCATCAAGCCGCGCCACGCGTCCGCGCGTGTCGGTCCGGTCAAGCTGAAACGGCAGGACGGTATCGTCCCAAGCGATTTTCGATCCGATATTCATGGGGTTTCCTTGCGCGAAGCGCTCGTGCATACCGCGACTATATAGGCGCTTCAAACCGAGGACCAAGAGGTGATTCCCCGCTACGGCGAGCCTGTCGATTCACGCCGGAGGTACCGGGTTCGCCCCGGCATCTACGCAGTGCTGCTTCGTGGGCGAGACGTTCTTCTGACCCATCAGGCCGAACCGATCCCCGAGTTCCAACTTCCGGGTGGCGGTGTCGATCCGGGCGAGAACCCAATCTCGGCGTTGCACCGGGAGGTGTTTGAGGAAACGGGCTGGACTATCGGCACGCCGAGACGAGTCGGCGCGTTCCGGCGGTTCACCTATATGCCGGAGTACGATCTCTGGGCCGAGAAGGTCTGCCAGATCTACGTGGCGCGCCCGGCCCGGCGCATCGGGCCACCGACAGAGGCAGGGCATACCGAGATTTGGGCACCGCTGGAGGCGGCGGTCGAACTGGTGGCGAATGTCGGCGACCGGGCCTTTCTGGAACGCTATCTCTGATCGCTGCGCCGTTCTAGGACGACCGCCGAGAGGTCGTCGGGGAACTCCTCGCCCCCCAGATGCGCGATCAGCCCTGAGGTGAGCGCGTCGATCAAATCCAACCCTGCGGCGTTCCGGTGTGCGTCGAGCAAGCCGGCAAGCCCCGCCTCGTCGAGAAGCTCGCCTTCAGACGACGGGCATTCTGTCAGCCCGTCGGAATACAAGACCAGCCTATCGCCCGGCCCAAGGGATATCTCCGCCCGTCCGAACGCGGCCCCTTCGATTAGGCCGATGGGCATGCCGGAGGTTTCGACGAAGGACACCGCGCCATCCGCGCGCTGGATCGCCGGGCTGGGATGCCCCGCCTGCGCCATGATGATCCGGCCAGCCGCGATATCCACGTCGGCCAGAACCATCGTCAGGTATTTGTCGGTATCGAACTCCCGCAAAAGCAGGTCGTTCAATGTCGCGCAGACACGCTCGGGCGGATGCATGGTCGTGACGCCGTTTTCGACAGCGAGCGCGACGTTGCGATCCGGCGTGGTGCCGCTCAGGTGCCCGGCGACCCGGGCCGTCATCAGGGCCGAGGCAATGCCATGCCCGGCGACATCGACCGAGAAAACGCCATACCGGCTGTCGCTGACAGGGAAGAGCCCCACCAGATCGCCGCCGACATGGCCGCTTGGGCGGTAGAGCATAGAGATGTCCATGCCCGGCAGGGCGATAAATCGGTCGGGGACTAACGCCTGCTGGAAGTCGCGGGCGTCGCGGAGACCGCGGTCTATGGCCGCGTGAACCTCGTGGAGTTCGTCCAGCGTTCGGGTCAGCAGGCGGTTCTTGGCGATCAGCTCGCGCTGGGCGGTCAGCACGCGCTCGCCCGCCCTTAGCCGCGCCTTGAGCTCTGCGACGTGGAACGGTTTGGAGAGGAAATCGTCGGCGCCGTTCCCGAGCCCTTCCGCCAGGCGCTCGCGCTCGGTTTGGGCGGTCAGCAGGATGAAGTACGCGGGGCGGTCGGCCTTGAGCGCACGGAAGGCGCGGCAGAATTCGACGCCGGACATGCCAGGCATAAGCCAATCGCTGATCACGAGCTCGATGTCTACGGAGGCGCTGATCTCCAGCGCCGCCTCGCCTGAAGCAGCCTCGATCGTCTCGAAACCCCATTTCGCCAGCGTCTTGACTAAAAGCCGCCGCTGCGCCCGGCTGTCATCGACAACAAGGACCGGACGCGCGCCGGAGCGCGCGTCGAACGCCGCGGGCTTGGGTTGGACAACCGTCATGGCGCCTTGTTGCCCGGCCCGCGTTAAGGCGGCGTGAAGGCCCTTTCAATGCGGTGTTAACCGGCGCGCCGCATGATGGTCCGATGATCGCTTGGGACCGCATCGCGGAGCTGCAGGAGGAAGTCGGCGAGGACGGGCTCGCCGAGGTCATTGACCTGTTCTTCGAAGAGATCGAGGAGTCGCTGGAGAGCCTCGGTGCCGGTGGCGGCGATCTGCCCGGCGCCCTGCATTTCATGAAAGGCAGCGCGCTAAACATCGGATTGGAAGAGGTCGCCGGCCTATGCCGCGCGGCGGAGGGCGCGGCGCGGCAAGGTGGCGCCGAGATCGACCTCCGCGCGATCCAGACCGCAATGGCCGCCGCAAGGCGAGAGCTTGCCGCGCTCATGCACGATCCGGCCGTCTGAGCCGCTTCTTGTCCCCTCATTGAAAACCTCGTAAACGCCGCGAAACCGCGCCGTTTCGGGGGAAGTCATGACCGCGCCAAAGAAAGTCGTTCTCGCCTATTCCGGGGGTCTCGACACCTCGATCATCCTGAAATGGCTGCAGACGGAGTACGGCTGCGAAGTCGTGACCTTTACCGCCGATCTGGGCCAGGGCGAGGAGCTTGAGCCGGCGCGGGCCAAGGCCGAGTTGCTGGGGGTCTCAGAGATTTACATCGAGGACCTGCGCGAGGAGTTCGTGCGCGATTTCGTTTATCCGATGTTTCGGGCCAACGCGCTTTACGAGGGGCTGTACCTTCTTGGAACCTCCATCGCGCGGCCGCTCATCTCCAAGCGTCTGATTGAGATCGCAGCCGAGACCGGCGCGGACGCGGTCTCCCACGGTGCGACTGGCAAGGGCAACGATCAGGTGCGGTTCGAGCTTTCGGCCTATGCCCTGAACCCCGACATCAAGGTCATTGCGCCCTGGCGGCTGTGGGATCTGACCAGCCGAACGAAACTCATTGATTTCGCAGAGAAGAACCAGATTCCGATCGCAAAGGACAAACGAGGCGAGGCGCCCTTCTCTGTGGACGCGAACCTTCTCCACACCTCATCCGAGGGCAAGGTTCTCGAGGATCCGTCCGAGGAGGCGCCGGACTACGTCTATCAGCGTACGGTCCACCCCGAGGAGGCGCCCGACACGCCCGAATTCATCGAGATCACGTTTGAGAAGGGCGATGCCGTCGCCATCAACGGCGAGGCCATGTCGCCCGCCACGGTTCTCACCAAGCTGAACGAACTCGGCGGAAAGCACGGGATCGGGCGGCTCGATCTGGTCGAAGGCCGGTTCGTGGGCATGAAATCGCGGGGGATCTACGAGACGCCTGGCGGCACGATCCTGTTGGAGGCGCATCGCGGAATTGAGCAGATCACGCTCGACAGGGGCGAGGCCCATCTGAAAGACGAGCTGATGCCGCGTTATGCAGAGCTGATCTACAACGGCTTCTGGTTCAGCCCCGAGCGCGAGATGCTGCAGGCCGCGATCGACCGCAGTCAGGAACACGTGACCGGAACAGTCCGGCTGAAGCTCTACAAGGGCCTCGCCCGCACGGTTGGCCGTTGGTCGGATCATTCGCTATACTCCGAGGCGCATGTGACGTTTGAAGAGGATGCGGGGGCCTATGATCAGAAAGACGCGCAGGGGTTCATTCAGTTGAACGCGCTGCGGCTTAAACTCTTGGCCTCGCGCAAGCGGCGGCTCGGTGGCTGATCTCGAAAGGTTCGTCCGGGCTCAGGATCACGCCTGGACAAGCATCCAGACCGAACTTCGGCTGGGACGGAAAAGAACGCACTGGATGTGGTTCGTTTTTCCGCAGCTTGGTGCGCTCGGGCGGTCAGAAACGGCGAAGTTCTTCGGTTTAGGCTCTATTGACGACGCCGAGCAGTACCTGGCCCACCCGATCCTCGGGCCGCGGCTGGAGGAGGCGAGCGGGCTGCTTCTCCGCCATAGGGGCCAGACAGCCGAGGACATTTTCGGTGGGGTCGACGCGCAAAAACTCAGGTCCTGCATGACACTTTTCGAGGCAGTCGATCACGCGCCAGCCGTGTTTGGCGAGGTCTTGGACGCGTTTTATGACGGCGAGCGGTGTCCTCTGACGCAGGGCATCATCGGGAATCGGGGGTGAGGCGGCGGGCCACGAGTGCCTCGTAATGCGGCATCGCCTGGTCTGCCAGCGCCTTCGCCTCATCCTCCAACTCCGGCAACGGCCCTTCGACTCCTGCAAACCCGGTCGAGCGATGCACCGCGCCGTACCAGTGGTCCGCCCAGACGCCGTCGAAGGACTTCGGTCCGGCGGGCCAGGAGAGCATCAACGGATTGAAGGGTAAGTCTATGATTTCACAGAGACAGCGCAGCATCCCCTCCGGGTCGCGACGGATGTCGTCACTGTCGAGGACAGGGCCGGGAAACCGCTTGTAAATGCTGGTCTGGGCGGCGTAGCCGATGTCATCCAATGTGGGGCTTTCCCGCTTGGCGAGGTAGCTGGCGATCACCCTCGCCGGGTGGCGGATGAGGTGGACGTTCACGCAACCCCCCGCCCAATCGAGCGGGAAGCCCTCGACCATATGGAACGACATGTGTTTCATGTAGAAGTGCGGATTCCCGTCGGGGATGGTGCCGGCGCAGCGTTTGGCGACAATCTCCGAGTCCGCCTCGTGCGCTGCCAGAACCGCCTCCCGCATCGGATGATCGATACCGGTTGCCTTGAGGTAGGCCGCGTAAAACGGTTCGTCCCAGACGGAAAAGTCGGGCCGGGCCCCAAAGGCATAAAGCATCGCAGTCGAGATGTTGCGGGGGCCGGACCACATTGCGATCTTCATGAGCGGGCCTCGGGATAGGCGAACTAGGCTTCACGGACGCTAAACTCAGACGCCAGGTGAAACAACGGTCACCGCTTCGTGACCTCACGCGGCGTTGAATTGCCTGTCACTGCCGCTCGGCGCAATGTCCCGCCAAACAATCGGAGGACCGCGCATGTCTGCCTGTCTGAAATCCCTGAAAGCGCCCTTGCTGGCCGTGTTCATCGTGATCGGTCTGGCGATTCAGCATGGAAACGCCAAGGCGGCGGATCAGGCGACCGCGATCTTCGCCGGCGGTTGTTTTTGGTGTATTGAAGCGGATTTCGAGAAGGTAAAGGGCGTGAGCGATGTGGTGTCCGGCTACACTGGAGGCACCATAGCGAACCCGACCTACAAACAGGTGACGCGCGGCGGAACCGGGCACTACGAGGCGGTGGAGATCACATACGATCCGTCGGTCGTCTCGTTCGAGCAGCTGTTGCACGCCTTCTTCCGTTCAGTCGATCCGACTGATCCCGGCGGCCAGTTCTGCGATCGGGGTGAAAGCTATCGCACGGCGGTTTTCGTCTCTAACGCTGAGGAAAAGGCGCTTGCGGAGGCCGCGAAGGCGCGGGCGGAGAGGGAGCTTGGGCTTGGCGTCGTCACGCCAATCCTGGATGTTTCGGAATTCTACCTCGCCGAGGCGTACCACCAGGATTACTACAAGAGGAGCGATCTGGTGCTGACCCGGCGCGGGCCGAAGTCGATGAAGGAAGCCTACAAGTTCTACCGCAACGCCTGCGGACGCGATGACCGTGTGCGGGAGCTTTGGGGCGACGCGGCGCTCTTCGCCAGCTAGGGCGCGAAGGCGTCGACCTCGGCGCGTGACGGAATGGCGTCCGCCGTGCCGCGCCGCGTGACCTTGAGCGCGGCAGCGCGGGCGGCAAGTTCCATTGCCTCGCGAACGCCCATTCCCTGATCCCGGCCAGCCGCGAAGTACCCGGCGAAGGTGTCGCCCGCGCCGGTGGTGTCAACGGGCGTGACGGGCACACCGTCGACGGAAACTACCTCCCCAGACGCTGTGCTGAGATGGCAGGCGCCTTTCGCACCGAGCGTGACCAGAATGTGAGGCGCCGGAAGGTCGGACAGTCTTTGATTAACGGCATTCTCGAGCTGTTCCGCCTCGATCTCGTTCAGAATAAGCGTATCGATGAAGGGCAGGACCGCTTCAACCGCATCGGCGTCGAACGGCGCGGCGGAGTAGAGAACGCGGAGGCCCTCGGCGCTCGCAGCCCGCGCAGCTTCGACCTGAAGGTTGGTCTCATTCTGGATGAGAAGAATATCACCGGCATCGGCAAGCGCGATCGCCTCTTCGATCATGTCCCGCGTCAGCGCGCCGTTCGCGCCGGCAAGGATGACAATGGCGTTCTCACCATCCTCGGCGACGGAGATCATGGCGTGGCCGGTCGGCGCCTCCGCACGCCTGATCCTCTGTGTATCGACGCCAAAGCCGTCCAGCCTCTCAATGATCCATTCAGATCCTGGTCCGACCGCGCCGATATGGCGCGTCACCGATCCAGCTTTAGCTGCCGCTACGGATTGGTTGGCGCCTTTTCCGCCCAATCCGGTGGTCAGGCCAGTCGCGGCTAGCGTCTCGCCCGGCGCCGGGATGTGCGGGACGGCATAGAAGTAGTCCGCGTTGATAGAGCCCAGGCACCAGACCGCCATCTCACCCGACCTTGCTGGCCGCCAGAAGCGCCATGTTCAGCACGTCGCTGACTGAGGCGACCGTGGGACAGATTTGAATGGGCTTGTTGACGCCGGTCAGGATCGGGCCGATCACCGTGGCGTCCGCCATTTCCTGCATGAGCTTGACCGAGATCGAGGCTGAGTGCCGCGCCGGAACGACGAGGACATTGGCGGGGCCGGTCAGGCGCGAAAATGGATAGGCCTCCTGCGAACGGGGGTTGAGCGCGATATCGACCGTCATCTCGCCCTCGTACTCGAAATCGACGCTCATGCCGTCGAGCACCTTGGGCGCCTGGTGCATTTTTTCGGCACGCTCCGATTCCGGGTAGCCGAAGGTCGAGAAACTCACAAAGGCGACTCTAGGCTCTAAACCGAGGGATCTGGCCACTTTCGAGCCTTGAATTGCAATCTGGGCGAGGTCCTCCTGGTCCGGCCATTCGTGGACCAGAGTATCGGTAATCAGGACAATCCGGCCTTTGTGCAGCACCGCCGTAACACCCACCGCGCCATCCTCAGCGGTCGCGTCGAAGACGTGGTTGATGAGTTTGAGCACATGCGCGGATTTCCGGGTCGCGCCGGTGACCAGAGCGTCGGCGTGGTCATGGGCCAGCATGAGCGCGGCGAAGACGTGCCGGTCGCGAGCGGCCAGGCGATGGATGTCGGTGCCATCGAAGCCTTTGCGCTGAAGGCGGTTGTAGAGAAATGACTTGTAGGTTTCGAGATGGTCTGTGTTGGCCGCGTTGACGACTTCGATCTCGTCTACCGCGTCGCCGAGACCCTCTGACTCGAGCTTGGCCGCGACCTCCGCCTCCCGCCCCACGACAATCGCCTTGCCAAAGCCGTTCCGCTGGTAGGCAACAGCGGCGCGAAGCACGCGGTTATCATCGCCTTCGGCAAAGACCATGCGGGACTGCGCGGCGCGGGCGCGGGCGTTGATGCCGCGCAGAATGGACGCAGTCGGATCCATTCGTTCTTTCAGGCTATTCTCATAGGCCTCCATGTCGATGATCGGCCTTCGCGAGACGCCCGTGTCGATCCCCGCCTTAGCGACTGCCGGCGGGATGCGGTGTATGAGACGCGGGTCGAAGGGCGTGGGAATGATGTAATCACGGCCGAAATGGAGCTTCTGCCCGTAGGCCATGGCAACCTCATCCGGCACGTCTTCGCGCGCTAAAACCGCGAGCGCCTCGGCGCAGGCGATTTTCATTTCGTCATTGATGGCGCGGGCGTGAATGTCGAGCGCACCCCGGAACAGGTACGGAAATCCGAGGACGTTGTTGACCTGGTTGGGGTAATCGGACCGCCCGGTGGCGACGATCGCGTCAGGGCGCACGGCTTGCGCATCCTCCGGCGTGATCTCGGGGTCTGGGTTTGCCATGGCGAAGAGGATCGGGTCCTTGGCCATGCTTTCGACCATCTCCTGCGTCACCGCGCCTTTGACGCTGACGCCAATGAAGACGTCGGCGTCTTTCATCGCCTCTTCCAGCGTGCGCAGGTCGGTTTTGACCGCATGCGCCGATTTCCACTGGTTCATGCCTTCGGTCCGGCCTTGCCAAATGACACCTTTGGTGTCGCAAGCGATGCAGTTCTCGTGCTTGGCGCCCATCCGCTTGAGCAGCTCGACGCAAGCGATGCCCGCAGCGCCGGCGCCGTTCAAGACGAGTTTCACGTCCTCGATCTTTTTCCCGGACAGGTGAAGCGCGTTCAACAGCCCCGCCGCGCAGATGACCGCCGTGCCATGCTGATCATCATGGAAGACGGGAATGTCCATTTCTTCCTTCAAGCGCTGTTCGATAATGAAGCACTCAGGCGCCTTGATATCCTCGAGGTTCACGCCGCCGAAGGTCGGCCCCATCAGCTTGACCGCCTGACAAAAGGCATCGACGTCTTCGGTATCCAGCTCGATATCGATGGAGTTCACGTCGGCGAAGCGCTTGAAGAGCACCGCCTTGCCTTCCATCACCGGTTTGGAGCCCAGCGCGCCCAGATTTCCGAGGCCGAGAACCGCGGTGCCGTTCGAAACGACAGCGACCAGATTACCCTTGTTCGTGTAGTCGTAGGCTGTCTCCGGCGTCTCCGCGATCTCCTCGCAGGGGACAGCCACGCCGGGACTGTAGGCCAGCGACAGGTCGCGCTGGGTCGTCATGGGAACGGTCGCGTTCACCTCGAACTTGCCGGGGCTAGGGTGCATGTGAAACGCCAAGGCGTCTTCCCGCGTGAACCGTGTCTTTGGCATGCCGCTCCTCCCGTTTCCGGATTGCATATCACTTAGAGCGGCGGTGGAAACGGCCCATTTTCGCCTTTTACCGGGAGTCGCGGGCGGCTAGATTCCAGCCCACGCGCAATCCTCGGGGGATCGACGTGACGCTCGCCAAATCCGCCATCACTCCGATGATGGCGCAGTATCTGGAGATTAAAGGAGAGTACGCCGACGCGCTTCTCTTCTACCGGATGGGCGATTTCTACGAGCTGTTCTTTGACGACGCGGTCGCGGCGGCCGAGGCGCTGGACATCGCGCTGACCAAACGCGGCAAGCATCTGGGCGAGGACATCCCGATGTGCGGTGTGCCGGTCCATGCAGCTGATGGATATTTGCTGACGCTGATCCGTAAGGGGTTTCGGGTGGCCGTTTGCGAGCAACTGGAAGACCCGGCAGAGGCGAAGAAGCGCGGGTCGAAGGCGGTGGTCAAACGCGGGGTAGTCCGGCTTGTTACGCCGGGCACGCTGACCGAGGAGTCCTTGCTGGAAGCGCGGCGGCACAACTACCTGGTGGCGCTCTCTGAGGTTCGGGGAGAAGCGGCGCTGGCTTGGGTCGACATTTCGACTGGCGCGTTTCGGGTACTGCCGACCACGGCAGTGCGGTTCGGGCCGGAGATCGCGAGATTGGCGCCGCGCGAAGTGCTGGTCTCAGACGCGAAGATCGCCGATTTCTCCGATTTAGTGACGGATTCGGGGGCGTCGCTAACGCCGCTCGCCGGCGCAAGTTTCGACAGCCAATCTGGCGAGAAACGCATTTGCGACACCTTCAAAGTGGGCAGCCTGGAGGCATACGGAGCCTTCGGCCGGGCCGAGATTTCGGCGATGGGCGCGCTCATCGACTATCTTGACCTGACGCAAAAAGGGAAGGTTCCGCTCCTTCGGCCGCCGGTGCGAGAGACGGCTTCCTCAACTGTTCAGATCGATGCGGCCACTCGTCGGAACCTGGAGCTGACGCGTGCGCTCGGCGGGGGACGAAATGGGTCGCTCTTGCACACGATCGACCGGACTGTGACTGCGGGCGGCGGGCGTTTGCTGGATCGGCGGATCTCGTCGCCGTCGGCCGAGGTCAAGGTCATCAACGCGCGGATCGAGGCCGTCGCGTTTTGCGTGGCCGATCCGGATGTGACCGAAGCCTTGCGCAATGCGCTCAGTCGGTGCCCGGACATCGACCGCGCGCTCTCGCGGCTGGCGCTGGACCGCGGCGGGCCGCGCGATTTGGCGGCGATCCGGGACGGGCTGGCGCAGGCGGCGGCGATTGCGGGGTTGTCTACGTCTGTTGCTCCGGAGTACCTGGCGCGCCAATTCGACAGGCTTACCGGCTTTGAAGCCGCGCTTGACGCGCTCGAGGAGGCGCTGGTCGCAGAGCCGCCGCTTCTGGCCCGCGACGGCGGTTTCATCGCGCCCGACGTCGATCCCGACCTCGACGAGGCGCGGACGCTCAGGGATGAGGGTCGCGGGGTGATCGCATCCTATCAAGCGGATTACGCGCGGGAGACGGGTGTCGCGTCGCTCAAGATCAAGCACAACAACGTGCTGGGCTACTTCATCGAGACCACCGCGACCCACGCGGAGAAGATGCTGTCGCCGCCTTTGTCCGAGAGGTTCATTCATCGCCAGACGACGGCGAACGCCGTACGGTTCACGACCGTGAAGCTTTCGGAGATTGAAACGCGCATTTTGAACGCCGGCGCTCAGGCGATTGAGATTGAGAATCGTCACTATTACAGGCTGAAACAGCTGATTTTGGATCATTCCGGCCCTGTGAGCGACACCGCGCGAGCGCTGGCTGAGTTGGATGTAACCACAGGCTTCGCCGCACTGGCTCGCGCTGAGGATTGGGCGCGGCCTGTCGTGGATGACAGCCGCGATTTCCAAGTCGTCGCAGGCCGACATCCAGTGGTCGAGCACGCGCTCAAGCGGGAGGGCGCACCTTTCATTGCGAACGATTGCGATCTGTCGGGTGACGGCGGCGCGATATGGTTGGTGACCGGGCCAAACATGGCCGGTAAATCAACGTTCCTGCGCCAGAACGCGCTGATCGCGCTTCTGGCGCAAGCGGGCAGCTTCGTTCCGGCGGAGGCTGCGAAGATAGGGCGGGTCAGCCAGATCTTCAGCCGGGTCGGTGCAGCGGACGATCTGGCGAGGGGCCGGTCGACTTTCATGGTCGAGATGGTCGAGACTGCGTCGATCCTGAACCAGGCGGATGACCGGGCGCTGGTTATTCTGGACGAGATCGGACGAGGCACGGCGACCTACGACGGATTGTCGATCGCCTGGGCGACGCTGGAGCATTTGCACGACGCCAACCGTTGCCGCGCACTTTTCGCGACGCATTACCACGAGATGACGCAGCTGGCGGACAAGCTTTCGGGCGTTGAGAACGCCACAGTCGCGGTCAAAGAGTGGGAGGGCGACGTGATCTTCCTCCACGAGGTCCGGAAGGGCGCGGCGGATCGGAGCTACGGGGTTCAGGTGGCCCGTCTGGCGGGATTGCCCGAGAGCGTGGTTGAGCGCGCGCGCGTGGTTCTCGACGCCCTGGAGAAGGGCGAGCGCGAGGGCGGGACACGGACCAAAGCGCTGATCGACGACCTGCCGCTGTTTTCCGCGACGCCCGTGGTTACGCAGCAAAAAGCAGCAAAAACCTCTGAGTTAGAGACTGTTTTGGCCAAGCTGCTGCCGGACGAGATGAGCCCGCGCGAAGCGCTGGATGCCCTCTACGACCTCAAAGCGCTGATCCAATCCAAGGACTAAGTGTCAGGACGCTGGCATTGAGCTGACGCCGACTTTTGCGGGACGCAGCAGGCGGTCGTAGAGCAGGAAACCATCGGCCTCGACCTGAATGATCTCACCCGCCACGGTGCCAGGGAGAGGCGCCTCGAACATTGCCTCGTGAAGCTGCGGATCGAACGTGTCGCCGATTTCGGGCGAGATCGGTTCTATCCCGTGCTTTTTGAAGACGGACAACAGCTCGCGCATCGTCAGCTCGACGCCCTCGATCACGGCCTTGTTCGTCTCCTTCAGCTCCTCCGGAATCGCGTCCACGGCGCGTTTCATGTTGTCGAAAACAGGCAGCAGGTCGCGGGCGAGCTTAGAGCCGCCATATTGCTCTGCCTCGCGGCGATCGCGTTCTGACCGCTTCCGGGAATTCTCGGCATCGGCCAGGGCGCGCATAAACCGGTCGCGAAACTCGTCGCGCTCGGCCTCAAGCGCCTCAATTCGCTCGTCCAGATCCGGTTCTTCGAGCGCCTCGGGGCTGTCAATATCGATCAGCTCTTCTTCGGGCATCGGTGCCTCTTCTTTGGGTTCGCTCATGACTGCCCTCGATCCGAAATGAGCCGCCCGACCAATTGGGCGGTGTAATCAACGATTGGAACGATCCTGCCGTAGTTCAGCCGCGTTGGGCCGATGACGCCGACAGCGCCCACGATCTTTCGATCCGCGTTCATATACGGGGAAACCACCAGAGAGGAACCCGAAAGTGAGAAAAGTTTGTTCTCGGAGCCAATGAACACGCGGACGCCCTCGCCGGTCTCGGTCAATTCGAGGAATTCGGCTATGTCACGCTTGCGCTCGAGGTCGTCAAAGAGGCTGCGGATGCGCTCAAGATCGCCCTCCTCGGCGCTGTCTTCCAGAAGGTTGGCGCGGCCCCGGACAATCAGCCGTTCATAGGGCGCGCCCTCGTCCTCCCAATAAGCGCCGCCCAGCTCGACCAGATCACGGGCGAGCGTGTCGAGCTCCTGCCGGTGAAGCCCGATCTCGCGGGTGATGACCGATCCGAGCTCGGACAGAGTATGGCCGTCGACAATGGAGTTCAGGAAGTTCGCCGCCTCGCGCATCGAGCTCGGCGTCTGGCCGGGCGGTGGTGTGAAGACGCGGTTTTCGACGTGCCCGTTGGCGAAAACGAGTACGACCAGCGCACGGTCGGCGGCGAGGCTCACGAATTCGATATGCTTGATCGGCGCTTCCTGCTTCGGCGCGAGTACTAGGCTCGCGCCATGCGTCGCGCCGGAGAGCGCCGAACCGACGCGATCGAGGATGTCGCTAGTGTCCGGGCCGGGCGACGCGAGCGAGCCGTCGATGGCGTCGCGGTCCTCATCCGTCAGGTCCCGCACCTCCAGAAGCCCGTCGACAAAAAGCCTGAGCCCAAGCTCCGTGGGAACACGACCAGCGGAAATATGGGGCGAGTTCAAAAGGCCCAGATACTCCAGGTCCTGCATCACGTTGCGGATCGTGGCGGCAGAGACCTTTTTACTCATCTCGCGGGTGAGCGTACGGCTGCCAACTGGATCGCCCGTGCCCAAGTACGATTCGACAACCCGGCGAAAGACCTCCCGGGAGCGGTCGTTCATTTCCTCAAGGAGTTTTCCAGCGTCCGTCATCGGCCCGATGTCGTAAGAAGCGATGCAATTAAAGACAAGGCGGAGCCCGCGTCAATTGGGGTTGATGGGGTGTCGCGCGGCGACTATCAACCGCCAACCTCAATAGGAGAATTTCATGCGGCCCTCTGGCAGAGATATAAGCGAGATGCGTCCGGTCTCAATCGAGACCGGCGTCACCCGGCATGCCGAAGGGTCCTGTCTGATCCGCTGCGGGGACACCCATGTGCTTTGCACCGCGTCTATTGACGAGCGGGTTCCGCCCTGGATGAAGAATTCGGGCCTTGGCTGGGTGACGGCGGAGTACGGGATGCTGCCGCGGTCGACACACACCCGAACAAATCGCGAGGCGAAGCGCGGGCAGTCGGGGCGAACGCAGGAAATTCAGCGGCTTATCGGCCGGTCGCTTCGCGCCTGCGTCGACCGGCCCGCGCTGGGCGAGCGGCAGATCACCATCGATTGCGATGTCATCCAGGCGGATGGCGGGACGCGCTGCGCCTCGATCACCGGGGGCTGGGTGGCCTTGAGGTTGGCGGTCGACAAACTCCTCAAGGCCGGGCTGGTCACGTCCGATCCACTGACCGATCACGTAGTCGCGGTGTCCTGCGGCGTGTATGCCGGCCAGCCGATCCTGGACCTGGACTATCCAGAGGACAGCGAGGCCGGGGTCGACGGCAACTTCGTTCTGACCGGCGACGGGCGGTTGATTGAGGTTCAGATGTCAGCGGAAGGCGCGACTTTCTCTCGCGACGAGCTTGGCACGCTTCTCGACCTAGCCGGTCAAGGCGCCGAAGAACTGAAAGCGGCGCAGAGCGCGGCGCTTGGCTGATGCGCCGGTTCACGGGCGATACGCTTCTAGTGGCGACCCATAACGCCGGCAAGCTGGAGGAGATCGCCGATCTCCTGCGCGATCATGGGATAACGGTGGTAGGCGCGGCGGAAAAGAACCTGCCCGAGCCGGAGGAGACCGGAACCGAATTTGTGGAGAACGCGCGGATCAAGGCGCATGCGGCGGCGGAGGCCACAAACCTGCCCGCGCTAGCCGATGACTCCGGGATCGAGATCGACGCGCTGGGCGGCGCTCCTGGCGTCTATACCGCGGATTGGGCGGAGACCCCGAACGGCCGCGATTTCGAGATGGCCATGCGGCGGGCGCATGAGGAACTCGAGGCCGCGGGCGCGGCGCATCCGAGAGCCGCTCGGTTTTGCTGCACCTTCGTTCTGGCTTGGCCGGACGGGCATGACGAGGTGTTCGAAGGCCGGATGGAGGGTCAAGTGGTTTGGCCCATGCGGGGATCACAAGGCCACGGATATGACCCGATCTTTCAGCCGTACGGCTACGCGCAGACATTCGGTGAGATGGACCGGTGGGAGAAGAACCGCATCAGCCACCGCGCCGACGCATTTCGGAAGTTAAGAGCCGTGTTCGGGGATGGCTGACCCGGCGGAGCTCGCGCTTTATGTCCACTGGCCGTTTTGCCAAGCCAAGTGCCCCTACTGCGACTTCAACAGTCATGTGTCGGCCCATGTCGATCAGGGCCGCTGGCGCGCGGCGTTCGAGGTGGAGATCGCGCGGACACGGGAAGAGATCGGCGACCGGCGCCTGACATCGATTTTCTTTGGCGGCGGGACGCCCAGCCTCATGGCGCCCGAAACGGTCGCGCGTGTGATCGACGTGGCGAGAGCCGCCTGGACGCCTGTCAATGACATGGAAATCACGCTGGAGGCCAACCCGACTTCTGTCGAGGCGGGGCGGTTTGCGGGATACCGGGGCGCCGGCGTGAACCGGGTGTCAATGGGGCTCCAAGCGCTGAATGACAGCGACCTGAAGGCCTTGGGCCGGCTGCACTCTGCTGAGGAGGGTCTTGCTGCATTCGATGTCGCGCGGCGGGTTTTCGACCGATGCTCGTTTGATCTGATTTACGCGCGGCAAGACCAGTCCCTGGCCGCCTGGCGGGCGGAGCTGGAGCGTGCGTTGAGTTTGGCGCCTGATCATGTCTCGTTCTACCAGCTCACGATCGAACCCGGCACAGCCTTTGGGGACCGGTTCGCGCGGGGGCGCCTTTCGGGGCTTCCGGATGAGGATTTGACGGCGGACATGTATGCAGCGACCCAGGAGGCTTGCGAGGCGGCCGGCCTGCCCGCCTATGAGATCTCCAATCACGCGCGGTCTGGTGCCGAGTCGCGGCACAACCTGACCTACTGGGAAGGCGGCGACTGGGCCGGAATCGGGCCTGGCGCGCATGGGCGGTTCACTCTGGCGGGGGAACGTCTGGCGACTGAGGCGATCCGGGCGCCGACGGGCTGGCTGGACGCAGTAGACCGCGGCAGTGGCGAGGCGCAGCGCCACGCGATCCCGAAGGATGAGGTGCGGGAAGAGCGTCTCATGATGGGATTGCGTTTGTCCGGCGGTGTCGACATGGGTCGGGAGATTGAGGATCTTACTGATAAAATAAATCATATCAATCAGTTAACGGATTTTCAGCTCTTGGAGACGCGTGGAGATCGTATCCGGCTGACGCCAGAAGGCCGCCCGCTCCTGAACGCGGTTCTGCGGGAGTTGTTGGCCTAAACCTCGCCAGCACCAACTGTGGCCGAAAGCCGTCGGCAAATCTCGTCAAGCTGATCCAGGTCTTTGTAGCGCAGCGTCATCCGCCCGGCTCCAGTCTCTGGCGAATGGTCGATCGTGACCTTGAGTCCCAGCGCCGCCGTGATGTCCTTTTCAATCGCGCGCGTGTCGGCGTCTTTTGGCGGGGCGCCGTTGCTGTTGATGGGTTTGGGCGCGGCGCGGGACCGCACAAGATCTTCGGTCTCGCGAACGGAAAGGCCCTTTTTGAGAACGAGCCGAGCGAGCGCGACGGGATCCTCCGCCGTCACAAGAGCGCGCGCATGACCCGCAGAAAGCTCGCCAGAGCGCAACAGGTCGAGAACCTCTTCCGGGAGCGTCAGCAGACGCAGAAGATTGGCGATATGGCTGCGGCTTTTCCCAAGCGCCTCGGCCAGCTTCTCCTGCGTA
Source organism: Paracoccaceae bacterium (assembly GCA_030066855.1). GTDB lineage: Bacteria > Pseudomonadota > Alphaproteobacteria > Rhodobacterales > Rhodobacteraceae > Kangsaoukella. Next base: position 50,622 of record JASJAU010000013.1, on the reverse strand, counting down.
TGCCCAAACCGCTCCATCAGCTGGCGGTAGCCGGCAGCCTCCTCCACCGCGTTCAGATCGGCGCGCTGGATATTCTCGATAATCGCGACCTCAAGCACTTCGGTATCGTCGAAGTCGCGCACGATCGCCGGAACCTGATGGAGCCGCGCCCGTTGCGCCGCGCGCCAGCGTCGCTCGCCGGCGACGATCTCATAACGGCCGGACTTCGTAGGATGGGTGCGCAGAATGAGCGGCTGGATGACGCCCTTTTCCCGGATCGAGGTCGCAAGCTCGTCCAGCGCGATCTCGGGAAAATCCCGTCGTGGCTGGTCGGGATTGGGCTCGATCTTGTCGACGGAGATAGCGGCATCGGCACGTCTGGGCGCGGCGGTGTCAGGCGACGATCCCGAGGCCAGCTCCACATCCGCCATCAAGGCGGACAATCCCCGCCCAAGTGCCCGTCGTTCGGGTTTTGCCTGTCCCATGCTCCTACCCTATTCTGTGTTGTCCTTGAGTCTCTCTACCACTTCTTGTGCCATTGCGCGATAGGCGCGCGCGCCTTTTGACATTGGATCATAGGAAATCACCGGCATTGCATATGATGGCGCCTCGGAGACCCGGACGTTTCTTGGCACGATTGTCTTAAAGACCAGTTCACCCAGGGTCGCTCGGGCGTCGCTCTCAACCTGCTGGCTGAGATTGTTCCGCCCGTCATACATGGTGAGCAGGATGCCCTCGATCCGGAGATCGGGATTCGCTGTCTTACGGACATCTCGGATCGTCAGCATCAGCTGAGACAGCCCCTCGAGCGCGAAAAACTCGCTTTGCAGAGGAACCAGAATGCTGTCGGAAGCGACCATAGCGTTAACGGTGAGAAGGCTAAGGGACGGCGGGCAGTCGATCAGGACGAAGTCGAGCTCGTAAAGATCGATCTTTGGCTGGCGCAATGCGTCGTGCAGGAGGTAGCTGCGCCGCTCCGTCGACACCATCTCGATATCAGCCGAGCTGAGGTCTGTCGTGGCCGGCGCAAGGAGGAGACCCTCAACCGCCGTCGGGCGGACGACGTCATCCAGATCGGCGCCCTCCAACAACAGGTCGTACGTGGTGAAGTCCCGGTCATCGGGCCCGGCCCCAAGGCCGGTGGAGGCGTTGCCTTGCGGGTCGATATCAACGAGGAGAACGTTATAGCCGGCCTCCGCCAGGGCGGCGCCGAGATTAATGGCGGTCGTCGTCTTGCCCACCCCGCCTTTTTGATTTGCGATCGAGATGATCCGGGGCGGTGGCGGACGGGACGGATCATACACGATGGATGCCTCCAACCTTCAGGATGACGGCATCCCTTTTCGTCCGGCTGGGAAAAGTCTCGCAGCGGAAGGACCAATCTGCAAGAGCGTCCTGAACCTCTTCGCGCGCTGTCCGCCCCTTTAGAAAAAAGGCCTCGCCGTTGGGCGCCAGATGTCGCGACGCATGTTCGAGAAGCCCCGTCAACGGCGCCATAGCGCGGGATGTCAGCAATGAAGCGTTTTGAGGCGGCGCCTGCTCGGACCGTTCGGCAAGCACTGTGAGCGGAACGCCCGTCTCGCGCGACATAGTTCGCAGGAACGCAGCCTTCCGTTTGTCGGCTTCGATCAGAACAATGGGTCCGGCACCAGGGTCGCCTGCCGTCAGCAGCGCGAGAACGGCACCTGGAAACCCGGCGCCGCTTCCGATATCGACCAGAGCGCCGCCGCGATTGGCCAAATGAGAGGACAGCTGTCCGGAATCAAGGAAATGGCGGGTCCAGAGATCGTCCTCGGTGCCCTTGGCCACAAGATTGATCCGCTTGTTCCAATCCAAGAGAAGCTTCGCGTAGGTATCGAAACGGCGCATTGTTTCACGTGAAACACCCAACGATATCTGAAACGCCTCACGGCCAGACTTCATGCGGTTCTTCTTTCAGCCTGCCGGATCTTCGCAAGTATAAGGGTCAGCGCTGCAGGCGTCATCCCCTCGATGCGTCCCGCCTGACCTAGCGTTTCCGGCCGTATTGCTGAGAGTTTCTCGCGAAGCTCATTCGAGAGCCCGGTTACGGCGCCGAAGTCAAAGCCGGTTGGAATCGGCTGACCTTCATCTTTTCTGAGCGCCGCCACATCTTTGGCCTGTCTTTCGATATAGTTGGCGTAGAGCGCGTCCCGCTTGATCTGATCCTTGATGTCGCAAGGAATTTCAGACACTTCCGGCTCAAGCTGTTCCAGCATCTCAAAGCCGACCTCGGGTTGAGAAAGGAGCTCGAAGGCGGACCTTTTGCCAGCTCCGGCACCAACCCGCGCGCCGATTTCTCTCGCCGCGTTCGGCGTGATACTCAACTCGCGGAGCAGGCGGATGCCGGTTTGGATCGCGGCCACTTTTGTCTCGAATACGCGCCAGCGCCGATCCGACACGCATCCGGCGTCCCGGCCGACCGGCGTCAGCCGTTGATCAGCATTGTCGGCCCGCAAAGACAGACGGAACTCCGCACGGGAAGTGAACATCCGATAGGGTTCGGTCACGCCACGTGTGATGAGATCGTCGATAAGGACGCCAATATACGAGCTGTCCCTTGAAAAACGAACGGCCGGCAGGTCTAGCGCGCGTCCGGCAGCGTTGAGGCCGGCAGCAAGACCTTGCGCTGCAGCCTCCTCGTACCCGGTCGTACCGTTGATCTGCCCCGCAAGATAAAGGCCTGGAACGTCAGAGGCCTGCAGTGTGCGCTCAAGGCCGCGCGGGTCGACGTAGTCGTATTCGATGGCGTATCCGGGTTGCGCAATCTCAGCGTTTTCAAGCCCCTGGATGGAACGAACATACGCCTCTTGCACATCTGCGGGAAGCGAAGTGGAAATGCCGTTCGGATACACCAAGTCGCTGCTCAGACCTTCAGGTTCAAGGAAGACCTGGTGGCTGTCTTTGTCGGAGAACCGGGCGACTTTGTCCTCTATGGAAGGGCAATAACGCGGTCCGACGCCATCTATCGCGCCTCCATACATAGCCGATCTGCCCAGATTCCGCCGAATGATGTCGTGGGTCGATGCGTTCGTGTGGGTGATAGCACAGGCAATCTGACGCGCCGATGTCCCCGTGGAGAGAAAAGAAAAGAGCGTTGGCGTCTCGTCACCCGGCTGCCGCTCGAGAGCGTCCCAGTTAATCGAAGAAGCCCTCAAACGCGGCGGAGTGCCGGTTTTCAGGCGCCCCAGACGCAAACCGAAGGCGTCGATCCGCTCGGAAAGCCGTACTGACGCGCGATCCCCTAGTCTACCGCCCTCCCGACGTACATCGCCAATATGGACCACGCCGCGAAGGAATGTCCCTGTGGTCAGAACGGTCGAGGGCGCGGAAATCGCGGCTCCGCTCGCCAAAGCAACGCCCGACACTCGACCGTTTTCCACCAGGAAGTCGACGACCTCATCCTGGACTATCCGAATAGAGGGAAGTTCGCGCAAGGCAGATAAGACGCCGTCTCTGTAGAGCGCGCGATCGGCTTGAGCGCGGGGTCCCTGAACAGCCGGCCCTTTGCGCCGATTTAGGAGACGAAATTGAATTCCCGCCTTGTCGGCGACGCGCCCCATGACACCGTCCATGGCGTCCACCTCACGCACGAGGTGACCTTTGCCAAGACCGCCGATCGCCGGATTGCAGGACATCACGCCGATTCCGGACTCGCTCAACGTGACAAGCGTCACCTGCGCGCCACGGCGCGCCGCTGCATGCGCCGCTTCGGCCCCGGCATGGCCCCCGCCCACGACGATTACATCCGCATCACGATGTTTCACGTGAAACACTCCTGTTCCTACTTGCCGATGCAAAAACTCTGAAAGATCTCGTCCAAGAGATCCTCAACATCGACTCGACCGAGCAGGCCTTCCAGCGCCCGCACCCCGCTTCGCACATCTTCAGCGGCGAGTTCGGTCATTTCCGAGCCTGTCTTAATGCGTTCGATCGCGGATTCCAAATCGCGCTTGGCCCGTGCAATAGCAAACCTGTGCCGGTCGCGAGTCGCCGTTGCCACCCCGCTCGCTCGACGCTCAAGGATCGCCCCCACCTGACGCACCAGATCGTCGAGACCTTGCCCGGTTAGCGCCGAGAAATCCGCGCCAGAGACTGAGTCCGATTTGGAAGCAACAATGAGGTCGTCCTTTTCGGGTTCCAAAACGGGCAGTTTGCCGGGACTCTCCAATAGAACAATCCTGAGGTCGGCCGCCCGGGCCCGGGTCAGCGCCCGATCAACACCAAGACCTTCGATCTCATCGTCCGTCTCACGCAATCCTGCGGTATCCAGAACCGTGACGGGCAGCCCAGCCAAGTCCATGCGAACCTCAATCACGTCCCGAGTCGTACCGGCGGTCTCAGAGGTGATTGCGGCATCCCGGCCCGCAAGAGCGTTCAGCAAGGTCGACTTTCCCGCGTTCGGCGGACCCACAATGGCCACTTCGAATCCATCGCGAATCCGCTCCGCCGCCCGCGCACCCGCAATCTCCTTTCCTAACTCCGGCAGCACGCCATTCAACAGCGCCAAAACCTCCGGCGTGACATCAACTGGCACGTCCTCATCCGCGAAGTCGATGGTCGCCTCAAGAAGCGCGGCCGCGCGGACCAGACGGACACGCCAGCCTTCAACCAGCGTCCCCATAGCGCCCCGAAACACCCGCATGGCCTGACGCCGCTGCGCCTCCGTTTCGGCATCAATCAGATCGGCCAAGCCCTCGACCTCCGACAGGTCCATTCGGTCATTCTCCAACGCGCGGCGCGTGAACTCCCCAGGTTCGGCAAGCCGCAACCCGGGCAACTCCGATAGCACCGACAGGAGCTTCGAGACGACCGCCGGCGACCCGTGGGTTTGAAACTCAATCACGTCTTCGCCCGTGAAGCTATTTGGCCTGTCGAATCTCAAGACAAGTGCTTGGTCGATAACGCTCCCATCCCATGAAAGGGCGCGAAGGACGCGGCCCTGCGCGTCAGGAAGCTCCCCCGCGATTTGTGAGGCTGCAGCAAGGGCCAAAGGACCGGATACTCGTACAACCGCAACCCCCGATTTTCCTGGCGCGGAGGCCAGCGCAAAAATCGTATCCATGAGTCTAAATCATTGATATTATATGATTTTATGTGTTCATCGAGTCAAAGAAGTCAGAGTTCGTTTTCGTCTGCTTGAGCTTTGACAACAGGAACTCAATCGCGTCGGTCGTGCCCATCGGGTTGAGAATACGACGCAAGACGAAAGTCTTGGCGAGGTCCCCTTTATCGACCAGAAGATCCTCCTTCCGCGTTCCCGATTTCAGAATGTCCATCGCCGGATAGACGCGCTTGTCCGCCACCTTGCGATCGAGCACGATCTCGCTGTTACCGGTGCCCTTGAACTCTTCAAAGATCACCTCGTCCATCCGGCTGCCAGTATCAATCAGCGCGGTTGCGATGATGGTCAGCGAACCGCCCTCCTCGATATTCCGCGCCGCGCCGAAAAACCGCTTGGGTCGCTGAAGCGCGTTCGCATCGACACCGCCGGTCAGCACTTTGCCCGACGAGGGAACGACTGTGTTGAACGCGCGGCCAAGCCGCGTGATCGAATCAAGGAGGATCACCACGTCACGCTTGTGCTCGACCAGTCGTTTCGCTTTCTCGATCACCATGTCCGACACAGCCACGTGGCGGGTGGCCGGCTCATCAAAGGTTGACGAGACCACCTCGCCCTTCACCGATCTCTGCATATCGGTGACCTCTTCAGGGCGCTCGTCAATCAATAGAACGATCAAGTAGCACTCGGGATGGTTAGTCTCGATCGAATGGGCAATATTCTGCAGCAGCACCGTTTTACCGGTCCGGGGCGGCGCCACGATCAAGCTCCGCTGGCCTTTGCCGATCGGGGCCACCAGGTCGATGATCCGTGCTGAGCGATCTTTGATGGTCGGATCTTCGATCTCCATCGTCAAACGCTCGTCCGGGTAGAGCGGCGTCAGGTTGTCGAAGCTTACTTTGTGACGCGCGCGCTCAGGCTCTTCGAAATTGATCTTCTCAACCTTCGTCATCGCGAAATAGCGCTCGTTATCATTCGGCTCGCGGATCACACCTTCCACGGTGTCGCCGGTCCGAAGCGCGAATTGCCGGATCATCTCTGGCGAGACATAGATGTCGTCAGGTCCAGGAAGATAGTTCGCCTCGGGGGAGCGCAGAAAACCAAATCCGTCCTGCAACACCTCAAGAACGCCGTCACCCCCGATGATCCAATCATCGTCGGCGCGTTCTTTCAGGATCGAGAACATCATCTCGCCCTTGCGCATAGTGGAAGCGTTTTCGATCTCCAAGTCCTCGGCCATCGCAAGCAGCTCTTTCGGGGACTTCGACTTCAGATCGGATAGGTTCAAACGGTCGCTCATAGACACCTCTGTCCGGGACGGTTTCGGCCCGGCTCGTATTGCTGTTCTTCAGAAAATCATCACACGCCAGGACGGCGCGCGTGGGCTACCTAAGACCGGCGTCGTCTCATGTCAACGATAGCTAGAAAGGCCGCACAATCACTGAGACGACGATGACAAGTAAAAGCAGCGTCGGAACCTCGTTCATCATGCGGAAATGACGCCCTGTGCGGTCGACCTCGCCGGCCACAAAATCCTTGCGCCTCAGCCCGCACCAATGGTGGAACCAGGTCATGCCGAAAATCGACACTGCCTTGGTCCAGGGCCAGACCGACCCCCAGTCCACGACCCCCGGCGTGAGCACAAGCGCCAATCCGAAAACCCATGTCGCGATCATCGCCGGGTTCATGATGACACGCAGGAGCTTCAGCTCCATCGTCTGAAAGAGCTCGTGCGTCTCCCCCTCAAGCCCCACACGCTCGATGTGATAGACAAAGAGTCTGGGGAGATAGAACAGACCCGCCATCCATGCGATCACCGAAATCACATGCAAGGCCTTGGTCCAGAGATAGAGGTCCGCGAGCACGTCCAGCATGAGCTTCTGCTTTCACAGCCCACTCGAAAAATAAATAGAAAAGGAAGAAAGGATTATGTGTTTGTAGGTCTTGCGGATAAGTGGAATTCATGAGTTTCCAACAGACTCGCCCACTTGTGGAGGAGCGGGAATTCGGGAATCCTCAAGCGCCAGAGTAACCAAATAATATATAAATCGCAATGTCTTAGAGCAGTACGCCCAGATAAACTATGTTCATAAGTCTGGGAAAACCGCGAATAACAAAAATCACGCACAGGCCTGTCAGGAGGATATCGACGGTGGACAGTTCAGGGAGAAACGAGGCGACGGCTTGGCATTCGACCCTTAGCTTGCGAAAAGATGCATCGGACAGGGGTTAACCACCGCGCCGCTGGTCCAGATACCACAGGGTTCTCCACATGTCCGTCCCCATCATACTCGCGTCCGGATCGGAGATCAGAGCGCAATTGCTCGCGCGGGCGGGCGTCGATTTTTCCGTTGAGACGCCCCGCGTCGATGAGGACGCCATCAAGGAGGCGCTCGTCGCCGAAGGCGCGCCGCCCCGCGACATCGCCGACGCGCTAGCGGAAGCAAAAGCGCGAAAGGTGGCGCTGACGTACGGGGACGGCCTCGTGCTCGGGTGCGATCAGGTTCTCGACTTCGAGGGCTCAGTTCTGTCGAAACCAGAGACGCCCGGGGTTGCGATTGAGCAACTGAAGACCATGCGCGGCAAGCGGCATATGCTCCTCTCCGCCGCCGTCATCTATGATGATGGAAAGCCCGTCTGGCGGCACATCGGTCAGGTTCGGCTCCTGATGCGGAATATGTCCGACGGCTGGCTGTCCGCTTATGTCGACCGAAATTGGCAGAGCATCCGTCATTCAGTCGGGGCCTACAAACTCGAGGAGGAGGGCGTCCGACTTTTCTCGCGAATCGAAGGCGATCATTTCAACGTCCTTGGCATGCCGCTTTTGGAGATCTTGTCCTACCTGACTTTGCGCGGCACCCTGTCCTCATGACCGATCGGACCATTCCCTTGGCGGGCGTCATCGGATCGCCCGTAGCACACTCCCGCTCGCCACGCCTGCACGGCCACTGGTTGCGCCGGTACGGCATACAGGGTCACTACATCCCCATGAACATTCAGGGCGCCGATCTTGAGGCCGCCGTCCGCATGCTGCCCAGGATCGGCTTTGTCGGCGCGAACGTCACGATCCCTCACAAGGAGCGCGTTTTGGGGTTTGCGGACACCGTCACCGACCGAGCGGCTGTGATGGGTGCCGCGAACACGCTGACCTTCCAGAGCGATGGACGGATTCAAGCCGACAACACCGATGGCTACGGGTTCCTCGAGAATCTGCGCCAGGGCGCGCCAGACTGGCGCGCAGATGCCGGTCCCGCTGCGGTGATCGGCGCGGGCGGCGCGGCGCGGGCCGTCGTCTCCAGCCTGATTGAAAGCGGCTGTCCGGAAGTCCGGGTTTCGAACCGGACCAAGGCGCGCGCCGAGACGCTCAGGCGCGATTTAGGAACTAAAGTCTCGGTCGTCGACTGGGTGCAGGCCGGGAACATATTCGACGGCGCGGCGACCATCGTGAACACCAGTGCGCTGGGCATGGACGGCAGCCCGGAGATGCGCCTGCCTCTGGACGGGATGGGGCGGGACGCGGTGGTGACCGACCTGGTCTATACGCCTCTTGAGACGAAACTCCTGGCGTACGCCCGAGATGTCGGCTGCGTCACCGTCGATGGTCTCGGCATGCTTCTGCACCAGGCCGTCCCCGGGTTTGAGCGCTGGTTTGGGTTGCGGCCCGAAGTGGATGACGCGCTGCGGCAGGCGGTTATCGGGTGAGCCGCCCCTTTGTGATCGGCCTGACTGGCTCCATCGGCATGGGCAAGACGACGACGGCTGGGATGTTCGCCGAGGCGGGCGTTCCGGTTTGGAGCGCTGACACCGCTGTGCACCGCCTCTACGCTAAAGGCGGTGGCGCAGTCTCGCCGGTGGCCGCGCTCTGCCCCGAAGCAGTGGTCGGCGGGGCCGTTGACCGGGACGTTCTAACACAGTGGATCACCGCCGATCCTGACAGATTGACAGCTCTCGAGCGCGTCGTGCATCCGCTAGTCGCGGCGGACAGGGCCCGATTTCTCGATAAGGCTGAATCCGCCATCGTCCTCGTGGACGTCCCGCTTCTTTTCGAGGGCGCGTATGACAAGGACGTCGATTTTATCGTGGTCGTGAGCGCCCCTGTCGAGGTCCAGCGCGCCCGCGTTCTGGAGCGCCCAGGCATGACAGTTGAAAAGCTGGAGCTTGTGCTTGCGAAACAGATGCCGGACGAAGAGAAACGCGCCCGGGCCGACGCGGTGATTGAAACGCTGACCCTTGAAGACGCCCGCGCAGGCGTTCAGGATGTCCTCAACAAGATAAAGAGCAGGCTTCCCGATGCGTGAAATCGTTCTGGACACTGAGACAACGGGATTCGATCCCGAAACAGGGGATCGGATCGTCGAGATCGGCGCGGTTGAGCTGATGCGGCATGTGCCAACAGGCCGGACGTATCATCAATACATCAATCCGGAACGCGCAATGCCGGAAGAGGCGTTTCAGGTTCACGGGTTGGGAGACGACTTTCTGCGGGACAAACCGGTATTCCGCGATGTCGGCCAGGCGTTTCTTGAATTCGTCGGCGACGCCAAACTTGTCATCCACAACGCCGCCTTCGATATGAAGTTCCTGAATGCCGAGCTTGGCTGGTCCGGGCTGCCGAGGATCGATTACGACAGGGCTGTGGACACGCTGGAGATCGCGCGGAAAAAGTTTCCAGGCTCGCCCGCGTCGCTCGACGCGCTTTGCCGTCGCTACGGGATCGATAATTCGGCGCGAACGCTGCACGGGGCGCTGCTCGACAGTGAGATTCTCGCTGAGGTCTATCTCGAGTTGATCGGGGGTCGTCAGCCGGACCTTGTCCTCGCGCCTGCCGGATCACAGGGCCGTTCGGACCAGCCTGCCGAACTGACGCGAACGGGTGCCCGTCCGCGCGGGTTGCCCGGGCGCCTGACGGATAAGGAACGGAAGGCGCACGACGCCTTTGTCGCGGACATGGGTGAAAAGGCGCTTTGGGCGCGGTTCAGCTGACCTTATCGCCTTCCGCCTGGCTCGCCGCCGCCTGCCGTTGCAGGAGTGTCTGGCGGTAAAGCGCGATGAAATCGATGTTGTCGAGGTTGAGCGGCATGAAGCCCCCGTCCCGCGTCACGTCGCTGACGATACGGCGGACAAAAGGAAATAGCATGCGCGGGCATTCAATCAGCAGGAACGGATGAAGCTGCTCGTCGGCGATATTGTCGACGTGGAAGATGCCGCCGTATTCAAGCTCGAGCAGAAACAGCGTCTCGCCACCGCCCTTGTTCTTTGAAGTCACCTTGTACTTCGAGATCACCTCATATTGTTTGTCATCACCTCGTTTCCGCGCGTCGAGCGAGACCTGAACCTGAACGTCCGGCTGTACTTCGCCCTCGACCGGCTTCTGCGCGAGGATGTTCTCAAACGACATGTCCCGGATAAACTGGCCCAGTATCTTCATCTGAGGCGGCGTGGGCTGGGCGGGCGCTGCCGCGCCGTTTTCGGTCTCGGCCATGAATAGCTCCGTAGGGGATTCTCAAGTCGGCGCCCGTCTAGCAGCTTGCGCGAGACGCCTCAATGGCGCGTCCAACCGGAGGGGCCGGATCGCGGGGGCGAGTCGAGGTCCTCGTACTCGGCATCGATGATCGTCGGGTCGGCGGGTTTTCTGGGATCGCCGTACTCGAAGGTCTGAACCCGCACCCGTTTGCGGATCGCTTGAAAGACCCGGGCGCGGATGCCCGGTATCAAAAGCGCGAAGCCGACCGCGTCGGTAAAGAAACCGGGCGTGAGCAGAAGCGCGCCGGAAAAAAGCACCATCGCCCCGTGCGCGAGCGGCTCGGTTGGGTCCCGGAGGTCCTCAAAAGAGCCGCGCAGCTGATTGAGCACCTGAATGCCCTGACTGCGCACCAGGATCGTGCCAAGAATGGCCGTCAGGATCACGATTCCGAGCGTGGGCCAAAGCCCGATCCAGCCGCCCACCTGAATGAACAGGGCGATTTCGATCAGCGGAACGATCAAAAACAGCAGAAACAGGTACATTCGGTCCTCTTCGTCGCAGGAGCGCCAGTAGACTTGGACCCGGCGCCGCCCTACATATGTGCTCTGACGCGCAGAATCCAAAGACCTTCGTTATCGGGAACGTTATGAGCTCAAATCTGATCCAGCTTCTAGTCCTTGCCGGGATCGCGGTTTTCCTGATCCTGCGTCTGCGGAGCGTTCTTGGAACGCGCGACGGTTTTGAGAAGCCGCCGATCCAGAACGGCTCCGGCGCTCGCCGGTCGTCCAGCCGTCCGGAGTTCGACGTAATCGAAGGCGGACCGGACCGCGACATCACTGATCATGTCGAGGATGGATCAACCAGCGCCAAGGCGCTTGCCGCCATGAAGATGGCGGAGTCCGGCTTTAGCGTGCGTGACTTCCTTGAGGGTGCGCGGGGCGCCTACGAGATGATACTGATGGCCTTCGAGAAGGGCGATTTGAATGATGTGCGCGGGTTCCTTTCCGAAGAAGTGGCTGAGACCTTCCAATCCGTCATCGACCGGCGGGAGGAAGAAGGACTGGTCGTCGAAGCAAACTTCGTCGGCGTGCGCGAGGTCGAGCTGAAATCGGCCGAGTACGACCGTGAGTCAAGCGAGGGCGAGGTCACAATTCGGTTCGTGGGCGAGCTCACATCGGTTGTACGAGATGCTGAAGGCGACATCGTCGAAGGCAACCCGAACGAGATCAAACGCCAGCGCGATGTCTGGACCTTCTCCCGCGTCATGGGCGCCTCCGATCCGAACTGGATTCTGGTCGCCACCGGCGAGTAGCGCTTCTCGCCCCGATTCAATGACCCGAAAGAAACCGAGAGGACTTCGGCCTGAAGAGGAAGCTCTTTGGAATAGCGTCGCTCGGACGGCCACGCCGCTCAAAAATCCCTTCCAGCCCGCAAAACCAATCGAAGATTCGAGCGAGCCGAAGCGGCCAGCGCCGAAGATTGCGGAAAAAGCGCCCGAGTTTAGCCTGGGCGAGCGAGCCTATGCTCCGCCACCGGGGCATGATCTGGTTCGACCTCTCTCCGATATCTTGGCGTCCTCCCCCGTGACGATGGACAAAAAGGCCTTCAAGCGGATGTCGCGCGGCAAAACCAAGCCGGAAGCCAGGATCGACCTGCACGGTTTGACGGCGACATCGGCGCACGTTGCGCTCACGGCCTTCGTCCTTAAAGCTCAGGCGCAAGGTAAGCGGCTTGTTCTTGTGATCACAGGGAAGGGCCGAATATCGGATGACGGCGGTCCCATCCCCACCCGTACGGGCATCCTGCGCCATCAGGTTCCGCAATGGCTCGCGTCGCCGCCCTTATCGGGCGCCGTGCTTCAGGTGGCCGAAGCGCACCAGCGGCATGGCGGATCAGGCGCCTTTTACGTCTACCTCAGGCGCCGGTAGGCGGCTGGCGGCGCGCGACACGGCGAACCAGACCAGCGCGGCGGCGAGAACGAAGTAAACCGCGATCGCCACCATCTGTTGCGGGAAGTCATACCCCAGGTCGATCAGTACACCGGTGATGCCCGGCCCGATGGCGGATCCGAACACCATAATGCTGGTCGAAACGGCCTTTATCGCGCCGATATGGCGGGTGCCGAAGAACTCGGCCCAGAACGCGGCGGGCAACGTGGCCTGCATCCCGTGTCCGAGCCCGAAGATGGAGAGCGCGATTGCGGCGGCGATCAGGCTATCGGCAAAAGCCAGCATGAGGAAGGCGGCCGCGAAGGGCAGCAGGTAGATCGGCGCCATTCGGGCTGTGCCGAAGCGGTCGATGAACTGGCCGGACAGAAGCGTCGATCCGACGCCGATCACTGTCATCAGCGGGATCAGAGCGAGGTAATCGACCAGAGGCCACCCCTTGACCTCGGCGATGTGGACTTGCTGGAAGAACAACGCGGTCCCCCAGGCTGGCGGACCGAGCAGCATGGGCATGAGAAGCCAGAAGAAGGACGATTTCAGAACGTCAGACCGGGTCCAATGCCTTCCGTCCATCCCGAGCGATGTCGAAGATGTCGCCAGGCTCTGCGGCGTCCGTTCCTTAGACAGGAGCGCCAGGATGATCGGCAGTGTCGCCAGCACGACCAGTCCGGTCCCGAGCCAGATCGCCCGCCAGTCCATGATCAAAAGGAGGGAGGCGACAAGCACGGGAAGGACGGCTTGACCAAGGGAGAATCCCATCGCTGATATAGACAACGCCAGCCCTCGGCGAGCGGAGAACCACCGCGCCATCGCGGTCACCGCAAGTTGGCTCATCATGCCTTGCCCGAAGAGGCGCAGGAAGAAGACAACCACGACGAGCGACCACAGCCATGAACTCCCCGCCATTGCGAAGCAGGTGAGGCCCAGCGCTGGCATGACAACAATCGCCAGCGTTCTTACCCGGAAATGATCGGTCAGCGCCCCCGCCCAGAACATGACGATGGCGGAGGCTGTGGTGGAGACGGTATAGAGGACGCCCCACTCGCCATCGGTCAGACCATAGAAATGCATGATCTGTGCCGCGAAGATCGCGATGAAATAGGTCTGTCCGTAGGAGGACGAGAACGACAGGATCGCGCCGGATCCCAGAAAGCGCACGTTGTCTCGGAGAAAGCCGAATAGGGGCATGGCCCCTTCCTCTGCCCGTTTGGCGGCCTTGAAAAGCCCTAAAGGACGTAGCGGCTCATGTCGGCGCTCTTGGCCAGCTCGCCGAGGTTCGCCTCGACGAAGGCCGCGTCGATGATGATCTTCTCGCCGGCCCGGTCGGGAGCCGTGAAGCTCAGATCCTCGAAAACGCGCTCCATCACCGTGTAGAGCCGCCGCGCGCCGATGTTTTCAACCGATTGGTTGACCTCAGCGGCGATATGGGCGAGCGCGGCGATCCCGTCCTGGGCAAACTCGACCGTCAGCTCTTCGGTACCCATGAGGGCCGTGTATTGAAGTGTCAGCGCATTGTCGGTTTCGGTCAGGATGCGCACGAAATCCTCTTCCGTCAGCGCCCGGAGGTTCACGCGGATTGGCAGTCGGCCTTGAAGCTCGGGGAGCAGATCAGACGGTTTGGCGATGTGGAACGCGCCGGAGGCGATGAAGAGGATATGGTCGGTTTTGACTGGACCGTATTTTGTAGAGACCGTGGTTCCCTCAATCAGGGGCAGCAGGTCGCGCTGCACTCCTTCCCGGCTCACATCGGCGCCGCGTGTCTCCGAGCGGGCCGTTACCTTGTCGATCTCGTCGAGAAAAACGATCCCGTTCTGCTCGACCGATTCCAGCGCCGCCTTCTTGACCGTTTCGTCATCGAGTAGTTTGTCGGCCTCCTCCCCGATCAGAATCTCATAGCTTTGCGCGACAGTCATCTTCTTGCGAACGGTCCGGCCGGGAAAACCCTTCCCAAAGAGCGCGCCCAGATCAAACCCTGCGCCCCCCTGCCCTGGCTGCATACCGGGAAGCTCCATGCCCTGGAACGGATTGGCGGTTTCGGCGATGTCGAGCTCTATCACCGTATCGTCCAGCTCGCCGTCCCTGAGCTTCTTGCGGAACATCTCAAGCGTTTGCTCGCGCGCGTGCTCTCCCGCGACAGCGGCAAGAACACGGTCTTCGGCGGCCTGATGGGCGGCGGCTTTGACGTCCTCGCGCATCAGCTCGCGGGTCATGGTGATGGCTGCCTCGACCAGGTCTCGGACGATTTGCTCGACGTCGCGTCCGACATAGCCAACCTCGGTGAACTTCGTCGCTTCAACCTTGAGAAAGGGCGCACGGGCCAGCTTGGCGAGCCGCCGGCTGATCTCGGTCTTGCCGACCCCTGTGGGACCGATCATCAGGATGTTCTTCGGATAGACCTCTTCCCGCAGGTCGTCGGACAGCTGCTTTCTGCGCCAGCGATTGCGAAGCGCGACGGCGACTGCGCGTTTGGCGTCCTTCTGGCCGATGATGAACCGGTCGAGCTCCGAGACGATTTCGCGAGGGGTAAGGTCGGTCATTTAGACAAGCTTTCGACGGTCAGGTTGCCGTTTGTGTAGACGCAGATGTCGGCGGCGATGGCCATGGCGCGGCGGGCGACCGACTCTGCGTCGAGATCGCTATCCACCAAAGCGCGGGCAGCGGCGAGGGCGTAGTTCCCGCCGGAGCCGATGGCGGCGACGTTGTGCTCGGGTTCCAGCACGTCACCTGCCCCGGTGACCACGTAGAGCTCGGCGCCGTCGGTGACGATCAGCATGGCCTCGAGTTTCTGGAGGTACTTGTCGGTGCGCCAGTCTTTGGCCAGCTCGACGGCGGCCCTTTGCAGCTGGCCGGGCGTCGCTTCGAGTTTCGCCTCGAGCCGTTCGAGCAGCGTGAAAGCGTCAGCGGTCGAGCCTGCAAAACCCGCGATCACATCGTAACCGCCCGGGCTGAGGCGCCGGACCTTCGTCGCGGTCCCCTTGATCACGGTTTGGCCCAGGCTCACCTGCCCGTCGCCTGCGATCACCACCTGGCCGCCTTTGCGGACGCCGATAATCGTTGTTCCGTGCCATCCGGGAAAGTCGTCGGACATGCTCTGCTCCCACTGGTTTCGGGGGTATATGCGGTTCGATGGTGGTGACTGCAAGCCGTCTTGCCGGGGTGAATCGAAAAGGCCGCCCTATCGGACGGCCCTCCGTTCCGCGAACAAACGCGCCTTAGATCGTATCGTCGATCCAGCCCTTAAGCGCGGCCTTTGGCGCGGCGCCGGTTTTGTTCGAGACGACCTCTCCGTCCTTGAACAAAAAGAGCGCCGGAATGCCGCGAACGCCCATTTGCGCGGGAGAATTCGGGTTCTCGTCAACGTTGACCTTGGCGATCTTGATTTTGCCTTCGTACTCTGCGGCGAGCTCTTCAAGAGCCGGTCCGATCATCTTGCAGGGACCGCACCACTCGGCCCAGAAATCCACGACAACCGGCACGTCCGACTGGCGGACTTCAGCGTCGAAAGTGTCGTCGGTGACGGCGATGGTGGCCATGTCAAGCTCCTTGGCAGCGTGTCAGGTGCGGGAAGGTAAGAACCGGTGCAGGAAAGGTCAAGATGTGGTAGCGCGGGCCAACGCCTGCCTCACGATACCGTGCTCCAACACCATGAGCTCGCCAGTTTCTGTCCAGAGGATCTTCAGCTCGATCCGCCGGCCGGGCCAGATTTGCTCGGCGGCTTCCAGATAGGCGCCCATTTGCCTCAAAATGCCTTCTGGCGTCTGCCCTGGGGCAGTGGGAACGATAGCGTTGGATTTGAAGTCTACGATTGTGATCACATCGTCAGAGACGATCAGCCGATCGATCGCGCCAGCCATCTTCCTATCGAGAGTCGGCAGGAACGCGGTCAGCTCGACCTCGGCAAGCGTCTCGGGCGCGAAGACTTCGGGATGGGCAGCCAGAATCGAGGATGCTTTAGACAAGAACACGTCCGCCTCCTCCTCCTCGGCGCGGCCGGGTCCGCTTGACAGCAGATTGATTGTTGTCTCATGCCAGTTTTCACGAGCGACCACGGGCAGCATTTCCAGCAGGCGGTGGATCATCCGGCCCTTCCTAAGAGCGTCCTCGTCACCTTCGCCGCCCTCGCCGCCGATCGCCTTGGCGCCCCCCAGATCGGAAGGCGAAACCTCGTCCGAGACCTGCGCGGGCGGTGGCGGCCCCCATTCCCGGGCATCCAGGAGCTCCTCTGTATGGGGCTCGGCCGGCCGCGCGACTTCGGTTACGTCTTCCCGCCAGTTCAGATGCTGGAGCCTCAGAACCGAGCGCTCCACGTCAGCCGTCCACTCGGCGCCCGCCGCTTCAAGACCTTCCCGTACTACGTCATGCCAGGTCTTGGCGCTCTGCTTCCGCTCAGATTGCGCCCCGCAAACGATCAGCCAGGACTTCGCCCGCGTCATTGCGACATAGAGAAGCCTTTGGCGCTCCTCCTCTTCCAACTTCCGAGCGTCTTCCTTCGCCTCGCGCACCAAAAGAGGAGCAACGTCGTTCGCAAGCGACCAGACCGGAAGACCGGCGCGAGACGTCACAAAGGCGCCGACCTTTTGTGGCGGCGCGCGAACCGTGTCGGGCAGGATGACGATCTCGGATTCGAGACCCTTCGCGCCATGAACGGTCATCACACGGATCAGATCGCCGCCCGCGTCTGACTGGCGTTTGATCTCAATCTCCTCCTCCTGCACCCGGGAGAGAAACCCCGTCAGGCTGGTAGTCTCGGCCATCTCATAGGCCAGCGCCTGGTTCAGAAGTTCATCGATGCCGTCCTCCGCCTCCGGACCGAGACGCGCTGTGAGGTTCTCCCTCCCCTTCCATCGCGAGAGAACGACTTCGAGCAGCTCGTAGGGACGCAGGAAATCCGCCTGGTCGCGAAGCGCCGAGAGCATGTGATGGGTCCGGGCGAAATCGCCCTGCCGGTTGCGAAGTTCGGCCCAAAGATAAGGCTGCTCGCCGTTTTCCTTCTCGCGGTTGGCAGCGAGATCGAAAAGTTCGGCTTCAGACCACCCAAACAGTGGCGACCGAAGCGCCGCTGCCAGCGACAAGTCATCCTCCGGCAAGGCGAGAAATGAAATCAGAGCCATGAGATCGCGCACCGCGAGCGCGCCGTTGATCTTCAACCTGTCGGCCCCCGCCATCGGCAAGCCCAGCGCCTTGCACGCCCGGATGATGTGATCGAACAAGTCGGAGCGGCGTTGCACGAGAATGAGGAAATCTCCGGGTCGAATGCGCCGGAATTGGCCATTATCCCCCGGAATAGTGCCTGAATCGAGCATGTCGCGGATGGTCCGCGCCAACCGCTCGGCGAGCGCGACAGGCGCGGCGTTGGGCGACACCCGGTCAACCGGGTCGTACCAGGGTGGTTGTTCCGCTTTCTCCGGCGTCGGCTCAAGCGGCCAAAGATCGATGCGGCCCGGCAGGTCGCCAAAAAACGCGCGATGTTGCAGGTCGGCCGGGACGCCGAGAAGCGCGTTTTGCCGAAACGTGAAATCCACGCCCGACAACACCGCGCTCGAAGATCGGAAGGAGTGGAGAAGCTCTTTGCTTTCAATCCGGCCGCTCTCACCCATCTGGCGCAGGAAATGATCGGACATCGTGTCGAAGACCCGGGCGTCGGCGCCCTGAAAGCTGTAGATCGACTGTTTCTTGTCTCCGACAACGAAGATCGACCGTGGCATGCCGCCCCTCGCCCCCTCGCCCGCGCTGATCTCGGCGGCGAGCGCTTTGATCACCTGCCACTGACCGGGGCTCGTGTCCTGCGCCTCGTCGACCAGAATATGGTCGATCCGGCCGTCCAGACGATAGAGCACCCATTCGAGCGAGCGATCTGTCAGAAGTGCGCGGGCAAGCCGGATGAGATCGTCGAAATCGAGAACGCCGGCGGCCTGCTTCGCGTCCTGATAGGCCGGCAACAGCGCTTTAGCGAAGTCATTGAGAACACGCGTTTTTCTTGCTGCATCCAAAGCCAGACGCGCTTCACGCGCCTCGGCGACCCGCTCCATCAGATCGTTCAGACGCGCGATGTACGGCGCAACTGGGCCGTCCCGCATGGGTTTGGTTGGGAACTTGTCGATCTTGGGCGATCCGTCCTTTTTGAGGAGAAGGACATCTTCAAGGATCATGAGCGTCGAGACTTGGGGTGACTCGCCGAGGAGCGAAAGTTTGGCGGCGAACGCCTGATCCTGTTTGGACCCTTCGACAGCAAGGATTGCCGCGACGGATTTCGCGAGTTCGAGGTCGTCTTCCGACAGCGCGGAAAGGATTGAGACCTCATCGACGCCGTCCTCGAGACCGAACGCCGTCCGGATGGTGGCGCTGCCCGCTGAAGGCTCAAAGCTCTCGGCGGAGGCGACAATCTCGTCCGCGAGATCCGCAAGCGATGCCCCCGAATACTGACGAGCGATGCCGGTCAGGGCGTCTGCCGAAGTTTCCGCCATCTGGTCGAGAACTTGTTCGATCAGCTCGAGCCGCCCCTTCTCGTCCAGCTCGCGGAACTGGGGTGAGACTCCGGCTTCCAGCGGAAATTGCCGCAGAAGCCCGGCGCAGAAGGAGTGGATCGTCTGGATTTTCAGGCCGCCGGGCGTCTCGATGGCGCTTGCGAAGAGCGTTCGCGCGCGGGACAGGTCCTCCGGCGCCTTCTCGCCCAGGCCCTGCAGCTCCTCCCGCAGTTTCTCGTCCGGCAGCATGGCCCAGCTGCCAAGGTTGCGGAAAAGTCGGTTCTGCATCTCTCCCGCCGCCGCCTTGGTGTAGGTCAGGCAAAGGATGTTCTGCGGGCTCGCGCCCCGCAGGAGCAAACGCGCGACTCTGTCGGTCAGAACCCGGGTCTTGCCCGACCCGGCGTTGGCGGACAGCCAAGTCGAGATATCGGGGTCGGCCGCCGCATTCTGAGCGAGGGTCGCGTCGTTGAGCGTCATGTCAAACGCACCACTACCGCGTCCTGCGAGTCGTCCCATTCGCCGAACCGCGCCAGATGGTCATAGTCGCCCTCCCAACGGACCTTTTCCATCGCGCGCCGGGACGGGAAGGGCTGAGTTTCTTGATGGTATGCGCGAATCAAAGCGGCCAATTCCCCTGAAATAGCCCCTGTTCTGAAGTCTCCCTCGTCACTCTTTTCGGTCGGGATGTCATAGCTGATCAGGGCGCGGTCGAGCCCGATATAGCCGACCCGAGACACGTGCGCCCCGCGGATGCCCTCGAACGACCCGCGCTCGGCCATGACGGCTTCGATCAGCAGCTGTTTGTGGAAATGCCGCACCTGGGGCATCTTCGGGGGCGCGCCCGTCTTGTAGTCGTAGATAACCAGCGAGCCGTCCCGGGCGCGGTCGAGCCGGTCGGCGGTGCCGATGATCTCGACAGGAAGGCCATCGATCGGCATCCGCCCTTTGACTTCGAACGCGAACGGGCTTGCGCGCCGCTCCCGCGCCATCTCCTGTTTCGAGAAGTCTTGAGCGATTGTCTCGATATGGCCCATCCAATGGCGCTGTGTGGCGGGCCAGGGCACGATCTGACTGAGAATCCTATTGGCTTGGAGGAGCAGAGAATTCTCAATATCCGCGGCGTCAGAGTAAGGTCCCGCCTCGAGCGCTGCCTTCATGATGAGATGAAACACCTCGCCCTTGAATGCGGCCGTCGGTTTGGGTCGCAGCGGGTCCAGCCGCCGCAGACCCAGCACGCGTTTGGCGTAGATGGCGTAGGGATCGCGGATCAAGCGTTCGATGTCCGTTACCGAGTACACCTTGGGTCGGGCCTCGACAGGCGGCACGGGTGCCGGGCGCTGGGCGCGATCGACCGTCTTCGCGGGCAGATCAAGCGCCTCCGCCGCAGCAAGCAACCGGTCGCCTTCGCGCTTCATGGACTTCAATGCGTCAGGACCGTACTGCTCCGGCAGTCCGTTCAGAAGATTGGTGAGGCGGTTCAGCCACCGGGACGGAACGGTCTCGGCCTCTTCATCCTTTCGGGCTCGGGAAAGAATGACCGAATTGGCGCCAACCGCCTGTTGGTAGTCATGCGCGGAGAGACCGGTTTGCCGTTCTGGTGATAACAGCCCCGCCTCGCGGCGCATCCGGCGATTCAGCCAGGGATCCGGGTCTGGACGGGCGGGCCATACGCCTTCGTTCAAGCCGCCGAGTATGACCAGGTCGGCGCCTTGCACGCGGGCCTCCAGCGTTCCCCAGATCATGACGTCCGGTCGCGCGCTGTCCGTGCTGCGCGCGTTTGCGGCCGCCAAAACGCGGTCAGAAAGCCTTTGATAGTCACTGAAATCCAGCCTTTGCGCTTCGGAAGCCTGTTCGGCAAGCGCCTCCATGACCGCCTTCGCCTCCCGTCCCGCGGCCTCTTCCCAGAGTTTGCCGGCGCCAAGGTCATCAGGGCCGCGCGCGATGGCCTCCGCGAGCGCGAGATGGCGCGTCGCGCATGCGGTAAATGTTGCCTGGACCGGACGTTGCAGCTCGGACAGGAGCGCCGCCACCCAGTCCCCCCAAGCGCGGCGGTTCGTTGAACTGGATGTCTTGGCGAAACCAGAAAGCGCGCCGGGTCCGACCGAGGCCAGTTTTTTGCGGCGGAGGTAGAGCTCGAACTCGCGGGTGAAGTTTAGATGCTCGCCCCGAATGTCACCGGAATTCGCGATGGGATGCTTGAGGAGCGCGATCAGCGCCTCTGCCGAAATCTCGCCGGCAATCAGGGCGCTGACCTGGCGCAGAAACCGTCCGGGCGCCGTTTGGCCGAGAGGCCGCCCGGCGCTGTCGTCGGCCACGATGTCCCAGCGCAGCAATGCGGCGGCGACGCGCCGCCCAAGGGTCCGGTCGGGAGTGATCAAAGCGGCGGTCTTGCCATCGCGCACAGCGTCTCTCAAGGCCACCGCGATCGCCTGCGCCTCGTACCTCGGGTTGGGCGCCTGGATCAGCGACAGGTCCTTGACGGTGGTGCGCAGGTCCTTGAACCGCCGGCCTTCCACCATCCATTGATCGGTGACCGGAGCTGGCCTCAGAGACAACGAAATCAAAGTGTTGCGCTCAATGTCGCCATTTTCGTCCGTCCAGCGCGCCACGTCCTCTTTCGCGATGTCGAGGTTTTCGAGAAATCTCGCAAAGCGGAACTGCGGATGGTCTTCCAGCCCGTCGCCTTCGGTCAACCTCTCCCACGCGGATGCGGGCGTCGTGAAATCGAACCCTGGCAGAAGGACCGCACCGCTATCGAGACGGGCTACGGCTCGCATCAACTCCGCCGTCGTCGCGCGCGAGCCCGTCGAGCCCGCAAGAATCACGGGGGCTTCAGGCGGAGATCTCTCCCATTTTCGGATCAGAGCTTCCGTCGCGGCGCGGCGGCGCGCCTCGCTGGACTGGATCTCGCGTCGGGCGGACCTTGCATAGGTCTCGACGATCTGCAGGAAGCCGCGGGATCGCTCCCAATGACCGGAGAGGTCGCTGGTATTCAGGTTTGTGATCACACACGGATCGACCGCTTCGCCATGCATCTCTTCTAAGAGCGCGTCCAGGCTTTCGGCGAAATCGAAACGCGCGGATTGAGGCGCCAGAGACGGGTCAGCGTCCAACAGCGCCTCGATCAGTTCAGACAGGTCAAGGAGGCGCGTGAGATCCGGCGCCGCGTCCGGCAGCGCGGCCTCGGGTACAAGCTCGTCCATCTCCGTGACCAGCAGGACCCGTGGAAGCAGCCGCGCGGTTCCGTCCGAGAGCGCCTGCCGCAACCTGCGCTGCATCCTGCGGCTGTTCACTAAGATCGTGATCCGCGCCATGTCCTCAGGTGGCGCGCCTCCGAGGCGAGCGAGTAGACCTTGCGCCAGCGTCGCGGCGAAATCCACGCCCGGAGGGACGCCGTAAACCCGGGGCAGGCGACTGCCCTCAAACATCGATCAGCGCTTCCGCCGCCTTGAGGCCTTCGGGGTGGCCGATATCGCACCAGTCGCCGTCATAGACCAATCCGTGGATTCCGGATTTCGCGTCCAAGAGGTCCCAAAAGAGATTGAGCGAGAAAGCGGGACGGTCGATCTCAGAAAGGCGCCGCGTGTCCAGAATCTGCGCGCCCGTGTAGACATAACCGCCGCCGCGAGAGAGCCGGTTGCCGGTCATGTCGAAGTCGCCGGCGCCCTGGCGCTGCAGGGCGCGGGTGCGCGGGACCACCAGCAGCAGGGCGCTCATACCTTGCCGCCAGGCTGAGGCGAGCGCGGAAAGCGGATTGGGGCCGCGCCACGCCGCGTCGGGATTGAGCGTCGCGACCGGGTCGGGTCCCAGAAGCGGCAGCGCTGCTTTGAGCCCGCCGCCAGTGTCGAGAATATCTGGCGTCTCGCGAATGGGCGTGACGCCGATCCGGGTGAGATGCGCCTCCATCTGGTCATAGAGGTAGTGGGTGTTGGCGACGATGGTCTCGATACCGGCCTCCCGCGTGAGGTTTGCAGCGTGATCGACCAGCGGTTGGCCCTTCAGCCTCAGGAGAGGTTTCGGCGTCTCGCGGGTGAGGGCGCCCATGCGGGTCCCGAACCCGGCGCAGAAGATCATCGCGGCCTTGGGAGGGCCGATCATGCGGTCGGCTCCGCATCCCGCATTTCTCCGATTACGGCGTCCAGGCGCGGATCGTCCCAGTTTATTTCGGCGGCGCGCCCTTGCTCGCGGTGCTGCAGGTCGATACGGCACGGGCTATCGGGTGTCAGGCTTCCAAGCCGATCCGGCCATTCAATCAGCGTCACGGCGCTTTCAAACGCCTCTTCGATCCCAAGTTCGACCAGCTCATCCGCCGAGGTCAGCCGGTACAAGTCGGCGTGCCAGATGTCGAAGCCGTCGTCTTCGTAGACCTGTACCAAAGTGAAGGTGGGCGAGGGCACGTCTTCCGACCGGCCAAGCGCGACCAGACGCGATTGAATGAGCGCGCGGGCAAAGTGGGTTTTGCCAGCGCCAATTGGTCCGCTCAGGAGGATACAGTCAGGCGGCCGGACCCGTTGGGCGAGGCTGTGGGCCAGACGCTCGGTCGCGGCGGGCGTCTCAAGAAACAGGGTCGCTGGCGCGGGCATGGCGCTACTCTGAAGAAGGGCGCCGGGGTCTTCAAGCGGCGATCAGACCGCTCTGAGCACCGCGCCGTCCCGCGCGGCGCCCTCCGCCGACTGAACCTCGAACGTTGCCAGAGTCGTGCCGCCTGGAAGCGGCAGGAACCGGCAGGCAAGCGCGCGGCCGTCGCGGTGGGTCGCCGAGGCGGACCAGTCCGCGCGCCCGTCGTTCCCGAGAAAGAAATCGCGCAACTCGCCCCAGACGGGGGTCGGCAGCGTTCGCTTGTGCCATTGCCGGGTCGCGTCGACGATCGTCGTGCCGGCGAGCGCGTCGTCCTCGGAAAGCTCCCAAAGCCGGCGGTAGGCCTTGTTGGATTGGATCATCGCGCCATCGGGCGCGAAGACGACGATGGCCGCGCCCAGGCTGTCGATGATGGCCTGGCTGGTTTCCAGATCGGCACGGAATTGACGGGTCAGTGCCATTTCGGCGCTAATATCCTCGAACAGAAAGGCGATGGCGCCATCGGGGTGCGGTTGTCCAGTTACTCGGTAAGTCCGATTGCCGGGGAGCGCCCAGGTCTCGGAGTAGGTGCCGTCTTCCGCGGCCGCCTCCAACTCGGCGATGGATTGGCGCCAGGATTTGTAATCCTTGGGCTCTGGCGCCATGCGGCGCTCGTGCAGTTTGTCGATAAGATCGACCAGGCTCAGGCGGGCGGTCAGAAAACCCGCAGGAAGATCCGTGAGATCGGTGAACGCTGGATTGAACGGCGCCAGGTGGCGGGACCAATCGAAGATCGCAAGTCCGATGGGCAGCTCTGCAAAGGTTTTGGTCAGCGTTTGCGTGAACTCGCGCAACCGCCGCTCGGCTCCGACGGCGGCGTTAGCGTCGAATGCCGTGAAAAGCGTGTCGCGTCCAACAGGCGCCCCATGGCATTCGAACCAATCCTCATCGCCGGTGCGCTCGTCCGTAAGCGAAACCCGCTTCGGGGCGCCGCGTTTCAAATCAGGGAAAAGGCGCGGCAGGGGCCAGGACAAGGAGCGGTCCGGCCCGCAACGTTTCGCCACCTCGTCCAGGTAGGCGCGATTCACCCAGATCGGCGTTCCGTCCGCGGCCTCGCGCCAGACCAGAAACGGCGCCTGCTCGGTGTTCGCACGGAGCGTTTCGAGCTCCGTCTCGATGGCGTCGAGGCGATGGACGTCCTCCGCCGAAGGTGTCTCACGGTCACGCGACGAGATCTTGATGCGTACGCGTCCGGGCAGAACTTCGGACACGACCTGCAGAAGCCCGTCGCGCGAGATCGCCCGAACGTCCTGCTCGGGCCCGACCAGCGTCTCCGCGTGGTCGAACCGGCTGGATATGGCGGTAACAAGCTTTTGCAGCCGGTCCTCCTGCGACGCGAAGCTTTCGAGCCTGTCGCAGAGTGACCTGTTGCGGATCAGAAAGACCAGCGTGTCGCTTCGAAGATCGCCTTCACGATCCGACGCTACCTGCCGGCGTTCGGAGCGGCGCGAGGCGATGGACAAGGCCGCGAATGCGGAAAGAAAGGCCCCCAGCCCGAATAGGGCGGGATAAAGTATGGCAGCGGGAATCAAAGAAGCCTCCCATCAACAGCAGGGCAAACTTGGCCCAACAAAGTTAATGAGGTGTTAACCTTCCTTGAGAGGGGCCTCTGTGCCGATGGGGAAGGGGATATTCTCGCCCAATGCGACGCGGTCGGCCTGGCCGGTGGCGCCGATACGCTCGCGCGTCCATTTCGCCTCAACGATGGCTCCGCCTCGGGTGCCCGCCACAGCCGCCTCCTCGAACGGCTCCCGCCCGTTGGCGAATGTCATCTCGGCGCCCGAACGCTCGAGAAGCGTCTTGGCGATAAACAGACCCAGCCCCATTCCGTCATAGCCCGGACGCCGAGATGAGGGGCGGCGGCGGCTCACATAGGGGTCGCCGATGCGTCCCATCATCTGCGACGAGAAACCCGACCCGTCATCGACGATCCTGATCGTGATCTCCTGGTCGTCCCAAAAAACATCGACCCAGACATTGGCGGTCGCGAAGTCCACGGCGTTCTGCACAAGATTTCGGATACCGTGGATGATCTCGGGCCGGCGATCGATCACGGGCTGGCGGGGATCGGACCCGCCGGAGGGCGCGATGTCATAATGCAGGTCCTTGCCGCGCTGGGCGTGTGGCTCGGCGGCCTCGCGCACCACGGCGCCAACCGGGGCGTGGCGCATGTGCAAGTCGTCTTTGCCGGCTTGACCCATGGACCTGAGAATATCGCGGCAGCGATCGGCTTGCTCTCGGATGAGCTCAATATCCTCCAGGAGCTCCGGCCGATCCTTCAGCTCTTCGGCAAGCTCGGAGCTCACGAGTTTTATGGTCGCCAGCGGCGTTCCGAACTCGTGCGCGGCGGCGGCGACGACACCGCCGAGGTCGGTCAGTTTCTGCTCGCGTGCCAGCGCCATTTGCGTGGCCGCAAGCGCGTCTGACATCGCATGCACCTCGGTTGTGACGCGGCCGGCGTAGACGCCCAGGAAGATGACGCCGATGACGATTGCGATCCAGAAGCCCCAAACGAAATCCTGGGGCATGCGCATGATGAAGCCCATGTCGGTGCGGAGCGGCAGATGCCAAAGGGCGACGAAGCTAATCAATCCGATCGTGATCACGCCCAGAATGGCCGTGGTCCGAGTGGTCAGCGTCGTAGCCGAAATCGTGACGGGCGCCAGAACCAGAAGCGCGAAGGGGTTGTTCAACCCGCCGGTTAGGAACAGAAGGAAGACCAACTGAGCGATGTCGAACATCAACATCCCGGCGACCTGGTTCTCGCTCAGGCGCTTGTTCTCAGGAAAGACGAAGACGGCGATCAGGTTTGCGACAATTGAAGCGCCGATGGCCAGAAAGCACAGACCGAGATTGAGATCGAGGTCAAACATGCGCTGGGCAACCGTGATGGCCGCCAGCTGGCCGCAAATCGCAAACCAGCGAAGCACGATGAGAGTGCGCAGCCGAACCAGGTTCGAGCGTATCGGGCGCGGCACAAGATCGGTCTCAACAGTCATGCAATCGTGATTGGATGGGTCAAGCTGTCCACTTGTAGTCGGCGAGCGGTTCAGTGATCAATCCGTCCGATCTTGATCGGAGCAGAGAATGACCCGCCTTTCGGCCCTTCTCGCCGCCTTCGCGCTCACAGCGCTCATTGGCGGCACGGCGCTTTGGACCCTGACCCGTCCAGCGCCGACGTGCGGCGGCAATTCGATCGCGGGCGGCGGATCCGCGATTGGCGGGCCGTTCGAGCTGGTAGATGGGACCGGCGCGATCAGAACCGAGACGGATGTGATCGAAGGGCCGACGCTCATCTACTTCGGCTATACGTTCTGTCCGGATGTCTGTCCGTTCGATGTCGCCCGGAATGCTATCGCCATCGATATTCTGGAGGAGATGGGTCACGATGTGACGCCGGTCTTCATCTCAATCGACCCCGAAAGGGACACGCCGGAGGTCGTCGCGTCCTACGCCGACGACATGCACCCAAAGATGGTCGGACTGACCGGAAGCGCCGAGCAGGTCCGTGCCGCCAGCCGGGCCTACAAGACGTTCTACGCGCGCGGCTCTGGCGAAGGCGAGTTCTACCTCATGGATCATTCGACCTTCACCTACCTGATGTTTCCGGAAACCGGTCTCGCGACTTATTTCGGGCGGGAGGTCTCGCCCGAAGACATGGCGGAAGAAACGGCATGCCACATGGGAAACACGTGACGGGCGATTTGACGCCTTCGGGCGCCCGGCATACCTTCCGCCGAAAGAATGGGATGAGGGTCTGAATGATGGATCGGCCGCAAAAAGAAATCGGCCCGGACAACTCGTTGCTGATCGTTGACGACGACGAGCCGTTCCTGAGGCGTCTCGCCCGGGCAATGGAAAAGCGCGGATTCGCCGTCGAGACGGCGGATTCGGTCGCCGGCGGGCTGGCGGTCGCCACGGCGCGGCCCCCTGCTTATGCCGTGGTCGATCTGCGGCTGGAGGACGGCAACGGGCTGGACGTGGTCGAGCGCATTCGCGAGCGCCGCGAGAGCAGCAAGGTGGTCGTGCTGACCGGTTATGGCGCCATCGCGACGGCGGTCGCCGCCGTGAAGATTGGCGCGACCGACTACCTGTCCAAGCCTGCGGATGCGAACGACGTTACCGCCGCGCTTCTGGCGCCGGACGACGAGATGCCGCCGCCGCCTGAGAACCCGATGAGCGCGGACCGCGTGCGTTGGGAGCATATCCAGCGGGTCTATGAGCTCTGCGACCGAAACGTCAGCGAGACGGCCCGCCGGCTGAACATGCACCGCAGGACCTTGCAGCGCATACTCGCGAAACGCTCGCCGCGTTGAGCCTCACATCGCTTTCAGGAGCGCGGCGTGGCGGGTGATGAAATCGTTCCGTACCTCGACAGGCGGGCGGAGTCTGAGCTTCAGCCCTTCCGCGATCGTGTCGCTTGGCGCGCCGAAATACTTGTTCGCCTCGGATAACGAGAAGCCCGCCAGCTGAACCGCCTCCAGCCAGGCCGAGATCTTGTCGGCTTGTTTGATCTTCCGCTTTGTCGCGGCCGGGATCATCGCCGGCAGGCCGAACCGGAGATGAACCGCCGCGGCTAGCTTGTCATCCAGCGCGCCGTATTCTGCCCCGACCGCCGCTTTGACCGGCGAGATCATGTCGCCGATCACGTATTCCGGAGCGTCGTGCAGAAGGGCGGCCAGCCGCCACTTCGGCGGCGCGGAGGGCTGAAGGCGCCCGAAGATCTCCTCGACCAGCAGAGAATGCTCGGCCACCGAGAAAGGCCAATCCCCCTTCGTCTGACCATTCCAGCGGGCGACGAAGGCGAGACCGTGCGCGATATCCTCGATCTCGATGTCCATCGGCGTCGGATCCAAAAGATCAAGCCGTCGCCCGGAGAGCATGCGCTGCCATGCGCGAGGAGGCGGTTTGTTTCGCGGCATGGCCGACTGGTGACCTGCGGAAGCGGCAGGGTCAAGGGTGGCTGCGGAGGGCGCTCACCAAGAGGTGTCGGGCTGTTATTTGCCTTTTTTTGAGGCGGAAACCATCTCAGTTGTGCGGAAATGAAACAAATCGGCACTGAAAAGTCACGATTAGGGTCGGGTTTCGGACGCAATTCGTCGTTTAGCCTTAGGGTGTAAATGAGCGGTGTTAGACCTAGAAACACGATTTTGGTGACGAAACCGAAACAAATGATCACTAGTTGCGCGGTTTAACGAAAGGGAGGTCTCAAAGGTTGATGCAGCAGTAGCTGCAGAAAGGAGACTACGATGCGACGCATCCTCACTGGCCTGACCTTCCTGGCGGTTGCACTGCCGACCGCGCTCCAAGCCCAAACCAACTGCGCTTCTCGCGACATGGTCGTGGAAAAGCTCGAAAGCCGGTATGGAGAATACTTCGCCGGTGGCGGCCTGCAGAACCAGACCCGGATCTTCGAAGTCTGGTTCTCAGAGGAAAAAGGCACCTGGACCATCCTGATGACCCGCGCCGACGGCACCTCTTGCATTATGGCGTCGGGAACCAACTGGCGGGAAGGCGACACGAGCCTTAAGAAACCGGCAGGCATCCCCGGCTGAGCCAACTTGCCGGTCCCAGGGACCGGTGCTAAGTGACCCGCAAATCTATTGAGGAGCGGGTACATGCCCAAGGATCATGTCGTTCGCGACATCGCGCTGGCGGCTTTCGGCCGTAAGGAATTGGACATCGCCGAGACTGAAATGCCCGGTCTCATGGCGCTGCGCGAAGAATACGGTGACGAGAAGCCACTGAAGGGCGCGCGGATCGCCGGGTCTCTTCACATGACGATTCAGACAGCGGTTCTGATCGAGACGCTCAAGGTGCTGGGCGCGGATGTGCGCTGGGCTTCTTGCAACATTTTCTCCACCCAGGATCATGCGGCTGCGGCAATCGCCGATGGCGGGACGCCGGTATTCGCGATCAAGGGCGAGACGCTTGAGGAATACTGGTCCTACACCGATCAGATCTTCCGGTTCGCCGAAGGCGGCGCGAACATGATCCTCGACGATGGCGGCGACGCCACGCTCTATGTGCTTCTGGGCGCTCGGGTGGAGGAGGGCGAGGATAACCTGATCGCCGTTCCGACCAGCGAAGAAGAGGAGGCGCTTTTCGCTCAGATCAGGAAGCGCATCGCAGAGACTCCCGGCTGGTTCGTCAAACAACGCGACATGATCCAGGGCGTGACAGAGGAAACGACCACCGGCGTTCATCGTCTGTACAAGATGGTGGAGGAGGGACGCCTGCCGTTCCCGGCCATCAACGTCAACGACAGCGTGACAAAGTCGAAGTTCGACAACAAGTACGGCTGCAAGGAGTCGCTCGTCGACGGTATCCGTCGCGCGACCGACACGATGATGGCGGGCAAGGTCGCCGTTGTCTGCGGCTACGGCGACGTCGGCAAAGGCTCGGCGGCCTCGCTTCGTGGCGCCGGCGCGCGCGTTAAGGTGACCGAGGTTGATCCGATCTGCGCACTTCAGGCTGCGATGGATGGCTTCGAAGTGACCCTGCTCGAAGACGAGATTGGCACCGCC
This sequence comes from Paracoccaceae bacterium, assembly GCA_030066855.1. GTDB lineage: Bacteria > Pseudomonadota > Alphaproteobacteria > Rhodobacterales > Rhodobacteraceae > Kangsaoukella. The sequence continues at coordinate 20,545 of JASJAU010000013.1, read as the reverse complement.
GACATCTTCATCACAACGACCGGCAACAAGGACGTGATCCGCATCGAGCACATGCGCGACATGAAGGACATGGCCATCGTCGGCAACATCGGCCACTTCGACAACGAGATCCAGGTTGCAAACCTGAAGAACCATAAGTGGACGAACATCAAAGAGCAGGTAGATATGATCGAGATGCCCTCGGGCAACCGGATCATCCTGCTTTCAGAGGGCCGCCTTTTGAACCTCGGCAACGCGACCGGCCACCCTAGCTTTGTGATGTCAGCGAGCTTTACCAACCAGGTTCTGGCGCAAATCGAGCTTTGGACGCGCGGCAAGGAATACGAACACAAGGTTTATATCCTGCCCAAGCATCTGGACGAAAAAGTCGCCCGGCTGCACCTGGCGCGGATCGGCGCGAAGCTGACAGAGCTGAAGCCGGATCAGGCGGACTATATCGGCGTGAAGCCCGAGGGCCCATTCAAGCCCGAGCACTATCGCTACTGAAACCGGGACGGCGCTACCGAAGCGCCGCCTGAATCGCTGTCGTGTTGAGGCTGGAAAGAACTTCGCCAACCAGGTTTGGCGTCGCGTGTCCGTGCAACCGGATGAACGCCCGATCTGAGATCGGCGCAGCGACGCGCAGGTTGACAGGCACATCGTAGAGATCGCCGATAGCCCGGTCGCCCGCAAAACCCCCGGCCGGGCGCATGCGGTTCAGGATGGGCATGCCGGCAAGCACGTTCCGCTCAAGCTCCCATCCCGACTTAAGGTTGCTGGCCTCCAGCGCGGCGAGGCCCTCCGCCCAGACCTCGGGATCGGCGGTGGCGCCGAGCGAGCGGTCGGGCTCAAGAAAATGCAGTTCGACGCGCAGAAAATCGCCGTTTGCGGCAAGGAGCATCGCTGTCGACTGCGTTTTTGCGAGCGCCTGGGTTTTGTTGTTTTTGACCTGGGCGTCCTTCACGAAATCCTTGAGCGCCTTAAAGCCCAGGTTTTCGCTCAATGGCACGACCGGTCCGTTCGGCGCGGGGGGCCAGGCCGCTTCGATTTGCGCGATGGCCGAGACCCTTCTCGCGTCTTTGCGCGTGACGAGGACCCACCCCTCGGGCGCGTCGGGCAGATGCGCGACCGGCATCGCTCCTTTGGCGGCGCCAGGGTCGAACATGCCGCCCATCCACTGTCCGAGGAGGCTGACCTGCCGCGTCTCACCGCCAAGCGCCGGGTCGGCAGGCGGTCCCGCAACATCGCGGAGGTAAATGGCCGCGCCTGCCAGAATGACGCCAGCCGCTCCGAGCATCATAAGAAGCTGGCTTCCTTGCCCGTCGTTTCTGGCCCTGCGGCGCCGTTTGCGCGGCGCGCGATCGGTCACCGGTTCGGGGATCTCGGGGGGCGGCGTGTGACCGCCCGCAGGCACAAGCGTGTCTGCCTGCCTGCGCTCGATCTTGCGCAAACGGTCCTGAAAGCTCGTCTGTCTCGTATCCATGGGCGTACCTGTCTGAAAACCGCTCGGTCGATCAGAGGAAAGAACGCTTGCTTTCTGGCGAAAGTGCGGCTTTTGCAGGGTGAAATGCGCTCAGGCGCTCTCCCAAAAGGCGCGACAAGCACCGAAATCGGAGAGAAACCGCTCAAATGCGCCAAAGCGTCTTAGAACAGGTTCAGAACCAAGCCGATCAGAGCGCATCCGACGACTGGATAAAGGCCGTCCATCCAGATCAACGACCGGTCGCGTTGGGCGAACATCACATTGGTCGCGACCCACGGCGCCGCGACAAAGGCGCCGAGGCCCAGCCCGGCCAGCGCCCCGGCAAAGACGCCGTCGACGCCGGAGCCGGCGAGGATGTGCCGGGTCATGCCCGCCACGAGCACGACGGCAATGAAGCTGACGATGTAAGGCGCCGGGTTCTTCCGGTCGATCGTCTCTTCCGTCAGGCCCGAAGCCGCCATCCACTGCTTGCCGATCACGCCGTACCAGACGGCCCCGAAAATCCATGCGGCAGCTGCCGCGGCGATTACGCTGATCACGCCCATGTTTGAAACTCCCCCGCGGTCCTAGATGGCAGTATTGCGGGATCGCTCGCGAAATCAATCCGGAAGCTATCCGGTCACGCCGCCCAGCTCGCAAACGATCTTCCACTCCTCGCTGGTAACCGGCTGGACCGATAGGCGGGTGTTCTTGACGAGAACCATGTCTGACAAGCGCGGATCGCTCTTGATCTGAGCCAGCGTGACAGGGGTCGAAACGGAGCGAACCGCCTTGATGTCCACGCACTCCCACCGTTCGTCTTCTGTGGTGCTGTCGGGGTGCGCTTCGGCGATAACCTCGACAATGCCGACCACAGCTTTCTCGGATTGCGAGTGGTAGAAGAAGCCGAGATCGCCCAGCTTCATCTCGCGCATCTGGTTTCGCGCCTGGTAGTTTCGAACCCCGTCCCATTCCTCGCCGGCGTCGCCTTTGGCGACCTGTTGGTTCCAACTCCAAGTGGAGGGTTCGGATTTGAAGAGCCAGTATCGCATGATCATTCCTTCCCGGCAGGGCGTGAGAGAAGCGCTTCGATAGCCGCACGGATATCCATGCGTCCTTCCGCCACGAGAGCGACGGCGTGGGTCAGCGGCATGTCTATCCCTGACCGCGTCGTCTCGGCGGCCACGGCGCTGGCGGTCGCGATCCCCTCAATGGTCGCGGTGCGGTCGATATCGCCGCCGGACCCGAGGGCAAGGCCCGCGGCGAAATTCCGGGACTTCTCAGACGTGCAGGTCAGCACCATGTCGCCCAATCCCGAAAGCCCCATCAGCGTTTCCAGGCGCGCGCCCTTCGCGGCGGCGTAGCGGGTGATCTCGGCAAAGCCGCGGGCGATCACCGAGGCCCGCGCGCTGTCGCCCAGACCTGCGCCGATCGCCATGCCGGCGGCGAGCGCGACCACGTTCTTCAAAGCCCCGCCAATCTCGGCGCCGACGACGTCGGTCGTGCGATAGAGCCTGAGAAGCGGGCGCCCGAGCGCCGATTGGAGCGCCTCTCCATCAGCTTCGCTTTCCGTCGCAAGTGTAAGAGCCGTCGGCAGGCCGATGGCGATGTCCGCGGCGAAACTGGGACCGGTGAGAAGCGCGGCGACTCGATCAGGCCAGGCCGAAGTGATCGTCGCGACGGGGCCCAGATCGGTCTTCAGATCCACCCCCTTGCAGCAGGCGACGAGCGCTGGGCCGAGGTTTTGACCATTGACCTCGAGAAACCCATGCAACGACTGCATCGGGATGGCGAGGAGCGAGACATCCGCCGAAGCGCCAGCGAGATCGCTGGTGACGGTCAGGCGGTCGGGAAGGTCATGTCCGGGGAGGCGCTTCCCCGAACGGCGCTCGGACTGCATAGCCTTGGCGTCGTCCTGATCGCGCGCCCAAAGGGTCACAGGCGCGCCGTCTCTTGACAGGGCCATCGCGAGGGAAAGACCGAACGCGCCGCCGCCGAAGATTGTGATCGAGGTCATGCCTTCGCGCCTTTTTTGCCGGAGCCGAGGAGCGGCGCGGCGGCTTGGTCCAGCGGCCAGCGGGGGCGGGCGACCAATGGGGTCTGCCCCGGGTGACCGATCTGGATCAGCTCGATTGCGGCCCAGGCGATCATTGCAGCATTGTCGGTGCAAAGCGCGATGGGCGGCGCGGCGAAACCGGCGCCCGCCTCGTCGGCGACGCCTTTCAGCGCTTCCCGGATCGTGGTGTTGGCCGCGACGCCGCCGGCCACAGCGAAGGCGGGGTTTGCGGGCTCTACGGAAAGGTATAGCGCCAACGCCCGGCGGGATTTTTCCTGCAGCACGACTCTGACAGCGGCCTGAAAGGATGCGGCGAGGTCCGCTCGATCCTCTTTGGTTATTCCGCCTTTCTCTGCGACGAGCTTGTCACGTTCCCGGAGCAAGGCGGTCTTCAGCCCAGAGAACGAAAGGTCGCATCCGGGCCGGTCGATAAGCGGGCGGGGCAGGGGAAAACGGCCCTCATCGCCCCTCATCGCTTCGGTCTCAATCGTAGGACCGCCCGGCTGCGGCAGGCCCAGGAGCCGCGCTGACTTGTCGAACGCCTCGCCGGGGGCGTCGTCAATCGTGCCTCCCAAGCGGCGGAATGTGTCGGGCCCTTCGACGACGATGAACTGACAGTGCCCGCCCGAGACGAGCAGGACGAGATAGGGGAAGTCCAGGTTGTCGGTGAGCCGCGGCGTCAGGGCGTGACCGGCCAGATGATTGACGCCGACCAACGGCAGGCCGGACCCGGCTGAGAGACCGCGCGCCATCATGACGCCTGACAGCACTCCGCCGATCAATCCCGGACCAGAAGTGACAGCGATGGCGTCGATGTCCGTGAGCGTAACGCCCGCGTCTCCGAGCGCCCGTTCGACGGCGAGGTCCAGTTTCTCTGCATGGGCCCGCGCGGCGATTTCGGGGACCACGCCTCCGAAGGCCGCGTGCAGTCCAGTCTGGTCGGCCACGTACGCGGACAGAATCGCCCTGTCGGATCGAACGACCGCCGCCGCCGTGTCGTCGCAGCTCGATTCCAGGCCAAGGACCGTGAGGCTTTCCGTCATTGCGTTGTCATGCGCGGGTTTTTTCGGCAGGTAACACCTGAAGGATAGGCAGACAAGCAAGGCGGCCTTCATGGCACAGCATCGGGCGACCCTGCTTCTGACACGACCGGAGGGGCAGTCACGTGCCTTTCTCGCCTTCTGCGAGGCGGCGGCGGGCCGGTCGATTGATGCGGTGATCTCTCCCATCCAGAGAATTGTCGACGTTGGGGAGATCCCTGATCTGGAGGCCTATGCGGCGCTCGTAATCACATCTCAGAATGCGGTCTCGCGACTGGCGCGAGAGGACGCTCTGAACGGCCGGACGGTCTTTACCGTCGGCGCGCGTACTGCCGAGCTCGCCCGCGAGGCTGGCGCGGAGGCCTTGTCTCTCGGCATGAACGCCGAGGAGCTCGTAGAAAACGTCGATCAGGTCGCGGCGCCATGCCTGCATCTTCGCGGGGCGCACACGCGGGGCGAGATCGCGGCAGAGCTGACGGCGCGCGGAACGCCTTGCGAGGAAGCGGTGATCTACGATCAGGTCGAGCAGCCGCTGAGCGAGGACGCGAAAGCGCTTCTGGAGTCAGGCATTCCGGTTGCGGTTCCCGTGTTCTCTCCCAGGAGCGCGGCGCTTCTGTCAAGCGAGGCCCGGTTCGCTCGCCCGCCGCTCGTCGTAGCAATGAGCGCCGCTGTAGCAGAGGCCTGGGACGGTCCGGGCGACATCGTTATCGCGGAAACGCCCACAAATGCGGCGATGCGCGAGGCCGTACTGGACTGTTTCTAGGCCCGCGCCTTGTTGGGAGGGGTTACGCGAACTAGAGTCTCGGAAGTTGCCCGGGTTTTAGACCCCACCAAATCCAAGAACGGGTGAGATACATTGGCCGACCAAGAAAAGTCTTCCGAAGATGTTGAAAACAAGGAAGATACTGGCGATTCCCACGAAACCGAAGACAGCCGAACAGACACCGAAGCCGAGGAATCACACTCCGAATCGGAGCTGACAATCGAAGCGCCAGATGAATCTGACGGCGAGATCGCGCTGGATGCGTCCGAGGCGGACACGGACGAAGCCTCAGAAGTTGAGAACCCGGATAGCGAAGAGCAACAGGTCGAAGATGCTGGTTTGGCGGATCGCGCCGACGAACTGGACGCGTTTGAGACCGAGGAGAGTGCTGACGCTTCGGAAGACGCTGATATCGAGGACGCGGAGATCCTCGACGCCGAAGAGGTTGAGTCCGAAGCAGAGGATGCGACAGAGCCTCCCGAAATTGAACAGCCGGCGCCCCCGCCACCACCGCCGCCACAACCCGCCCAGGGCCCCAGCGCGTTCGGGCTGGTCTTCGGCGGCCTTCTGGCTGGCGCGATCGGTTTTGCGGTCGCTACCTTCGCCGTGCCCGAGGGATGGCCGAGCCAGCAGGCGGGCGGCGACGTCGAAGCGCTGGAAGCCGAGGTCGCGCGGCTGTCCGAAGCGGTGGAAGCGATGCGCTCAGACCCCGCGATCGGCGCCGAGGTGGAGCGGTTGTCGCAAGCGGTCGAGGCGCTCGAAATGGCTCCGGCAGCATCCGGAGGCGAGGCGGTCGCGGTCGATCTTTCGCCGGTGACCGAAGCGATTGCCGGATTGCAGGCTTTGACGGGCAGCATGGAAAGCGCCGCCGCCGATCTTGGCGCCCGGCTGGACCAGGTTGACACCGCGATGACCGACTCGCTGGCGCGGATCGAAGCTCTGGAAGCGCGGCCCGTGGTAGAAGAACCGGACGGCTCCGCCGCCATGGAAGCGCAATTGGAGGCGTTCCGCTCCGAACTGGATACCGTGACCGAAGAGGCGCGCCTGAAAATCGAGGACGCGCAAAATCGCGCGAGCGAGATCGAACAGGCGGCGGCGGATGCGGCCGCGACCGCTTCTCGGCAGGCCGCGATTTCCGAGCTGAACGCGGCGCTGGAAAGCGGCGCGGCGTTTTCCGATCCATTGTCGCGCATTGCTGACGCGCCGGAGGGCTTGAGTTCGCATGCGGAAACCGGCGTGCCCACCATGGCCGAGTTGCGCGAGGAATTCCCTGACGCCGCCCGCGCCGCGCTTCAGGCGACGCAAACTGTGCCGACAGATGCGTCGGCCACCGACCGGCTGACAGCGTTCCTGCGGCGGCAAACCAATGCGCGCTCTCTCTCCCCGCAGGAGGGAGACAGCGTCGATGCGATCCTTTCGCGCGCCGAAGCCGCGCTGACCGGCGGCGATCTCGAAACCGCCCTTTCCGAAACGGCGTCGCTGTCCGAGGACGCTTCAGCGGCCATGAACGGCTGGATCGCCGGCGCGTCGGCAAGGCAAAAGGCGGTCTCAGCGGCCGCGAAACTGAACTGAAGGTGATTTGAGATGATTTGGCTGCTTCTGAAAATCACCGTCTTCCTTGGAATTGTCGTCGCCGCCGCCTGGGGCGCGGGCTACCTTCTGGAGACCGACGGCGGCGTGCGGGTTTCGGTGGCGGATACCGAGTTCACGCTCGGGGCTTTGGAGTCCGTGATCGCGCTCCTGTTTCTCGTAGCGGCCATCTGGGTGTTTCTCAGGCTCGCGAGTCTGATCGTGGCCTTCATCCGCTTTCTCAATGGGGATGAAACGGCGATGACGCGTTATTTCGCCCGAAACCGGGAGCGGAAAGGCTACGACGCCTTGGCCGAGGGCATGATGGCTCTTGCATCTGGCGAAGGGCAGCTTGCGATGGCCAAGGCGGCGCGTGCCGACCGGTATCTCAACCGGCCTGACCTGACCACGCTTCTCACCGCGCAGGCCGCCGAACAGGCCGGAGACCGCAGAAAGGCGGAGGAGGCCTACAAGCGCCTCCTGTCCGACGACAAGACGCGCTTTGTCGGCGTGCGCGGGTTGATGAAACAGAAGATCGAAGACGGCGATACGGACAAGGCGATGAAGCTCGCCGAGAAGGCCTTCGCGTTGAAGCCAAAGCATGAGGACACGCAGAACATTCTGCTGCAGCTTCAGGCCGACTCGCACGACTGGTCCTCGGCCCGAAGAACGCTGGGCGCCAAGCTGAAACACGGGCAATTGCCCCGCGACGTGCACAAGCGCCGCGACGCCGTGCTCGCGCTGGGTGAGGCGAAGGACATTCTGGACGACGACAAGCCGATCGAGGCCCGCGAGGCCGCCATCGCGGCCAACCGGAAATCGCCCGATCTGATCCCCGCCGCGGTCATGGCCTCCGACAGCTACGTGGCGCAGGACAAGCCCAAGTATGCGACACGCGTCATCAGGAAAGCCTGGGAGGGCGAGCCGCACCCGGACCTCGCCGCCGCCTTTGCCCGCATCCAGCCGAACGAGACGCCAGCGGAGCGCGTCCGGCGTTTCGGCGTGCTTCTGAACGCCCACAAGGACCATCCCGAAACCCGGATGCTGAACGCCGAGCTTCAGATCGCGGCGGAGGATTTCCCGGCGGCGAAAAAGGCGCTGGGCGATTTGGCCGAAACCGACCCGACCGCGCGCAGCCTCACCATCATGGCGGCGATCGAGCGCGGGTCGGGCGCCGACGACGCGGTCGTCAAAGGCTGGCTCGCTCGCGCGCTGACCGCGCCGCGCGGACCGCAATGGGTCTGTGACAGCTGCGAGAAGGCGCATTCGGAATGGGCGCCGGTCTGCGACAGTTGCGGCGGTTTCGACACCATGACCTGGCGGCGCCCGAAAGCCGACAGCGCGCAGATGCCGACTGGCGCCGAGATGCTGCCGCTGATTGTCGGGCAGATCGAGGACCAATCGGAGGCCCCTGCCGAAGAAGCCGAGATTCTGGAGCCGGCAGAAAGCGTTTCAGATCCTACCGAGGCGACTGAGGACGACGCCACCTTCGAAGTCCCGCTTCCCGAGACGCCGCCCGCCGACTACGTGGCCGAGGCGGAGAACACCGACGAAGCCCCGAAAACCGAGAAGAAAGAGGCAAGTTAGTGCTGGGCTTCGCGTGCAAAGATTGCTAACAGGCGCTCCGGTAGGCCGCTGTAGCTCAGCTGGTAGAGCACGTCATTCGTAATGATGGGGTCGGGGGTTCGAGTCCCTTCAGCGGCACCACCAATTCCATAAAACTGGCATATTATCAGCTAGTTGGCTTATTTGGCCATACCTCGGTCTCATGAGTAGCCCGCGATCTGCGATCAGCGGGCACAGGTTTTGCGACCCCGCACCTACAAAACCAAAAAACCGAAAGGAATTTCCTTCCTGTTTCAGAGGTGCCCCAAGTCTCAGCGTGCGGGCTGAGCAACCACTTTTCGGACAAAGCTGCCGCTCATCAATGATGGATTTCTTGGTGACTTCTCCGGAGTGCGGAATGTGGGGCGCCGCTCGAACGACCGCCGCCTTCTACGCCGGAATCTCTCCTTAGACGCCGGAAGACAGCGATCACTGACCCGAAAATGACCGGGTGCCGTTCGGTGCTCGACTTTACCGGAAGGCCACGCCGCTTTCCGGGTCAAAGACGTGGATGTTCTCCGATGCGGCTCCCAGGTTAACGGTTTTTCCAACCTCGGGCGGCGTTCTCCCATCGGCCTTGGCGATGATCTCGCCATAGGGGCCGCCGACGTAAATCAGAGTCTCATGGCCAAGCGGCTCTCGTACGCTGACGGCACCGCTTATCAGCGCTGGCCCGTCGACCGGATGCAGATCCTCAGGGCGAATTCCGACCGTCACTTCGCGCTCGTTCGCGACCTGGAGGTTTAGCGGCACGGTAGCGCCGCCGTCGAGCCGTACAGATCCGTCGGTGACTACGCCGGGGATCATGTTCATGGCGGGCGATCCGATAAATCTGGCGACGAACGTATTCGCAGGGGAGTGATAAACCTCGGACGGAGTTCCGATTTGCTGGATGTAGCCATCCTTCATGATGACGATACGGTCCGCCATGGTCATGGCCTCAACCTGATCGTGGGTAACGAATATGATTGTCGAGCCGACGCGCTGGTGCAGCTTCTTGATTTCCAGCCGCATCTGCGTTCGTAACTGAGCGTCCAAGTTTGACAACGGCTCGTCGAAGAGGAAGACGGCCGGATCGCGGACCATTGCGCGTCCAATGGCGACGCGCTGACGTTGGCCGCCGGACAATTGGCTGGGCTTGCGCGAGAGAAGATCAGTCATGCCAAGAATTCCGGCGATCTCGTCGATGCGCTTGTCCTTGTCGGCGCGGGACATCTTGGAGCTTCTGAGCCCGAATCCGATGTTCTTTCGGACCGTCATGTGCGGGTAGATCGCGTAGTTCTGGAAGACCATGGCGATATCGCGATCTTTGGGTTCCAGATTGTTCACAACCCGGCCGTTGATCTCGATCGTGCCGCTGGTGACATCTTCAAGTCCGGCGATGAGCCTGAGCGTCGTGGATTTTCCGCAACCGGACGGGCCGACGAGAACCACGAACTCACCAGATTCGATCTCAAGGTCGATGCTGTGAAGCACCTTTGTCTGCCCATAGGTCTTTACGAGCTGGTTGATGTTCAGATTCGACAAAGGCTCAACTCTCCAAAAGGTCCGCGAAAGCGGTTTCGAGATTCCTAGCTGCGTCGGCGTGTCGGTTTGACCGCTCAATTCGGCGTTTTCGCAGATCCACGAGTGTCGCGGAATAGCCGTTGAGCGCTCTCTTCAAAGCAATCGGAGCGGGGCCGCCAGGCCGATCGCGACGGGCGACGAAGGTCTCGGCGGCGACGGCGTTTCTGAATGCAGGCTCATCGAGAACGGTTTCGCGTCCAACGGCGTTTTGAAAAGCGCCGACGAAAGCGCTGTAGCCCTCGGCCAACGGTTGCTCCTCGCGGATGACTGTCTTCGCTACGGATGCGGCAACCTCGTGAGCTTGCCGGAAGGTCATGCTTTCGTCCCGGACGAGCGTGTCGGAAAGCTCGGTGATTGTAATGCAGGCGGCGTCAGTCGTACGCGCGACGCGGTCGGAGTTGATCCGGCATGAGGAAACCAGCGTCGCAAGCAGCCGAAGGACGCGACTTCCGCTTTCAAAGGCCGCATAGCCCGCCTGCTGCACTTCGCCTTCGCTGTCGTTCATGTCCGTAAAGGGCGTGTTGTGCATCGTGCCTATGACCATGTCGCAACGTCCTGCTGTGACGCTCGCCATGTGACGGAGGTGCTCGATAGGTACCGGGTTGCGCTTTTGCGGCATGATTGAGCTGATCTGCACGAGGCTGTTTGGAACGTAGAGCTGGCCGACTTCGAATGCGGACCAGAATTGCAGGTCCTGGATGAAACGGCCGAGATTGATGAAGACGAGCTTCATGGCTGAATAGAGAGAGGTTACGTAATCGACCGAGGCAATGCAGCCGTAGGCGTTGAGAAGGGGGCCTTTGAATCCGAGGAGTTCGGCGACACGCTCGCGGTCGATAGGAAAACCCGAAGTCGTTATGGCCGCGGCGCCCATGGGGCAGTGCTCTAACTCGTTCGCGGCCGCATCGAGGCGCTCGAGGTCGCGCAGGACGACTTCAATAATCGCTCCGAGGTAGTGGCCGAAGGTGGTTGGTTGGGCTGGCTGGCCGTGGGTATAGGCGACGATGAGGGTTTCAGTCTCGGCGTCTGCCTTAGCGATCAACGCCTCGGCGAGGGCTTGCAGCTCCTCGATCATCACTCCCGTCTTCCGGCGGAGAACCAGCTTGAAGAGCGTGTGATCCATGTCGTTCCGGGACCGCGCCGTGTGGAGCGCGCCGCCAAGGTCGCCAAGGCGATCGCGCAGCTCAGCTTCGACAAGGAAGAAGTAGTCTTCGTGCTCCCCGGTGTAGGAAAGAGCGTCGATGTCGATCTCCGAGTCGATGTCTCTCAGCGCGCCTCCGATCGCGGAGGCGTCACCGGAGGTGAGTATCCTGGTTTCCGCAAGCATGACCAGATGCGCCTTGTTGATCGCCGCCATGCCAGTGGCGTAATGCGCCTTCACCCCTTCGAAGAGGGGGGCGAGCACGGTGTCGCGGTAGACCGGGTCGGGGAAGACGGAGCTGTCGGTCATAGAGTGTGGGTCCGCTTCTTGTTCTTGAACCAGCGGCGGACCGGCTCGTGGTCATAGGTTGTAATCTCCAGATGGTTCCCGTCGGGGTCCTGGAAGTAATAGGAAAACGCGAGCTCGTGATCGTCGGCGTGTTCTGAGCGAAGTCGCTGGCCGTCGCGCCCCATGACGCCCTCGTGGGGGAGCGCGTCGCCGAACTCCATGAAAACGCGGCCCGTCACGCGGAAGGCTGTTGTGTGGTCGCCGTCGGAAGGGGGCTTGCCCTGGAAGATCGTCGCGCAGTACTGGCCGCGGGGCGTGGCCATGTACTTGCCGCCCTGAAGGCGTTTAGAGCTTGGCAGGACCTGGAGGCCGAGGATACGGCCGTACCAGTCAGCGGCGGCATCCGGATCAGCGACATAGATATGGACGTGGTCCAGCGCGGCTATCTCGATGAGCGAGTTCATCCCTTGAGACCGGCCATGACAACGCCCCGAATGATGAAGCGCTGGAAGATCAGGAAGACGACCAGGGTCGGGATGGTTGAGATAGCTGCGCCCGTCATCACGAGCTCCCAGGCGACGTCGGCCTCGTCGGCAAAGGTCGATAGGCCGACGGGCAGCGTGTACATGTCCCATGAATTTGTGACGATGAGCGGCCATATGAATGCGGTCCAGTTGCCGAGGAAGACGAAAATCGCCAGCGCGGCGAGGGCCGGGCGCACAAGCGGCATGGCGACCGTCCACCAGATCTGCAACTCGTTCAGACCGTCGATCCGCGCGGCCTCGATGAAGTCGTCCGGCACCGTCTCGAAAAACTGCTTCATGAGGAAGGTTCCAAAGGCGGTCATCAGGCCGGGGAACATGATGCCCCAGTGAGTGTCGAGCCAGCCAAAGGATTGACTCATTAGGTACCACGGGATCACCAGCATCTCGGTTGGGATCATCAGGGTCGAGAGGATCGCGATGAAAATGATATAGCGTCCCGGGAACCGGAACTTGCAGAGTGTGTAGCCGACAAGGCTGTCGAAAAGGACGTTCGAGATTGTGGTGATAGTCGCGATGATCAGCGAGTTGATGAACCAGCCGTAGAAGCGGCCATCCTCGAGCACGAACGTGTAATTCTCGAGATGCGGTTCTTTCGGGATCAGAGAGACGTCGTAGATCTCATGCGGCCACTTCAACGATGTGGACAGCATATAGACGATGGGCATCACCATCATGATGCCACCGAGGAACAGCAGGCTCCAGCGGATGTATTGGCCCATATTGGCCTTGCGCCGCGCGGCTCGACTTTCGAATAGAGTGTCCGAGCTCGCGCGGATATCGTCGACAGCGGCCATCAGCGATCCCTCAGGAGGTAAAGCTGCAGGAGCGAGACGACGAGGAGGATAAGGAACAGGACGACCGTCTGGGCAGCCGCGTAGCCCATGTCGAAGTCAGTGAAGGCGCTTTGATAGATCTGCAAAACGAGGGGCTTCGTCGAATTGAGCGGTCCGCCGGGATCACCTGTCGTCATGTTGAATACTTGATCGAAGATCCTGAGAAACCCGATTGAGGAGAAGACGACGAGGAAAACGATCGTTGGTTTAAGGAGCGGTATCGTGATCTCGAACAAGACGCTCCACTTCGAAACGCCGTCGATGCGGGCCGCCTCGTAATAGCTTTGCGGTATGGCGCGCAACCCGGCCATGAAGATGATGATCTGGAAGCCAAGTCCGGCCCAGACTGCAGGCGCGAGGATAGCGGGGAGGGCGTTAGTCGTGGAGCGCAGGAACTCGATCTGCGGGATGCCGAATTGCGCCAGCCAGTTGTTGAAAAGCCCAATTGGGACAGGCTGATAGAACCAGCGCCAGACCCAGGCCATTGCAACGGCACTAGTCATGAACGGCAGGAAGTAGAGCATCCGGATAGTGCCGTGCATGAAGCGCGTTTTGTCGAGGTGGTAGGCCACGACGAACGACAGGACGAGGCTGATGGGCGTGCCCAGGATCAGGTAGACAAAGGTGTTTCGGAAGACCTGCCAGAAGACCGGATCATTCCAGAGTTTCTGGTAATTCTCCATCCCGGCCCATGTGCGGCTGCCCAACAGGTTCCAGTCTTGAAAGGAGATGAGCATCGCGTTCGCGGTCGGGTAAAAACGAATGACCACGTAAAACACGACGGGCAGCGCGAGGAAGGCCCAAGCCCAGACGATGTGTTTTTGCGCGATGGAGAGGTTTTTGTACATCCATTGCCCCGGTTGGGCGGAAAGTCGGGCCGCGGCTTGACCGCGACCCGGAAAGCATCAGTTCGATGCGTAGAAGTCGTCGAGCAGTTTTTGCTCGGCAGCCGCGGCTTCAGCCAGCGAGTCGGCGATCGACGCGCCTTGCAGCTTCACGCGCTCAACGGCGTCAATCAGAAGCTGACGCTGCGCGCTTTCGTTCACGAACTTCGTGGTGTTGGCATATGCGAGGCCGCGGATAAACGGACCAAAGGTCTCGTTGTTCGCGTTCTCTTCGGTAAGGCCGACCGACGGTTTGGCTGGAAGCTCGCCAACGACATCAAGCCAGATCTGCATCGCCTCGTCCGAGGTGATATACTGCATGAACTTGACCGCCGCGTCGTACTTTTCGCCCTCCGCTTTTGTCGTGATCGCATTCACCCAGTAGGAAGAATAGTTTGAACGCACGCCATCCGCGTTCGCCGGCAACTCAGTCACGCCCCATTTCAGACCACGCGTTTTGTTGAGCGAGCCGATCCGGAACGAACCATCGATATGCATGCCCGCTCGACCGGCTTTGAACGCCGCCTGCGGCTCATCCATGAAACCGATGGCGCCGATGCCGCCTTCTTCGCCAAGGCCGATGTAGAACTCCATCGCCTTCTGGCCGGCTTCGGTGTTGTAATTCACGGTCTTGTAGTCGTCCAAGTATGGCTCTCCACCAAACTGCCGGACGAGGCCCTCGCGGAACCAGTGGTGGTCCTGCGCGTTCATACCCATCGTCAGACCCGCCTGGGTGATGTTGCCCGCACCGTCCCGCTCAGTCAGCGTCGCACCGATCTCCAGCATCTCGTCTAGGGTTTCGGGCGGACCGTCGATACCAGCTTCTTCGAACAGACGCTCGTTATAGAAAAGCGCAAGCGATCGAACGGCTGTGGGCAGAGCCCAGTAGCTGTCGCCCTCGCGCATCGCGCTCACCATCGGGAAAAACTCGGCGTCGATCGCGTCAGCCGGAAAGTCTCCGGCGGGCAGCGGCTGGATTAGCTCGGCCGCCTTGTAATCATTCAACCAGCCATAGAACAACTGCACCACGTCTGGCCCCTCGCCCGCCGGGATCGCCGCGGCGACCTTGGTCCGGTAATCGGCGTATGGGAAATGGGTCATCGTGACCGTGATGTCCGGATTGGCCGCCTGGAAGTTCTCGATCAGCTGCTCCATCGCCGCGACGCGGGCGTCGAAGAAGTATTGCCAGTACTCGATTTCGACGGCGTTTGCGGCCGATGAAAGTACCGTCAACGCGCTTGTGGCAGTTGCCAGAGCCGCCGCCTTTAGTTTCGTGAATCTCATGCTTTGTCTCCCTGATTATCGCGCCGGTTTTCCACCGGTCGCCATGCGGGCCAAACCGCGAATAACCAATGGTTAGCCCAGCGATATTGAGTCATCAAGTTAGTTGAGTTAATCCCCCGACATGGTCGCTACCGCCGAAATCGTTGGCGCAAATGCTGAGCGCTCGCGCACTCACAATCGGCAGATGGTGATGAATCGGGTGCGCAAAGCCGGTCAGATCGGCCGAGCTGAGATCGCTCGGGAATCGGGACTTTCAATCCAAGCGGTTTCCAACATCATTGCGGACTTGATGGCGGATGGGTTGCTCATGGAGCGAGGGCGGCTGCCTGGCAGCCGCGGTCAGCCGCCAGTTCAGTACGGTTTGAATCCATATGGCGGGTACGCCGTTGGGATCGAGATCCGACCGGACGCTGTGTTTGCGGCGGCGCTGGATTTGTGCGGAACCCCTGTCGCGTCGGTGAGGCATTCGTTGGATGCAAGTGACTTGGAGGGCGTCACCGATGCGGTACGATCTGCCATGCGCGCAGTCACTAGGGAAGCTGAGGCGCCGCAAGGACGCGTTCTGGGAGCCGGGATCGTCATGCCTGGGCCGTTCGGGGCCACCGGTCTGAACGGAACCGGCTCAGAACTCTCCTTCCTTCATGAGGTCAGTCCGCAGGAGTGGTTTGCCGGTGTCCTGGGCTTGCCGGTCGTTATCGAGAATGACGCGAATGCCGCAGCGGTTGCAGAGCGCGTGACGGGCGTGGCCAAAGGCCTTGAGACATTCGCGTTCGTCTATTTCGGGAAGGGGCTTGGGCTTGGCATGGTCCAGAGCGGACGTCTTGTGACCGGAGCGTTTGGAAACGCTGGAGAGATTGGGCATATTCCGGTGCCTTCGGGCGGCGAGATGGTGGCGCTGGAAAGCGTGCTGAGCAGGATGTCGTTACAGCGGCATCTGGCTGCGCACGGTGTAAGAGCGACTACCAGCGACGAGCTTGCGGAAGCCTACGCGTCGAAAACGCCCTCTCTGGCGGCTTGGCTGGACACCGCAGTGGAGCCGCTTTCCGCGGCCGTCGCGTTCATTGAGAACATCATCGACCCGGAAACGGTCATCCTCGGGGGTGCGATGCCGAACGGGATTCTCGATCGCCTAATCGAAACCACTCGATTGGCTGAGCGGTCGGTCTCCGCCCGTGGCGATCGATCTTCGCCCCGGCTGATGCGCGGGTCGTCCGGTCGGATGACCGCGACCTTGGGCGCCGCCGCTCTGGTCATAAATCAGACGTTCACGCCCCGAATTGCGGCCGCTGCCTGAACAAGGGAAATCTCATGCCAACGCCTGACCAAATCCGGATCGTGGAAGATCGCGCGCGACCGCGATTGATGGAACTTTGGTGGGCGCTCCGACCGCTGACCAGCGTTGTCAGGTTTATGCAAACTGGCGCGCACCCGGACGATGAGACATCCGGAATGCTGGCGGCACTGGCCTTTCGCGACGGCGTGAACATCTCGTACGCATGTTCGACACGCGGCGAAGGCGGACAGAATGACACAGGAAGGGAATCGGGGTTGGACCTGGGCGCGCTTCGAACGCGCGAAATGGAGCGTGCCTGCGATGTGCTGGGAATGCGCATGTACTGGCATTCCACGCATCCAGAGGACACGATCACGGATTTCGGTTTCTCGAAAAACGGCGGCGAAACGCTTCAGCGTTGGGGACGAGAGCGGACGATCCTTCGGTTTGCCGAGATCATCCGAATGGAGCGCCCGGACGTCATCTGCCCGACCTTTCTGGATGTGCCGGGTCAGCATGGGCACCACCGAGCGATGACCGAGGCCGCCCATGAAGTCATGAGGGCTGCGGCAGATCCGGCGTTGGCTACAAACCTGCCGCCGTGGCACGTCAAAAAGCTATACCTGCCGGCTTGGTCAGGCGCTGGGCAGGCATACGACGATGACTTGCCGCCACCGCCAGCGACCCTGGAGATCAAAGGCACAGACCGCGAGGAGATGAGCGGATGGTCGTGGGATCGGATCGGGCAGCAGTCGCGCGCGTTCCATCGGACGCAGGGCATGGGCCGATGGGTGCCGGCAGAAAACCGGCGTGACTGGCCGCTGCATCTAGTCGAAACCCGTGTGGAAGGTCCGGATGACGCCATCTGGTCCGGCCTGCCGCGCGATGTGTCCGATCTGGCTGATCTGGAGGGCGCCGAGCTGATCGCGGACTCTCTCAGGGCGGCAGGCGCGGCGATTGATCGCGCCGTCGAGGCGTTCCCAGATTTCGATGCGGTTGCCGAGGCGGCCTCTGAAGCGCTTGCGCAGGTGATGGCGGCGCGGGAGGCCTGCCCGGTCGCTGTGACGGACGAAGTGGCGCACCGGCTGGATAGCAAGGCGGTGCAATTGGCGCATGCATTGCGACTTGCCTTTGGTGTCGAGGCCCGAGCGAGCGTGTCATCGGCTTTTGTCGACGCAGGCGGTTCGACGCGCGTGACGGTCGAACTGGCTGGCGGCGCTGCGGAGAACGCGCGGATTCACTGGGACCTACCGCAAGGTTGGAGCGTCGCGGACGATGTGCTGACCGTCGGCGAGGAGGCGGCTCGGCACGATCCATATAGAGCCTTCTACGACCCGCGCGCGCCCGAAGCCCCGCGCGCCATGCTGCGGTTTGAAGCGGGGGGCTTACCCGTCGAGGTTCCGCTCGCCTTGGAGACCGAGCCCGTCGTTCTGCCTGCCGAAAGGGCGACGATGGAGCCCGCTAAGGTTCTTCTGAACACGGCGAAGCCGGAGAGGGAATTCGATCTGCGGGTCTCGGACATCGCGCCAGCCGACGCTGAAATCGACCTCAGGGTCCCCTCTGGATGGAGCGCTGAAAGAACCGAGACGGGGTTCAAGGTCGTCGCGCCGATTCATCCTGAGCCAGGGAGCTACGAGATCACGGCCCTGGCGAATGGGAAGCCCGCAGAAACGGCGCGACTCATCAACCATGACCATGTCGCGCCCACGGCCCGAACGCGGCGCGCCGTCGCGGCTGTCGCCGTATTCGACGTACAGGTTCCGCCTGGGCGCGTCGGCTACATCGGTGCGGGCAACGATCGCGTTGGTCATTGGCTGGAAATGATGGGCGCCGATGTCAGCGACATAACCAATGATGAGCTGGCGAGCGACGCCGCGCTGTCGCACTACGACGCGATCGTTGTCGGCATCTTCGCGATGAGGTTTCGACCCGGATTGGTCGATGCAATGCCGGCGATCCATAGGTGGACCGAAGCGGGCGGAACCCTGGTCACGCTATATCATCGGCCCTGGGACAACTGGGATTCGGAGACGATCCCGCCGCGCCGTTTGGAGATCGGACAGCCGTCGCTGCGCTGGAGGGTCACGGATGAGGCGGCGTCCGTCACACAACTGGCCGACCACCCGATCTTGGCGGGACCAAACGAAATCGGGGCCGGTGACTGGGCGGGCTGGGTGAAGGAGCGTGGGCTCTATTTCGCCAAGGACTGGGATGCCGCCTATACGCCACTTCTCTCGATGTCGGACCCTGGTGAGGCGCCGCTTGAGGGCTCTCTTCTGGTTGCCGACGTGGGCGCTGGGAGGCACATCCACACGTCCCTTATCCTCCACCACCAAATGGAGAACCTGGTGCCGGGCGCCTTCCGGCTCATGGCGAACTTCATCGCCCGGCGGGCATGAGGGAAGAGCCGCCGCGCGACAACCTCAGAGGCGGCGCGTGGTTGATTGCCGACATGTCACTGAACATCTGGTCGCTTTCGATCGTGAAGTGGCTGGGGGCCGACTACACCGCCTTTCAGGTCGTGTTTCTGAGGGCGCTGACCGGGCTCATCCTGATCGCTCCCTTGATCTGGAAATACCGCGAGCAGTTCCGACGCATTGAGGATTTTGGCCTTCACCTTCTTCGAGTATTCCTTTCGGTCATCACGCTGACCGCCAGTTTCTTCGCGATTTCCCGTGTGCCTCTCGCGGTGTTCACGGCGTTCGGCTTCACGCGGCCCGTGGTGACCATGGTCATGGCGGCGGTGTTGCTTCGCGAGACCATTGGTCCGCGACGCTGGTTGGCAGCCGGAACCGCATTGCTGGGTGTTTTCATCGCCGCGAACCCGAGTGACGTTCCCTGGAATCTGGGCTTGGCCGCGCTTGCGCTCGTTGTTCTGACGGGATCATCGGCGATCATTGTCACGCGCCGCCTCCGCGCCGCGCCGCCGGTGGTCCTAATGACATTCTATACAGCCGGCCTCGCCGGTTTCTCGGGCCCATTTACGGCGGCTTCCTGGAGCCCGATCGCGCCGAACCATCTCGCCCCTCTGCTTTTTGTGGGCGCGTTCGCCCAGGCAGCGCAAATCTGTTTCCTCCGCGCGCACTTCTTCGGAGAGGCCGGGTTTCTTTCGGTATTGAGCTACCTGAGCTTGGTCCTTTCGGTCTCAGTCGGCTACTTCATTTTTCAAGAGACGCCGGGCCTTGAATTCGCGCTTGGCGCCAGCCTGGTTGTGGGCGCGGCGTTGTTCGTGACGCTTCGGCCTCGCATTGCCGCCCAAAAAACCTGACGTGGCCTTGTCAGATGACGCTGGATTTTTTGCCTGCCAACCTCTTCTTGCTAATCTCGATGGCGCTATAGAGGGCCGATCTACTTGCAGAACAGCCTCTCGTGTCCTCGATTTCAAAAAGCGGGCGTGAACTGGCAGACGGGGCATTATCCTCAGACAGTACCGCTCGAATGCCCGCTTTGGCCTCAGAGCAGTCATCGGATTGTTTTGGATAGGCATTTTGGGTGCATTTTCCCCTTAGCCATCCTTGGCTGGCTCTGCGACACAACTGGGCTGGCAGTGTTTCGGTTGCGGTTCGAGGCAGGCGACTAGTAAGCGCGCGATGGCGGTCGAACTTCGCTGCCGCCGCTCAAAACCAGAGCGCCCATGTCCGCCCTCCCGCCTCGGCTCAGGTTCGTCCGTCTGCGTCAGGCGCATCGGAGATCGGGGCGGCTGGGCTACAAAGGCAGCCTTGGAACAACACGGATTGGTTAAGTCCGCGGGTGGCATTTCGCTTTCAGCGAAATAGCCCATAGTCCGGGTGTTCGAGTCGTTCGGAGCGCCAGTATATGTCAATCGATCATTTCTCAGACGACCTGCGAACGCGGGCGCATGCGCTGATCCCGGGCGGGTCGCATACCTATGCGAAGGGCGACGATCAGTATCCGGTTCTCAGCCCGAGCCACATCGCGCGCGGCAAGGGCTGTCGCGTCTGGGACGTCGACGGCAATGAATACATCGACTACGGCATGGGCAATCGGTCAGTTGGATTGGGTCATGCCTACGAACCGGTGCTGTGCGCAGTGCGAGAAGCGCTGGAGGGCGGCGTGAATTTCACCCGTCCGGCAGCGATCGAGGTCGCGGCAGCAGAGAAGCTTCTTTCGGTGCTGCCCGGCGAAGAGATGGTCAAATTCTGCAAGGACGGGTCTGATGCGACTTCGGGGGCGGTCAGGATCGCGCGCGCGTATATGCAACCCGCTTTTTGGTTTGATGCGACGCGAGATCGCGGC
>JASJAU010000065.1 GCA_030066855.1 Paracoccaceae bacterium | reverse complement strand
CCCCCCCCCCCCCCCCCCCCCCCCCCCCGGTCGCTCCGCGTCAGCGGAGCGAAATCAATAAGCTTTGCCGCGCGCCGAAACCGGCCAGAGCGTCTCGACCTTGCCGTTCCGCACGCCAACATACCAGTCGTGCACGTTACAGGTCGGATCGCAATGGCCGGGCACCAGGCGGAGCTTGTCGTTGACCTTCAACACGCCGTCCGGGTCAGCGACAACTCCGTGCTCGTCCGAGCACTTCACGTATTCCACATCATCGCGGCCGAAAATGACCGGAAGGCCGGAGTCGACCGACTGCGCCTTAAGGCCCGCGTCCACGATGGCCTTCTCGGCCTTGGCGTGGCTCATGACCGACGTCAGGATGAAGAGAGCGTTCTCCCACTCGCCCCGGTCGATCCGGTTGCCTTCCTTATCCAGGATTCGACCGTAATCCGCGTCCATGAAAGCGTAGGAGCCGCACTGAAGCTCGTTGTAGACGCCCGAGTTAGACTCGAAATAGTAGGAGCCAGTGCCGCCGCCGCCGACAATGTCGCACTCGAGGCCTTCTTCGGCCAGGGTGTCGACCGCGTCTTTCACCATCGCCACCGCGATGGCGATCTTGGCTTTCCGGTCATCGTAGCTGTCCATGTGCTGCATCGCGCCCTGATAGGCCTGGATGCCGGCGAACTTCAGACCCTCAGCGGCGTCAATTGCTTTCGCGATTTCAACCACTTCCGGCGTGGTTGTCACGCCGCAGCGGCCCGCGCCGCAGTCGATTTCGACCAGGCATTCGATGGTGTTGCCATGGCGGACGGCGGCTTCCGAAAGATCGGCGACGTTGGTCACATCGTCTACGCAGCAGATCGCGCGGGCGCCATGGTTCGGGATGCGGGCCAGGCGGTCGATTTTGGCGGGCTCGCGCACCTGGTTCGAGACCAACACGTCCTTGATGCCGCCACGGGCGAAGACTTCGGCTTCGGAGACCTTTTGGCAGCAGACGCCAACGGCGCCGCCGAGTTCTTCCTGAAGCTTCGCTACGTCGACGGACTTGTGCATCTTGCCGTGCACGCGGTGGCGCATGCCGTGTGCGGCCGCATAGTCGCCCATCTTCTTGATGTTCCGCTCGAGCGCGTCGAGGTCGAGGATCAGACAGGGCGTCTGGATCTCGCTCTCGTCCATGCCAATGCTTGCGGGGATGTCATAACCGACTTCGAGGTCGGTGATTTTTGTCGGAGCGTTCATGTCCGGTCTCCTTGTCTCACTTGATCCAGGGCAGCTTGTCGAGGTCGACATTGCCGCCGGTGACGATGACTCCCACGCGCTTGCCGCGGAAGGTGTCAGGGTTCTTGATTATGGTCGCGAGCGGCACCGCGCAGGACGGCTCCATAACGATGCGCAGGTACTTCCACGTGATCTTCATCGCGTCGATGATCTCCTCCTCGGACGCGGTCAGGATGTCGGTCACGTAGTTGGAAACAAAGTGCCAGGTGTTCTCCTTGAGCGGCACTTTCAGGCCGTCCGCGATGGTCACCGGCGCGTCGTCGGCGATGATATGCCCCGCTTTGAACGAGCGGTAGGCGTCGTCGGCCTGTTCGGGCTCAGCGGCGTAGATCTCCATGCCCGGCGCCTTGTTGGATAGCGTGAGGCAGGTGCCCGAAATCATGCCGCCGCCGCCGATGGGCGCGATGACGGCCTCGAGCCCGTCGATCTGGTCGATCAGCTCCAGCGAGCAGGTCGCCTGACCGGCGATCACGCGGGGGTCGTTGTAGGGATGGACGAACTCGCCGCCCGTCCGCGCCTGCACCTCGGCGAAGGTCGCTTCGCGCGAGGACGTCGAGGGCTCGCATTCGGTGATGACGCCGCCGTAGCGGCGCACAGCGTCTTTCTTCGCCTCAGGAGCCGTGCGCGGCATGACCACGTTGCAGGGGATGCCCCGGCGGCCCGCCGCATAGGAGAGGCAGAGCGCGTGGTTGCCAGAGGAATGGGTAGCGACCCCTTTCGCCGCCTGTTCGTCATCCAGCCCGAAGACCGCGTTCGAGGCGCCGCGCACCTTGAACGCGCCAGGCTCCTGAAAGTTCTCGCACTTGAAATAGAGGTCTGCGCCTGTGAGCCCGTTCAGATACTCGGACTTCAGAACCGGCGTGCGGTTGATATGCGGCTTGATCCGCTCATGCGCGGCAAGCACGTCGTCGAAGGTGGGGATCCGGGTCTCGTTCATGTCTTTCATCACGCTGCCTTCTTGATACCATTTCCGGGTTTGGCGCGGTAAATTTCCTGCGCCGCCGCGACGCCTGAGCCCAGTTCGATATTTAGTCCGAGATCGGCCATCGTCATCTCTGCGGTCGCGATGCCGGAGAGGGCCATAACGTCTGACATCATGCCAAGATGGCCAATCCGGAAGACCTTGCCGGCGACTTCGCCGAGCCCTCCGCCGAAAGCGACCTGATAGGTGTTCGCGGCATGCGCGCAGATGTCGGCGGCGTTGAAACCTTTTGGCGTAAGGATCGCGCTCACAGTGTCCGAGTAGGCGGCGGGCGTCTCGGCGCAGAGCTCGAGGCCCCAAGCGTCAATCGCCGCGCGAACCCCACTCGCTATGCGGGCGTGGCGCGCGAAGACGTTCTCAAGCCCCTCGTCCAGCAGCATGTCGCAGGCGAGCGCAAGGCCATTCAAAAGGCCGACGGGCGGTGTATAGGGGAACGGCCCGCCCATATCGACAACGTCGAAGTAAGTGCGGGGCAGCTTCGCGGTCGAGATCGCCGCCATCGCCTTCGGGCTGAACCCGACGATGGCGAGGCCCGGCGGCAACATGAAGCCCTTTTGCGAGCCGGTGACGGCGACATCGACTTTCCATTCGTCAAAGCGGAAATCCATCGACCCGATCGAGCTAACGCCATCAATCATGAAGAGCGCGGGGTGGTTCGTGTCGTCGATCGCCGTGCGGATAGCCTTGATGTCCGAGCGAACACCGGTGGCGGTCTCGTTATGCGTGGCGAGCACCGCTTTGATTTCGTGGGCCGAGTCTTCGCAGAGGACCTCGGCATAGCGCGACGCGTCGAGGCCTTCACCCCAACGATGCTCCAGCACGATGGCCTCGAGCCCGTGGCGTTGGCACATGTCGATCCACTTGTGGCTGAACATGCCATTCCGACCGACCAGAACCTTGTCGCCGGGCGAGAGGGTGTTGGTGATCGCCGTCTCCCAGCCGCCGGTACCTGTGGCGGGGAAGATGAAAACTTCAGCATCGTCGCTTTGCAGCACCTTTCGAACGCCGTCCTTGGCCGGCGTGATGATGCCTTCGAATGCGGCGGACCGGTGATCCATGGTCGGCATGTCGCAGGCGCGGCGGATCGCCTCCGGCATGTTGGTCGGTCCGGGAATGAATACAGGATGCTGGAAGCTCATGGCACTCCTCCTCGCGTGGCTGTGTGCTTCATAGGGGTGCCGACCCGCGAGGAAAACTTTTTTGAAATATTTTTTCAGAAAGGAGCAAAAATCAAAAATCAAGTCTTGTCAGAGGTTTAAATTTTTCATATTGTGAATTGCTATTTCAAAACTGGAAAAACCGTTCGAAATGCCTGCCGATTCCAACCTCTCCACAGATCTGAAACGCAAGCGCGGCCGTCCCCGCGACTGGCACGACAAGACCGAGCAGAACACGATCAAGTCACTGGACCGTGCGATGGAGGTCTTCGCTCATCTGAGCGAGAATCAGGGCCGAACGCTGTCGGAGCTTGCAGGCGATCTCGATCAGTCGCCCGCCACCGTCTATCGCATTCTCGTCACGCTGGAAGGGCGGGGACTGACCGAATTCGATCCGGTCGAACAGCTTTGGTACATAGGAGCCCAGGCCTTCGTCATCGGCGGGCGGTTCCTGCGACGGACAAGCCTGGTCGACCGCGCCCGACCGATCCTGCGCGAGCTGATGGAGGCGACCGGCGAGACGGCCAATCTCGGCGTGTCGCGCGACGCCGCCGTTCTCTTCGTCAGCCAGGTCGAGACGCACGAGAGCATCCGCGCGTTCTTTCCACCCGGCACGCTGTCGCCCGCGCATTCCTCCGGCATCGGAAAGGCGCTTCTGGCCGAAATGGACCAGCGCCGGCTCGATCAGGTTCTCGCGGGCGATCTGGAGCGCTTCACCGAGCACACGCTGATCGAACCGGACGCGCTTCGCGCTGATCTGGAGGCGACCCGCGCGCGCGGCTACTCGATCGACGGGGAGGAGAAGAACCTCGGCATGCGCTGCATCGCCGCGCCGGTCTTTGATGTCTACGGTGAGGCGATTGCCGGCATTTCGGTCTCAGGTCCAACAGCGCGAGTGCGACCCGACCGGATTGACGAGATCGCGGGCGCGGTGATCGCCGCCGCCCGTGACCTGACTCAGTCCATTGGAGGCGTCAGCCCAAGGGCCTAAGCGGCATGTGCCGGTTTACGTCCTTGTAAAGCAGATAGCGGAACCGGCCCGGCCCCCCTGCGTAGCAGGCCTGCGGGCAGAAGGCCCGGAGCCATATGTAGTCGCCCGCCTCGACCTCGACCCAATCCTGGTTCAGCCGGTAGACACCTTTGCCTTCAAGCACATAAAGCCCATGCTCCATCACATGCGTCTCTGCGAAGGGGATGACGGCGCCTGGCTCGAAGCTGACGATGTTTACGTGCATGTCGTGCCGGAGGTCCGCCGGATCGGCAAAGCGCTTGGTGGACCATCTGCCCTCCGTTCCCGGCATGGCGACCGGTGTCACGTCCCCTTCAGAGGTCACGAAGGCGTCCGGCGCCTCCAAGCCGGCGACCGCCTGATAGGCCTTCCGAATCCAGTGAAAGCGCGCGGGAGCGTCGCCCTTGTTCCAGAGCGACCATTCCGTACCGGGCGGGATATAGGCATATCCGCCGGGGTCGAGCGCATGGTCTTCGCCGTTCAATGTGAGCGAGACCGCACCATCGACGACAAAGAGGACCGCTTCCGCCTCGGCGTCGGTTTCGGGCCGGTCCGATCCACCGCCGGCGCCAACTTCCATGATGTAATGCGAGAAGGTCTCGGCGAATCCAGTGAGCGGGCGGGCTAGGACCCAGAGCCGGGTCTTCTCCCAAAAGGGAAGGGCGCTGGTCACGATGTCCCGCATCGTTCCCTTGGGAATCACCGCGTAAGCCTCCGTCAAGACCGCGCGGTCTGTCAGAAGCCGTGTCTGGTCGGGGTGGCCGCCGGGAGGTGTCGCATAATCCGTGCTCATCGAAACGCCGCCTTGCTCAAGGTGCTGGGAGTATGAGCGCAAGGCGCCCTTCGGACCATCCGCGCCGAACCGACATGTCCTTCTGGAAAATCGTGAAAATGGGATTTGTCGGCGGTTAATGCAGGCCGACGGGTCGCGCGGCAGGGTGCCTATTAATGAGTTGAAGACCGATGACCCTGATCCAAGTCCGCAAGATCATGTCGCAACCGCCGGTATTCGTGGATGCGTCCTCGCCAATCGACCTGGTGGCGGTCTTCATGCGCAGGCACGCCATCGGCTTCGTACCGGTTCTGGAAGGAGAGCGCCTGGTAGGTTCTATCACGGATCGGGATCTCGTGGTGCGGGTGCTCACGCAAGACAAGAGCGGGGAAGGTCTCAGCGCCGCCGACGTCATGAAGGCGCCGGTATTGACCTGCTTTGCCGATCAGCCCTTGACCGAAGCCGCCTATATAATGGGGGATTTTCAGGTGCGCAGGTTGGCCGTTCTGGATCGCGACGGCTCGCTCGTCGGTGTTCTGTCTGTCGGCGACATCGCCGAGCATGCCTCTGAGCTCCTCGCGGGCGAGACTCTGGGAGAGATCGTCGAGGACCGCTGAACAGTCAGGTCACGGCAGGAATGATCTCGTCCATCAAAAGATCCGGATCGGTCTGCGCGATGTCCGACAGGGCGGGCACGTCGAGGATGCGGATGTCGATGTGATCCTCGGCGTCGATGATCGCCTGTCGTTCGAGTCGCCGCATTGTGCGGCAAACATGCACGGCGGAGAGCCCTGTGAAATCCCCGATCGTCTTCTGCGTCAGCGGCAGGTGGTATTCGCAACTATCCGCCTCACCAATCGCGCGAAGCCGCACGCAGAGCTCGATAAGGGCGTAAGCGACGCGCATCGGGGCGCTGCCCTTGCCCATTCTGAGCAAGCGCTCGGTCATTCGGGCTCGCGCCGCCGCGCGCACGCGCTCAACCGCCGCTTCCAAGTGCGGGGACGCTTTCAGAAGGCTGTTCCATGTGGCCGCCGGCACAATGGCGACTTCGGCGTCGGAGACTGCCTCAAGCGTCACGTCTGATGTGAAGCCGTCGCCAGCGACCGTCTCGACGACGTCGCCCGGGAGCGCGAAGTCGATGATCTGGGCATCGCCGTCCTCGAGCGCTTTTGAGGTCGCCAGCCAGCCCTTCAAAACCACGATCACCTGATCGGTCTCGTCGCCCTCCTGGAAAAACATGTGCCCATGCGCGGCCTTTCGGCTGTAGCGCTTCAGCGCCTCGAAAAAGGCGTCAAGTTCGCCCGAGTGATGCTCGAGAATGCCTCCGAACTGGCGCATCGCCGGGTCTGTTCCTGCCAGGTTTGTGAGCGTATGTGTCATGGCGCGCGGCCCCCGCCGCGAAAGTCTGTGGCGCTGCAACTCTATGATACTTCTTCCATTATGTCGACGTGTCCCTCGCGTCACCGGCCCTTCTGCTTGGAAACCTGATCCTCGGGGTCTAGAACGGCGGGAGCGCGAATGAGGAAAGTCCGGCCCGAGCGATGTCCCGATTGTCGTCGAAACTGCTGACAGCGGTTGCCGGATTGGTTTTCGTGCTCTGCCTTTTCCCTCTTGTCGCGGTCGGAATCGCCAGCGCGTCGATGCCCGGAGAAGTGATTATCAGCCTGGCGCAGTCGGTTCTGCCGCGTTTCGCGTTGAACACGGTGGGGCTTGTATCTTTCACCGGCCTGGCGACCTTCGTCATCGGCGTCGGGACAGCGTGGCTCGTCACCATGACCGAGTTCCCGGGGCGGAAGGCGTTCGAGATCCTCCTGGTCCTGCCCTTCGCCTTCCCTGCCTATGTCCTCGCCTACGCTTACACCCACATCCTGGACCATCCGGGCATCGTGCAGTCGACACTGCGGGACGTCTTCGGGTGGGGGCCGCGCGACTACTGGTTTCCCGAGATCCGGTCGTTCGGTGGCGCGGCGGCGATGCTATCGCTGGTACTCTACCCCTATGTCTATCTCTTGTGCCGCGCTGCCTTCCTGAGCCAGAGCGGGGCGCAGTTCATCGCCGCCCGAACGCTCGGGCGGGGACCGTGGCGGGCGTTTCTGACGGTCTCGCTGCCGATGGCGCGCACGGCGGCCTTCGGGGGCGTGCTGCTGGTCGCGATGGAGACGATTGCCGATTTCGGCACCGTTTCCTTCTTCAGCGTCCAGACTTTCGCGACCGGCATCTATCAAAGCTGGTTCTCGATGGCGGATCGCGCGGCGGCGGCGCAGCTCGCGCTCTGCCTCCTGAGCTTCGCTCTGCTTCTGGCCTTGCTGGAGCGCGTCTCGCGAAAATCCATGGTCGACACGCATGGGCTCCGGAAAGAGGAGATGCCGCGCTTTCCGCTTAAGGGCGTGGCGGCTGCGGCGGCGGCGGTCGGATGCGCGCTCCCAGTGCTTCTGGGCGCGGTCGTGCCAACGATCTCGCTCGCGGTCATGGCGCAGGGGTCGGAACAGGACCTGTTCAGCCCGCGCTATCAGCTCTTCATCCAGAACAGCCTGATTCTGGCCACTGTCGCCGCTGGCGTCACCGTCTTCGCGGCGCTTGCGCTCGGGACGGCGCGGCGGTCCTTCCCGAATCGTATCACGCGGTCAGCGCTCCACGTGGGCCGGCTTGGCTATGCAGTGCCGGGCGGCGTGATTGCCGTCGGCCTGATGGTGCCGATGGGCGCCTTCGACAACCGGCTCGACGCCTTAATGCGCGAAACCTTCGGCATTTCCACTGGCCTTCTTATCACC
This sequence comes from Paracoccaceae bacterium, assembly GCA_030066855.1. Classification (GTDB taxonomy): domain Bacteria; phylum Pseudomonadota; class Alphaproteobacteria; order Rhodobacterales; family Rhodobacteraceae; genus Kangsaoukella. Next base: position 10,040 of record JASJAU010000065.1, on the reverse strand, counting down.
GGATCCATCGCGCTTCTGGTTATAGCCTATATGATCCGCTTTTTGGCCGCCGCCATCAGCGCCTATGAAAGCGGGTCGAGCGCAGTCAGTCAGAACCTCGACTACGCGGCTCGGGTGCTGGGCGCCTCGCCCGTCCGGACGGCGGTGCGCGTTCACATGCCGCTTCTGGCGCCGAGCTTGCTGACCGGCTGTCTGATCGTCTTCGTGGATGTGATGAAGGAGCTGCCGGCTACTCTGATCCTGCGACCTTTCAACTTCGACACGCTCGCGGTGCAGGCGTTCCGGCTGGCTTCGGACGAGCGGCTCGAAGGCGCCGCGGTGCCTAGCCTGGTAATCGCCGCCATCGGGCTGGTGCCGACCATCCTCCTCTGCCGCCGGATCAGCCGGGACTGACGAAAAAGGCGCGCCCGAACCCGGACGCGCCTTCGTTTGCATTTTGCAGGGAGGGTTATTTCCAGCCGGCCTCGTTCAGCAGCATTTGCGCGGCCGGGACGTTGTTGGCGATGGCCGTGGCGTCGAGGTCGTCGGGCTTGAAGAAACCGAGCGAGGCCACCGACGGGCTCACGCCAACGCCCGGCACCGCCGGGTATTCGTCGTTGCCGGCGGAGAAGTACTCCTGCGCCTGATCCGAGGCGAGGTACTCGAGGAATTTGACCGCGTTGTCCTTGTTGGGCGCGTTCGCGGCCACGCCGCCGCCCGAGAGGTTCATATGCGCGCCGATGGAATCCTGGTTCGGGAAGACCCAGCCGATGTTCTCCATCGCATCCTTGGGCAACCCGTCCACGTCCTTCCGGATGGCGCGGCCGAAGTAGTAGGTGTTCGACATTGAGATGTCGCACTCGCCCGAGACGATGCCGCGCAGCTGGTCGGTGTCGCCGCCCTGCGGGTCGCGGGCGAAGTTGGCGACGACCGCCTCGGCCCATCCCTTGACCGCGTCCTCGCCGAGATGCGCGATCAGCGCCGCCGTGATGGTCTGGGTGTAGACGTTTGAGGACGAGCGGATGCAGATCTGGCCCGCGTATTTCGGATCGGCAAGATCCTGGTAGGTCATCGGCGGATCGGTCACGTCGGTCTTGTCGTAGAAGAGGATGCGCGCCCGCTGCGAGAAGCCGAACCACTGGTTGTCCTCATCCTGCAGGTAGGATGGCACGCGGGCCTCGAGCACGTCGGACGAGATCGACTGGAACAAACCGGCGTCCTTCGCGCGCTCAAGCCGCGAGGTGTCGACGGTCAGGAAGACGTCTGCCGGGCTGTTGGCGCCTTCGGCCTGCATGCGGGCGATCAGCTCGTCCGCGTTGCCTTCGATCCGGTTGATCGTGATCCCGGTCATTTCAGTGAAGTCAGAGTAGAGTCGCTCGTCGGTGTCGTAGTGGCGCGACGAGTAGAGGTTGAGCTCTCCGTTGGCGAGCGCAAGCGTGCTCGTGGACAGCAGGGCGCCGGCGGCAAGCGCGGCAAGGGTGGCGGTGCGAGGCATGGGTCTCTCCCTAAGGGCCATTTCCGATGAAAATCATCGGGAATTTACCGAGGCATCCTTTGCCGTCAACAGAAACCAACCAAAAAACTCGGATAAGATTGTCGCACCGATGGCTGGCGGTTTACGCCCGTCAAGGCGGCGGTCGCGCAAGCCGTTAGATTGCCCGCAGTTATTCTGAATGGAGCATAGAAAATGGCGCTTGATACAACGCACCGTGCCGGCGTTCCGAATTGGGCCGACTGCGCGACCACCGATCTTTCCGCCGCCGAGGCGTTCTACGCCCATGTCTTCGGTTGGACCTCCGAGCGCGTCGCCGATTCCACCGGCGCGATCTATTCAATGCAGTATCTCGACGGCAGGCGCGTGGCGGGTCTGTATGGGCTTACCGATCAGATGAAAGACCTTGGCGTGCCGCCCCATTGGTCGACCTACTTCGAAGTGGCCGATCTGGACGCGAGCCTGGAGGTTCTAAAGAACGAGGGGGGGACCTTGCTCGACGGGCCGATGGAGGAAGACGGCGTCGGCAAGATCGCCGTGGTTCAGGACCCTGTCGGCGCATATCTGAGGCTGTGGACGCCGGCCGAGAACCAGGGCGGTCAGGTCTTCAACACTCATGGCGCGATGCTCTGGAACGAGCTTTGCACCGAGGAGACCGAGAAGGCGGACGCCTTCTACAAGGCGCTGCTCAACCTCGACCCCGACGTGATCGACGCCGGCGGGAGACCCTACACGCTTCTCAAGCTGGGGGGCGATCCGGTGGCGGGCATTCTGCCGAAACGGCCCGAGACGGAGTTCGAAGGGTCGTTCTGGGATGTCTATTTCGCCGCAAACGACGTCGATGCGGTCGTGGCCCGTGTTCGAGAGGCGGGCGGCTCGGTTCTGTCCGAGCCTTTCGATCTGCCGGTCGGAGAGCGGATGGCGGTGGTCCGGGACCCGGCCGGCGCGACCTTTGAGATCATGTCGATGAACATCATGGGCCAAGGCTGACGGAAGCCGCCGCTTGCCTGCGGTCAATGAGTTGCCGGCGAGATCAGGGCACATTCCGGGACTTGGATAAAGAGGAGGGCAGCAATGACCGGCTTTCAGAAGAAGAACAGGGAAACCTGGATACTCGTCATTAATGCGAACCACGCGCGCATCCTGCGCGGCATGAAGATGCCCGTAGGCGAGCGGCTGGCCGAGCTCGAGGTTCTGTCGGAGCACCAGCGGCTCCAGGACGTCGTCGCCGACCGGCCCGGTCGGTCGCATCCACCCGGTCCGGGCAGCCGCCGCTCGGCCATGGAATACGGGTCCGATCCATTGGAGCACGGCTTCAGAGAGTTCCTCGCAGAGGTCATAACGATGCTGGAGACGCATCTTGAGCGCGGGCATTTCGCCCGTTTGGCGGTCTTCGCCTCACCCGCCGTATTGGGGCATCTTCGGGACAGCTGGACGCCCACGCTGGCAGATGCGGTCGCTGTTGAAGTCCCGAAAAACATCGTCGAGTTAGCGTCCGATGAGATCGAGACGCGCGCCGAAGAAGCGCTAAGGGCGCTCTCACGGGCGTAACAGCCGAAAAAAGACACGGCCCCAAACATCAGCGCGGGGCCGACTTCCGTCCGCCCCGCGCCGTCCACAACCACCACTTACGCTGCGGCTCCCTTTCGTGTGTCCCAAAGAGCCCCGCTCACAATCACAGGATGACGGATCGGCCTGGCGTTTGCATTGACAATGGTCAATCGACGGGCGTCCGGCGGTTACTCAGACGCTTCTGTTTCAGCGAGAACCTTCTTCGCGGCGCGGAAGCACTCAAGCGCCTGGGGCACGCCGCAGTAGATGCCGACGACATGGATGATGGCCCGTATCTCTTCTTGAGTGACACCGTTATTCAATGCGCCACGGCAATGAACCTCCCATTCCTGCATCTTCCCAAGCGCGCCGATCATAGCGAGGTTCATCATCGAGCGCGTCTTGGCGTCGATCACGTCGTCGCCCCATCCGAACCCCCAGCACCAGGCTGTCATCGCCTCCTGAAACGGGCGGGTGAAGTCGTCGGCGGCAGCGAGATTGCGCTCGACGTACTCGGCGCCGAGCGTGGCCTTTCGCTGCTCCATACCCTTGAGGAACAGATCCTCGTCGAATGCGCTCATCTTCCTATCCCTTCAGCCGGACCGCGACGTTCTTTGTCTGAACGTAGTTCCAGAGCGCCTCGCGCCCCTTCTCGCGGCCATATCCCGACTTGCCGTAGCCGCCGAAAGGCGTCTCGATCCCGCCGGCGTACCATTCGTTAACAAAAACCTGGCCGGCGCGAAGCTGACGCGCGGCGCGGGTGGCGCGGTCGAGATCGGCGGTGAAGACTCCGGAGACCAGGCCGTAGTCGGTGCCGTTGGCGATCTCGATAGCGTCCGCCTCGTCCCGGAAGGTCAGGATCGAAAGCACTGGGCCGAAGACCTCCTCCCGCGCGATGTCCATGTCTGGCGAGACATCTGCGATCACAGTTGGCTCGAGGAACGCGCCCGGCCGGTTGAGGGGGCGCCCCCCGGTGACGACACGCGCACCTTGTTCAGTGGCGCGCTGCACCATGCCTGCGGCGCGGTCTCGCTGCCGGACCGAGACCATCGATCCCATATTCGCCCCGAATTCAGCCCGTTCGATGCCGGGCCCGACCAAGAGCGATTTCGCCACCGCTTCGGCGCGCTCCACCATCTCCTCCGCCCGGCTTTCATGGACGATCACACGCGACATGGCCGAGCAGACCTGGCCTGCGTTGAAGTAAATGCCCCAGCGGATGTCGTTCTCGAAGGCAGCGAGATCCGCGTCGTCATGCACGATCGCGGCGGATTTGCCGCCGAGCTCCAAGACGCAGGGCACGAGGTTCCGCGCCGCCGCCGTGGCGATGGCGATTCCGGTCGGGACCGAGCCGGTGAAGACGATCTGGTTGACGCCCGGGTGCGCCGACAGCGCCGCGCCCGCCTCGTGACCGAGGCCGCAGAGGACGTTGACCGCGCCCGCCGGAAACCCCGCCGCCTCCGCCGCGCGAGCGAACCAGGCGTTCGTGAGCGGCGTCATTTCGGGCGATTTGATCACGCAGGCGTTGCCGGTCGCGAGCGCCGCCGAGAGCGAACGGGCGGTCATCTCGACCGGGTAGTTCCACGGGATGATCTGGGCGGAAACGCCAAAGGGCTCATTCACCGTCCAGTCAAAATAGCCAGCGCCCAGCGGGATCGACCGCCCTTCAACCGTGCTGGCCTGATTGCCGTAGTACTCGAAATAGGCGGCGGCGCCTTCGACCTCGATCACCGACTCCCAAAGCGGCTTGCCTTGCTCGCGCGTCAGAACCTCGGCGATCTCTTCCTTGTTCGCGAGAAGATACGCGCCCATTGCCTGGACCATGCGGCCGCGCTCAATCGGACGCATGTCCGTGAGTGCGCCGGACCGGTGGAGCCGCCCCGCCGCCTGAACCGCGCGGTCGACATCGGCGTCGTCGGCAAGCGCGTGCTCGGCCACCGTCTCGCCCGTCGCCGGATCGGTGACGTCGATGCGCCCCGCACCGCCGTCGGCCCAGGCCCCGTCAATATAGTTCCGCCAGTAAGCCGCGATCTCAGCCATCAATCGCCTCCCGCATCCAGCGCTGCAGGTGCATGATCGAATGCTCGGAGTTCACGCCGGATGCCGGATCGACGATCAGCGGCCCCGGCACGTAGCCGCGCGACTTCAGCCCGCGCTGCACGCTTTCAACCAAATGGATGTCCTCCTCCACCGTTGTCTTGCGGTCCTGATCCGCCATGCGACGCACAGTTTCGTCGTCCATCCCGCCGACAGAGTACCAGCCGCGCCAGACGACCACATGTTCGGCGTCGATCGCGCGCCAGTGGTAGGTGTTCAGGAGGTTCCCCGGATAGACCTGAAACGAAAACATCGGCCAGAGAAACCAGCTTGAGTACTGGTCGTTGTTTTCGAACCCGCTCTCGATGTCGTAGGTCATCTGATCCAGCGAGTTGCACTCGGTCGTGTGCCGCAGGCAGTAGCCCTGGGGCTGAATGTCGTAGGTATCAGGCTTGATGACACCGGTCGCGAAGGTCGGGTGGTTCAGACTGCAATGGTAGCACTCGGAGTAGTTCTCAACCGAGACCTTCCAGTTGCAGTTCTCTTCGATTTCCACCCATTTCAAGGGCTTCAGTTCGTCCCAGTTCGGAACGAAGGCCTCCAGCCCCTGACGAGCGCCAGGGAACCAGTTGTCCATCGGCTCCGCGTCCGGGTCGAGGTTCACAAAAATGAAGCCCAAAAAGACCTCCGTCCGGACCTCGGTCAGGCAGACCTTCGATTTGTCGAAGCCGGGGACTGAACGGGAGTTGGGCGCGGCGCGAAGCTGGCCGCTCAGCTCATAGGTCCAGGCGTGGTAGGGGCAGACGACGACGCGCGTGCTGCCGGTGCCCGAGACGAGCTGATGCGCCCGGTGCTGGCAGACATTGTAGAAGGTGCGGATTTCCCCCTCGCGGTCCATGACTGAGAAGAGGCTCTCATCGGCCAGCTCGAACGCGAAGTAGTCGCCCGGGCTCTCCAGCTGGCTCGCGTGGCCCGCGAACTGCCAGGTCTGGGCGAGCAGCCCGGCCTTCTCGATCTCGAGGATCCGCGGATCGGTGTAGTACCGCGCGTCAAGCGAGCGCGGAGGGCTGGCCAGCTCGTTCATTTCGGCTCCTCTCTGTAGATTCCAAGATCATGCCGGCGGCGGTGGAACAGCTCGACCCGCTCCACGATCTCATCACTTGCGACCGAAATAATGAAGCTCAGAAGCGTCTCCAGAAGCGCGATGGTCGAAACCGAGGAGGGGAAGAACTGCGGCGTGTCGGCGGCCACGACGAAACCGTGATCGGCGTTGCGGATGATCGGGCTCGCCGGGCTGTCCGATATGCCGATGATCGTCATGCCGGTCTCCCTCGCGAGCTCGACAGCCTCGACAACTTCAGTGCGGTAAGGATGGCATGTGACAGCGATCAGCGCGTCCTGATCGCCGGCCCAGGCGAGATCGTCGAGCGCGGTGGAGCCGGGGCGGGGGATGGCGTGAAACCGCATCATGCCGGTCGAGGCGAGATAGGTGAAGTTGCGTGCGTTCGAGTTGTTCACGCCGACGCCGAGCGTGAAGACCTGCCGGGAGTTCCAGATCGCCTCGGCCGCGGCCTGAAGGGAAGAGGCGTCGATGCCGGAGAAAGTCTCCTCGACGTTGCGGATCGCGGCCTCGACCACATCGGCATAGAGCCCGCCCAGGTCCCCGGACTTGCGAATGTCCTGAAGCCAGCGAGCGCGGTCGGGGAAGCTGACGCTGCCCTGTCGTATCGCTTCGCGAAACGGGGCGCGGAAGTCCTCGTAGCCTTCGAACCCGACCTGCCGAGCCATGCGCACGAAAGTGTTGGGCTGCACGCTTGCGGCCTTGGCGATCTGGCGCACGGTCGACACGCCGACGTCGTGAGGATTCTCCAGCACGTAGCGCGCCGCTTTCTGCGCCTCGGGCGTCAGCGTGTCCCACTCCTCTGTGAGGCGGTTCAGAACGGTTGATGATACATTTGTGCTATTCATGATTGACGAAGGTACAAACGTACGATTAGTCTGTCCAGCAGTTTTGCGACCTTTCAGCGGAGAAGACCGTCCATGTCCGAAAACGCGTTCCCGAGTGCCGCGCGCGTCGTCATCGTCGGCGGCGGGGTCATGGGGGTCGGTCTGGCCTATCACCTGGCGCATGAAGGGTGGGGGCCTGAGGTTGTTCTTTTAGAGAAGGCCGAGCTGACCAGCGGCAGCACATGGCACGCGGCGGGGCAGATCACACATTCGACGTCGAGCTACTCGCTTGGCAAGTGTGTGGACTACAACATCGGCCTCTATTCCGGCGGGCTCGAGGCCGAGACGGGGCAGCCGGTGACCTGGCACGGCTGCGGCTCGTTCCGGCTAGCCTATACCGAAGACGAGATGGACTGGCTCCGCCACACGCTGTCCGTCGCCCGGTCGCTCGGATTCAATATCGAGCTGGTGGGGCCAGACCGGGTCGCGGAACTGCATCCGTTCTATAATCTCGAAGGCGTCCTTGGCGCGCTGCACACGCCCGACGACGGTCATGTCGACCCGACGAACGTGACGATGGCGATGGCGGCGGGCGCGCGGGCGCTTGGCGCCCGGATCATCCGGCGCTGCCGCGCGACCAACATCACGCGATCCGGCGATGAATGGCTGGTGGAGACCGAGAAGGGCGCGATCCGCTGCGAGCATGTGGTGAACGCGGGCGGAACCTACGCGCGGCAGATGGGGGAATGGTCGGGGCTTCAGCTTCCGATGACCTCGATGACCCACCATTACTTCGTGACCGAGGAGGTACCTGAGTTTCGGGGCCTTGAGACGGAATTGCCCGTGATCCGCGATGACCGCAAAGTCTCAGGCTATATCCGCATGGAGCAAAAGAAGGGCCTGATCGGGATCTATGAGAAGGCAAACCCCAACACTGTTTGGGAGGATCATTGCCCTTGGGAGGCCGAGAACGAGCTCTTTGAGGCGGATTACGACCGCGTCATGCCCTGGCTGGAGGAAAGCCTGAACCGCATGCCGATCTTTGCCGAGCTGGGCATCACGCGAGATGTCCACGGGGCGATCAGCCATCCTCCGGACGGGAACCCCTTGATCGGTCCGGCGCCGGGCGCGCGGAACTACTGGTGCTGCTGCGGTACGCAGATCGGGATCGGCTGGGGCCCGGGCCTGACGCGAGAGCTCGCGCGGTGGATCGTCCATGGGGCCGCCGACATCTCAATGCGCGAATACGATCCCCGCCGCTTTGGCGCCTATGCGACCAAAAACTGGCAGGTGATCAAGGCGAAGGAGGATTATTGCCTGCGCCATGAGATTCCCTATCCGCATTTCAACCGTCTGGCCGGCCGGCCCGTCAAACCGTCTCCGCTCTACGAGAAGTTCAAGGCGAAAGGCGCTGTTTTTGAAGAAGTTTACGGGTTCGAGCGCCCACGCTGGTTCGCCAGGGATGGGGTCGCGCAAGAGGATCACTATTCCTTCCGTCGCACGGTCGTGGACGATCTGGTTGCCGGTGAGGTCAACGCGGTCCGCGAGCGGGTCGGGATTATGGATGTCACGGCCTTCACCAAGGTTCTGGTGGAGGGACCGGACGCTTACGCGCATCTCGACCGGCTGACGGCGAACCGGATGCCCCAGAAAGTCGGGTCGATCACGTTGACGCACATGCTGAACCGCAGTGGACGGATCGAGCTGGAGACGACGATTCTGCGGATGAGTGAGGACCGCTTCTATCTCGTCTGCGCCGCCTTCTTCGAGCAGCGCCTTCTGGATCACCTCGCGCAGAACCGTGAGGGCGAGGATGTCCGGATCGAGGCCCTTTCCGAAAGCTGGGCGGCACTGTCGCTGAATGGTCCGCGCGCGAGGGATGTTCTGGCGGAATGCACCGACGCGCGGCTCGACAATGGGTCGTTTCGCTGGCTTTCGGCGCAGGAGATCCCGATCGCGGGCGCCGATGTCTGGGCGATGCGCATGTCCTATGCGGGCGAACTCGGGTGGGAGCTGCATATGCCGCGCGAGGCGCTCGTTGGCGTCTACGACGCGCTTTGGGCTGCGGGCGAGCCGCACGGGATCGCAGATTACGGCAGCTTCGCGATGAACGTCATGCGCATGGAGAAGGGGTTCAAAGGGGCGGGCGAGCTGACCAACGAGGTCACTCTGGCCGAGGCCGATGTGCTGAGGTTCGCTCGCGCGGACAAGGAATTCCTGGGCAAAGAGCGGGGGCTCGCTTCGGAAAACCCATGGGTTTGCGCCTATCTCGAGATCCAGCCGGACGGCGCGGTGGATGGCCACGGCGGCGAGGCGGTGTTGCTGGATGGCCGGGTGGTCGGGTCGACCGCGTCGGTCGCTTACGGCCACACGGTCGGCAAGATCCTCGCCTTCGCATACATCCGGTCTGAGGCGGCGGCGCCGGACACGAGGCTCGAGGTCGTGATCCATGGCGCCCCCCGCGCGGCACGGGTTCTCGGCCAGCCCGCCTATGATCCCGAAAGCCTCAAGCCCCGCGCCGACAGCGTGTTGGAGGCCGCGGAGTGACGCTGCCCTCTACGATGCGAGCCATGGTCACGATGGGCCACGGCGATCTCGACCAAATGGTCTGGCGGGAGGATTGGCCGCGTCCCGATCCCGCATCCGGCGAGGTTCTGATCCGAGTCGGCGCCTGCGGGTTGAACAATACGGACGTGAACACGCGGACGGGCTGGTACTCCAAGGTTGTCAGCGAGGGGACGACGGGCGAGGCGCTCGAGGTCGAAGGACAGAACGACCCGTCCTGGGGCGGCAAGCCGATTACCTTCCCGCGCATTCAGGGGGCTGATGTCTGCGGCGAGATCGTTGGGGTCGGCGCGGGCGTGTCCGAGGATCGGATCGGCCAGCGCGTCATCACCGACAACTGGCTGCGCGACCCGGCAAGCCCGCTCAACATGTCCAAAGTCGGGTACTTTGGGTCTGAGCGGAACGGGGGGTTCGCCGAATACACGACGATTCCGGCGGCGAACGCGCTTGCGGTGCGCTCCGACCTCAC
>JASJAU010000064.1 GCA_030066855.1 Paracoccaceae bacterium | reverse complement strand
CGAAAGATCACTCACAAGCCGAGACCATTTCAAGCAGATCCGCACCGCCGCTCTCGAAGAGTGGCGCGGGCTCGGCGCGAACTAAGGGACAGCGTCACTGTCCCATCAGAGACTGGTTCGCATTGGTCTGACAGCACCCACAGGACTGTGCGGACGTTCGAATTGTCTCGTTGCAACCTGAGGCCTTGAAAAAAGCGGGATTTCACGATGGGACCGGAGCGTTCCGCGCAATCATTCCCTTGGATCTGATACTCTCCCAGAACTCGTGCGGGATGTCGATTTTGAACCAGTCGAGTATCTGCTCCAATTCCGCAACGTCGCGCGGTCCCGGTATTACGGAGGACACCGTGGTACTTCCCAAGGGGAATTGCAGTGCTGCCGCGGCAAGCGAGATGTTGAAGGCATCCGCTTCGGCCTTGAGCTTCTCGACTCTGGCCCTGACCTCCGCCGGGGCTTTCCCGTAGTTCCACGTTGCGCGGCCAGCCAGAATGCCCGAGTTAAAGGGGCCGCCGCAGATGATTGTGGTGCCTGCAGCGTCACAAGCTGGGAACAACGTATCCAGCGCCGTTTGTTCGAGCAGTGTATAGCGTCCCGCCAACAGGAAGGCGTCCCAATTGCCGATTTCCAGTGCGTCAAGACAGGCCTGATTTTCGTTGACACCAATTCCGATCGCCGAAACATCTCCGCTCTCGCGCAGATCGTCCAAAGCCTTGTAACCGCTCTTGGCCAATTGATCGAAATGCCGAGTGTTCTCGGCGCCGTGCTGCATCGCACCAATATCGTGCACCAGTAGGATGTCGATCCGGTCGAGCCCAAGCCTTTGGAGGTTGTCCTCGTAGGCCCGCATGATGCCGTCGTAGCTGTAGTCGTAGACAACATGGAACGGCAAAGGATCGACCATGCCAAACTCCATCGGATCTTCGACAGCGCCGGGCTTCAAGAGACGCCCAACCTTGTCCGATAGGACGTATTCAGTTCCGCGCAAGACGTCGCCCATTACGCGTTCCGAGCGTCCAAACCCATACCAAGGGGCGGTGTCGAAATACCTGAGCCCAGAGGCCTTCGCCGCTTCGACCAATTCGGCGGCCTGTTTGTCGCTAAGGTCCACGAAGTTCCCGCCCAGCGGCGCGCCGCCGAGGCCCAGCGTATCGACCATGAGGCCTGTACGTCCGATTTCACGCCTTTCCATTAACATCTCCAATCCAGATCAATCCCGCGTTGGACCTGTCGTCGTTTTTGCCACAGAGACCCGAGGTTTGTTCACCAGCGATGGTGAACGTACTCCTTGACCATCGTCTCATAGATCTCGGTTATTGCCGCCATGGTGGCGTGGGAGAGTGGCGGTAATTCCGACGCAGCGAAGTTGGCTTTTGCCTGTGCCGGTGTGCGTCCGCCGGGGATAACGATGCTGACGGCGTCATTCATTAGAATCCACCGCAAGGCCATTTGCGCCATCGATGCCCCTTTCGGCACCAAGGGTCGCAATTCTTCGATCGCGTCGAGCGCTATGTCGTAAGGAACGCCGGCAAAGGTCTCACCGACGTCAAACGCTTCGCCATGTCGATTGAAGTTTCGATGATCATCCGGGGCGAACGTGGTTTCGGATGCCATCTTTCCTGTGAGCAGTCCGCTTGCGAGCGGCACCCGGACAATCACGGCAACGCCTTTGCGTCTGGCTTCTTCGAAGAACAACTCCTCCGGGCGTTGGCGGAAGATATTGTAGATTATCTGGACCGAGCTGACGTTCGGGTATTCGATAGCCTTGAGCGCTTCTTCGACTTTCTCCACCGAAACGCCCAAGAAGCGGAGTTTGCCCTTTTCAATGAGTGTCGCGAGCTCGGCGAAAAAGTTGGGCCTATAGAATACTTCAGTGGGCGGACAATGCAGTTGGAGAAGATCGAGGCAATCCACGCCAAGGTTCCTCAAGCTACGGTCCACCGACTTCTGGATCGCATCCAATGTATATCCCTCTGCAACGTGCGGAGCGATCCGCCTGCCTGCCTTGGTTGCGACGATTGGTCGTTCGCCGGACCTTGATGCCAGAACATCCCGGATAATGCGTTCCGATCGCCCGTCGCCATAGACGTCGGCCGTGTCAATAAATGTAACGCCAGAGTCCAATGCAGCGGATAGAGTGTGCTTGGCATCGGCTTCCGAGACTTCACCCCATGATCCTCCGATCGCCCAGGAACCAAAGCCAATCGGCGCGACCTCCCAACCTGTTCGACCAAATTCCCTATCAGGCAATGCCATCAAGTGCTCCCTTTGCCTTTTCTCTCACGAGCGTACCCGATGCGGAAATCAAAGCCCGAGGAACTCGCCAGTACGCGCTTTGCATTGAGGATATCATTTGAGTGTCCTCGCCTTTTCGCAGCTTTTTCCTCGAGGCCATGCGCCAGCCATCGGGCCACTGACTGCGACTAGCCGCCGATTCGGCGGGGCGGTGTTCAGATGCTCTACCGTATCTGCAATGCGCCGCGCGATGTCGTCTGGGCGATCAGCTTCCAGTTCACGCAGTGGCAGCTTCCACAGGTGGTTCCTTTGCGCCGGTCATGAATGCCACGGCGTCTGACATCGTGTAGTCTTTTGGTTTAATGACACAAAGGCGCTTTCCCAGACGGTGAACATGAATGCGGTCCGCAACTTCAAAGACGTGTGGCATATTGTGGCTTATTAGGATGATCGGAATGCCTCGCGACCGGACGTCTAGGATAAGTTCCAGCACCCTTCGGCTTTCCTTTACGCCAAGCGCCGCCGTCGGCTCGTCAAGGATGATCACTTTGGAGCCAAAGGCGGCCGCGCGAGCCACGGCGATCCCTTGCCGTTGACCGCCCGAAAGTGTCTCAACCTGTTGGTTGATGTTCTGGATCGTCATTAGACCCAGTTCCGAGAGTTTCTCCCGTGCAAATTTCTCCATCGCGCGACGGTCCAGCATGCGGAACCAATTCCCCAAAGGACCGGACTTCCGAATTTCGCGGCCCATGAACATATTGTCTGCGATCGACAAAGCTGGAGACATGGCAAGTGTTTGATAAACCGTTTCGATCCCAGCTACTCGCGCCGCGATTGGCGAGGTGAAGTGATAAGGCGACCCGTCGAGAAACATCTCTCCATGGTCGACCTGAAGCGCGCCCGATAGAGATTTGATCATCACTGACTTTCCGGCGCCGTTGTCGCCGATAACTGCAAGGATCTCGCCGGGCATAAGGTCGAAGTCGCAGTCGTCCAGAGCGACGACTTTTCCGAACCGTTTCACCAGTCCGCGTGCCTTCAGAACGGGTTCCATCACGTTGAAATCCTCCGGATCCACTGGTCGACGGCCACAGCAGCGATGATGAGCGTGCCGATAAGCAAGAAAGTCCATTGGGCGTCCGCGCCCAGAAGCCGCAAACCCAAAGTGAAAACGCCGACGATCAGCGCTCCAAACAACGATCCAAGGATCGAGCCACGCCCACCGAAAAGGGATATGCCACCTATCACGACCGCGGTGATCGACTCGATATTCGCAAGCTGTCCCGAAGTCGGCGAAACTGATCCGATCCGCCCTATAAGGGCCCAGCCCGCAAAAGCGCAGATCAGGCCCGACAGCATATAGACCGACATGAGTGTGCGGTGAACATTCACGCCCGAAAGCTCGGCGGCCTCGGGATCGTCGCCGACGGCATAAACGTGCCGTCCCCAAGCTGTGTATCGAAGCGCATAGGCCAGCCCGAAGATCAGCAAAAGCATGAAAACAACGCCGACGGTAAACACCGCACCGCCAACACTGAACTTGCTACCGAAAAGTTGCAGTACCGGCGCGTTGGCGGCGATGTCCTGAGATCGGATGGTCTCGTTCTGCGAGTAAAGGAAGTTTGTTGCCAGCACGATCTGCCACATGCCGAGCGTGACAATAAAAGGCGGCAGCTTCACTCGGCTGACCAGGAATCCGTTGATGGCCCCAATCGCTGTTCCCGCGGCCAGACCGCAGGCGATTGCAACTGTCGGCGGCAGTCCGTACCGGAAGGTGAATTGCCCCATGATCACTGAAGAAAAAACCATGATGGCGCCGACGCTGAGGTCGATGCCGGCGGTAAGGATCACAAGGCTCTGCGCCGCAGCGACGATACCAACAATCTGCACCTGTTGCAGGATTAAGGTCAGCGCGAAAGGCGAAAAGAATTTCGAACCCAGAAGAAGTCCGAATATGATGATTGCCGCCACAAGGACGATTAGCGGAACCAACGACGGGTTCGAATGCAGCACGTGCTGGATCGCCGCAAGCGCTCCGCGCTTGTCATCGTCGAACTCAGCAACCTGCTCGGGGCTGCCTTTGGCGGCTGCCTCAAAGTCATCGGTGCGGTTTGGCGCGTCATTCATTTGCGATACCCCGATTGGAGTCCCGTTTCCCATGGTTACGCTATCAATGCGTCAGCTGATAGTGAGTTCTTTTGTCGAGAGGCGGCTTGCGCCGCCTCCCACACTGTGATGCGGGTTCAACCCCAGCAGAGGTCCATGCCCTCTTTGACTGAGATGGATTCCACCCCGTCGGCAGACTGATCAGTAACCAGCGCCACACCGGTATCGAAGAAGTCCTTGCCTGGCGTGTTTGCAGGCTTGTTGCCGTTGTCGGCCCACTCCTTGACAGCTTCGACGCCGAGCGACGCCATGAGAAGCGGATACTGCTGCGATGTTGCGCCGATCACGCCGTCCGCGACGTTCTGGACACCCGGGCAGCCGCCATCGACCGATACGATCAATACATCGTTCTCGCGGCCAATTGCCTTCAGAGCCTCATAGGCGCCTGCAGCCGCAGGTTCATTGATGGTATGGACAACATTGATCATCGGGTTCTTGGCGAGGAGGTTTTCCATCGCGCGTCGACCCCCTTCCTCGTTCCCATCTGTCACGTCGCTGCCGACCAGACGAGGGTCGGTCTCGTCGCCAATGACTTTTGGATCGGCAAGGTCAATTCCGAAGCCCTGTAAGAAACCCTGGTTGCGCAGCACGTCAACGGTGGGTTGGCTGACGTTCAGGTCCAGTGTAGCGATAATGGCGTCATCCGCAGCGCTGCCTAGCGAGGCCTTGGCCCACTGGCCGATCAGAAGTCCGGCAAGGAAGTTGTCGGTTGCGAAAGTCGCATCGGCTGAGTCAATCGGATCGAGCGGCGTGTCGAGCGCGATCACAAGAACGCCCGCGTCTCGCGCCTGCTGAACCGCAGGTACAATCGAAGAGGTATCCGAGGCTGTCAGCAGGATACCTTTTGCGCCGTCCAGTATGCAGGTCTCGATGGCCTGTACCTGAGTCTCGTGGTCACCGTCGATTTTGCCGGCGAAAGCCTTGAGCGTCATGCCCAGTTCTTCTGCCTTTGCTGCCGCGCCTTCTCGCATTTTGACAAAGAATGGGTTGGTGTCAGTCTTGGTAATCAGGCAGACAGTTGTGCTGTGGCTACCGGCGATTGCGCTACCCGCCATTGCCGCCAAGGCGAGCGCGGAAGCGCCAACAAGATTGGTTAGTTTCAACGAAATTCCTCCCAGTTTTTCGGCTATTTGGCCATCTAGCGTCCGGCCAATGCAGTTTGTTGAACCGCATGCCAAAAATCATCACAGGTTTCGAACACCCTGTCAATAAATAAATCACTATGATTTATTATTGACAGTCGGATTGAATACAAACAGTGTGCTTGGTGGGGAGGTGCACATTCTTGGCTGATAACATCGCGGTTGACAGCGGTAAAACCGAGCGCGTTTCGGAAGTTCGCGGGTCAAACCAAAGCGGGATGCGCGCGCACAATGAACGGCTTGTCTTGTCGCTTGTCCGTCGCCATCATGCACTCGCGAAATCCGAAATCGCCAGGATGACCGGCCTTTCCGCCCAGACAGTGTCAGTAATAATGAGGCAGTTAGAGAGAGATGGTTTGCTTCTTCGCGGTGAGCCAGTCAGGGGCAAGGTTGGCCAACCGTCCGTGCCGATGCGTCTCAACCCAGAGGGCGCCTATTTCTTAGGGCTCAAGGTCGGGAGACGGAGTATCGAACTGGTGCTCACGGATTTCCTCGGCCACGTCCACAAGCGCGCCAGAAAGACCTACTCCTATCCAACACCTGATGCCACGCTTGAATTCGCCTATTCGAACTACGAAGCAATCATGTCAGGCCTGTCCGCACAAAAGCGCGCTCGCGTTGCGGGAATGGGAATAGCGATGCCCTTCTACCTTTGGGATTGGGCCCAGACCTTGGGCGTCCCAGCGGAGAAGATGGAGGCTTGGCGGCATGCGGACATTCAGGCGGACCTGGCGTCCCATCATGATATTCCCGTTCTGCTTCAAAACGATGCGACTGCCGCCTGCGGCGCAGAGCTGGTATTTGGGCCGGCAGACGGCCCACGGGACTTTTTGTACTTCTACATTGGTTACTTCATTGGCGGTGGCATTGTCCTCAACGGAAGCATTTACTCAGGGCGCGGAAATGCCGGAGCCCTTGGCCCCCTACCAGTGCCTGGAAATGGCGGGGATGTCCGACCGCTGCTCGACGTATCCAGCTTATACATCCTCGAGCGGAACTTGGTTGACCAGGGCCACAGGGCCGGTCTCCTATGGGAGTCCGCAGCGCACTGGGATATGCCCGACCATTTGCTGAGCGACTGGTTGGAGGAGGCAGCGCGAGGATTGACCCACGCGATCGTTTCGTCCTGCAGCGTGATCGATTTCGACACAGTAAAGATCGACGGCTGGCTCCCCGAACCGGTCAGGGAACGCCTGGTTACCGAAGTCAGTTCGCAGATCAAAAGGTTCAACCTTACAGGACTGGAACTCCCAAACATTAGCGCTGGCACAATAGGCCCGGACGCAAGAGCCCTCGGCGCGGCCAGCTTGCCACTTTCGGTAAAATACCTGGTCGAGCGATAAGGCGAGGGAGTCCGAGCGTCCAATTCGGGCTCGAAGTCATTATTGGGCCAATAGTCGGCAATTGCGGGCGGCGACTTCCTCTCAGGCCTCGAAATGCGCCCGGTCCATTCGCCAAATCTGCTCGTGCGACAGTTCAAGCGTCAGTGAAACGAGGTTCTCCTTCAGCTGTCCTGTGCTGCTGACACCAAGCAATGGCACAGTCGGCACTTGGCTTTCGCGCATCCAAGCCAGAACAACCTGGTTTCCTGTCGCTCCGGTCTCGACGCAAATCGACGCGAGCACATCAAGGCGTTCGACATTTTCCGGCGACTTGTAGTCGGGTGGGAGGGGCCGATTAAGATCAGAGTAAAGCCCGCCGATGAGCGGCGAGTAGGCCATCAGACCAAGCGAACGGTTTTTGCATTGCTCCAGAAGTCCTTTGTCGGCGACGACTTGCGGCGCAGTGATAACCCCCGGTGCCGGGGTTAGGAAGCTATGACGCTGCTGAATGCAACAGAATTGCTGGACAGTTTCCGCGGCGGCAATATCGAGCGCTCTGGCAAGTCGGATAGCGGAATAGTTGGATGCGCCCACAAATCGAACCTTCCCCGACCGTCGGAGTAGCTCCAATGCTTCGAGTGTCTCGTCCAAAGGCGTCGCCGGGTCGTCGCAATGGATGAAGAAAAGGTCGACGAAGTCTGTCTTCAAGCGCCGCAGACTCTTCTCGCATTCGGAAACGACCAAATCTGCGGATGCGGATTGAGGAACATCTCTATACGGGAAACCCATTTTCGTCGCCACAATCAGCGAGCTGCGGTTCTTGCGATCGCGCATCCAGCCACCCAGAAACTCTTCGCTTTCGCCACCTCGACACCCTTCGATCCAGCCTGCGTAAATGTTCGCTGTGTCGATGAATTGCCCGCCGGCCCCCACATACGCGTCCGCGATTTCGGCCGCCGTCACGGCATCAAGCTTCGATCCAAAGTACATGGTGCCCAAGCACGCCGGGGAGACGAATGGCCCTGAATGGCCCAATTGGATCTGCCGCATTTCAGCCTCTTGAGTCGCGCAAGGCGAGCCTCACCATCCGGTTGCCGACATCTTTTCGTTCATCACTTGAGCGCATGGCGGCGGTCGGCAAAAAGAACGTCCAACTTGGGATTATATCGGCACGTCGTCGTATTCGCGAGAATGGCCAGACACCGCGTCTTCGATCGTGTCTTCAGCACCCCTGGTGACCATTTCTGAGAGCCGGGCGATCTCTTCGGCATATTGGTTCATGGCTGATTGGAAAAACTCCGATTGTACCTGCAGCAATTCCGCCGGGCTCCTGCATGCCAAAAGAGCCTTCTGCGTTTCGATGTCCTGATTAAGCCTATCGGTCAGAAAACGCGTGCTTTCTGACATGATCTCCAGCCAAGCGTTTGTGGCGACAGGATTGATCGCCAACAGGGCCGCGGTCATGTCTGCAACGCCCATGTCCGGAGTGGCCTTTGTCTTCTTAGTTTCTGCCATGCTCGGTGCTCCCGATTTCTTGTTGCCAGCCGACCAACCGCGGCGACTTCTGACCGACCCGCGAGGTTCAGCTTTCGTGCGCTCCCCGGATTTCGCGGATCGCTCGCCGAACCGCTCGCCAGGTTTCGGCTTCTGACTCTTCGCCCGCCTCATCATGCTTCTTGGCCTTTTGAGCGGCTTCCGCTTCCGCCTTATCACCGTGCGCTTCATACAGCGCGCGGGCGTATTCAGTGATCTTCGCAATCTCCATTTGTCTCAGCTCCTCCGAGTTTGCAATCAGCCGCGTACGCAAACGCATGGCCTACGTCAGTACAGGAACACGGCTCCTCGCACGAAAGAATGACCTAGATTAATCGGTGCCGAATGTCCGCTTCGGGCACATAGGTGACATCTGACGCTTCTGTTGAGGTTCTGGGTGCATCACCATTCGGCTGAATAACCGCTTTGCCGACGAAGCCGTCGCTTGAAATAAAGGCTCAAAGGCGTGCAACTTTCGTGCCTCAGTTGGCTAAACGAATTCCGCTATCGCACCCATTGGCTCCGCGGCGATAGCGAGCGCCTCCTCAAGATCGACACTCTTGTCGAACAAGGAACGGCCGATGATGGCACCGGATACATGTGGCACATACTTCAAGCGAGAGACGTCATCGAGCGTTCGGGACAGCCCGCTCGCGATAACCGGGGCTTTCGCTTCTTTGGCCAGACTTGTGATCAACGCCAGTGAGTCCTCGGCCTCTTCGAGGTCAGCATCGATGTCAGTAACGACAATCGCTGCCAAGGGGTCACTCTCAAAGTTGCGCAAAAAAGCATGTGGCTCGAAAGTGCTTGTCTCCGTCCAGCCGTGACTCATCACGCGTCCCTTGTAGACATCCACTGCTAAGGCGATTTGGTCAGGAAATGCGCGTGCGGCCTCTTTGATTAAGCCTGGCTGTAGCAACGCCGCAGTTCCCAGGACTATCCGTCCGACACCCCTATCGACGCCCGCTTCAATCGCAGGCATGGAACGAAATCCACCACCCAGTTGGACAGGCCTTCCAGCCTTTATGATGATGTCGTTGATCATACCCTGGTTTCGATTGTCGCCAGCAATTGCATCGAAGTCAGTGATGTGGATCCATTCGGCGCCTGCTTTGGCGAATTCCATCGCCTTCTTTATAGGGTCCAAATGCCAAATGTGCGGCTCGTCAAGACGACCGCGGAAAAGGCTGACACAACGACCATTCTGCAACTCAATCGTGGGATAGAGAATCACGTCCGCCTCCTTGCCTCGCTTGCTCAAAGCTACCGCGCTTGGCGTGGACATCTGGCTCAAATGCGACCGGTCCGATCGCGCGACGGACTTTCGCAAGAGATCTTGTCGGAAGAAACCGGTCCGCTAGCCTCAACGCCGCTGGATTGTTGATCTTCGCTGCGCTCGGAAAGGTCATTCTCCCCAAAAGAACAAATACCCGCGTCGCATAGCCAGACGTAAGTGCAGGGAAGGCCGGCCCGATTTATCTCTTCTGATTAAGCCTGCTCGACGTCCTTTGGATTTCGAAAGCAGGTTGCCGGGTGTAGATACTGAGTGGATGACGCACACAACCCACATCTTCCACCATCGCAGGCGGAATTTGATATGGGTCATCTGCTTGCTGACCGCCATCTTCGGCATCTTCCTATTCGCGGTGTTGGTTGGGTCAGGCTATGATCCGGACTCCAACCACTCGTACTGGGCGTTGGTCATCAGCTTGTCGCTTGCCGCAGTCATCGGCCTTTTCGTCTGGGTTCTACTGCGCAATCCCAGAGCGCTGGTTATCGACGAGGACGGGATCAACATACCGTTGGCCTTCAAACAGCCACTCCGGTGGGAGGACATTCACAGAATTCGACGCGTTCAAACGCGCGTCGGCCTCTACGGGCGACGAGACTGGCTGATCATCGATCCATCGCCTGGGATTCTCGCGCCGCTTCGACTGCCAGTGTGGCGCCGCCTTGAGCTTTGGTTTCAATCCCGACATGGCGTCCGCATCCCGCTTCACGGACTTGAGGGCGCCCCAGATGAGATCGTACGATCAATTCAGCGCTTCCGGCCTGTGGTTCTTGAATGAAGTTGATACACCAGAAACGGCTTGCCGCTTCGCGGAGGCCGACAAAGGGCCTGAGTTGTCGGCTTTGGGCTCATTCGGGCATCTGACGGTTTCAATCAGAAGCCGCGTTCATCAGCCAGACTTGAATGACTGTTTTGCAGACAATGCGGTCACTGGAACAATGCTCACTAGAAGCCGCTTTTGGAGATTTCAATCCTCGCTGGCGCCCTTGCGCGATCCGAGAGACAGGATGCTCTTTATGTCTGTTCGAGATTTTCGGAGACGAGATGTCAGCATCAGCGACTCGAAGTTCGCAGCAATTCCCAGGCCAACCACTAAGAGGAAGAACGGACGCGAGTAGTCAGAAAGAAACAGCCAGACAAAGAAGATGGCCGAGGCGAACGCGGCAGCTTTCGACAGGTAGAGATGATAGGCCGCGAGCGCTCCAAACTTGATGAGAGAAGCCGCTCCTGCCGCGATATAGCTCGCGAGAAATATGTAGAACCAAAGAACGTCCGCTCCGATGTTCTCAGCTTCAAAGATCCAGACGCCCATGATCCCAACCAGCAATGTGCAAGCGTCAGCAATTGTATCTAGCTTGGCTCCAAAGCCTGAATCCTGCTCAAGCCATCTCGCGATTGGCCCATCCACGAGGTCCGTGAACAAGCTGACTATTATCACTATGAAGAAGGCTTCACGTTGCCCTTCCAGAGCTAGCCATGCCGCAACCGGGGCGGCAGCGAGCCTGTAACACGAAAGCAGGTCTGGGACAGTCATCCTCGGGCAAGCCTCCCGCCGGTTCCAACCCAAGACGTCAGAACCTTTAATTGATGGACGGTCTTGTTGAATGCCGCAACCCCAAGGCAGTTCTTTGAGCGCGTGGCGTCCGTCTTGGGATCAAGATCGCTGGACGGTCACGGGCTTTACTCTGCCGACGCCGCGAACGACCGCTTTGCGCACAGAGCCGCCGTTCGATACATCGCGACACCAGATGGCCAAATGAATGACGACTTCATGGACCAAATCGCCATGCCGGTTATTGCTACCGCTTCGGGCAATTGGCAGTCATCTGGCCAGTTCCATTAGGATTGATTGCATCCTTGCCAGTCGACGCGAATTCAGGTGCTCTTTCAGCCACACTCGCTAGAATGCAGGGATGACACGTGCAGGATAGGCGGAGTCCATGATGTCCAAAAAACAGGAAGAGCGCGATTGGTCTGAGATCATTGCCGAAGTTCGGTCCAAGGCTCGCTCAGAGCTTGATGAGTTCGTAGATGAGATGAGACCTCGTGTGGAAGCGCTGGTTCAGAAAGTGCGCGACGCCAACTTCCACGAGGACGCTGAGGAGATGCTGGCCAAGCTCAAGAAGATGGCGGATGAGTTCTCGGATTCGGAGGATGGCCCCAAGGCGTCAAAGGCCAAGTCCAAGAAACGTCCCCCACTCTATCGGGACGACAGCGGCAAGGAATACGGACGCGCTCTGTCCGGTTGGACCGACGCCCAGAAGAAGAAATACAAGATCAGATAGGTCTTCGATCAAAGCGGGAAATCAGGTGAGGAAACGCTGGGTACTCCCATTTGTACCCTTATTTATTTGAGCCTAGGTAGTTCGCGCTATTGAGGGCCTTTTCAGTTGTGAGACCGTTCTGGGGGCAGTCTGAGGAACCTCTCGATCCGACTCCACTCCCCAAGCCGAAAGGCAGTCGCTTGCCAGAAAACGAACTGACGCCCCAGTCAGATTGAAGCGCTCAGTCGCCTTCGGCAACTCCTTCTGCTCGGGCCTTTGCGCGTCGTGCCCGGTAGCTTGGCAATACCACCAGAAGTCCGGCAATAACCAAAAGCGCCAAGGTCATTGGACGCTCCCAGATGAACGCGACTCCATCATAGAGCTGCATCGAGCGAGCGAAATTATCCTCCATCATGCCCCCTAGTATGAAGCCGATCAGGAGCGGCGCCAGCGGGTAATCCGCGAACTTCAAGGCTGTGGCGCAGATTCCGAAGCCAACCAACAAGAGCAGTTCGGTCGCGTTGTTCTGCCCGATATAGGCTCCCATAAGGGTGAAGAACAAAATGAACGGGATCAAATAGTTGCGCGGAACCGCTAGGACCTTGGCGATATAGGGGATCAACGGGAGATTGAGGATTAGCAGCACGAGGTTGCCGATGAACATCGACATGATGACTGCCCAGAAGATCTGCGGATCGTCCACCATGAGCCGTGGGCCAGGCGTCACGTTCAGGGCGATCAGCGCGCCAAGCAGGATTGCTGTGGTGCCGGAACCGGGGATGCCCAGCGTCAGAAGAGGCACGAACGAGCCCGTACAAGCGGCGTTGTTCGCCGTCTCCGGCGCAGCGAGACCCTTGATGGAACCCTTGCCGAATTCGGTTTGTTCGTGCTTCGGGGCGATGTTGCGCTCGACCGCGTAGCCCAGGAAGCTGGCAATCGTCGCGCCAGCCCCAGGCAAGACGCCGATGAAGAAACCTTGCAGCGATTGGCGGCCGATGACGGGAGCGATGGCCTTGGCCTCGGACCCCGTGATGCGCAGATCTTTGATATCGCCGTCGCCGCCCTGCAGATCCTTGGGTTTGAGCACAAGAAACAGCGCCTCGGGCAGGGCGAACATCGCCATCGCCAAAGTGATGAAACCGAAGCCCGACTGCAGGTCCATGATGCCCATCGTGAAGCGCGGCAGATTGAATAGGGCGCCTTCGCCCACCGTGGCCATGATCAACCCGAGGATCGTCATGATCATGGCCTTGGCGACCTGCCCTGTGCCCGCAAAGGCCGCAATGGCCGAAAGACCGACAACCATCAGCGCGAAGTATTCCGCTGAGTGGAACAACAGGGCGACGGACGACAGCGCGGGCGCGAATACCATGAGAAGCAGCGCGCCGATAGTCCCGCCCGCAAAGCTTGCAATGGCTGCGATTGTCAGCGCCTTGCCCGCCTTGCCTTGCCGCGCCATCGGATAGCCGTCAAAGCTGGAGGCCACGGTGCCTGCCACACCCGGCGCGTTCAGCAAGATTGAAGAGGTCGAGCCACCGAAGATAGCCCCGTAGTAGACGCCGGCCAACAGAATCAGCGCGGCCGAAGGATCACCCATGGAAATGGCGACCGGTATCATAATCGCGATAATCGACATCGGGCCAAGGCCCGGCAGCATTCCAATGAACGTACCTATCAGGCAGCCTGCGATGACCATCAGCAGGTTCTGGATTGACAGCGCCGTTGTCAGGCCAATCAGCAGTCCTTCAAGCATGGTTCAGCCTCCGAAAAAGCCCGGCAAGGGGCGCATGTAGATGCCAAGAACCTCCTGAACCAGATACCAGACAGAAACCGTTGCAATCAGCGCGACGGGGAGCATGATCTGCCACCTGCGCTCGCCCAAAACGTACGATCCGAGGATCAGGAAAGCCGATGTTGAGAAAAGAAAGCCTAGTGGGCGCAGGCAGAGCGCATAGGCCACCATCAGCGCCAACAGCATCAGAGCCTGACCAAGGTGGTATTCCCCGAGACGGCGATAGTCGATGTCGGCTTCTTTCGGGGTGCTTTTCTCAATGCCAAGCAGGATGAAAAGCGTCGCGATGATGCCGAGGACCGACAGGACTTTTGGGAAGGTGCTGGGCCAGATCGGGTTGCGCTTCATGAACGGAGCAAGGCTGCCATCCATCGTGAACCAGGCGGCGTAGCCATAGGCCAGGCATATGCCCAACAGAATCAACGCAATCCAGCGATCGAGAGCCATTTCCCCCTCCCAAAGAATGGCTGGATCAGAGCGAGGACCGCTCTGATCCTGTCTTTCCGAGGCGATTCAGAGGAAGCCGAGCTTCTTCATCAGGTCGCCGATGACCTTTTCCTGAGCTTCGAGAAAGGTCAGGAAGTCGTCGCCGGAGTTGTGGATGTTCACCCATCCATTGCGAGCCCGCACGGCTTCCCACTCGGGAGTGTCGTACATCTTTGCGATTGCGTCCTGGTACATGGCCAACTTGTCGTCAGGCAGACCCGGGGCCGCAAAGAAACCGCGCCAGTTCACGAACGTCGTGCCGATGCCTTGCTCCTTCATTGTCATCGCGTCCGGCGCCGCGTCTACGCGCTCGTCAGCTGTCACTCCGATGATTTTTACTTCGCCCGCGTTAGCAAGGTCGACGGCTTCCGAGAAGCCCGTCGAAAGCGCTGCGATCTCGCCGGAAAGCAAAGCTGCCATGGCTTTGCCGCCAGCGTCGTAGGGAATGTACTTGACACCCAGCGCGTCCTTGCCCGCCGCTTCCATCACCATGGCCGCGACGAGGTGGTCCATGCCGCCTGGGACCGAACCGCCACCGATGGCAGTTGCGCCCGGATCCGCGTCATAGGCGGCGATCAGATCGTTCATCGAATTGATCGGGCTGTCCTTGCCGACAACGATAGCCGCATAGTCACCGATCGTGCCCGAGACAAGCGTCAGATCGCGGAAGTTGTGCGGGAATACGCCAGTGAGCGAGCGGATCACGATCGGGGTAGAGTTGACCATCAGCGTGCCGTGGTTGCTTTCGGCATTCTCGATCAGATATCCGATCGCTTTGCCGCCGCCGCCGCCTGACATGTTCTCGTAGGACGCCGTTCCAACAAGACCGGCTTCGGTCAGCGCTTCGCCGGTGCCACGCGCGGTCCCGTCCCAGCCACCACCGGCACCGCCGGGGATCAAGAAGTGAATGCTGTCCAGAACCTGGTGGCCGCCAGCTACCGCGGGGCCGGTCAGACCAAGCGCGGCAACAGCCGCAAGAAGGGCGCGACGGCCCAGTTTAATGTTCGACATCTTTTCCTCCCATTTGACAACTGTCCGCGTGGCGGCTCAGTTGACAGATTAGAAAACACTCGAACCTGACACAAACCTGTCACCACAGAAAAAAGCGTCGGGACCGCCATGAAATTCCTGTTGGTCGAAGACAACAAGGACCTTGCCAATGCCATCGTGTCGCGCATGGAGATGAGCGGACATGTCGTTGACCATGCAGAGAAATTAGAAGACGCCTCCGATTATGTCGCAACCGGGGACTATGATCTGATCCTCTTGGATATCATGCTTCCTGATGGAGACGGCCGCGCCTTCCTTCAGAAGCATCGCGCCAGTGATTTCGACACTCCGGTCATCGTTCTGACCGCCAGAAGTCAGGTGTCAGACCGAATCGGCTCGCTTGATCTGGGTGCCGATGACTATGTCACCAAACCGTTTGATCACGCCGAACTCGAGGCTCGCTGCCGTGCCGTACTGCGGCGCCGCGCCGGAAATACCACCACCGCGATCGAAGTCGGCGGCATCGAGTTCGATCCGGTGGCCGGCCACCTTATTGTCTGCGGAAATGCTGTCACACTGCGCAATCGCGAGCTGCGCCTGCTGGAGCTGTTCCTAAACGCACCAGGCAAGATCTTTTCCAAGAACAAGCTGGCCGATCGGCTGTTTTCCTATGATGACGACGTTTCGGAAAACGCAATCGAGGTATACATCGGACGACTGCGAAAGCACCTGCAGCCGTCGGCCCTCAGGATTACCACTTTGCGCGGTCTCGGCTATCGGTTGGACCAAGATGGATAGCCCGGTTGTGTCCGGATCTCTCAGGAACCGATTGGCGCTTACACTGATCGGGGGAGCTGCGGCTCTTGCGCTGCTCCTGTTTTTCGCAGCGCGCAACTATGCAGTTCAAGTGGCACAAAGGGGCCAGGACAACATCCTCGAAGCATCGGTTACTTCGATGCTGGACGCTGCCGCGCTCCGCAACGGTAGAGTCGAACTTGACCTGCCATATTCCGCGTTCTCGATGCTAGCCACACCAGCCGATGACCGGGTCTTTTATGCGATCTTGCAGGATGGCGTCTTCTTGTCGGGCTACGAGGACCTTACGTTTTCCGAAAGCGCATCAGACAGAAGCCCGACGTTTGAATCCGGACAGATGCGCGGTGCGGCCGTTCGAAAAATCAGCGCAAGCCGAACCTTGATCGGGGCTAATAAGCGAACAGAGATCCAGATTGTCTTGGCGCAAACGAAAGACGCACTGGCAGAAGCACTCGACCAGATTTCGCGCAACGCCGCGCTCTTGGGCGTGGGGTTCTTTGCCCTGGCTGCTGCGCTTTCTTTCTGGGCCACGTCGGCGACCATCGGGCAACTTGGAAAGTTGACGTCATCAGTCACGCGTCGGGGGCCGCAGGATCTAAGCCCCTTCACAAAACCTGTTCCTCGGGAAATGGCTCCTTTGGTCAGTTCATTGAACTCGCTGATGGGGCGGCTCGACCAATCGCTGAGCCAGTCGGAGGATTTCATCGCCGAGGCGGCGCATCGGGTGCGCACGCCGCTCGCGACCGTCAGGTCCTATGCCGAAGCGACGTTGCAGCGGGTCGACAAAGAAGAAAACCGCGAGGCAATGCGGTCCATGGTGAAAGCCATCGACGAAAGCTCGCGCGCCGCGGGCCAGCTTTTGGATCACGCGATGATTACCTTCCGTGCGGATCATCTGGAGAGGGAAAAGATCGACCTTGTCGACCTGGCGCGTGATCTGGTTTTGCGACTGACGCCGATTGCGGACATGAAAGACCTGTCGATCTCGTTGCGGGGCGATCCGCAGGTTCCTTATTCCGGCGATCTTGTCCTCCTTCAGAACGCCGTTCGAAACCTGATCGACAACGCCATGAAATACAGCCCCGCCGAAAGCTCTATCGATGTGACGGCGTCCGCACATCCGACGCCCAGGATCACGGTCTGCGACCACGGGCCCGGCTTTCCCGAGGATGAGATTGACACGCTAACCTTGCGTTTTCAGCGCGGGGCAAATGCGACAGGCACAATCGGGTCCGGCCTCGGATTGACCATCGCACGGGATGTCGCGCATGCGCATGGCGGCAAGCTTGAACTCGCAAACCAACGGGAGGGCGGCGCGTGCGTAACCTTATCGCTCTAGCGCTCATCGTCCTGTGTCACGCCAGCTTGGCGCAGGATTGGGAAGACCATCAAGTCTTCAACGAAGGAGCGGCGACTGCCACGCTTCGTATAATCTCAAGCACCGACACAGATCTTTTCGCACCGTTGATCGAGGCATTTGTTGTGCGGAACTCAGATGTCGCCATCGAGTACCTGGTGACCGGAACAGCCGATATCGACACGCGTTTTCGAGAGACCCCGAGTGCATTCGACATCGCTATCTCCAGCGCCATGGATTTGCAGTTGAAACTAACGAATGACGGATATGCCCTGCCCCTGGAAGGCGTATCCCATCCGTATTGGGCGGAATGGCGACAAAGCCTGTTCGCTTTCACCTCAGAACCGGCCGCTATCGTCGTCAATCGAGCCGCGTTTGAGGGGCTGCCAATCCCGCAATCCCGGCAGGACCTGATCGAGACGTTGCGGGCGCGTCCTGATGTGTTTCGAAATCGGGTCGGCACTTATGATGTGCGCCGGTCGGGACTTGGTTATCTGTTTGCGACGCAAGACGCCCGCGCCTCAGAGACCTTCTGGCGACTTATGGAGGTGATGGGCAGTCTCGATGTCCGCCTATATTGTTGTTCTGGCGACATGATTGACGATTTGACCGACGGGACAATCGCCGTCGCCTACAACGTGCTAGGCAGCTACGCCGAAGCCCGTGCTGAAAGCCAGGACATAATCGAGATCGTGTTGCCTTCTGACTTCCCAACGACAATGATGCGAACCGC
>JASJAU010000012.1 GCA_030066855.1 Paracoccaceae bacterium | reverse complement strand
TCTTCCCGTCGCTTCAAAAGCGCGTCCCGACCGACAAACGGGCCTTTGTCGAGCTTCACGAAGCGGTCCAATCCGGTCTCGAACGGATCGTACTCGGTGATCAGGTCTGCTTTCCAATGCAGGAACCCTTTCTCCATTCGCATCGACTCGACCGCCCGCGCGCCGAAGAGCTGAAGCCCATGCGCCTCGCCCGCCTCGCGCAGCGCCAGATAGGCGGCGTAGAGCGAAGCGTTGGGGATGTGGATTTCGTATGCGAGCTCGCCCGAGAAGCTAACGCCCATCACGGTGGCCGGGGCGAATCCGATGAAGCACTCCCGCACGCTCAGCCAGGGGAAGGCCTCCTTCGACCAATCCCCCCGCGCGCAGGCCGAAAGCACGTCGCGCGACTTCGGCCCCGCGAGGACGAGGATCGTCTGGTCGTTGGTCAGGCTCCGGATTCGCACGTCTTCACCGTCCTGAACATGCGCGGTCAGCCAGTCCATGTCGTGAAACTCGGAGGCCGCGGCGGAGCCGTACCAGACGCGCTCCGGGCCCCTGTCGCTCGGCGGAAGATTGGCAACAGTCGCCTCGCATTTGACCATGCCGTGGCGGTTCAGCAGATATCCCAGCCCGACCCGGCCCTCGAGCTTTGTTACGTTGCCGCAGAATAGGCGGTCCAGAAACGCGTGCCGGTCGGCGCCGGTGATCTCGAACCGATTGAAGCCGTTGACCTCGCAAAGCCCGACATTATCCCGCACGTTCCGTACCTCACCGGCGACGATGTCGAAGGCCTCGTCGAAATCAAAGCTGAGCGATGGGTGGAACTCGGGGCTCGGCTTGAGGTACTCCATCCGCTCCCAGCCGTTCACGACGGTGAACGCCGCGCCCTCGGCGGCAAGTGCCGGCGTAAGCGGCGTGGTCTTCGCGGGCCGGCCGGCGGGCCGATGCTCGTGCGGGAAGTGGAACCGGAACTCGTTCTGGTAATCCTCAATGGCCTTGAGCGCCGTCAGCTCCACGTTGGCGTGGCCAGTGAAGCGGCGCGGATCGAGAACCCAGGTGTCGTAACAGGCTTCGCCGTGGACGATTTGCTGCGCCAGGAGCCAGCCATGACCGCCGCCCTCGCCCAGACCCGCGCGGAGACCGATGATGCAGAAGGCGTTGCGCTTGCCCGGGATCGGACCGACCAGCGGAGCGCCGTCAATCGTGTAGGTGATGGGGCCATTGACCACGGTGTGGATCCCGACTTCCATCAAGGCCGGCATGCGCTCGAAAGCGCCTTCCAACACTTCCGTCACCCGGTCCAGATCGTCTGGGCAGAGCGCGTTGGTGAACTTCGGGTCGATGCCGTCCATGCCCCAGGTTTTGCAGCCCTGCTCATAGAACCCGACCAAGAGCCCGTTCTTCTCCTGACGGCAGTAGTAATCGCTGATCGGACAGCGGATCAGCGGCATACGATGCCCCGCCTCTTTGATCGCCGGGATTTCATCGGTCAGGAAGTACTGGTGCTCCATCGAGGCGACGGGGTGATGAACACCCATCATCGCGCCCACTTCGTTCACGCGATATCCGCAGGCGTTGACGACGATGTCGCAATCGATGTCGCCTTTCTCGGAATGAACCGTCCAGGTATCGTCTTTGTGCTGGGTGAGCGCGACGACCGGCGTGTTGCGGTAGACCTCCGCGCCCGCATGCCTCGCCCGTCGGGCCAGCGCCTGGCAGAGCTGCGCCGGATCGATGTCGCCGTCCAGCGGATCCCAAAGACCGCCGATGAGGTTGTCGGTCGAGATGAGCGGATGCCGGCGGGCGCATTCGTCAGCGTCGATCACTTCGAAGTGAACATCCATGCCCCGCGCCATCGAGGCGAAGTGGCGGTAGCCCTGCATCTGCGCTTCGGTGTTCGCCAGCCGCATACCGCCGTCGCCATGGTGGTAGTTGATCGGATACTCAGGATCCTCGGCCAGCTCCTTGTAAAGATTGATGGAATGAGTTTTGAGCCCGACCATCGTCTGGTTCATGCCGAAGTTCGTGACCTGGGCCGCCGAATGCCAGGTCGTGCCGCTTGTCAGCTCATCACGCTCGACCAGCACCACATCGCTCCAGCCTTCGCGCGTGAGGTGATATAGCGTCGAACAGCCTGCGATGCCGCCGCCGATCACAACAGCTTTCGTACGTGACTTCATCTCTGGAACCTCCGCTTGCGCCCATGTCAGCCAGCGGGGCAAGGCGATCAACCGGCCCGCATTAGTTTCGAATAATTCGAATCTTGATTTGGAATTCCAGCGGCGTAATTCGAAGCCATTGCACTCCCCCCGCCGGCAGCTTTTCTTGATGAAGGATTACGGCGGGAGGACAGACGGACATGGCAGCACCTCGCAGTCGCGCGGGCGGTCGTCGCGACAGGCTGATGCAGCGCGCTGCGGGGCCGGCGAACCCCTGTCCCCCCGGACAGATCGGCGGTCAGTACCGGCCGCTCGCAGATCCCGAGCTGCGCGCCATTTTTGACACCGCCCTCCGTCTGCTGGCCGAGCTGGGCATGGGCGAAGTTCCCGACCGCCTCCGCGACGATCTGGTCTCAGCCGGGGCGATTGAGACCGACAACGCCCGCCTTTTGCTGCCGCGCGAACTCATCGAAGACGCCGTCGCCGCCGCCGCTAAGACCTTCGTGCTGCATGGACGCAACGAGGCCCGCTCCATCGAAGTGGGAGGCGAGCGCGTCCATTTCGGGACCGGCGGCGCGGCGGTTCAAACCCTGGACCTTGACACCGGCCTCTACCGACCATCCACTCTCAAGGACTTGCATGACTTCACCCGGCTTCAGGACACGCTTGGAAATGTGAGCTGGTTCACGCGCTGCTGCGTCGCGACGGATATCGAAGACAACTTCGACCTTGACGTGAACACGGTCTACGCGCTCATGCGCAACACTACCAAGCCCGTCGCCACGTCCTTCACCATGGCCGAACACGTCGCGCCCATCGTTCAGATGCTGGATATCGTCGCGGGCGGCGACGGCGCCTTCTCCAAAAGGCCCTTCCTAAAGGCGCATATCAGCCCGGTCATCTCACCGATGCGGTTCGGCGAGGACGCGGTTGATGTCGTCTACGCCTGCATCGAGCAAAACATTCCGCTCTCCTGCATCACAGCGGCGCAATCCGGCGCAACCGCGCCGGCAACGCTGGCCGGCTTTCTGGCGCAATCGCTGGCGGAAACCCTGGCGAGCCTCGCCATGGTCCACGTAATCCGCCCTGGCCATCCGATGATCTTTTCGAACTGGCCCCTGGTAATTGACCTGCGCACCGGCGCTTTCGCCG
Source organism: Paracoccaceae bacterium (assembly GCA_030066855.1). GTDB lineage: Bacteria > Pseudomonadota > Alphaproteobacteria > Rhodobacterales > Rhodobacteraceae > Kangsaoukella. The sequence goes on along the minus strand of JASJAU010000012.1, from coordinate 120,710 downwards.
GCGGTGGCGGAGAGATCGCCGTCCTGAACGCGGCGTCCGCGCAGCTTTCGAACTGGCTGGGCCTGCCTTCCGGCGTCGCCGCTTCGATGACGGACGCCAAGGCCGTCGACGCGCAGTACGGGGTGGAGAAAGGCATGACCGCGCTCGCGGCGGGCCTGGCCGGGGGCAATCTGGTCTATGAGAGTTCGGGCATGACCGCCTCGCTTCTCGGCGCGAGTTTCGAGGCCTTTGTCATCGACGACGAGATGCACGCCGCGATCTACCGGACGCTGCGCGGCATCGAAGTCACCGACGAGACGCTGGGCTTTGACGCGATCCGCGAAGCGGTGCTGGGCGAAGGACACTTTCTGGGACACGCGCAGACTTACGCGGCGATGGAGCGCGATTACTTCTATCCGCAGCTTGCCGATCGCGACGCGCCGGTGACCTGGGCCGAGAAAGGCGCGCCGGACATCTGGCAAAGGGCGCGGGAGAAGGCCCGCGACATCCTTCAATCGCATTGGCCGGAGTACCTCACTCGGGAGCAGGACGCGGCCATCCGCGCGTCCTTCCCTATCCGGACGTGACGGTTTGACGATCGTCCGGCTCCGAAAAGGCGCGGTCCGCCTTTGGCGCCGCAAGCAACGAGAACCCGTCTTCCAGCCACGGATAGCGCGCCACCGTAGGGTCGATAACAAGGCGCTTCGTGGCCGTCCGCACGCCGTCCTCGATCAGCCCGCGAATGCTCGGCGGCAGATCCTCCTGACAGATCAGCGAGATGTGCCGGGCGAAGGGCCGTTTGGGGAATGGCATGGCGCGGACCTCGGAATGATAGCGCGGAGCGCGCGCGAAAGAGAGCGCCGTGGTGATCGCCCAGCCCTTGCCAGCGGCGACCATGGAAAGGATCGCGTGGGTGCTCTCGAACTCCATCCGTTCGGGAAAGCGCGCTCCCAACCGCCGAAGCTGCGCTTCGATCTGCCGTCCGACATGCTGCTTCCTGCTGTAGCGAAGGAGCGGCAGCCGGTCACCCGCGTCGCGCAGCTTGGCGAGGTCAAGCGCGGGATCGTCGATCTCGATCGGCGCGACCAGCAGAAAGGGGTCGCGCAGGAACGGCGTCTCGATCACATCGAAGGCGTCGTGGTCGGTCGACGACGCCACGCCGACATCGATCTGTTTGCTGTGCAGCAGCTCGGTGACCTCGTGGGTCGGGCGCGAGAGCATCGAGAAGTCGCACTGGGGTATGGCCCGCGAGAGGTGCTGAACCATTGCAGGTCCGACATCGTTATCGAAGTCCTCGATATGCGCGATCCGCAAGAGCCGCACCATGGATTGCAGATCGTTGGACCAGATGTCCGACACGCCCTTTCGCAAAATCCAAAGCGCTTCGTCGACTTGCCGGAGAAGCGTCTGGCCCGCTGGTGTCAATCGCATCGGCCGGCGGCTATGGTCGAACAGCTCGGCGCCAAGCGCGCTCTCCAGACACGACAAGTGGTGAGACACCGTGCTGATCGAAATGCCCAGATTTCCCGCGCCGTCACGCACCGTGCCGTGATGCGCGACCGCTTGGAAGGCTTGCAGCCACTTCAGACTAAGGCTCAATCGTTCCGTCACCTGCGCCATCGCTTGCCGCCCCTTGCATAGTATTGAACCAGAGTTTCTAATTCTTCGAAACTGGGTCAAGCATGAAGTCTACAGCCTCCGGCGACACCATTATGCCGACGGGCGTTCGGCCCCGCGAAGCGTCGACATGAAAGGAAAGAACCGGGATCAATCTCCTGAAATTTAGCGGGAAATTCCATCCGCCTTGCGTCAGCGCGTAAGATCCCGAAACGAGTGCTAAGCGCGTGTTGTGCCCTCGCAGCAAACTGGCGCAGCGGCTCTCCCTGGTCCCGCATCGGAAATCCCAGGTCTCTGACCGCCACCCGCATTCATAACTCAATGTCATAATCTCCTTCAAACACTTGAAAAACGGCGCCGCACGTGGACTAAATCCAAAGTGCGGAGACACAGGGTGAAATCGCGATCGAGTGAGAGCGTTCGAGCCCGTAAATCGACGGAGTGCGGTTCCAGCCGCGACATGCCTTCCGCCCAACTGGCGAATGCAAAAAAACTGAAAAAGTCCAGGGAGACCAGAATGACCAAATCCAACTTCAAGACCGGAAGTCAGGGGCTTAACCGCCGCTCTTTCCTCAAGACCACCGCAGCCGCCGGGGTCACCGCGGGCCTGGCGACCTCGCTGACGCCGGGCGCGGCCCGCGCGCAAACGCGTGGCGGCAGCATCCGCGTCGCGATAGGACACGGCTCCACATCGGACACGCTGAACCCGGGCACATGGGAGAACGACTTCGTCAATGGTCTCGGTTATGGATATAGCGGCTATCTGACCGGCGTGCGTCGCGATGGATCGATCGAACCGCAGATCGCCGAAAGCTGGGAAGCCGCGCCCGGTGCTGCCGAGTGGCGCTTCAAGATCCGGTCCGGGGTCACGTTCCACTCCGGCAAACCGGTAACGCCTGAAGCCGTTGCTGCCTCGATCAACTTCCACCGGGGTGAGGACTCGACGTCGGCCGCCAAACCGCTCGTCGATCCTATCGAAGAAATCACGGTTGAAGGTGACACGGTCGTTTTCAAGCTCGCCTCAGGCAGCGCAGACTTCCCCTTCACCTTCACCGACTACCACCTTGCGATCATGCCGGAAGGCGATGACCGAGGAATCGACTGGCAGTCAGCCGACGGGTGCGGTCCGTACAAGATTACTGAATTCGTGCCGGGCGTGCGGGTTGCGCTGGTCAAGAACGAAAACGACTGGGACAGCGAACGCGGCTTCTTCGATGAGATCGAAGTTCTGTCTGTCGTGGACCCCAACGCGCGGACGACCGCGCTGGTTTCGGGCGATGTTCACATGATCGACCGGATCGATCTCAAGACCGTTGCGCTTCTTGGCCGCAACCCCAATGTCAAAATCCATTCCGTCGCGGGGAACCAGCACTACACGTTCGCGATGTCGGTCAACAAAGAGCCGTTCACTGACGTCAATGTGCGTCTCGCACTGAAGTACGCCATCAATCGGCAGGAACTCGTGGACAAGATCCTGTTCGGTTTCGGCTCTATCGGGAACGACCATCCAATCGGTCGCGGTCAGCGTTTCTACAACGACGAAATGGCGCAGACCGAGTACGATCCCGACAAGGCCAAGTTCCACCTGAAAGAGGCTGGCCTCGACAGCCTGAAAGTGGAACTCGCCGCAGCCGACGCCGCTTTTGGCGGTGCGGTCGATGCCGGTGTCCTGTTCCAGAACTCGGCCGCGGCGGCGAATATCGACCTTCAGGTCAAGCGCGTTCCCAATGACGGCTACTGGGCTGATGTCTGGATGCAGCATCCGTTCAGCGCGGTTTATTGGGGCGGACGCCCGGTTGAGGACGCGATGTTCACAACCGCTTATGCGGCCGGCGCAGCATGGAACGACACATTCTGGGACAACGCGCGGTTCAACGAGTTGCTGCTGGCGGCGCGGGCCGAGCTCGACGAAGACAAGCGGCGTGAGATGTACTACGAAATGCAGCTCATCCTGAATCAGGACGGCGGCGCGATCATCCCGATGTTCGCCAACTATGTCTTTGCGACCACCGGCGATATCGACACCGGCGGCGATACCTTCTCGTCTCACTGGGACAAAGACGGACATCGCTGGTTCGAGCGCTGGTCCTTCGCGTAGTCAACAACTTCCGGGGCGGATTGACGTCCGCCCCGGGCTCCCGCGCCGCCCGGTGCCAGGGCGCGCGCGATCCCCGAAGCGCTTTCTGCATTGCGACGATCATGGCGTCCCGCTCGGCGGAGAGATCCGCCGGACCCTTGCAGCGCGTCTCGTCCCGGATCCCCCGCCAAAAAACCCCGCGGCATTGGCGTGTCGATATCGCCCGGGCAGATCGCGTTGTCGCGGATGCCATCGGGCCCGTGGTCGCGCGCCGTGGCGCGTGTCAGCGCGCGCGCCGCCCCTTCTTCGCACAATAGGCCGTGAGGCCCGGATCGGCGGTGAACCAGTCCTAGCTGGCGAAATCGAAGATCGAGGCGCTGGCCGCGTCCGGCAGCGATCCGCCCTTGGCCAGATCGGCGGCGTAGACTTCGGCCTCCTCGCGCAGGAACTATGCGACGTTGGCGCGTCCGATGCCGCCTTGCCCGCCAGTGACGAGGGCGACCTTGCCCTCAAGACCGCCCATCCGGGTCCTCCTTCTGCGGCGGGAATCGATAGCGCTCCGCCGCCACGGTCCAGTCCATGTGGTTACGCACATACTCCTCGCTTGCGTCGCGCGGCGGGTTGTAATCCCAGGCCTCGCCCGCCCCCGCCTCCATCGCGGCATGGAGGGCGCGGCGCGATTTCTGCGTGCGGATCACGTCGAGGCGCAGGGTCTCGCTGTCCCAGCGGGCCGCGACCTCCTCCGCAAAGGAATGCGCGGTTTCGGCATAATCCGCGTCTTCGGCTCGGTTCTCGCGCTCCATCGGATCCCTCGACAGATCATAGAGCTGCGGCGGATCCGCGTCGCAATGGATGTACTTCAACGAGCCCCGGCGGATCATAAAGACCGGCCACGGCGTCATCTCGGCGCAGTACTCGCCGATTGCCTCGTCTGCCGGATCGGCCTCTCCCTGCGCCAAAGGCATCAGCGAACGCCCGTCGATCGGCTCTCCCAGCAGGTCGGGGCTGCCGCCTGCGAGCTCGAGAAAGGTTGGCATGAGGTCCACCAGCGAACACGCGTTCCGCGCGGTCCCCCGCGCCACGCCCGGACCCGCAAAAACCAAGGGAACGCGCGCCGAGTGCTCGAAGAAGTTCATCTTGTACCAAAGCCCCCGCTCGCCCAGCATGTCGCCATGGTCAGCGGTCACGATGACAACGGTGTTCTCCAGTTCCCCAATGTCTTCCAACGCCTTCAAAAGCGCGCCGACCTTGCTGTCGAAATAGCTGACATTGGCGAGGTAGGCGCGCCGCGCCCGGCGGACCTCCGCCTCGGAAAGCTGCACCGTCGACGCCTCGATCCCATCCATCACCCGGCGGGAGAATGGGTCATGCGCCTCAAACGGCAGCGCCTCGGGCATGTCGATCTCGGAGTCGTCGTAAAGCTCCCAAAACTCGGGCTTGGCGACATAGGGGTCGTGCGGATGGATGAAACTCGCCACCAGGCAGAATGGGCTGTCATCCCCGGCGGCGCGATCCCGCCCCCTATCGATCAGCCAGCGGCGGGCGGCGAATTCGACCTCGTCATCATAATCGGTCTGGAAGGTGGCCACCGCGACGCCGCTTTCCTTCACTGTAGCCATGTTGTGGTACCACTTGTCGATACGCTCGTCCGGCGCCTCCCAATCCGGGGTCCAGGCGAAATCGGATGGGTAGATGTCGGTCGTCACCCGGTCCTGAAACCCGTGCTTCTGGTCCGGGCCGACAAAATGCATCTTGCCGGAAAGGCAGGTCCGATAGCCCAGCGCCTTCAGATAATGCGCGAAGGTCGGAACACTGGCGCGGAACTCGCTGGCGTTGTCATAGGCCGCGATCCGGCTGATCAGCTGCCCGGACATGAAGGCGAAACGCGAGGGGGCGCAGAGGGGCGAGTTGCAATAGGCCGCGTCGAATCGCATGCCGCGCGCCGCCAGCGCGTCGATATGGGGCGTCTTGGCGATCTTGTGGCCGTACGCGCCGGTGAAGTGCGGCGCGAGTTGGTCGGCCATCAGCACGACGATATTGGGTCGGGTCATCGGGGTCTCCTGAAGGGCGTTAAGGTGTCAGCGCTTCAGGGCCCCGGCGGAGGCTGGTAGTGCATGGGCTTGAAGTGGCGCCATATCATGCACTCGCATTAGCATAAGCCTCCTGCACCAGCCCATGGAAATGATGCACGGCGTTCTCGGATATGCCGGAATCCTCAGGGTCGTGAAAAATGCGCCCGTGCGTGAAAGCTGGCGTCGACTGCTCCCTGCGCGCTTTAAGTGATGTCGATGTCCTCGCGCTGAAGCACCTCGGCGAGGTAGATGATCACCTCGAGCTCCTTCTCGCCGGGCTCCGTAGTATCCGGGAAGAAGTCGTATGCCTCAAGGCGCTCGGTCTGCTGCGCGAGCGGCGCGTGACCGAGATGCGAAAGTTGAGCAACGAGCGCCTCGGCGAGGCCGAATGACCCGCGCATGAGCGCGAGCTTCGGGCGCCTTTGGGAGCTGGAAAGATTTCTCAGGGGCGCGCGCGCCTGTGAAGGCTCCGCGAAACTCTCGGAATGGGGCCGCGACGGAGCGCGGCCCCGTCAACCATTAATTTGGTATCTCGACATCGAGTCCTTCGACGACAAAGCCCATGCCAAGCAAGTCGCCGACGTTGGCCACCTCACCGTCGGCCAGCCATGCCGAGCCGTCCTGCTTGTTCAGCGGCCCCGTGAACGGGTGGTATTCGCCCGACACGATGCTTTCCATCAGCGCCTGGGCCTCCGCGCGGACGTCTTCCGGCAGCGCCTCCGAGAAGGCGCCGATGCCGACCATCTCTTCTTCGATGCCGTGCCAGGTTGCAGCGCTTTCCCAGGTCCCGTCTTTCACTGCCTGAACGCGCGCGATGTAGTATGGCGCCCAGTTGTCGATGATCGACGACAGCCGGGGGGCCGGAGCGAACTGGATCATGTCCGCCGCCTGGCCAAAGCCGAACACCCGCTGGCCCGAAGCCTGAATGGTCTGCAAAGGCGCGATCGAGTCTGTATGCGCCAGAACCACGTCGATACCCTGGTCGATCATGGCCTGGGTCGCGTCGGCCTCTTTCGGCGGGTCGAACCAAGTGTTCAGCCAGACCACGGTCATCTCGACATCCGGGTTGGCCTTCTTCGCGTGGACGTAAGCCGACGACATGCCGCGCAGCACTTCCGGGACCGGGAAGGAGGCGATGTAGCCGATCTTGTTGGTCTCGGTCATGCGGCCGGCGATGTGCCCCATGATCGCCCGGCCCTCATAGAAACGCGCGCCGTAGTTCGACATGTTATCGGACGTCTTGTAACCCGTGGCGTGCTCGAACTTCACGTCAGGAAACCGCGCGGCTGCCGCCAGCATCGGGTCCATGTAGCCGAAGGACGTTCCGAAAATGATATCGTTGCCGGCCAGAGCGAGCTGGGTGAACACCCGCTCGGATTCCGCTTCCGGAACGGCGTCAAGATAGGAAAACTCGACCGCGTCGCCGAAATGCTCGGCCATTTCTGTCGCCATGGCGTGATGCTGCTGCGACCAGCCGCCGTCATCCTTCGGGCCGACATAAACAAAGGCGACCTTGGTCGGCTCGTGCCCGTCCGCATAGGCGGAGAAGCCCGCAACCGCCGCGATCATCGCGCCGGCAATCATCGATTTCAGTTTCATATTCTCTCCCCGTTGGTGGTTGTTATTTCGCCTCACGATGAGGCGTGGAACGTCCGGCCAAGGGCGGCGGGCGCGTTAAGCGCGGCGCGGCTCCGGTCGGCCGAAATGACGACAAGCACGGCAATGGTTATCAGGTAGGGGGACGCAGACAAGAGTTCGGGCGACATCGCCACGCCTGCGGCCTGCAGGTTGAGCTGAAGAATGGTCACGCCGCCGAAAAGATAGGCGCCAAGAACAACGCGGCCCGAACGCCAGGCGCCGAAGACCACGATGGCCAGCGCGATCCAACCGGCGCCAGCCGTCATCCCCTCGGTCCAGGTCGGCACCCGCACAAGACTGATGTATGCGCCGCCAAGCCCCGCCATCGCGCCGCCGAAAGCGATCGCCGCGACACGGATCGCCACAACCGGGTAGCCAAGCGCGTGCGCGGCGTCGTGGTTCTCGCCCACGGCGCGCAGGATCAGCCCAGGTCGTGTGTACTTGAAAAACGCCCAAACCAGAGCCGCCATCAAAAGTGAGAAGTAGACGACCCAGTCATGCCCGAAGACCACCCGCCCGACAAAGGGGATGTCAGAGATCGGCCCGAGGTTGAGACGCGGGGTCGCGGGTACCGCCTCGCCTGAGTAGTTTTGGCCAAGCATCGCCGCAAGGCCGAGACCGAAGAGAGTCAGCGCGAGGCCCGTCGCAACCTGATTCGACAGAAGAAACTGCGTGAGGAAGGCGAATATGAGAGACAGCGCGGCGCCTCCCAGCGCCGCCGCTGCAAAACCCAGAAGCGGGCTCTGACTCTCGTAGGCCGCGGCAAAACCGCAAATCGCGCCCACGATCATCATCCCCTCGACCCCGAGGTTAAGCACGCCCGACCGCTCGACTACAAGTTCGCCAAGCGCGGCGAGAAGGATCGGCGTAGACGCGACGATCAGGGCGAAGACCAGAAGTGTCGGATTGATGGCTGCAAGGTCCGTCATGCCGCCACCCTCCCGCCGAACCTGACCCGGAAGTTGGTGAAAACGTCGCCCGCCAGAAGGAAAAATAACAGCATCCCCTGGAACGACTGGATCGCCGCCGCTGGCAGCCCCAACATGATCTGCGCGAGCTCTCCGCCGATATAGGTCAGCCCCATTAGGAGCCCCGCGAAGAGAATGCCGACCGGATGGAGGCGACCAAGGAAGGCCACGATTATCGCGGTGAAGCCGTAACCCACGTTGAAATCGATAGAAATCTGGCGGGCGGGCCCGGCGACTTCATAGAGGCCCGCGAGACCGGCCAGCGCGCCCGAAGCGCCAAAACAAATGAGCACCAGCCGGTTCGGGGAGACGCCGGCGAATCGCGCGGCGCGCGGCGCCTGCCCCGCAAGACGGATATTGAATCCGAGGATATGCCGGCTCAAAAGCACGTAGGCCGCGATCACGGCGATGAACGCCGCCGCCACGCCCCAATGCATGCCCGTACCCGCAATGATCTCGTTATTGGCTGCCGACGGATACTGCGCGAGGTTCCGCGAGCCCGGGAAACCCGCACCCTCGGGGTTTCTCAGCCAGCTGGTCGAGGCCGAGGCGAGGACCTGCTCGGCGACGTAGACCAGCAGTAGCGACACCAGTATCTCATTGGTGTTGAACCGGGTGCGGAGGATCGCCGGGATCATGGCCCAGGCCCACCCGCCAATCGCACCGGCAAGGATCATGGCCGGAAAAATCCACACCGCTTCAAGGGGATAGGCAGCCAGCGCCACGGCGGCTCCTGCGATCGCGCCCATGATGTACTGGCCTTCGGCCCCGATGTTCCACACCCCGGCCCGGAACCCCAGGGACAGACCGATGGCGATCAGGATAAGCGGCCCGGCCTTCACCAGAAGCTGAGGCCGCGAATAAGAGGCGAACTGCTCCGAAAAAAGCGGATCCCAAAAGATCGTGCGGATCGTCACGAATGGATCGGCGCCGAGCGCGGCGAACATCGCGCCGCCGGCGATCATCGTCGCCACCACCGCCAGAACCGGCGTGATGCCTGCAAACAGCCGGTTTGGCTCGCTTCTGCGTTCCAGCCGGATCAACTGACGTCTCCTTCATTGAGAGGACGCACGCGAGCCGAGCTGCAACCGCGCCGGTTCTCACCCCGCTGCATGGGCGACCCCCATGTCGTGGGCTCCGCCCATCATCAATCCGATCTCATCCACGGTGAGACCCGCCGCCGGTCTCGGTTGGGTGAGCCTCCCTTCGGAAAGTACCGAAAAGCTGTCAGAAATCTCCATCAGCTCGTCGAGATCCTGGCTGATGACCACCAGCGCCGCGCCGCCCGCCGCAAGATCGAGAAGCGCTTGCCGGATCGAAGCCGCAGCGGCCGCGTCAACGCCCCAGGTCGGCTGATTGACCACGAGAACTTCGGGCGCCTGCAACACCTCACGCCCGACGACGAACTTTTGCAAGTTGCCCCCGGAGAGCGAGCGGGCGGCATGGTCCGCGCCCGGGGTGCGGACGTCGAATTGTCCGATGACCTCGTCGGCGAACCGCCGCGCCTCGGTCCATTTCAGAAAACCGCTCGCGATCAGCTTCTTTCTGACCCCGCCGGTCAGAAGAGCGTTCTCGACGAGGCTCATATCGGGCGCGGCGGCATGGCCAAGCCGCTCCTCCGGCGCCGCAAGCAGACCGAGCGCCCGACGCGCGTTCGGCCCGAGCGCGCTGACGTCCTGTCCGGAAAGCTTGAGCGTCCCCGGCGTGCTCAAAGCCTCCCCTGAAAGCGCGGCCAGAAGCTCGTCCTGGCCGTTACCGGCGACGCCGCCGACCCCGAGGATTTCGCCCGCACGGACAGTGAGCGACACGTCGCGCAGGCTCGTCCCAAACGGGCTGGAGGACGCGATCGAGAGCCCGGCAACCTCGAGCTTGGCCTCGCCGAAGGACCCGCTGTCGCGGCTTGGCGTCATGAGGCTGGCGCCGACCATCATCTCGGCCATCTGCCGCGCCGAGTCGGTCTTCGGGTCCACGTTGCCCACGACCTCGCCCAGCCGCAGCACTGTCGCCTCGTCGCAGAGGGCCCGTATTTCTTCAAGCTTATGAGAGATATAGAGGATCGACGTCCCCTCCTCCCGAAGCTTTCTCAACGTCTCGAAAAGGATGTCCACCTCTTGTGGCGTCAACACGCTGGTCGGTTCGTCCATTATTAGAAGCTTCGGATCCTGCAAAAGGCAGCGGATGATCTCGACCCGCTGCCGCTCGCCTGCGGAGAGGTCGCCCACCACCCGGGAGGGATCGAGCGGAAGCCCGTACTCCTCGCTAACCTCAGCGATTCTTGCGGCGAGCGTCCGCATCGGCGGGGGCTCTTCCATCCCGAGCGCCACGTTCTCAGCCACGTTCAGCGCCTCGAAAAGCGAGAAATGCTGAAACACCATCGCCACGCCGGCGCGCCGCGCTTCATGAGGCGATGCCGGCGCATAGGTCCCGCCCTGAAATCGCATGACCCCGGAATCGGGCCGCACAAGCCCGTAGATCATCTTCACCAGTGTCGACTTGCCCGCGCCGTTCTCGCCAAGAAGCGCGTGAACCTCGTTTTCACCGACCGAAAACGACACAGAGTTGTTGGCCACGACCCCAGGATAGGTCTTGGTGACCCCGTCGATCTCCAGAAGTGCCTTCAAACCCCATCCCCCACGGCGGCGCATACAGTCTCGCTCACCTCAAGCTACGGAGCAACCCCGAGAGCGGCCAGTAAGAGGCGCGGAAGACCGGGGCTGGCGCGCTTCGGAACCGCTAGCGGCGAGCGCGGCGGCGTGAAGCTCACGGGCTCCTGGCTTGCGGTTGGGGTGTCCGGACGGAATCGCAGCAAAGCGGGCGCGCCATTTTCGCATGCGGCTCAACAGGCTAGCGCTTGTCGATCCTGACAGGCGGCCTTGCGCGGCCTACCGTGAAGGCTTGCGTTGAAAGCAGGCAGTTGCTCGCGCCGCTGATCGTCTGGCCCGATCTGTCGGGTGACCGCCTCAAGCGCATCGCATTCGAAGGCGCACCGCCTCATCCGGAAGATCGCGCTCCCGGCATCGCTGCCGGGCGCTAATCAGGGAGGTCGCCGGAATCCCGATGTTGCCCGCGAAATACGGCATCATCCAATCGGTGAAGACCGGGAAAACGAAGACGAACTAGTAGTTGAACGCGAAGAACGGTGCCGAACCGAAAAGGCCGGAAAGCAGAAAGCCCAGGACCGACAGGCGCCCATGTTGAACCTGCATGAAGCGTTCCACAGCCAGCAGGCCGAGGCGCGGCAGATGCTGGTCCGGGACGAAGATGGAAATCTCCACATCGGGCTGCCGATCAAGTTTGCTGATGAATACGGCATTCCCGCGCCAGACCTTCAGGAGCTTGGCGAACACACGGAAGAGATCGTCGAAACCGCCAAGAACGCTGGTTGATCGCATCGCGAGTATTTTTTGGCGTCACTCGCCGGCATTTCCTTGCTACGTCTCCGCATGCGCCCTGGCCGTTTTCAAGCCGATCTCCGTGCACTGCTGCTCGGCGAGCTTCAATCCCTGCTCCCTGCTCAAAGGTCCAAGCGGCAGCCAGACATTGGCCCAGCGCGCGTCGCCGACTTGCATCGCCAGAAGCCGCTTCTGCGCGAGAATGGGCACGTATTGCTGCACCATCACGGGCAAAGCCCTTACCGCCTCTAGACTGCCTAGCCTCAATGGCTCCAAACGCCTCAGAAGCAGCCCTGAGTGCGTCGGCGTTTGAAGCGATTCCGTCTGCATGTTCAATGCCTGCGCGACGCATTTGGAAAGATCGGCTCAGCTTGTGGTTAGGTGCTTCCCTACCGGCTTTCGGAAAAGGTCTTGCGATCTCGTCAGGTTGCTCGCCACGCTTCCGTCTGGTTGAAGTCAAGCCACTTTGAGCCTAACAATCGGGTGTTGATAGATGGTTTCTTTCGAGTTTCGCGAATGGAGAACTCGCTGAAGCCTGAAAGGTAAGTCCGTTAATGAACAGCGGCTTGCGGGTATGATGTAATGGTAGCCTGTCAGCTTCCCAAGCTGAACGCGCGGGTTCGATTCCCGCTACCCGCTCCAAATTGACATTGCCCGAAATCCTGGTATCAGCCCACGTTCAGGGCGTGAAACACGGCACCACGCGCTTTTGCCGTTCACAATCACCCTCGCCGCGTGTCGAGGGCTTTGCGATCGGCTCCGCCTCGTTTCCGCATGACAGGACCGCGGGCGCCCGCTAATCCTCGCGACATGACAGACTACCTCACCGCTCTAGATGAAGACGCGCTCACCGCCGCCGGTGTGCCCGGCTGGCCATACGGGTATGGCGACAAGGTGCGCTTCTACGAGCTCGACAAGCTCGACCATGTGAACAATGTGACCTTCCTCAAATGGTTCGAGACGATCCGCGTCACCTATGTGCAGGACTACGGGCTGACCGAATACTCGGGCACCGATGCCGACCCGCAGCTTGTCGTCCGCGCCCTCTCGGCCGATTTCCTTCTGCCGATGTTCCAGAACGAGAGCTACATCGTCACGGCGAAGACGACGCTTCTGAAAACCTCGAGCCTGATCATGCACTACGCGATCCACGCGGGCGGCACGCTTCGCGCCACGGGTGATTGCGTGGTTGTGAGCCTTGAGGCCGACGGCAAGACCCGCCGTCCGCACAAATCCGAGGCAGTGGCGCGGATCCTCGAACGCGACCGGCCCGAAAGGGTCGGACTCTGAGGTCCTACCCGGCGATCAAATCCAAAAAGCGGTCAACGCGCTCGTCGGGCATCGACCAGTCGCAGACCAGACGGCACCCTACGCTCTCATCAGGATCGCCGTCCAAACCCCCGTTCCAAAGGCTATAAACCGCGCCGGCCTCCATCGCGCGTCGGTGCGCGGCGCGGGGAAACTCGGCGAAGATCATGTTCGCCCCCGGCTCCCACCAGAACGCCGCGCCGGGGACGTTGCGCAGCCCGTCGGCCAGCCGCGCCGACGCCCGGTTCGCCGCCGCCGCCATCTCGAGCCATAGCCCGTCGGTCAGATAGGCGTCCATCTGGGCCGCCAGATACCGATGCTTTGAGAAGAGATGCCCGGCGCGCTTCCGCCTGAGCTCAAACGTCTCAGCCAGCGCCGGATCGAAGATCACCACCGCCTCGACCGCCATCAATCCGTTCTTTGTGCCGCCAAAGCTCACCGCGTCGACGCCTGACCGCCACGACATCTCCGCCGCCGAGATGCCGAGTGCCGAGCAGGCGTTCGCGAACCGCGCCCCGTCCATGTGGAGCTTCATGCCCTGCGCTTTCGCCACGTCCGAGATCGCCCGGATCTCGTCAGGCTGGTAGAGCGTCCCTTTCTCCGTCACCTGCGTGATCGACACCGGCCCGTGCTGCGGCGTGTGGACGTCGCGTGGCCAGCTCTCCAGCTCCGCCTCCAGAGCCTCTGCCGTGATCCGGTCCTCGCGGTCCCCCACCCGCATCAGCTTGGCCCCGCCGATGAAAAACTCCGGCGCGTTGCACTCGTCGGTGAAGATATGCGCGGACGGGCTGCAATATATCGCGTCCCAGGGCTGCGCCATGGCGGCCAGGATCAGCGAATTGGCCGACGACCCGGTTGGCACGAACCAGACCGCCGCCTCCGGCGCCTCAAACGCCGTGCGGACCTTTTCGATCGCCCGCTTAGTCACCGGGTCCACACCATAGGCGCCCGCCCAGCCCTCATTGGCGGCGGACAGCGCCTCCATCACTTTGGGATGCACCGGCCCGGCGTTGTCAGAGGCGAAAAACATCAGAGGTCCTCGATAATGTGATCTTCCCAGTCGTCCTCATGCACCTCGAACTCCGGCACGGTCCAGCCTTTGACCGAGATTCCGGCCCCATGCACGGTCTCGGCGGTGCCCGAGATCAGCGGGTGCCAGTCATAGAGCGGTTTGCCTTCGTGTAGAAGACGGTAAGCGCACGTTCTCGGCATCCAATAGGCGATGTCGGCAAGGGTCTGCGGCGTCAGATGGACGCAATCGGGCACGAATTGCTTGCGGATGTCGTACTGGGCGCAGCGGCAGGATTCACCGTCGAGCAGACGGCAGGCGACGCGTGTGAAGGCGACCTCGTTGGTCTCCGGGTCTTCCAGCTTGTTCAGGCAGCACTTGCCGCAACCGTCGCAAAGCGCCTCCCACTCTTTCGGCGTGAGGTTCTTCAAGGGCACCCGCTCCCAATAACGGTCGCGCAGGCCCTCACGGTCGATCGGGTCTTTGCTCATTGCGAGGAGGATCGCGCCAGTATCTCCCGCGCCCTCGCGCTGTCGGCATCCATCTGGGTGATGAGCGACTCGACGCTCTCGAACACAGCCTCGGGTCGGAGGAACGCGACCAGCGCGATTGACAGATGCGCGCCATAGAGGTCGCCGGAGAAATCGAACACGAAGGTCTCGAGGTTCGGCAGGTTCTCCCCAAACATCGGCCGCACGCCAAGGGACGCCACGCCGTCATATTCTCCGGCGTTCTCACCCGTCAGAACCCGCGCCTTGACCGCGTAAACCCCGAACTTCGGCGGATGCAGACCGCTAATTGAAAGATTTGCCGTCGGATAGCCAAGGTCGCGCCCGCGCTGCGCCCCGCGCGTCACCTCGCCCTCGATCCGGTGAAGATGGCCAAGCATCGCCGCTGCGTCCTCGGGCCGCCCGTCGCTCAGCGAATCGCGAATGCGGGTGGAGCTCACCTCTTCGCCGCCAGCGTCCACTAGGTCAGCGACCGTCACGCCAAACCCGAACTCGCGTCCAAAGGCCTGCAAAACCTCGGCATTTCCTTGGCGTCCCTTGCCGAACCGAAAATCCGCACCAACGGTCACGTGTTTCAACCCGAGCGTCCCGGCCAGAACGTCTCGCGCGAATTCTTCCGCTGTCAGAGCGGAAAGGCGGTCGTTGAACGCAAGTTCGTAAAGGTGTGCCACGCCTAGACTTTCCAACCGGTGCGCCTTGGCCTCGGCGTTCATTAGACGGAAAGGCGGCGCGTCCGGGGCGAAGAACTCGCGCGGATGCGGCTCGAAGGTGACGACGCCCAAGGGCGCGTCCGCCGCCTCGGCCGCGACGCGCAGCACCGCCTGATGCCCCAAATGCACGCCGTCAAAGTTACCGATGGCCGCGCTGGCGCCCCGGTCGGCGTCATCAATGTAGCTGGTGTCGCGATGGATCCGCATGAAAAGCGGCGTAGCGCCCCGGCGCGGGGCCTTCAACCCTCAGTCGAACTTGGCCGAAGGCGCCAGAACCAGCGCATCGCCCTTGAGCACGGGCTTGCCGTCCACCAGACAGCGGGTGTCAAGCTTGACCCGCCGCTTGGCATAGTCGATCTCCATCACCTCGACCTCGGCCGTCACGAAATCACCCGGACGGACAGGTCCGAGAAACCTGAGCGACTGGCCCAGATAAACTGTCCCATGTCCCGGAAGCTGCTCGCCGATCACCGCCGAGATCAGCCCGGCGGTTAGCATGCCATGCGCGATCCGGCCATCGAAGATCGTATCCATTGCATAGGCGTCATCCAGATGCACCGGGTTCCGGTCGGTCGAGACCTGCGCGAAAAGCTCGATATCCAGGTCGGTGACCTCTTTCACCAGAGACCGGATCATCCCGATCTCGAGGTCTTCGATAACAATCGTTCCGCGGGGTTGGTTGTCCAACATACCCGTTCCTTCCAGCAACTTTCTGACGCATTTACGCGTTATCGCGAAATTTAATTACTTCGCGGCTGCAGAACAAACAAGCGGAAACTGTGTCGCAGGCCTCTCAGAGCCGCTGGACGAGCACCTTCGGTCCAAGACCGTCTTCCAGCGTCGTTTGATGCTCGGGCAGCGGCTTCAGGAACATCGCGCTCAGGAGCGCGACAAGGGCGAGCGACACGCCAAAGGCAGAGGCGCTCCCGGTCTCATCGGTCAGAAAAGTGCGAGGGGCAAGCATGCGCTATGATTCCCCAATGAAATGGGCGAAATCTGGGCGCGATTGTTAACCGTTTCGAATGGTCTTGGCGAAGATCTCGAAGATTTCAGCGTTCGCGCAAACAATGTCACCATCAACCAGCGGATTTCCGCCGCCCAGACTCTCGACCAGCCCGCCGGCCTCGCGCACCAACAGGACGCCGGCCGCCAGATCCCAGGCGTTGAGCGACCGCTCCCAGAACCCCTCGTAGCGCCCCGCCGCGACATAAGCGAGGTCGATCGCCGCCGCGCCCCAGCGCCGGACGCCGGCGGTCTGGGGCATGAGCCTCGCGAGCTCCTGCAAAGTGGCCGGCAAATCGGGACGCGTGGCGAAGGGAATGCCCGTCGCGAAGACCGACTCGATCATCTTCCGTCGGTCCGAAACCCGCAGACGCGTCTGGTTCAGCCAGGCGCCCTGCCCCTTTTCGGCAACGAACAACTCGTCCTTCGCGGCATCGAACACGACGGCGGAAACGACCTCGCCCTTGTGTTCCAGCGCGATGGAAACCGCCCAATGCGGCAGCCCGTGCAGGAAGTTCGTGGTCCCGTCCAGCGGGTCGACGATCCAGCGCCGCGTCGGGTCCTTGCCGTCGACCGCGTCGCTCTCCTCGGCAACCCAGCCATAGTTCGGACGCGCCTCCATCAGCTCGCTGCGGATGATCTCCTCGGCGGCGATGTCCGCCCGGCTCACGAAATCGCCCGCGCCCTTGGATGAAACCTGCAGGTTCTCGACCTCGCGGAAATCCTTCACAAGGCTCCGCCCGGCCCGCCGCGCGGCCTTGATCATCACGTTCAGATTGGCGCTGCCCTGCATTTCGCTCGACCCGTCTAAGGAGGGCGCCCGTGTAGGACCATTTCCTGAGACCGGCAAGGTGAAATCAGCCGGCCCACGGCCCGTGGAAATCCGTTCCCTCGCGATCGACCCGTTCGAACCCGTGCCGCCCGAAGAAGTCGCGCTGCGCCTGAATCAGATCCGCCGTGCCGCGCCCGCGCCGGAAGGTGTCGAAGTATGACAGCGCCGCCGCGAAAGCAGGGACTGGCACGCCCGCTTGCACCGCCGCCGCCGTCACACGGCGAAGCGCTGGAACGGCTTCCTTCAGATGCGGTTGGATGACCGGCGACAGGATAAGCTGCCCATGCGGCAGGCCTTCATCCGCCGCCATCATGATCTCGTCCAGAAGAGAAGATCGGATGATGCACCCGGCGCGCCAGATCTCGGCGATCTTCTGCAGATCGAGGTTCCAATCGAACGCCTCCGACGCCGCGCCAAGCAGCGCGAACCCCTGTCCGTAGCCGATGATCCGCGCGCCAAGGAGCGCTAGCTCCAGATCCGTGTCCAGAAGCGTCGAAAGCGCCACCTTGGCGTTCGGGTAGGCCGCCTCCGCCGCCTCCCGCGCCGCCTTGTCCGCCGACCAGGACCGCGCCGCGACCGCGCTTTCAATAGCCGTCGCTGATTGACCGAGCTTCAGAGCTGCAATCACAGTCCAGCGCCCGGTGCCCTTCTGGCCCGCCTGGTCGAGGATGACGTCGACCACGGGTTTGCCAGTGTCCTTGTCCGCCGCCGCTAGAATTTCCGCTGTGATCTCAATCAAATAGGAATGAAGCGGCCCACCGTTCCACTCCGCGAACATCTTCGCCATCTTGTCCAAGGGCCGCCCCTCGGCGCGAAGGAGCCCGTAGACCTCGGCGATAAACTGCATGTCGGCATATTCGATGCCATTGTGGACCGTCTTGACGAAATGCCCCGCTCCGTCTGGCCCCAGCCAAGCCGCGCAGGGCGCGCCTTTGAACTTGGCCGCAATCGCCTCGATGATGTCTTCGATACCGCGATAGGTTTCCTCGGTCCCGCCAACCATGATCGAAGGGCCGTGCCGCGCGCCCTCCTCGCCGCCGGACACGCCCACGCCGAGATAGCCGAGACCTTCGCTCGTCAATGCTTCCGTCCGCCTCCGGGTGTCGTTGAAGTCGGCGTTGCCGCCGTCGATGATCAGATCACCCTTATCCAGAAGCGGCGTCAGCGACGCGATCACGCTGTCCACCGGGTCTCCGGCCTTGACCATGATCAGGATGCTGCGCGGCGGCTCTATGGCGGCGACCAGCTCTTCCAGCGTTTTGGCCGGGATCAGCCGCTCCGCCAACCCCCCGGCGCCCGCCATCAGATCGTTGGTGGCGCCCTCCGAGCGGTTGTAGACCGCCACATCAAATCCGCTGTCCGCGATATTGAGCGCAAGCGCCGCGCCCATCGTGCCAAGCCCAACAACTCCGATTCGCGCCATGCCGCCTCCCGCCTCGCTTTCTCACAAGCTAGGCAGCCGGGCGCCGGGCGCAAGGTGTTAGGCGGCTTTCGGGGCGATCACGTCGATCAGAGCATCGATCAACGCGTCCTCGCGGTGGCGGAGCTGCGCTTTCAGCGTGTCGGCCATGGCCATCCTGAGAAGGAGCCCCAGAAGCGCCGTGTGGATCGCGACGGCGGCGCGCCGAGCGTCGTTCAGACGCAGGTATCGGCCGCTCGCCACCAGCCGACCGGCCAGCGCGTCGTACATCTCGTTCGTCGCCGGGTGGATGCGGCCGAGCGTCGAGATCATCTCGCCCTCACGCCCCGGCCTCTGCCCGATCTGCGGCGTGACGTACATCAGGCGGAACCGGTCGAGATCGGCGGTGTGGAAGACCGCGAGCGCCTGCACGAAGGCCCGCACAGCCGCATCCGGATCCGCCACTGCTGAGAGCGCGCCCATGCCGGTCGCGGCCTCGGATTCGAGCGCCGGACGCGCCAGCCCCTCAACCAGACGCGCCTTGTTCGGGAACCAGTAGATGACGGCCTGTTTCGACACGCCGATCCGACCCGCGACCGCGTCGAAGGTCAGCTTGTCAGGACCATTCTCCCGCACAATTCTTCGCGCGGCATCCAGAATCCGGTCCGCCATTTCGGCATTCCGTCGCGGCATGCGCCCCCCATTGCACTGCCTGCCAGAGGTACAATTATCGGCTGCTTTGACGACGGAAGGCAAATTTTCTAGCGGAAACAACAGGTTTCCGATGCGCGAACAGTCAGGCCTCGCTCCGCTGAAGCTGTACCGGGATCTTCCGCGCCAGGCGAAGAAGATGCGCCATGAACGGCTTGGTCGCGTCGTCCGACCGGATCGCGGCATAGAGCCGTTTGGTCACGCCGCTCGCGGTCAAAGGTCGGGTGACGTAATCCGAGTGATACCGCACCTCGCGCACCACCCAGTCGGGCAGCACCGCGACCCCCCGGTTGGACGCGACAAGGAGAAGGATCACCGCCGTCAGCTCCACTTGCCGAACAGCGCGCGGCTCGACCTTGGCGGGCGTTAGAAGCTCGGTGAATACATCGAGGCGCGAACGGTCGACTGGGTAAGTGATCAGGTTCTGATCCCGGAAATCTTCAGCCACGACAAAAGGCTTTCGCGCCAACGGATGTTCATCCGCGGCAACGAACACCGGCTCGTAGTCGAAAAGCGGTTGAAACTCGACGCCCGTGATCTCCTCAGGGTCAGAGGAGACCACGAGGTCCACCTCTTCCTTCTCAAGCGCCGGAAGCGCGTCGAAGGCCAATCCGGGGCGTATATCCACATCCACGTCCGGCCAGGCCTTTCGGAACTCTTCCAGCACCGGGAACAACCATTCGAAACAGGCGTGGCATTCGATCGCGATGTGCAACCGTCCGGATTTTCCGGACCGCAAGTTCTCGAAATCCGCCTCCAGCGCCTCGATCTCGGGCAGCACTTTCTCAGCCAGCTTCAACAACCGATGCCCCGCCGCCGAGAGCTTCAGGGGCTTGGAGCGGCGGGCGAATAGCTCGACCCCGGCCTGCTCCTCCAGCCCCTTCACCTGGTGGCTCAAAGCCGATTGCGTGATGTTCAGAACGTCCGCCGCCCGCGCCAGGCCGCCCGCCTGATGGATCGCGCGAATCGTGCGGAGATGGCGGAATTCGATGTGCATCTTTAGACGTAACTCATAAAGGTGTTGAGGATTATGAATTTGTTTCACGTCTCTGCCTATGAGACAAGGTCGCATTCCAAAGGAGACCTTGTTTCATGCCGTCCCCCGCGCTGTCCTTCGAGTTCTTCCCGCCCCAGTCCCTCGAAGCCTCTTTCCGGCTTTGGGACACGGTCCACGCCTTAAGCCACCTCGACCCGGCTTTCGTTTCGGTCACCTATGGCGCGGGCGGCACTACGCGGGATCTGACCCACGAGGCCGTGACGACCATCGGCAGTCACGCAGGAGTCGACGTCGCCGCGCACCTGACCTGCGTCGACGCGACCCGCGAGGAGACACTGGACATCGCGGCCAAGTACGCCGAGGCCGGGGTAACCCGCATCGTCGCGCTCCGGGGCGACCCGCCGAAGGGCGAGGCGACCTTCACCCCCGCTGAGAACGGGTTCGGGGATGCGCCCGAGCTTGTCGAGGCGCTGGCAGGCACCGGGCGGTTCGAGGACATTTTCGTCGGCGCTTATCCTGACCCGCATCCCGAGGCCGCGTCCGACACCGCCGATGTGGAGTGGCTCAAGCGCAAGATCGACGCGGGCGCGACCGGCGCCATCACTCAGTTCTTTTTTGAGGCCGAGACCTACTTCCGCTTCCGCGACCGTTGCGCGAAGGCCGGGATCGACGCGCCGATCCTGCCCGGCATCCTACCGATTCAGTCGTGGAAAGGGGTGCAGAAATTCGCCGCCCGCTGCGGCGCGACCATCCCGCACGAGCTGGCGCTGGCCTTCGAGACCGCCGAGCGGCATGGCCGGGTCGAGCTCCTCGCCACCGCCGTCGCGACCGAGCTTTGTACGGAGCTGCTAGAAGGCGGGTGCGAGCACCTGCATTTTTACACCCTGAACCGCCCCGACCTGACGCGCGAGATCGCCCACGCGCTCGGCCTTGCGCCGCCCGTGGCGCTGGAAGACGTGGCCTGAAGCTCAGCCAGTCAGAACTGCCTCCGACACCGACAGACCGTAACGGTCCGCCCGGTCGCCTGCGCTCGGGTGGATGGATTCGCTCGGATCAGCGCCGACAACTCGCTTCTTCCGGGCCAGGAAATACTTCCCCCACCCCCGCCAGGTGCCTACGCGCGGGGCGTCCGCGTCAGCCGGAAACCGGCTCCTCCAGTCGGGCGGTAAGGTCAACCCGCAACGGTCCAGCTTCTCGACCATCCAAACGAGCGGGATGTTGGTGAGCGGACGCGCCGGATAGAAGCCCGTCAGCTGACCGCCCACATCGCCGTGGCTGCCAGGGAACCAGACCTGCTCCACATGGCCGTCGAATCCCTTCTCGCTGGTCCAAAGCACCGGATTGAATGCCTCCCGATTCTCGTCCAGCGCCAGCGCGTGGAACCCGTGCCGGATGGACGGGCCAAGCTGGTGGTTGTGGAAGGCGTGCTTCACCTCGGCCCATTTCCAGACGAAGGGCGCGCGGAAGCCCAGCGCCATGACCGTGTCGAAGACGGCGACCGCCTCGATTGGCGTGTCGGCGTGGCAATATCGGGCGCGGAAATCCGAGGCGGTCTCCGGGTCGGTGTCGAGCTGGTAATGCCGGTAGGCCTCCCGCACCATCCGCTCGGTCGCATGGTCGCGGGTCAAAAGCCCCACGCGATCGATCACCCCTGCCAGAGAGCGCGCCGCGAAGGCGCCTCGCGAGTATCCAACGAGGAAGATCCGGTCTCCGGGACGATAGCGTGACGCCAGCCAGCCGTAGGCTCGCTGAATCTGCCGGTTGATGCCGCGGCCCTCGATAATGTTGAGCGTCGCCGACCAGTCGGTCCATTGCACGCCCGCTTCGTAAAACAAGCCGATACGCCCGGCCTCTGCCGCCTCATCGAGAAGCTTGTAGATCAGCCCGACATTCGTCTCGCCGCCGGCATCGAGGCTCGACATAGTGCCGTCGAGCAGGATCACATGGCTAATCGGATCGCGGCTGTATTGCGGATGGCTGCGCTCGGTCCGCCGAAGGAAGCCCAAAAGGCTGCGGAGGCGTGCGCGCATAGTCATTAGCCGCGCCGCTTACCCGCGCCCTGGCCGACACCGATTTCAGCCCTGTGTTTCATGTCTTCAAGATAAGTACGGTTGGGTTAACCGTCTACGAAACAGAGTGTAACGTCTCCGTCACCGTCATTCCGCCGCCTCTTTTGCAGCTCTCAGCGCCCGCCAGACGCGCTCGGGCGTAAAGGGCATGTCCGGGGCCGGAACGCCCCTTTGCGCAAAGGCGTCGGCCACCGCATTGGCCATCGCCGCCAGCGCCCCCACCGTTCCGGCTTCGCCGCAGCCCTTCATGCCCATGGGATTGTAGATCGACGGTACCGGCTCGGTCGAAAATCCGATCATCGGCAGATCCGTGGCGCGCGGCATGGCGTAGTCCATGAAAGTGGCGGTTAGAAGCTGCCCGTCATCGTCATAGACGACACGCTCGGTCAGCGCCTGCCCAACCCCTTGCGCAACGCCGCCATGCACTTGACCTTCGACCAGCATCGGGTTGATCAAATTGCCGAAATCGTCAGTTACTGTGTAGCGCTCAAGCGTCACGACGCCTGTATCCGGGTCGATCTCGACCTCCGCCACATGGGCACCGTTCGGGAAGGATCGGTTGTCGAGTTCGATGGTCTCCGAGAACGCAAGCAAATCCGTCCTGTCGTCCGCCCGCGCCATCCGGGCGACCTCCATCATCGAAGGCGTCTCATTCGAACCCGGAATGCGGAAAACCTCGTCGTCGAAGCTCACCCCCTCCGCGCCGGTTTTCTCGCCAAGGTACGCCACGAAGGCCGTCACCATTCTGGAAACAGTGGCCAACGTTGCGGTGTTTTGGACCGTGGCCGAGCGCGACCCGCCGGTTCCTCCGCCCTTCTCAATCCTGTCGGTATCACCTTGAACGAGCCGGATCGCCTCCATCGGAATGCCCGTGTGGTCCGACAGAAAGCTCGCGAAGACCGTCTCGTGCCCCTGCCCGTTCGACTGGGTGCCGACGTAGAGATCGACGGTCCCGTCCGTGGCAAACTCGACCTTCGAGGTCTCCTCCTTGTCGCCCAGAATCGACTCAATGTAGTAGCAAAGCCCCTGCCCGCGCAGCTTGCCATCCGCCGCGCTCGCCGCTTTCCGGGCCTCAAGCCCGGAGCGGTCCGATTCCTCGGCGACCCGCGCCAGGACGCGTTCGAAATCGCCCACGTCGTAAGTTTCGGCGATCGCCGTTTTGTATGGGAACTGGGACGGTTTGATGAAGCTCTTCCGCCGAAGCTCCCAAGGATCGACGCCGAGCTCGCGCGCCGCGTTGTCCATCGACCGCTCCAGCGCGAAGATCGCTTCGGGCCGCCCTGCACCGCGATAGGCATCGACCTGCGTGGTATTGGTGAAGACGCCCCGGCAACGCAACGCGACCGCCTGCACGTTATAGACGCCCGAGGCCACCTTGGCGAAAAGATCGGTCTGGATCGGTTGCGCGTACTGAGAGTTATAGGCGCCGAGATTGCAAATCGTATCAGCGCGATAGCCGATCATCTTCAGGTCCGCGTCGAAGGCGATCTCGGTGTCCGACACCAGATCCCGCCCGGCGTTGTCCGTCAGCATCGCCTCGGTCCGCTCCGAGAGCCAGCGCACGGGGCGGCCCAGCATCTTGGCCGCGAGCGCGACAGGCACATACTCCGGGTAGTCCATGCCCTTGGTGCCGAACCCGCCGCCGACGTCCGGAATTGTCACCCGCACGTCCGACTTCGCCAGCCCAAGCGACTTCGCCAGTTTGTCCCGCGTGCCCCAGACCCCCTGTCCGCCGAAAGCGAAGTGCAGCCGCGCGTCGTCCCACTCGGCGAAACAGCCGCGAGGCTCCATCGAGTTCGGGATGATCCGGTTGTCGAAAACACGCGTCCGCACAACATGCGCGGCGCTTTCGAAAACCCGCACCACAGCGTCATGGTCGCCCTTGCCCCAGTCAAAGGCCACATTCTCAGGCGCCTCATCGAACAACGGCTCACCGCCCGGGGCCACGTCAACCTTTGCAGGCAGATCGTCAATGTCGGGCCAGACGGCTTCCGCCGCGTCCTTGGCCTCGGCCAGCGTGTCGGCCACGACCATGGCGATGGGCTCGCCCACAAAGCGGACGCGGCCCTCGGCCAGAAACGGCCGGCGCGGGCGGGCGCCCTTGGTGCCGTCACGGTTCTTGACGACTGTCATCTTCATGCTGTCGGTCACGCCCTCGGCGGCCAAATCCTCGGCGGTCATCGCCAGCCGGACGCCCGGCATCTCGCGAACCTCGCTCAGTTCGACTGGAGAAAGCGTCCCATGCGCCACCTGCGACCGGACGAAGACCGCGTGGAGCGCGCCTACAGGCGCGACGTCATCAATGTATCGGCCCGTACCGGTGATGAACCGCTGGTCTTCGACCCGTTTGACCGGCTGCGCCTTGCCGAACTTTTCCATGAGCGTCCTCGACTGGTCTTCGCCCGGAGCCTAGGGGCGGAAGAGCCACTGTCCAGTCGCGGATTTCAGTGAAGTCGATCGGTCGTCACGATATCGATGGCCCCATAGCCGTTGAAGCGCGTTACCGTCGCGGTCGAATAGGCGCCCATGCCATGGAACAAGACCCAGTCGCCCTCGGCGATGTCGTCCGGCAGATCGAGCGCGTCCGGCAGATGATCGAGGCTGTCGCAGGTGGGGCCGAAGACCTTGCGGGGCGTCTGTTTTCCGGCGCGCTCGGCGCCCGGCCCCACGACGATCCGCCGGTCCACCGCGCCGATCACCGGCACCTCGGCCAGACCGCCGTAGATGCCGTCATTCAGAAAGACCGACCCGTCGTCCCGGATCGTCTTGACCCGCGTGGCGAGCGAGAAGGCGTCGGCCACCATCGCGCGACCGGGCTCGCACACCAGCGCGGGCGCCGATCCCGGAAAGGCCTGCCCGACGGCCTCGGCAATCGCACGGAAGATCGCGTCCAGATCGGGCGCCGCGCCGCCCCGGTGCGCCGCGTAGCCGCCCCCGACATTCAAACGGTCGATGGCCACGCCCGCCCGCTGAGCGATCCTGCCCGCCGCGTCAATATAGGTGGCCCAGGCGGAGGGATCGGCGCATTGGGTGCCGGGATGGAAGGTCATCGATGGCCGGAACCCCATGTCCGAGACGCGGGCGAGGATCGCCGCCGCCTCGTCCGGATCAGCCCCGAACTTCGCGCCGAAGTCGTAGGCCGCCGATTTAACCGGCAGCCGGTAACGAACCGCCACCTCCGTCCCCGCAGGAACCCCGCAGCGCGCGAGTTTCGCGAGCTCCCCAAATCCGTCGACTGAGTAGGAGGCGACGCCGAGGCGAACGGCGATCCTCACCTCCTCCTCCGAGCGCACCGGATTGTTGTAATGCAGCACCGCGTTCGGAAGCCGAGTCCGCACCTCCTCCATCTCATGCGGAGAGGCGACGTCGAAGGTCGAAATCCCTGCGGCGATGAGATTGTCCAGCACCTCGCCCGCGTCGTTCGCCTTGACCGCATAGGTCACAAGCCCCGGAAACCCAGCGCAAAACCGCCGCGCCGTCGCTTGCAGGATAGCGGGCGAGAAGAACAGCACCGGGTGGTCCGGTCTGATCGTCTGAAGGTAGGTGACAGGAGAGGTCCGGAGAGCGGAAACCAGTGACATGCGCGCGCCTTTCGCCAAGAGCCCCTCATCAGAATTAACCGCGGTTAAGTCGAAAGCGAGTGTTCAATCGGCGATTCTTCATGTAATTTCGGTCAAAACGTCGGATATGACATGCGAATCGACGAAACAGACCGCCAACTCATAGAGCTCCTCCGCGCCAATGCCCGGGTCTCCGTCGCCGGGCTGGCGCAGAGCCTCGGCCTCGCCCGTTCCACCGTTCAGGCCCGGCTCGAGCGGTTGGAGACCTCTGGCGCGATCGAAGGCTACACAATCCGGCTCGGCGTCAAGGCCCGCGCCCGTCCGATCCGCGCCACCGCGCTTTTGCAGATCGAACCGCGCAGCCTCCCCGCCGTGCTTTCCCGACTCAAGGGCGTGGCGGCGGTCGAGGCCGTTCACACGACGAGCGGGCGCTTTGACCTCGTTGTCGAGCTCGCCTCGCACACTACCGAAGACCTCGACGCCTCTCTCGATGAAATCGGCGGCGTGACCGGCGTCAGATCCTCCGAAAGCCTGATCCACCTCTCCACCCGTCTTGACCGCCGCTGATCCCCTTGCGGGGCTTTCCCTTCCCCGCCCCGCCCGGTAAAGGATCGGCCCGACAGAATGGGGCACGCAGGCCATGGAAAAAACATTCAACGCACAGGAAGCCGAGCCGCGCCTTTACCAGGCATGGGAGCGCTCGGGCGCCTTCAAGGCCGGGGCCAATGCCAAGCCGGGGGCCGAGACCTTTTCGATCATGATCCCGCCGCCCAACGTGACCGGCGCGCTCCACATGGGTCACGCTTTCAACAACACGCTGCAGGACATCCTGATCCGCTGGCACCGGATGCGCGGCCACGACACGCTCTGGCAGCCGGGCACCGACCATGCCGGCATCGCCACCCAGATGGTGGTCGAGCGCGAACTGGCTGCGAACCAGGAGCCGTCCCGCCGCGAGATGGGGCGCGAGGCCTTCGTCCATCGTGTCTGGCAGCAAAAGGTCAAAAGCCGGGGCAACATCAAAGGTCAGCTCGAACGCCTCGGCGCCTCCTGCGACTGGTCCCGCGAGGCCTTTACTATGTCCGGCGCCCCGGGCGCCCCCCACGGCGAGGAAGGCAATTTCCACGACGCCGTGATCCGCGTCTTCATCAAGATGTACGAGGCCGGGCTGATCTATCGCGGAAAACGGCTGGTCAACTGGGACCCGCATTTCGAGACCGCGATCTCGGATCTCGAGGTCGAGAACCTCGAAGTCGACGGACATATGTGGCACTTCAAATACCCGCTCGCGGGCGGCGCCACATACACCTACGTCGAGAAGGACGAAGACGGGAACGTCGTGCTCGAAGAGGAGCGTGACTACATCTCCATCGCCACCACCCGACCCGAGACCATGCTCGGCGACGGCGCGGTCGCGGTTCACCCGTCCGACTCGCGCTACGCCCCGATTGTCGGCCAGCTCTGCGAGATCCCGGTGGGCCCGAAAGAGCACCGCCGCTTGATCCCGATTATAACTGACGAATACCCCGACCCGGATTTCGGCTCAGGCGCGGTCAAGATCACCGGTGCCCATGATTTCAACGACTACTTTGTCGCCAAGCGCGGCAACATCCCCATGTACCGGCTCATGGACACCAAGGCGCATATGCGCGATGACGGCGTTCCCTACGCGGAGGCCGCTGAAATCGCCCTTTCCGTCGCACGGGGCGAGCGGACCCTGACCGAGACCGAGGCCGATGCGCTGAACCTCGTCCCCGACGACCTGCGCGGCCTCGACCGTTTCGTCGCCCGTTCCGCCGTGATCGAACAGATCACCTCCGAAGGCCTCGCCGTCATGACCGCGCCGGAGGACCCTCGTCTCGGCCTTAAAGGATCGACCAAGGCCTATGAGGGCGAGCTCCCCGAAGACGTTCCGCTCGTCGAGGCTAAGAAGATTATGGCGCCCTACGGCGACCGCTCCAAGGTCGTCATCGAGCCCATGCTCACCGATCAGTGGTTTGTCGACACCGATAAGATCGTCGGCCCCGCGCTCGACGCAGTCCGCGACGGCACAACCGACATTCTGCCCGAGCAGCACAAGAAGGTGTACTTCAACTGGCTCGAGAACATCGAACCCTGGTGCATCTCGCGCCAGCTTTGGTGGGGTCATCAGATCCCGGTCTGGTACGGCTTCGACCTGGCCAGTCACGGCTTCAGGGACGACGAGGGCGACAACGCGCTCGACGAGGTCGAGCTCCGCCGCATCCTCTCGTCCCAGACGCTCCTCAAGGGTGACGAGCGCCATCACGCCGCGCCAACGCTCTCTGAGGTTCAGGGCCAATTCGAAGATGTGCTCGCGGGCCTGCCGACGCCGCTGAACCACGCCCGCGTCGTCGAAGTCGACAACCGGCACGCGGCGGCGGAAGCCTTTGCCGAGAGCCTCGCCGACTACAACCTCAGTCAGGACCCGACCCGTCTCGTCTACCCGATCTGGCAGGACCCGGACGTGCTCGACACCTGGTTCTCCTCCGGCCTCTGGCCCATAGGCACGCTCGGCTGGCCGGAGGACACTGAGGAGCTGCGGAAGTATTTCCCCACCTCCGTTCTCGTCACCGGTTTCGACATCATCTTCTTCTGGGTCGCGCGGATGATGATGATGCAATACGCCACCGTCGGCGATCGCCCCTTCGACACCGTCTACGTCCACGCGCTCGTGCGTGACGAGAAGGGCAAGAAGATGTCGAAGTCGCTTGGTAACGTCCTCGACCCCCTTGAACTGGTCGACGAATTCGGGGCCGACGCGGTGCGCTTCACGCTCACCGCCATGGCGGCGATGGGCCGCGACCTCAAACTGTCAACGAACCGAATTCAAGGCTACCGCAACTTCGGCACCAAGCTCTGGAACGCCGCGCGCTTCGCCGAGATGAACGGCGTCTTCGGTCAAGACCGCTACTCGCCCGGCGACGCGCTCGACGCCACCACCAACCGCTGGATCGTCGGCGAGGTTGCCAAGACGCGCGAGGTCGTGGACGAGGCGCTTGCCGCCTTCCGCTTCAACGACGCGGCGAACACGCTCTATGCCTTCACCTACACCTATTGCGACTGGTATCTGGAGTTCTCCAAGCCGCTCTTCGACACCGAACAGGCGGAAGAGACGCGCCGCGTCATGGGCTGGGCTCTCGATCAGCTTCTGATCATGCTCCACCCGATCATGCCGTTCGTCACTGAAGAGCTTTGGGGGTTTTCGGCGGACCGCGAAAAGATGCTGATTCATGCCGACTGGCCGACCTACGGATCGGAGCTCGTTGAAGACGCCGCGGTCGAGGAGATGCGCTGGGTCCGAGATCTGATCGAGAAAGTGCGCTCGATCCGGGGCGAGATGAACGTGCCGAAATCGCTCAAAGCGCCGCTCCTGAAGCTCTCGCTCGACGCCGAGCGCGAGGCGATCTGGGCCAAGAACGAAACAGTGATCCTGAAAGACCGTGAGGCGGGGATTGAAGGCCTGACACCCGCGGACGCCGCCCCCAAGGGCGCTGCCACGATCGCGGTCGATGGCGGCACCTTGGCGCTTCCGCTCGCCGGTCTGATCGACGTCTCGGCCGAGCGCGCCCGGCTTGAGAAGGCGCTGCAGAAACTCGGCAAGGAGCTCGGCGGGCTGAAAGGCCGCCTCTCCAATCCAAAGTTCGTCGAGAGCGCGCCGGAAGATGTAGTGGCCGAGACCCGGGAGCTGGTTGGCCAGAAAGAGGAAGAGGAAACCCGCCTAAAAACCGCGCTCGACCGGCTGGCTGAAGTGGCCTGATGGCTTTCATATTGGGCAAAGAACTCCGAGGTCCGGATCGGTTCGCCGGCATCGCGACGCCGAAGGCGGCGCCGTAATGAGCCGCCCGCGCCTCACGCCGCTGGCCGAGAGCCTTCCCGCCACGGTTCCCTTTGTAGGCCCCGAAGCGCAGGAGCGCGCCCGGGGCCGCAAGTTCGCCGCCCGCCTCGGCGCCAACGAATCCGTCTTCGGCCCCTCCCCCAAGGCGGTCGAAGCCATGCGTGCTGTCGCGCCCGAGGCCTGGATGTACGGGGACCCGGAAAGCTATGATCTGCGCCAGGCGCTTGCGCGCCATCTCGGGATCGAGATGGACGATATTGTCGTGGGCGCGGGCATCGACGGGCTTTTAAACTCGCTCGTCCGGCTCCACGTCGCGCCCGGTGATGCGGTCGTCACCTCCGACGGCGCCTATCCCACCTTCAACTACCACGTGGCGGGCTATGGCGGATCGCTGACCAAGGTTCCGTTCAAAGACGACAAGGAGGACCCGGAGGCGCTTCTGAAAACCGCCTCCGAGACCGGCGCCAAGCTTATCTACCTTGCCAATCCCGATAACCCGATGGGGAGCTGGCACGCCGCGCCGGTGATTGACGACATGATCGGCGACCTGCCCGAGGGATGCCTTCTGGCACTCGACGAGGCTTATGTTGAATTCGCGCCCGAAGGTACCGCGCCGATCATCGACACGTCGAACCCGCAGGTGATCCGCTTCCGCACGTTCTCGAAGGCCCACGGAATGGCGGGGCTGCGGGTCGGCTACGCCTTTGGGGAGCGCGAGATGATCCGGTCGTTTGAGAAGGTCCGCAACCACTTCGGCATGAGCCGCGTCGGCCAAGCGGCGGCACTAGCCGCGCTGGCGGACGCCGACTGGCTCAAGCACGTTCAGACCCAAGTCGCCCGCGCCCGCGACCGGATCGCAGCGATCGCGCGCGAGAACGGGCTCGAGCCTCTCCCATCGGCCACGAACTTCGTGTCTATCGACTGCGGAAGGGACGGTGCTTTTGCGAAGGCCGTCCTTGATCAGCTTGTCGCGCGCGACATCTTCGTCCGCATGCCCTTCGCCAGCCCCGGCAACCGCGCGATCCGCGTCTCCTGCGGCCCGGACCCCGATCTCGACCGCTTCGCCGAGGCGCTTCCATACGCCCTGAAAACCGCATCGGCTGGCTGAAATCCGCACTAACGAAATTTTGTTGCGCGCGGGGCTGTTAATGCGTCACATTGACGCTATTCTCGCCCCCATGAACTCGAACCATCCCAAAGAGGTCGAAAACTACACGGCCGCTTTTCTCGCCTCGTTCGGCGTTTTGGTGTTTATGGCATTGTTTGCAATCTGGGCGATCTGGGGGCTCATCATGGCGGGCATAGTCAGCTGGATCGCTGACCGCCTGATGACGATCGACTTCCGGAAAAGCAGCTAGCCGGCGCCTTAAGCCTCGCGAGCGATGACCTCGGCGGCGGCTTCGGCCCCGCCGGATGCGTGATCTATGCCCACGGCCTTCATGCCCGCCTCGATGGTGCCGAGCGCGCCCATGATCATCTCAGCGCTCAGGTGACCCATATGGCCGACACGGAAGAAATGATCCCCCGGTTCCATACCCAGCCCGATCCCCAGCGTCAGACCCGCTTTGCTCTCGCACCATTCGCGTAGCGCCTCGGCCTTGGCGTTGCCGACACGCACCGTGGTGACGGCGTGCGACCGCTCTGCCCGGTCGGGCACATTCAGTGTCATCTCAACGCCGCGCCCCCAGGCCTCGAAGGCGCCCCAGACGGCCTCTGACAGCACCTCGTGCCGCCGCCATACGTTTTCAAGCGTCTCCTCGGCGATCATGTCGAGCGCCTCCCGCAGCCCGTAGAGGTGGTGGGTCGGCGCGGTGCCGTCGAAATACTGGTAGAACCCGTCGGGCCATGTCCGCCGCCGCCAGTCCCAGTAATGGGTGACGCAATCCGCTGTCTCGCGGGCGCGGTCCGCTTTGTCGTTGAAGAAGACGAAAGCCATTCCCGGCGGTGTCATCAGACCCTTCTGGCTGGCTGCTACCATCACGTCGACGCCCCAGGCATCCATCTCGAACCTGTCGCAGGCGAGGCAGGCGATGCAATCGACCAGGAAGAGCGCCGGATGACCGACCCGGTCCATGGCCGCGCGGATGCCGGCGATGTCGTTTTTAACCGAGGTGGACGTGTCGACCTGCACCGCCATCACGGCCTTGAACTCATGGCGGATGTCGGCACGAAGCGCCTCTTCGACGCGACCGAGGTCGATCGCCGCCCGCTCGCCGAAATCGATGAGCTCGACCTCGACACCCATGACCGAGGCCATCCAGCCCCAGTTCCTCGCGAAGTGCCCAGTGGCGAGGACCAGAACTTTATCGCCCCGGCTCAGCGTGTTTGACACCGCCGCCTCCCAGGCGCCGTGCCCGTTGGCGATGTAAAGCGCTGCATGGTGCTGCGTGCGTGCGACTTTTTTCAGGTCTTCGACGATCCCCGGCACCATCTCGGTCAGCTCGCCCCGGTAGATGTTCGGCGCCGCGCGATGCATGGCGCGAAGGACCCGGTCCGGCATGACCGAAGGACCGGGAATGGCGAGATAGGGGCGACCGCGGGCGAGAGACATCGGGAACCTCGGGAATGACAACCCGCGTGGATTAAGGTCCAGCGCTGGCGGCGTCAATCGCCGCCTTCCTTGCCCGCCCCGACGGCGCGGGATAGGGAGATGGCAGAGGCAATGCGGACAATCGCGTGACGACGCCGGGCGAGACCGAGACATCTACCCCACCGGATACCGGGCTGGGCGCGAGGGACCTGCCGCTGGTTCGCTGGCTCTGGCGGGCCTACCTCCGGCCGCTCAGGCTTATGATCATCTGCGCCCTCGTCCTCATGGCCATCGAAGGCGCGATGCTGGGCGCGATCAGTTACATCGTGCAGCCAATGTTCGATCAGGTCTTCATCGCCGGCGACCGGGACGCGGTCTATTGGGTGGCCGGCGCCGTCGGACTGATCTTCGTGATCCGCGCCGTCACCGCCTTCGGCCACCGGACGTTGATGCACGGGGTCGGCCTCAGGATCATCACCGGCATGCAGCGGGATATGGTGGCCCACCTCCTGACGCTCGACAGCGCGTATTTCCAGAGGAACCCGCCTGGCACCCTGATCGAGCGCGTGCGCGGCGACACAACTGTCGCGAACACGATCTGGGCCGTGGTCCTCGGCGCGGCGGGCCGGGACATCGTCGGCTTGATCGCGCTCTTTGCCGTCGCGATCTCGATTGACCCTGTCTGGACCCTGGTGGCGGTCGCGGGCGCCCCGCTCCTCCTCGGCCCCGTGCTGATCCTGCAGCGCTACGTCCGCCGGACCACTTTCCGGGCGCGTGAGGCGGCGGCGCGGCTCTCGACACGGCTCGACGAGATATTTCACGGGATCAACACCGTGAAGCTCAACACCTCGGAGACCCGCGAGCGCGGACGGTTCGCAACGACCACCGACGGATTCCTCCGCCAGGAGATGAAGGCGCGCATGGGACAGGCCGGAATTCCGATGATGACCGATTTCGTTGCCGCCATCGGCTTCGCGGGCGTGCTCGTTTACGGAGGCTCGCAGATCATCGACGGGCAGAAGACCGTGGGCGAGTTCATGTCGTTCTTCACCGCGATGGGGTTGATTTTCGAACCCTTGCGCCGGGTCGCCAATGTCGCGGGAGCCTGGCAGGCCGCGCGGGCGAGCCTCGAGCGTATTCAGGAGATCTTCAAAGTCGCGCCGACCATCTTGGCGCCCGCCAAGCCCAGCGTGGCGCCGGAGGCGCCAGCGGCCGCCGACATCCGGTTCGAGGATGTGGTCGTGACCTACGGAACCGAGAACGCGCTGAACGGCGCGACGTTCACCGCCACGGCGGGAGAGACGACCGCGCTCGTTGGCGCCTCGGGCGCGGGGAAGTCCACGGTTTTCAACGCGCTGACCCGCCTTGTTGACCCCGAAGGCGGGCGCGTCACCGTGGGCGGCGTCGAGACCGTCGCGCTTGATCTGACGGACCTCCGCGCGCTCTTCTCGGTGGTCACGCAGGAGGCGCCTATGTTCGACGAGAGCCTGCGCGACAATGTGGTTCTGAACACGCCCGACGTGAGCGACGCGCGCATCCGCGACGCGCTGGAGGCCGCCAACCTGACCGATTTCGTCGCGCGGCTGCCGCAAGGGCTCGACGCAGAGGCCGGGCCGCGCGGATCGAACTGGTCGGGCGGCCAGCGCCAGCGCGTCGCCATCGCGCGGGCGCTTGTGCGCAACGCGCCGATCCTGCTTCTGGACGAAGCGACCTCGGCGCTCGATGCCGAAAGCGAGGTGCGGGTGCAAGCGGCGCTCGACAACCTGGCGGCCGACCGCACGACCCTTGTCATCGCGCATCGGCTGTCGACCGTCCGACGGGCGGACAAGATCGTGGTCATGCAGGACGGCCGGGTTCTGGACGAGGGGAAGCACGATGAACTGCTGGCGCGGGGCGGCGTCTACGCCAATCTCTATCAGCTACAGTTCAGCGACGCGTGAAGCGCCTTGCGGGCGATGCCGAAGGCGGCGGTATTTCCGCCAAGAGCAAAGCGCGGAGTCACTTCTTGTCGTAACGCTGTTTGAGCCGGGCGGGATCGGCGCCCGCGAGGTACCGGGCGAGCGTGCCGAGGTTGCGGGTGACGCGTCGGGCCCAGCCGTCGCGCAGATAGCGGTCGGCAGAGGTCAGCGCCTTGGCGCCGATGGGGCGGAGGCGGCCCTTGAGGCGGCGGGCGAGCGCCACATCTTCCATGAGCGGCAGGTCCGGGATGCCGCCGATCTCAGAAAGCAGCTCCTTGCGGATGAGTAGGCCCTGGTCGCCATAGGGCAGGCCAAGGAGCCGAGATCTGAGATTGGCACCGGTTTCGACGATGCGGGGGACGAGACCGACGGCGCGGAAACGGAGATGAAGCCATCCAGCCTTGTCGGGATGGTGGGCCATATGGGCGCGTGCGGCAGCGTCCCAGCCCTCTGCCGGATGAGTGTCCGCGTGGAGTAGAAGCAGCCACTCGCCTTTCGCCGCCGCGGCGCCACGCGCGAGCTGACCGCCGCGCGAGGCGGGGCCCTCCATCAGGACCGCGCCGAGCTCCCTGGCGATGGATGCAGTCTCATCCTCCGAGCCGCCGTCCGAAATCACCAGCTCGCGGATCAGTCCCCCGGAAGCGCCCGAGAGCAACGCCTCCGCCGTTTCCGGCAGCGCCTCGGCCGCGTTCAGCGTCGGAATGATGACGGATAGAGGCGCGGGCATGGTCTCGCGTTCTTCACCTTGGAGCCTATATAGACCGGGACGGATGAGGGAGACAGTCATGTCGGGCCGGACAGTGTTCAGAATGACGGGTGAGGACGCGCGGGATTTCCTGCAGAACCTTGTGACGAATGACGTAAACCGGCTCGAAGACGGCATCGTCTGGACCGCGCTTCTTACACCACAGGGCAAGTATCTGGCAGATTTCTTCCTGGTCCCGGAGGGCGAGGCAATCCTTCTGGACGCGCCCGAGGTTCTGGCTGCCGGGCTGGCGCAGCGGCTGAAAATGTACAAGCTCCGCTCCAAGGTCGTGATTGAGCCCACGGACATCGTCCCCGCGCGGGGTTTGGGCGACGCGCCCGACGGCGCCTTCGCCGACCCGCGCCACCCTGCGCTTGGCTGGCGGGCCTATGACGGTCGCAGGGGCGAGGCGGCGGATTGGGACGCGCTGCGCGTCGCGCATTGCGTGCCCGAGGGCGGGATCGAGCTCCAGCCGAACGACACCTACCCTCTTGAGGCCGGGTTTGAGCGGCTTCATGGCGTGGACTTTAAGAAGGGCTGTTACGTCGGTCAGGAGGTGACGGCGCGGATGAAGCACAAAACCGAGCTGAAGAAGGGCTTCCGCTCAGTCAGCGTCGAGGGCGCGGCGCCCGTCGGAACAGAGATCGTTGCTGAGGGCGGCAAGATCGCGGGGGTGCTTTTCTCGCAATCGGGCGGCAAAGGGATCGCCTATCTCCGCTTCGACCGCGCCAAAGGGCCGATGTCGGCGGGCGGCGCCGTCGTGTCCCTGGCCGATTAGGCCGGCACGAAGGCGCCGAACGGGCTCCGCCGCCGGGGGTAGCTTGCTTGAATAAAGAGGTCTTTGGGAAATTGGTGTGGCGCCGCCACCGGGCGGCCCTACGAGACGTGCGTGACGGAAAATTTGCGCCATGGGTCTTGATTTGATTTGAACACTGCGTTCGGCGGTTGGACTGCATGCGGCAGGGTGCTAAGGCGCCGTAGCTTTCAAGGGTTCGCCAGTGACTTCCATCCGATCTCCCAGAGCGGCGGTAGCCGCCATGTTCATCCTGAACGGCGCGCTGTTCGGCATCTGGGCCTCGCGCATTCCCGCCGTTGCCGAGCGGCACGATCTGGGTGCGGGAGAGCTCGGCCTTCTGCTGCTTCTGATGGCGGCCGGCGCGATCGCGGCCTTTCCGCTGGCCGGCCGCGCCGCGGACCGTTTCGGCGCGCATTGGGTGACGCTCAGGGTCGGCGCGGCCTATACTCTCGCGCTCTTCCTCATTGGCTTGGCGCCGAGCATCTGGACAATCTCGCTCGCGCTCTTCTTCTTCGGCGCGACCCATGGCGCGATGGATGTCGCAATGAACGCTTGGGCGGGCGAGGTCGAGCGGCGGGCGGACCGCCCGATGATGTCGTCCTTTCACGCCACTTTCAGCTTTGGCGCCGGCGCGGGCGCGGGGACCGGCTTCTTCGCAGCGGGCGCCGATCTTACGGTCGCCGCGCATTTCATACTGGCCGGAAGCATCTTGTCGGCCATCACCTTTGCGATCGCCTGGATCGACTGGGAGCCGGACCCGAGCCGGGGCGGCCCCGCAACGCCGGCTTTCGTGCTGCCCAAGGGAGCGCTCTTCCTTCTCGGTCTCTTCGCCTTCTGCTCTTCGCTCGGCGAGGGCGCGATGGCCGATTGGAGCGCGATCTTTCTCGTGAGCGAGACCGGCGTCACAGAGGCGCAGGCGGCGCTGGGCTACACCGCCTTCTCGGTTGCGATGGTGCTCATGCGCCTCGCGGGCGACCAGGTGATCCGCCACCTCGGGCCGGTGATGTCCGCGCGGCTTGCGGGCGCTTTGGCGGCGACGGGCGTAATCACCATCGTGATGAGCGCGAGCTATGCGGCCGCAATGGCGGGCTTCGCGCTTCTCGGGTTGGGCTACGCCGTGGTCGTGCCGCTCGCCTTCTCCCGCGCCGCCAACGACCCGGATGTCGCGCCGGGCGCCGCCATCGCCAGCGTTGCGACCCTGGGATACGGCGGCATCCTGCTCGGCCCGCCGATCATCGGGTTCGTGGCCGAAGGCACCTCGCTCAGGACGGCTTTCCTGATCCTGCTCGCGCTCGCGCTTCTTATCGTTACGCTGGCGCGAGTCGTGCGCCCCGGGACGGCTCAGGCGCGCTCGGAATAATCCATCGTCTCGGTGTTCACGATGATGTCCTCGCCCTCGCCTACGAAGGGCGGCACCATAACCTTGACGCCGTTATCGAGGACCGCCGGCTTGAAGCTGTTCGCCGCCGTCTGGCCCTTCACGACCGGCTCGGTCTCGACCACCTTGCAGGTGACTTTCTGCGGCAGCGTCGCGTTGAGCGCCTCGCTCTCGTAATACTCGATCTGAATGGTCATGCCGTCCTGCAGGAATGGTCGGCGGTCGCCGAGGATCTCGGCAGGCAGCTCGATCTGCTCGAAGGTCTCGCTGTCCATGAAGACGAGCATGCCGTCCGATTCATAGAGAAACTGCTGATCCTTCTGTTCAAGCCGGACGCGCTCGACCTTGTCGGCCGAGCGAAAGCGCTCGTTCAGTTTCGATCCGTTGCGCAGGTTCCGCAGCTCGACCTGGGCGAAAGCGCCGCCTTTTCCGGGCTTTACATGATCGACCTTAACCGCCGCCCAAAGGCCGCTGTTGTGCTCCAGGACATTGCCCGGACGAATCTCATTGCCGTTGATCTTGGGCATCTCAGGTTCCGCCAGAATGTGTTGATAGATTGTCGCGCGGACCTATATGCGAGCCAGAAACCGCTGACAAGGCGGGCGGATAGGGAACGGAAGGCGCCTAGGTATGCATTTGGTGCATACCTGCTATTCCAAAAAAGAAAGACAAAAGCGTCGCTCGACCCGGCATAAGAGGCGCCACGCCAGAAAACGCAAGAGCAAAAACAAAGGTATCGTAATGGCAGACTTTGTAGACGGCACGGCTTTCAATCACGAGCAGGGCAACCGCGCGCGGAAACTTTTCGCAGCCGTGGTGCTGGCGGCGCTCGATGACGCCATTGCCGACGACAAGAAATACGGTAACGGGCCCGAGCAGATCGCCCGCTGGGCGCGCTCGCGCGACGGGCGCGAGGTGCTATCCTGCGCCGGAATCGACCCGAACGAGCGCGTAGTGAGCGGACTGATGGAATTCGTCTCGAAAGGCGTACGGACTTCGGTGGCGCTCTCCCGCGAGGAAAGCGAGCGGCGCCAGGCCGCCGAGCAGGCGAAGGCCGCCTGATCTCAAGCTCACGCCCGACGAAAAGACGCGCCCCTCGGGGCGCGTTTTTCGTTGAAGGCAGGCGTTGCGCCCGGTCTGGCGGGCCGGTACCCGATAGGAGATCAGACAGCGGAGACCGAAATGCCCGACGCCCTGCCCTTTGACACTGACCTGCTCGACAAACTCGCCGAAACCGCAGTGCGGACCGGGCTCAACCTCGCCCCCGGGCAGGACGTGTTCCTGACCGCCTCCGCAGAGGCCCTGCCCTTGGCGCGGCGGATCGCGCGCGAGGCCTACAAGGCGGGCGCCGGGCTGGTTACCCCGATCCTGTCGGATGAGGAGGTGACGCGGGCGCGCTACCAGCATTCGACTGACGAAGGCCTCGATCGCGCGCCGGGCTGGCTCTTCGATGGGGTGGCCAAGGCGTTTGACGCCAATACCGCGCGGCTGCACGTCGCCGCCGAGAACCCCATGGCGCTCGCCGATCAGGACCCGGCGCGGGTGGCCCGGGCAGCCAAGGCCCATTCGATGGCCTATAAGCCCGCAATCGCCGCCATATCGAACTTCCAGATCAACTGGTCGATCGTCGCCTATCCCGGCACGGGCTGGGCGCGGCAAGTCTTTCCCGATCTCGCCCCCGATCAGGCGCAGGCGAAGCTGGCCGAGGCGATCTTCGCCGCCTCGCGCGTGGACCAGCCCGATCCGGTCGCCGCCTGGGCGGCGCACAACGCCGAGCTCGCCCGCCGCCGCGACTGGCTGAACGATCGACGGTTCGCGGCGCTGCATTTCCGGAACGCCGCTACGGACCTGACCGTCGGGCTCGCCGTCGGGCACCTCTGGGCGGGTGGCGCTTCGGAGGCCAGGAACGGCATCATCTGCAACCCGAACATCCCGACCGAAGAAGTCTTCACCACGCCCCATGCGTCAAAGGTCGAGGGCCGTGTCCGCGCTTCCAAGCCGCTGGCCCATCAGGGAACGGTGATCGAAGGGATCGAGGTGGTGTTCAAGGAGGGCCGGATCGTCGAAGCCAGGGCGGACAAGGGCGAGGCGGCGTTCCTGAACCTGATCGACACCGACGATGGCGCCCGGCGGCTGGGAGAAGTGGCGCTCGTGCCCTACGCCTCGCCGATCTCGGAAAGCGGCATTCTGTTCTACAATACGCTCTTCGACGAGAACGCGGCCTGCCACATCGCGCTTGGCAAGTGCTACACAGAGTGCCTCGAAGGCGACGACTTGACCGACGACGAGGTCGCAGAGCGGGGCGGCAACGACAGCCTGATCCATGTGGACTGGATGATCGGCGACGCGGAGACGGAGATCGACGGAATCACGTCATCGGACGAGCGTGTGCCGGTGTTCCGGGGCGGCAATTGGGCTGAATAAAGGGGGCAGCGCGCCAGCGGTTCGGCGCACGAAGGGCGATGGATCTCAGAAGGGCACGTCGCCTGCTGACGCCGCGGCGGTGACGAATTTGGCGACGACCTTCTTCTCGCCCGCCTTTTCGAAGGAGATATCGAGTTTGTCACCCTCAACGCCAGTGATGGTGCCGTAGCCGAACTTCTGGTGGAAGACGCGGTCTCCCACAGTGTGGGCCGAGACCGCGTCGAGATCGATCACCATGTTCCGCGATTCCTTCGGCTGCGACATACCGCGCTGCATGGCGCGGGTCTGGAGCCGCTTCCACCCGGGTGAATTGTAGACATCGGCCCTGGCCGCCCGGTCGCCGAGATCGCTTTCCGGGGCCGCCGCCGCGCCGAAGCCGCCGCCATAAAGGCCCGGCGGCGTCAGGACATCGACGTTATCGGTTGGAAGCTCGTCAATGAAGCGCGACGGCATGGCCGATTGCCACTGGCCGTAGACCCGGCGGTTGGCGGCGAAACTGACCGTGGCGAGCTCTTCGGCGCGGGTGATGCCGACATAGGCGAGCCGGCGCTCCTCCTCGAGCCCCTTGAGGCCGCTCTCGTCCATGGAGCGCTGGGACGGAAACAGCCCGTCCTCCCACCCCGGCAGGAAAACGGCGGGGAACTCGAGCCCCTTGGCGGCATGCAGCGTCATGATCGAGACCTTGTCGGTCACGTCATCGCTCTCGTTGTCCATCACCAGCGCGACATGCTCGAGCATCCCCTGGATGTTCTCGAAATTGTCGAGCTGGTTGACGAGTTCTTTCAGGTTCTCCAGCCGCCCCGGCGCTTCCGGCGTTTTGTCGTTCTGCCACATGGCGGTGTAGCCCGACCCGTCGAGGATTTGCTCGGCCAGCTCGATGTGGTTCTGCCGCTCGGCCCGGACCAGACCATGCCATTGGTCGATCAGCTCGATCAGCGAGGCGAGCTCCTTCGCGCCCTTGCCGGTCAGTCCTTTCGCATCGAGAAGCAGACGCGCGCCTTCTGAGAGGCTGACGCCGTTGTCGCGCGCGGCCATCTGGATTTTCTGCTGGGCCTTGTCTCCAAGCCCGCGCTTGGGCGTGTTGACCACGCGCTCGAAAGCGAGGTCGTCGTCGGGCGAGACGGCGAGGCGGAAATAGCCCATAGCGTCCCGGATCTCCATCCGCTCGTAGAAGCGCGGGCCTCCGATCACACGGTAAGGCAACCCGATGGTCAGGAACCGGTCCTCGAAGGCGCGCATCTGGTGCGAGGCGCGGACGAGGATGGCGATATCATTCAGGGCAAAGGGGCGGAGGCCCCGCGTGCCGCCCTGCATCGCCTCAATCTCCTCGCCCACCCAGCGCGCCTCCTCCTCGCCATCCCAATGGCCGATCAGACGGAGCTTCTCGCCCTCGTTCAGGTCGGTGAAGAGGGTCTTGCCGAGGCGGCCCTGGTTCGCGGAAATCACGCCCGAGGCGGCGGCGAGTATATGGGGCGTGGAGCGGTAGTTCTGCTCGAGGCGCACAACCTTGGCGCCTGGGAAATCCTTCTCGAACCGAAGGATGTTGCCGACCTCCGCGCCCCGCCAGCCATAGATCGACTGGTCGTCGTCGCCCACGCAGCAGATGTTCTTGTGGCTCGCGGCCAGGAGGCGAAGCCAGAGGTACTGTGCGACATTGGTGTCCTGGTATTCATCGACGAGAATGTAGCGGAACCAACGCTGGTACTGCTCCAGCACGTCGTCATGGGTCTGAAATATCGTGACGACGTGGAGGAGGAGGTCGCCGAAATCGACCGCGTTCAGGGTTTTCAGGCGCTCCTGGTACTCCGCATAGAGCGCGACACCCTGATGGTTGAACGCGCCGTGCTCGGCGGCGGGGACCTTATCGGGGGTCCAGGCCCGGTTCTTCCAGCCATCGATGATGTGCGCGAGCTGGCGGGCGGGCCAGCGCTTCTCATCAATATTAGCGGCGGCGACGAGCTGCTTCAGAAGCCGCACCTGATCGTCGGTGTCGAGGATGGTAAAGTTCGTCTTCAGCCCGGCAAGCTCGGCGTGCCGGCGGAGGAGCTTCACGCAGATCGCATGGAAGGTTCCGAGCCAAGGCATACCCTCGACCGTCTGACCGAGGAGCCGCCCGACCCGCATCTTCATCTCGCGCGCGGCCTTGTTGGTGAACGTGACTGCGAGGATCTCGTTGGGGCGCGCCTTGCCGGTCGCGAGAAGGTGCGCGATGCGGGTGGTGAGCGCCTTGGTCTTGCCGGTGCCGGCGCCGGCGAGCATCAGGACGGGGCCGTCGAGCGCTTCCACCGCTTCGCGCTGCGCCGGGTTCAGATCGTCGAGATAGGGAGCCGGACGCGCGGCAGCGAGCGCCTGCTGCGACAGGGGAATCCGATCTGGGAAATCGTCTTCTTCCGGGAAGCTGCTCATGGCGGGACCGTAGCTCGGTTCCAGCATGAGATAAAGAGGTGTTCGCTTTCTGTTCTTGATGGTCGGAGCCTTGCTCCGGCGGCCTTCGGCCATGGCATTTAGGACGCAAAGAAGCGCCGCGGGTTGCGCCGAAAACTCGGCCTTTTCAATTCCCTGCAGTTTCGCGTATGCCCCGCGCATGTCGCTCGATCATCGTTTTCCCACGATTGCCGACCTGAGGCGCGCAGCGCGATGGCGCATTCCCAGGTACCTTTGGGGCTACCTTGAAGGCGGCGCGGGGAACGAAGGCGCGGCCAGACGGACGGCCGAGGCGCTGGACCGGATCACCCTGTCGCTCGGCATGCTGGCGGGCGAGCCGAAGGCGGATCTCTCAACCGAGTTGCTTGGGCGGCGCTACGATCTGCCCGTCGGCATCGCGCCGGTCGGCATGTCGGGCGCGGTGTGGCCGGATGCGGAGGCGCTTCTCGCCCGGACAGGCGCGGTGAAGAACGTACCCTACGCCATGTCGACCGTCGCGGCGGCTACGCCCGAGACGGTCGGGCCCAAGGCGGGCGATACGGGCTGGTTTCAGCTCTACGCGCCGTCGACGCCGGAGATCCGGCAAGACATCCTCAAGCGCGCGAAGGCGGCCGGGTTTCACACCTTGGTCTTCACCATCGACGTGCCTGTTCTGTCGCGGCGTCCGCGCGAGCTTCGACAAAATCTTGAAAATCCAATGAAAATCACGCCGCGCATCCTCTTGCAGAGCGCTATCGCCTTCCCCTGGGCGCTTGGCATGCTGGGGCGCCCCATCCCGAGAC
The DNA here is from genome assembly GCA_030066855.1 of Paracoccaceae bacterium. GTDB lineage: Bacteria > Pseudomonadota > Alphaproteobacteria > Rhodobacterales > Rhodobacteraceae > Kangsaoukella. The sequence goes on along the minus strand of JASJAU010000012.1, from coordinate 77,968 downwards.
CGGTGATCTTCGATCCTTACCTTGACCAGGCCAATCAGGGCAAAGAGCACAAGCATGTGGGACTCGCGCTGCGAGCAACGCCGGACCGGGCGTATCTGCGGGCGCTTCGTGACGAGTGGGACGGGCCGTTGATCATCAAGGGCGTCCTCGAGCCCAGGCATGCGGCGGATCTTATCGAGGACGGCGCCGACGCCATCTGGGTGTCGAACCACGGCGGGCGGCAGTTCGAAGCGGCGGCGGCGCCGATCGCTCGCCTGCCCCTCATTCGCGAGGCGGTCGGGCCGGACTATCCGCTGATTTGCGATGGCGCGGTGCGGTCGGGGACTGATGTATTGCGCATGATCGCGATGGGGGCGGATTTTGTCTTCCTTGGCCGCGCGTTTCACTACGGTCTCGCGGCGGCGGGGCGCGCGGGCGCGGAGCATGTCCTCCATATCCTCTCCGAGGAGATGCGGATCGACATGGCGCAGATGGGGATCGACCGGCCAGCGGAGGCGCGAGGGCGGGCGCATTCGGTCTGATCGTTCACGGCCAACCGCCTTGCCCTGACCTGACGTTGGCGCTACCAAATTGCTGCACCTGCGAAAGGGGACGCGCATGGCCGCCTTCAAGAAGATTCTGATCGCCAACAGGGGCGAGATCGCGATCCGCGTGATGCGAGCGGCGAACGAGCTGGGGAAGCGCACCGTGGCGGTCTATGCGGAGGAGGACAAGCTGTCGCTCCATCGCTTCAAGGCGGACGAGGCCTATCAGATCGGCAAGGGGATGGGGCCGGTCGCCGCTTACCTGTCGATTGAAGAGATCATTCGCGTGGCCCGGGACTGCGGGGCGGATGCGATCCACCCGGGTTATGGGCTTTTGTCTGAGAACCCGGCCTTCGTCGACGCCTGCGCCAAGAACGGGATCGCTTTCATCGGGCCGAAGGCGGACACGATGCGGGCGCTCGGCGACAAGGCCAGCGCGCGGAAAGTGGCGATCAAGGCCGGCGTGCCGGTCATCCCGGCGTCGGAAGTATTGGGCGACGACATGGATCTGATCCGCAAACAGGCGGACGAAATCGGCTATCCGATGATGCTCAAGGCCTCCTGGGGCGGCGGCGGCCGGGGGATGCGTCCGATCGAGAAGCCAGAGGAGTTGGAAGAGAAGGTCCTCGAGGGCCGGCGCGAGGCGGAGGCGGCCTTTGGCAACGGCGAGGGATATCTGGAGAAGATGATCCTCCGCGCCCGTCATGTCGAGGTGCAGATCCTCGGGGACAGCCAGGGCAATATTTATCATCTCTGGGAGCGCGACTGTTCGGTCCAGCGGCGGAACCAGAAGGTGGTGGAGCGTGCGCCTGCCCCCTATCTGTCTGGCGCGCAACGGGAAAAGCTCGCCAACCTCGGCAAAAAGATCGCCGAGGAAGTGGATTATGAGTGTGCAGGGACCATCGAGTTCCTGATGGATATGGACACCGGCGAGTTCTACTTCATCGAGGTAAACCCCCGCGTTCAGGTCGAGCACACGGTCACCGAGGAGGTCACCGGGATCGACATCGTGCAGGCGCAGATCAGGATCGCCGAGGGCGCCTCGCTGATCGAAGCGACCGGCAAAGCATCGCAATACGACGTCGAGCTGAACGGCCACGCGATCCAGTGCCGGGTGACGACCGAGGATCCAACGAACAGCTTCATCCCCGACTACGGCCGGATCACCGCCTATCGGGGCGCGACCGGCATGGGCATCCGGCTGGACGGCGGGACGGCCTATTCGGGCGCGGTTATCACGCGGTACTATGACTCGCTTCTCGAGAAGGTGACCGCCTGGGCCCCGACACCGGAGGCCGCGATCGCACGGATGGACCGGGCGCTCAGGGAGTTCCGGATCCGGGGCGTGGCGACCAATATTGCCTTCGTCGAAAACCTGCTAAAGCACCCCAAGTTCCTCTCGAACGAGTACCACACCAAGTTCATCGACGAGACGCCGGAGCTCTTCGATTTCGCGCCCCGGCAGGACCGGGCGACGAAGATCCTGACCTATATCGCCGACATCACCATCAACGGGCACCCGGAGACCGCCGGGCGGCCAAAGCCCCATGCCGACGCGCGGGAGCCTAACGCCCCCGCCCTTCGCGCCGAAGCGCCGAAACCGGGCACGCGGAACATCCTGGAGGAGTTTGGGCCGGAGGCGCTGGCCGACTGGATGCTGGATCAAAAGCAGCTTCTGATCACGGACACCACGATGCGGGATGGACACCAGTCGCTTCTGGCCACGCGGATGCGGTCGATCGACATGATCAACGCCGCCCCCGCCTATGCGGCGAACCTGCCGGAGCTCTTCAGCATGGAGTGCTGGGGCGGCGCGACCTTCGACGTGGCGTACCGCTTCCTTCAGGAATGCCCCTGGCAGCGGCTCCGCGATCTGAGGCAGCGGATGCCGAACCTGATGACGCAGATGCTGCTTCGGGGCTCGAACGGCGTCGGCTACACGAACTACCCCGACAACGTTGTGCAGGCTTTTGTCCAGCAGGCGGCGGAAACGGGGATCGACGTCTTTCGCGTGTTCGACAGCCTGAACTGGGTCGAGAACATGCGCGTTGCAATGGACGCCGTCGTGGCGACCGGAAAGGTCTGCGAGGGCGCGATCTGCTATACCGGCGATATTCAGAACCCTGATCGCGCGAAATACGACCTTCAATACTATGTAAACATGGGCGAAGACCTGAAGGCCGCCGGCGCGCATGTGTTGGGTCTGAAGGACATGGCGGGGCTGTTGAAACCCGACGCGGCGCGGGTTCTGATCAGGGCTTTGAAGGAAGAGATCGGGCTGCCGGTCCACTTCCACACGCATGACACGGCGGGCATCGCCTCGGCTACGATCCTTGCGGCGTCAGAGGTGGGCGTGGACGCGGTGGACTGCGCGATGGACGCGCTCTCCGGAAATACGTCTCAGGCGACGATGGGCACGGTCATCGAGGCCCTGAAGGGGTCCGAGCGGGACACCGGGCTCGACATCGGCGCGGTTCGCGAGATGTCGAACTATTGGGAGGCGGTGCGCGGGCAGTACGCGGCGTTCGAGAGCGGTTTGCAGGCCCCGGCGTCCGAGGTTTATCTGCACGAGATGCCGGGCGGGCAGTTCACCAACCTCAAGGCCCAGGCGCGGTCGCTGGGGCTGGAGGAGCGCTGGCACGAGGTGGCCGAGATGTACTCGGACGTGAACCAGATGTTCGGAGACATCGTGAAGGTGACACCCTCGTCCAAGGTCGTTGGCGACATGGCGCTGATGATGGTGTCCCAGGGACTCTCGCGCGAGGATGTTGAGGACCAGGGGAAGGACGTGGCCTTCCCGGAGTCGGTCGTTGACATGATGCGCGGCAATCTTGGCCAGCCGCCGGGCGGATGGCCAAAGGGCATTCAGAAAAAGATCCTGAAAGGCGAGAAGGGCTCGACCGAGCGGCCGGGCAAGCACCTGCCGCCAGTCGATCTTGAGGCGGCGCGGAAGGAGGTCTCAGACAAGCTCGATGGCAAGGAGATCGATGACGAGGACCTGAACGGGTATCTGATGTATCCCAAGGTCTTCGTGGACTACGCCACGCGGCACGTGACCTATGGACCGGTGCGCGCGCTCCCGACCAAGAACTTCTTCTACGGCATGGCGCCAGGTGATGAGATCTCGGTCGAGATCGACCCGGGCAAAACACTGGAAATCCGCTGTCAGGCGATCGCGGACACCAATGAGGAAGGGATCGCCAAAGTCTTTTTCGAACTCAATGGCCAGCCGCGAACGGTGCGGATCATGGATCGGTCCTCCTCCGCCGCGAGCGTTGTGAACCCCAAGGCCGATCCGTCGAACCCCGATCACATCGGCGCGCCGATGCCGGGTGTAATCGCGTCGGTCGGCGTGGCGGCGGGCGCCGAGGTGAAGTCGGGCGATCTTCTTCTGACCATCGAGGCGATGAAGATGGAGACGGGCATCCACGCCGAGCGGGACGCCATCGTCAAGGTTGTTCACGTCGCGCCGGGCAGCCAGATCGACGCCAAGGACTTGCTGGTCGAGCTGGAGTGACCGCCCGGTTGATCCGACAGAGAAATCTGCGCGGCTTCGGGGTCAAGCTGCCGCCGATCCGGCTCTTGGCAGTGGCCTATTCCCTGCCGATCCTCATCACCGGACCGATGTTCGTCATTGCATGGGCAGTGTTCGGCTGGTTCGATCAGGGAGAGAGCGGGAGCGTTCTTCAGTCGTTTCTGATAGCGGCGACGGCGGGCGTTTTGGCGACCGCGCTTATCGCAATCGGCGAGGAATTGGGGTGGCGCGGCTATCTCGTGCCGGAAATGGCTAAGATCGCCAGGTTCCGAACCGTTGCGCTGGAGAGCGGCGCGATCTGGGCGATCTGGCACTGGCCGCTGATCCTGTTGATTCCCCAGATCTCCGGCTTCGATCAGTTGAACCCGCTTTTCGCAATCGTCAGCCTGACTCTTATTCTGACCGGGGCGGGCGCGCTTGTGGCGGTCACCTGGGTCTTTGCGGGGCTGGTGGTATTGAGACAGGCTCGGGAGGCCTGATCACGTGCGGCGGAGCTTCACCAGCAGGTAGCGGTTGTTCTCGATGAACGCCTCGGCCGTTCGGGTCCGCTCGGTCAAGCGGCGAGCCAGCCTGTCCTGCCGGCGCTTGCCGAGGATGACTCGCACGACGCCCGCGATCATCCCGCGCAGCCAGGGCCGTTTGGCCTTCAACTCCTGGTCGAGCCTGAGCGCGGCGTCCCCGACGATGTTGTAAAACGCCTGCTCGATCTCAACCGACGGCGCGACCGCTTCGGTCAGGTCCTCGCGGACGAGCGTCTCATAGGGCAGTTCCGCCAGCGCGGCGTCGAATTTCGAAAGCCGCCAGCCTCCGCCAACGGCGCCGGATCCCGTCGCATGCGTCTCGGTCCTGAAGCAGTCGGCGATCAGAACGTGCCCGCCCGACGCCAGGAGGTCGAAGCAGCGCGGCAGGCTTTTGTCGAGCGGGATGTACTGGAAGCTTTCGGAGAAGAGGCAGAGGTCGAAAGGCCCCTCGCCCGCGAAATCTTCGAACTTCATCTCGTGAACCACCGCCTCCGGCGCGTTGGCCCGGCAGCGTTCGGCGAGGATGGCGGAAGGCACGACGATCTCGACTGAGTGCCTGCGCGCCAGAAGCTCCCGCGCCGTGGCCCCGGCCCCGCCACCGATATCGAGAATGCGAAGGGTACCTTCGGGCAGATGTGACAGCAGGTTCTCGGTATAGGCGGCCTGCGCGGCCTTCAGGTTCGAGGCGTTCACGTCGAGCCCGTTCCAGAGCCCATAGTGCAGATGCTCCTCGCCTGTCAGCCAGCGCGCGACCGAAAGGCTGACGTCGAGCCCGATGGCGCGTGTGTCGATTTTCTTGGCCATGACGCCCCGATTGCCGATGACGCCCCGGTCTTACGGGATGCTGCCGGGCCTGCAAGCCTTTTCGGGCCGCGGCACACAGGCCAATCCCGATCCGGATGGCGCAACGCCGCTTTCTCGGCGAAGTACTGACCGGTGAGGTTCCGGGGCGTTCCAGAAAGGACGAATGCAACTCGCGCGACCATTTCGGTGGGACAGGGCGGCGCGTGCGACCGGAGCGTCGTCTTTCCCGATCGGGTGTCATGAACCGCTCCCGCGGAAAAACACCCGGCGTCCGAATTTCCCCTTGCGGCGGACGGCGGGACTTTATATCTGAGCCGCACCCAAAGGATGCGGGCGTAGCTCAGGGGTAGAGCATTACCTTGCCAAGGTAAGGGTCGTGAGTTCGAATCTCATCGCCCGCTCCAAAAACACCAGTCGAAACGAATGTTTGACCGAGCCGCCCCTCAGGGGGGAGCACCGCGTTTGTAACCCCGTAGCAGGGCAAACGCCGATTGATGGCGATCAAGGACTGACGCGCCGATCTCATGAACACTGGCGGATGATCCGCGCCAACCCTGTCCGGCGCGACGAAGCAGTGAGCCGCCGCCGCCATGTTCGGTCCGACACCCGGTGACTATGCCATTCTCGCGCTGTCCGCCGTCCTACTGGGCATCGCGCTGGTCGTCGGGCTGTCGAACAAAAGGCGTCCGAGCCTTCACGTCGAGGTTTTTGTCTTTTTGCTGGTGGGCGCGTACCTCCTGCAAATCCTGATGCCCTACTATGTCCGGGAAGAGTTTGCTCTTCGCTTCGGCTTCATCCCGGCCCGTTATGTGGCCGAGTACACTCCGCCCTGGGCGCCCGGCGGATGGCCCGCCTATCTTTGGAGCCCGTTCACTCATGCGTTCCTGCACCATGATGGCGTCCACCTGTTCGGCAACGGGCTGGTGCTTTTCATTTTCGGGAGAGCCGTCGCCTGGCGATTGGGCGGTCGCGGATTTCTGCTGGTCTTCTTTCTCTCGGCCGCGATCGGCGCGATCGTGCATGGCCTCTATTACTGGGGCGATCCAACCCCGCTCATTGGCGCCTCGGGCGGGGTCTTCGGCGTGGTGGGCGCCACGTTCCGGTTCGTCCCGTTGGCGGAGGATCAGTTGAAAGCGCTGTTCTGGCCGGGGACCGAGCTTCGCGCGATGGAGCTGGCCGAGGTCCGCGAGCTGCTGACGACGTGGAGGTACCTGAAATACGTGCTCCTTTGCTTCATTGCGTTCCCGCTGGGCCTGATCGCATTCATCGTGGGCGCGTCCGGCGATGTCGCCGTTCTGGCGCATATCGGCGGGTTCGCCGCCGGGTTCTTCGGGATCAGGCAGATCGAGCGCCGGCGGCCGGTCATCGCCTTCGGTCCCCAACCGGAGCCCGCCTCCGGGCCTGAGCCGTTCGGACTTCGCGTCTTGCGCGTTCTCGCCATCCTGATGCTGCTTGCCGGAGTCGCGCTCGGCGCGCTGGAGTACTACATCGTCGTCTTTGAGGTCTAGGCGCAGGTCCCGTTAATCCCGCAACAGCCACCCGAACACCCCCGTCGCCAGCACCGCGCCTGCGATCTGCGCAGCGATGAAAGCCGGGATGTGCTCAGGCGCAATCCCGGCAAAAGTGTCGGAGAAGCCCCGCGCGATGGTGACGGCGGGGTTGGCGAAGCTTGTCGACGAGGTGAACCAATAGGCGGCGGTGATGTAGAGGCCGACGGCCATGGGCACGGCCTCGGGCCGGGATTTGAGGCAGGCGAGGATCGTGGCGACCAACCCGAAGGTTGCGATCACCTCGCCCAGCCACTGGCCGCCGCCGGTCCGCGCGGTGGTCGACAGCTCGATCATGGGCAGGCTGAACATCAGGTTGGCGGCGATTACTCCAAGGATGCCGGCGGCGATCTGGGTCGCGACGTAAAGTGCTGAATGCGAGACGGAAATCTCACGGCGAAGAAGGAAGCTGAGCGTCACCGCCGGGTTGAAATGGGCGCCTGAGACGGGGCCGAACATGGTGATGAGGACAACCAGGATCGCGCCCGTCGGGATCGTGTTGCCGAGGAGCGCGATGGCGACATTCCCGCCCGCCAGCCTCTCAGCCATGATCCCCGATCCGACCACGGTGGCGAGGAGAAAGAAGGTGCCCAGCGCTTCGGCGGACAGGCGGCGGGTGAGGGGCATGGGCGGCTCCTGCAGGACGTCCCCGCCCCGCTACGGCCTCCCTTAGGCTCCGTCAAGCGGTCAGGTTCCGGCGAGCGTCCCCGCCTTTCGGATGCTGCGCTGCGCGTCGATCAGGCTGGCGACGCGGGACCGGTCGGCTTTCTGAAGTCGGCGCTCGGGGCGGCCGGCGAGAATGGCCTCGATGTCGGCTACGATCATCTGGCCGATCAGGTGCCGCCCGCTCTCGACCGCCGCCGCGCGATGGGGCGAGTAGATCACATTGGGCGCGGCGCGCATCGGGTCGCGGCTGTCGACCGGCTCCTCGGGAAAGACATCGGTTGCGAAGGTGATCTCGCCTTTCCGGGCGGCGGCGAGCGCGGCGTCGAAATCGATGCAATGGGCGCGGCTGAGAAGGACGAGAAGCGCGCGCCGACGCATCCGCGCAATTCGCGCCGCCGAAAGGAGGCCCGCGTTCTCGGCCGTGGGCACGGCGGCGACGACGACGACGCGGCAGCGCTTCAGGAGCGTGTCGAGATCGCGGAGCGCCACATCCTCGGGCGCGTCCTTGAGCCAGGGATCGAAGGCGCTGACCTTGGGCGAGAAAGGCGCGAGAAGACGGTGCAGCTCGCGGCTGATCTGGCCGTAGCCGAGGAACCCGATTTCTTGCCCGTAGAGCGTGAAATCGCGTCCGTCCCAGTCTTTCAACCAGTGCTCGTTGCCGCTGCGGAAGGCCTCATGCTCCTGCACCAGACCGCGCCCGCCGGCGAGGATCATGGCGAGGCCCATCTCGGCGACGGATTCGCGAAAACCCGGCGAGCAGGACAGGACCTCGACACCCTTGTCGAAGCAGGCTGCGTAGTCGAGGCCGTCCTGGAACGCGCCCGCGACCTCGATGATCGCTTTGAGGTTATTCGCCCCATCGATGGCGGCGCCATCGAGCGCGGGTTTGGCGGCAACGTAGAAATCGGCCCCCCCGATCAGGCTTTCGACCCGCGCAGGATCCATGGCCCAGTTCTGGCCGCCTTCCACGTGACAGAGCGCGTTCAGGCGCGCGTAGGCCGCGGGCGAGAAGAGCTCCTCCACCCGTCGGAAGTGCTGGTCGAGAACCAGAAGCGGCTTGGTCATTCGGCGGCGACCTGGGCGTCGTGCTTCTCGGCATCGCTGGCGGGAGCGAAGAGATGCGCGCGCTCGGGATTGAAGCCGAGGCTGATCGCCTGCCCGGGCTCGTAAACCGCGTCCTCTCCGAGCGACACGAGGATCCGGCTGCCGTCCTCCACTTTGACGTCGATCACGGTCTCGGTGCCGAGGCGCTCGGACAGGGTAACGTTGCCCGAGATGATGCCACCCTCCTCAACCGGATGCAGATCCTGCGGGCGGATTCCTAGGGTCGCCTTGGGGCCGTCCGCCGCGCCTTTCCGCCAGGCCGGGGCGGCGAATTCCGCGACGATGTCGGAATGGACGCGGGCCGTCTGGCCCTCCTTCGACCCGATGCTGACATCCATGAAGTTCATCGAGGGAGCGCCGATGAAGCCGGCGACGAACAGGTTCTGAGGCCTGTGATAAAGATCCATTGGCGCGCCGACCTGCTGCACGTAGCCGTCCTTCAGCACAACGATCTTGTCGGCCAGCGTCATCGCCTCGACCTGATCGTGTGTGACGTAAATCATCGTGGCGCCGAGGGATTTATGCAGCTTGCCAATCTCGATCCGCATGTCGAGGCGCAAGGCCGCATCGAGGTTCGAAAGCGGCTCGTCGAAAAGGAAAACCTCCGGTTTGCGGACGATGGCGCGACCGATGGCGACGCGCTGGCGCTGGCCGCCCGAAAGCTGGCTGGGGCGGCGATCGAGAAGATGCTCCATCTGGAGGATGCGGGCGGCCTCGGCCACCTTCTTTTCTTTCTCCTCCTTCGAAGCCTTAGCGATGGTCAGCCCGAAGGCCACGTTCTCGCGCACCGTCATATGCGGGAATATGGCGTAGGATTGGAAAACCATCGCGATGGCGCGTTGCGCAGCCGGGATGTCGTTGACCACCCTGCCCCCGATCTCGAGCGTGCCTGCGGTGATATCCTCGAGCCCGGCGATCATGCGCAGAAGCGTGGACTTGCCGCAGCCTGAGGGGCCGACGAAAACGACGAACTCGCCGTCCTCGATGTCGATATCGACGCCCTTGATGACGTCCACGGCGCCATAGCTTTTCTTGATGTCTTTCAATCGAACGTCAGCCATTTCAGTTCCTCCGGCGTTCACGCGGCGTCGGACAGGCGGAGAAGCCCATCTTTTGTGGTGATGACAGGTGCGGGGTCGGCGATCTCGCCGATAAAGGGGCCGCCTGCCGGGTCGAACCAGCGGAAACCCATGAGACGCATTTTGCCGCCGTCCTCGAGGATGCGGGCGGCGTAGCGCTGTACGGGTTCGGCGCCGTCGAGCATGGGGCCCGGCGCGAGCGTCCAGGGACCGCGCGGGTTGTCGGCAATCAGGTAATGCGTGCCAGTCAGCGCCTCGCCGATCACGGCGCGCCCGTCCTCGGCCCAGAAACGGGCGTCGGTGCAGAAGAGGCAGAACCAGCGGCCGGCGTGCTCGAAAACCTGAGGGACTTCGAGCTGGCCTGCCGCGCCCGCAAAGACAGGCTCCTCCAGCGTCCAGTGATCGAGGTCCTTTGATGTCGCGAAGCCGATGGCGCCAGCGTCGAGCGGATCGGCCGGGCCGGCGGTTCGTGCGGTGAAGTACATCAACCAGCCGTCGCCATCCGGGTCGCGCATCACCCAGGGATCGCGCATGGCGCGGTCGTGCCAGTGGCCGGGCAGGTGGTCGGCCTCGTATTGCGCGCCCACATCGCCGGTGAGGTCGAGGCAGAGGCCGTCGCCCACTCGCGCCCAGTTGTGCAGGTCATCGCTCGTGGCGTGGCCGATCCGCTGGATAAGGCCCTGATCGGCACAGGAGGCGCCGGTGTAGAAGAGGTGCCAGCTACCATCTTCGCCCTTGACGACCGAACCAGTCCAGGTGGTCAGGTCGTCCCACGCGGGAACGTCGGCAGGCGCGAAGCAAGTGCCGAGCTGGGTCCAGTTCACTAGGTCCGTGCTGGTCGCGTGGCCCTGCGTGACGTGCCAGTGCCGGTCCTCGGGGTCAGGCAGCGACTTGGACGCCTGCAGGAAGTAGGCGTGCCAGAGATCGCCGTCGCGGACGTACCACGAGTCCCAGACCCACTTATCGGGGAGAGCAAGCACCATCAGCCTTTGACCCCGGTGGACGCCACGGACGCGATGAAAACGCGCTGGAGCGACAGGTAGAACGCCAGAACGGGCACGGTGATAATCGTCAGATAGGCCATGACCTCGCCCCACGGCACATTGAGCTGGTCGGTGAAGTAGCCGAGACCGACCATGACCGGCCGGATCGCTTCTTCCTGCACCACCATCAGCGGCCAGAGGTACTGGTTGTACATGAAGAGGAACTTGAGGATCGCGGCAGTGGCGATGACCGGTCCGGAGAGCGGCATGACGACCCTGCGGTAGATGGTCCACCAGGAGGCGCCTTCGACCCGGCTCGCCTCGATCAGCTCGCGCGGCAGGTCTTTGAAATACTGCACGAACAGGAAGATCGTCAGCGCGTCTGCGATAAAGGGGATGATCTGCACGCGGTAGGTGTTGAGCCAGCCGATCTCGAATCCTCCCGCGCCGATCCACGGGAGTTGCGACGCCATCAGAAGGAGCGGGATGAAGATCGTTTCATAAGGAATGATCAGCGTCGCCAGCAGAATCGAGAAAATGATCGTCTTGCCGGTCCACTCAAGGAAGACGAAGGCGAAACCGGCGAGCGAGCAGACAAAGAGCGTCAGGACGACCGTCAGGCCTGTGACCAGAACCGAGTTGAAGACAAAGACGCCGATCGGCGCACGGTCGAAGGCGGCGGTGTAGTTGTCAAAGGACAGATCGCCAACCGGAAGGAAGGCACGCAGGCTCTTGGTGTCGAGGAGAAGCTGCGCGGACGGCTTCAGCGACGACATCACCATGAAGAGCAGCGGGAAGACGAAGATGATCGCGACGAGGATCAGGACGGCGTAGCGCGTCGCCAGCCTGAGGCCACGATTGTCGGGCGTGACGGAGGCCATCTTATCTCTCCCTCGTCAGGTAGCGCTGGATCAGCGAGATGATCAGGACGATGACGAACAGGATCACCGAAATTGTGGAGCCGCCCGAGATGTCCTGTTTGCCGTAGCCGCGCTCGACCGCCTGGAAAACGAGGACCTGCGTCGAGTCGAGCGGGCCGCCGCTGGTCATCACGTCGATCTGCGCGAACAGGGCGAAGGCCTGCATGGTAATGACGATCAGGATCAGGACGGCGGTGTTTCTGAGCCCCGGCCAGGTCACGTAGCGGAAGGTCTGCCACTTGTTCGAGCCTTCGATCTCGGCCGCTTCGTAGAGCGTCGGGCTAATGGTCTGGAGACCTGAGAGCCAGATCACCATGTGGAAGCCGACGCCTTGCCAGATGGACATGGCCATAATCGATGGAAGTGCCGTGGCGGTGTTTCCAAGCCAGTCGCGCGGCTCCCACAGCCCGAAGGTCAGCCCGCTCAAGACGTTGTTCAAAAGCCCGTCGCCGGGCGAATAAATGAACTGCCAGAGAAGCGAGACGACAACGATCGAGACGACGACCGGCATAAAAAAGACGGTTCGGAAGATGTTGATTCCACGAAGCTTCTGGTTGATCAGAAGCGCGAGGCAGAGCGCGAATCCCGCCTGAATGGGCGCGACGAAAAGAACGAAGGTGAAGGTGTTGATCAACGCCTTCATGAAGACGACGTCGGAGGCGAGGATGACGGTGCGGTTCTCTCCTGACTGCCAGGAAAACCATTCCCGCTTGCCCTGAAGGTTGGGATAGTCGGGGTTGTTCCGGGTGAAGTTGCGAAGGCGCGGATATTCGATCTCACCATCGTCGTCGCGAAGGACTTCGCCGCCCTCGTCCCGCTCCGGCTCAAGCGTGAAAATCGCGAGCCCGAGGAGGTCGGAATAATTCTCAAAGCCTACGTATTCGGTGGGGTTGGGCGACGCGAGCCGCTGGTTGGTCAGCGAGAACGCAAAGGCGAGGAAGAAGGGCAAGATGATGAAAAGGGTCATCAATGCCACACCGGGAGCGGCGAAGAGCCATCCGGCACGATTCGATTGTGTGAGCTTGGACGCCATCGGCCCCTCTCCTCATCTCATCGGGCGCGGCGGGGAGGACCGCCGCGCCCGGCTCCAGATCAGTGGCCGTAGCCCTGGTTCGCCTGGATATCTTCGTTGATCTCGTCGACCGCCGCATCGAGCGTGTCGGCGACGTCCGCGCCGTTGGCGATATCGGCAAGGGCTTTTTCAAAGACCTTCGCCTGAACGATGTAGCCGGGCGTGACGGGGCGCACGAGCGCTTGAGCTTCGGAGAGACCGTAGAACACCTCAAGCGGGCCGCCAGGCGCGTAGTTCTGGGTCATGGTCGCAGCGCTTGCCGTGGTCGGGATCAGGCCAGTGCCGTCCGAGAAGGCAGCGAACCACTTGTCGTCGAGCATGTACTCGATGAAAGCGCGCGCGCCTTCCGGGTTCTCAGAAGTGGCCGAGATGCCGAATTGCCAGGAAGCCGCGCCGATCACGCCGCCATTGCCGAAGTCAGGCGCTGGCAGGAAGAGCGCGTCGTCGCCGAAGGCCTCGATCACCGGAAGCGCTGCCCAGTTGCCGTTCCAAGACATGGCGTACTTGCCCGAAACGAGACCAGTTTCGCGGTCGGCGGCGTCTTGACTGGTTCCAGGGACATATCCGCTCTGGAAGAGTCCCTGCCACCACTCGCCGAACTCAATGGCAGCGTCGCCATTAAGGATTCCCTCAGCGGTCTGGTATGTCGAGCGATCGATGATATCGCCGCCGAAGCTCTGGAGCAGCGGGGAGAAGGCATAAGGATACCATTCACCCGCCCAGGCCATTCCAAGGTCCAGCGGATACTCAAAGTCGCCAGAAGCGGCGATGGCCGAAAGCGCTCCGTCGAATTCCTCGCGTGACCAAGGCGCGTCGAGAGATGGCACCCGGATGCCATACTTGTCGAGCGTGGATTTTCGCGTAGTGAGCGCTACGGCGGCATCCCAAAGGCCTACTGAGAAAACCTCGCCATCCCAACGACCAATCGGTCCCGGCAGGTAGCCCTCGAACTTCGCCTCATCGATGCCGAGCGGCTGCATGTAGCCCGCCCAGGCCCAGTTCGGCATGACTGGTCCGTCGACGTCGAGGATGTCGGGCAGCTCGTTGGCCAAAGCCGCCGCTCCGACAGCGTCGTTATAGGCGAGCTGCGGGAATGTCTCGATCACGACCTTCCAGTCGGACTGGCTGGCGTTGAAATCGTCGACCAATTGATTGACGAGCGCTTCTTCGGCGTTGGCGCTGCCCGCGCCGTGGTACCAGAGCGACAGCTCGGTTTGCGCGGAGGCCGCGCCGGCGGCGAGGGCGATAATCGCGGTTCCGCCTAAGAGTTTGACAAGTTTCATGGATTCCTCCTCCCAGTGATGTCGATGACGTCTGAACTTGACGCGACCCGGGCCAGTGATTGCCGGACGCGCACCTGACCGCCGACGAGCACGGGATCGCTCGGCCGGTCGGCGTCAGGATTTTCGATGAGATCGAGAAGTATTTCGGCGGCGCGGCCGCCCATGGCGAAGTAGGGCAGCTCGGCGGTCGTCAGCGCCGGGAACAACGTCTCCGAAACAAGCCGGTGGTCGTCATAACCAACGACCGACATGTCGCCGGGGATGGAGAGACCCCGGTCGCGCAAAATACCGTAGACGGCCATGGCGAGCCTGTCGTTGCCGCAGCAGATGACCGTTGGCGGATGGTCGTTCTTAAGGAGGCGGTCGATGGCATCCCAGATCAGTTGATGCTCGCCCTGCTCACCGAACAGATCTGTGGGCGCGATCAGGTCGGGATCATGCTCGATGCCCGCCTCAGCCAGCGCCCGGTGGAAACCGACAAGCCGGAGCTTTGTCGCTTCCTGCCGTTCGGCGAGCGTGATGTAGGCGATGCGACGGTGCCCCTGCGCGATGACTTCCCGCGTCAGCGCGTACTGTCCAGCCTCGTCGTCCGGCAGGACGCAGGGCGTTCTGGCGTCGTCAAAACAGTTGACGAGGACGGTCACCACATCCTTGCCGGGCAGCGGAAGCTCGACGCGTTTGTGGAAGTCGGCGACATAGACCAGACCCTCGACGCGATGCTCGCGGAAGGTGCGGATGAGCTCCGGCACGCGCTCGGACCGCCCGCCGGTGTCAGAGATCAGGAGCGTCTTGCCCGAGCTTTCCACCACATGCTGCACGCTCCGCACGATCTGAATCTCGGGCAGGCCGTGGGACGCGGTTTCTTCGGTTGAAAGGCTGATGGCGCCTGTGATCAGGCCGATAAGGCCGGATTTTTGGGATTTGATGGAGCGGGCGGCATAGGACGGCACGTATCCAAGCGCATCCATCGCGCGAATGACCGCCTGCCGCGTTTTCGGACTGACCGGCGCGTCCTTGTTCAGGACGCGGCTCACCGTTTTCGCGGATACGCCAGCCGTTTTGGCCACATCGTAGATGGTCGCCAATCTTTCCTCCCCTCGGCCCTCCCCGGCCGACGAGCTTTCAGCCAGTTCTGACTGAAGCATTATGACACCGATGTCATGACACCGGTGTCACTGTCAACCCTTTTCGATCCGACCGGAACGGCGGCCGGCAACGGGCATAGTCCGATGGTGGCATTTCATAGCAATGTCGGCGGCTTGGGGTTATCGCGTGATAATGCGGCTTTCAGCTCGCGATCACGACTACGGTGACGGGCGCCTAGTCGACAGTCACTTCAAGAATTGCGAGATCGTTCGAGCCCTTGTGCGTCCACACGGGCGTGTAGAAGCTGTTGCCGATCCAGATGTTCCGCCCGCCGAAAGCAAGGTTTCGGCTACCCAGGAGGTCGTTGACATTCAGCACCTCCTCGCAGCGTCCGCCATTCACGGGCGCGCGCCATATTTTGCTGAGTTTGTTGTTGTTCGAGACGAAGTAAACATGCTTCCCGTCGGGCGAGACCGTCATGTTGAACAGCCGCCAACCGTTCTTCCCGCAGGAAGTTCCGCCTCTCAACCGGCGCTCGGTTCCGGTGTGAATTGGAAAGACATCTTTGGTTCGCGCCATCAAGACCATGACAACATCGGGATTCGCCGTCGGGGCGATCATGCCGATCTCTTCATTCTTATCGAATCCGCCGGCCAGCGATGTCGTCACGGCCGTGGCCGCGTCGTAGCGGAACAGCGATTGGGGCGCGCCCGGCTCGCCGCCGAAGAAATAAACATCGCCCGCGGAATCGACGTGAAACACGTAGGACACGCGGGCAGACCGCGCTATCGTCTCCATCTCGCCGGTGTCCAGCATCAGCCGGAAGAGATGACCCTTGTCGTGGGTCATCCCATAGAGAACGCCCGGGACATCTGGGTGCAAGCCGATGCCCTTGATCCCCTGCGCCTCGGCGGCGACGCCGGTTCCGTCCGCCGTCGTTCCATCGGCGCGAAGAGTCCGAGGCGCCTCAGCGCTGATGTCGGTGATGACGTCGGTCGCGGGATCGAGGGTGTATAAATGGGCGCCACGGCGTCCAGAGGGGTCGGACGCGGGCATGGTCGCGAAGTACAGCAATCCGTCGGCATGCTGCCTGAGGAAGGTGTGGACCTTGTACTGGCTCTCGCCCTCCATCCAGTTGCCGGCGATCGTCGAAACGGTTCGAAGATCGTTGACGAAGCGCATGCGCTTGCTCACGGGATCAAGCGCGAAAACTGCCACGTTGCCCTCGTCCTCATCGTGGTTCGAGACGGCGATGTAGATCGTTCCGTCCTCGGATTGACCCATCCCGGACCAGACGGAATGCAGAGGAAACCCCGGCCTGAGCGCCGGACTGCCGGCCGCGCCGTCCTCGGTGAAGTGGATCAGCCGGGCCGAGGGATCAGCATGAAGAACGCCTTCTAACAGGCATGAAAAGATTTATTAAAACAGGACGTACTTCCACATGTCACTCACTACCTCACCGCGTCCGGAATGGGCGTCTACGCGAGCGAGCCTAGCGCCGGTCAAATGCACTGAGAAGGGACTCTTCGAAATTCAGCGGCCATTGCGCGCGGGCCGAGCCGTATTGGCGCGACACCTCTCGGCAACCGCGAGAAATCCGGCGGGGCCCTCGCGCCCTACTTGAGGATCGGATGAACACGGCCTTCATCGTTCGCACAAACAGGAATCCAGTTCTGCGGATGCCGGAAAGATCATTGTTGCGATCGCGCGAGGCGCAGGGGTACTACGCATTTCAACGGGTGGATAGGCTAAGGTATGGCGGTGGATTCAAGCGCATGGCCGCGTTGTGCCGGTGAGTCGAATCCAGTCTCGATGTTCCGCTGGCGTTTCCGTCGGCAATTTTTCTGATTGGAGTATTGGCTTTTGTCAGCCGAGCACGCCGTAACTTTCTTCATCACAACTGCCCGATCGGGCACCCAATGAACTGCGGCATCGCTTGAGAACATATACCCTGGATTTTTCAAAATCTCCCATGAGCCGATCGGCTATGCTTATGAACCCAGAAATACGCTTCGCGACATTAGCAAGCTGAGGAGCCTTCTTGAAAAAAAGATTGTGCGCGAGCACTTCGACAAAATACACGAAGAGGTTCAGTCTCGCCCATATATCGAGGTCGGTTTCCCCGCTTTCGCACTTGCGCCATTATTGCGCGAAGAGTTTGGGAGCCGCCTCCGACTCGTTCAACTGACCCGGCACCCAGCACAAGTGGCTGCCTCCCTTGTCACCCATCGTTGGTTCAATGGTACGAGGCCTGACATTCAGGACTCTATAATGATCACTCCGACGGATGCCGGCGCGAGCCTCCCAGACTATAAAGCGAGATGGTCTTCCATGACGCAATTCGAGAAGGGCCTGTATTTCTGGTACCAGGTGCATTCTTTCGGCCTGGAGCAGGAACACTCGTCCGGCAAAGACGCATTCGCGCGTTTCCAGTTCGAGGATCTGATTTCCACGAAAGCGATTCAAGAGGACTTCTGCGCGTTTCTGGGGGTTCCGCGCACCGACACTTGGGATGAATTCACAAGCGTGCGAGTCGACAAGTACCGGACTAAAACACTTTACAAAATCAATGTCCGAACATTCAGAAAGAATCCGGAAATCCTGAACCTTTCGCAGCAACTCGGCTACGACCCATTGGCGCATAGCAACAAGGATCTTCAGAACCGTTACCTTGGCGCGAGCAATTCACTTCTGGCATTTGCGAAGCGGGTCAAATACAGAGCCCGCCGCATTTTGCGGCGAAGATCCGACTAACAGTTCATTTCTTTCGGAGATAGAAGACTTCCAGATCTGTGGAGTGCAGGCTGATTTGCCGGTTCCTCGGCAAAGGTAATCGGACCTTGGCGCTGGGTAGGAATCAGCCGTTTTCCCGCGGTCGCGCTTTTGCTTGTGCGCAGATCGCATGCGATTGTGGAAGAGGCGCAGCGCTCTGAGGTTCGAGTGGTCGGGCTGGCTTCCGGCCTGGAGGATCGCAGAGAACTCAGAGCGACCCGAGAACCCGACCACCACCAA
The DNA here is from genome assembly GCA_030066855.1 of Paracoccaceae bacterium. Classification (GTDB taxonomy): domain Bacteria; phylum Pseudomonadota; class Alphaproteobacteria; order Rhodobacterales; family Rhodobacteraceae; genus Kangsaoukella. The sequence goes on along the minus strand of JASJAU010000012.1, from coordinate 59,832 downwards.
GACCAACGCCGCGCCGATTGGCGGGATAGCGCCTTTCAGAGCTCGGAAACTGCCTTCACGACAACACGCTGTTTGGATTGCTTGGTAGCGGAGGAGGGACTTGAACCCCCGACACAAGGATTATGATTCCTCTGCTCTAACCAACTGAGCTACTCCGCCAAGAGCGAGGCGTGTCGTAGTGGCTCGGCCCGCAAGCGTCAAGGGCGTTTCGCGCCGGAACGCGCCTCACAAAACCCGGGACAGAAACGCACGTGTCCGGTCGCGCTTGGGGTTGGCAAAAAGCGCGTCCGGCGGGCCCTCTTCCAGGATGATCCCGTTTTCCAGAAAACAGACCTTGTCGGCCAGCTCGCGGGCGAAGCCCATCTCGTGGGTGGCGATGATCATGGTCATCCCCTCGGCCCTGAGCTGGCGGAGAACATCGAGCACCTCGCCCACGAGCTCGGGGTCGAGCGCCGAGGTGATCTCGTCAAAAAGCATAATCTCTGGGCGCATCGCAAGGGCGCGGACGATCGCCACGCGCTGCTGCTGGCCACCGGAAAGCTGATCGGGGTAGTGCCGCATCCGGTCCGCCAACCCGAACCGCTCGAAGAGCGCTGTGACCTCTGGTAGAAGCGCCCCACGCGTAAGGCCCCGGACCCTGCGCGGCGCCAGCATGACGTTCTCGACAGCGGTCATATGGGGGAAGAGGTTGAAGCTCTGAAACACCATGCCGATGCGCTGCCGGACTGGCTGCGGGTCGAGACCCGGAATCGAAATGTCCTCGCCATCGAGCAAGATGATCCCGTCGTCGATGGGCTCCAAAAGGTTCAGACAGCGCAGGAGCGTGGACTTGCCAGACCCGGACGCGCCGATAAGACAGACCATCTCGCCTTCGTCGACGTTCAGGTCGACGCCTTTGCAGACGGCGTTCTCGCCGAAGGCCTTCATGACGCCCCGCGCCTCGAGCTTGGCCATCAGCTCCGAGCCTTTGACTGCTTGGCGAGAAGATAATCGGCGTAGCGCGTGGCGGGGATCGTGATGGCGAGAAAGATCAGCGCCGCGCCCACATAGGGCGTGAAGTTGGCCAGGAGGGATTTGTAGACGCCGGCCTGCCGAAAGATCTCGACCGGCCCGATGAACGAGAGGAGCGCCACGTCTTTTTGGAGCGCGATGAAAAGGTTCATGTTGGCCGGAACCACGCGCCGGATCGCCTGCGGCAGGATCACGAAGCGCATTGTGTCGGATGAGGACAACCCTAGCGAGGCGGCGGCGGAGCGCTGGCTCTGGTGGATCGACTCGATGCCGGTGCGGAACACCTCGGCCACGTAAGCCGCATAGGTCAGCACCAGAGCGACGGTGCCCCAGATATAGGGCGAGTTCCACGGGCGTGGCAGTCCCAGGCCCGGCACGCCAAAGCCGACAAGGTAAATCACCAGAATGACCGGAATGCCCCGGAAGATGTCGGTGTAGAGGATGCCAAAGAGCCGGAGCGGATAGAGCGCGGGTTTCCGAACATCGCGGCAGAGCGCGATCAGAAGACCCAGGATGAAGATCAGCGGGGCCGACCAGGCGAAGATCGCCACGTCGAGCAGGAAGGCCTCCAAGAGGCCGGGAAAGGTGCGGGCGAAGACCTCAGCGTTGAAGAAGCTCTTCTTCACGCCCTCCCACCCCGGCGCCATTGGGATCAGGACGATGAGCAGGATCAGGACGGTGAGCGTCGAGCCCGCCGCGATCAGGTTCGACCGCCGGCGGACCTCCGCCTCGTAAATCTGGCGCCGGGTCGGACCCGGCGCCGGCCGGCCCGTTCCCTGCCCGCCTTGGTCGGCGAGAGCCATTTACTGTATGACCGGAACGCCTGTGGTTTCGCTCAGCCACTCCGCCTCGATGGCCGCGAGCGAGCCGTCTGCGGTCATCTCGGCGATGGCGGCATCGATGCACTCCTTCAGCGGATTACCCTCTTCCAGGAGCATGCCGAACTGATCAGGCGACTCGCTTCTTTCTGCCGGGAATTGGCCGAGAATCACGCCGTCGTCCAGAACGACTGCCGACAGATAAAGCGCTGTCGGAAGATCGAAGAGCGCGGCGTCAATCTGACCGGCCTTCATCGCCTCGACGACGTCAGCGTTGTCGCCGTAGAGAAGCGGATCGCTTTCCGGGGCGATCACTTCGGCCAGCATGGGAACGGCGGTGGTGTTGGCGTCGGCGCCCCATTTGAGGGATCTAAGCGCGTCGATGTTCGCCTCGGCGCCCAAGTCGACGATTACCTGACGGGTTAGTACCGCCATTGCGGCGGAGTAATAAGGCGCCGAAAAATCAACGATTTCATCGCGCTCAGGCGTGATCGAGTATTGCTGGAGGTTGAAGTCGAAGTCCTTCGCGCCCGGCTGGATCGCCTGATCGAAAGACGAGCGGACCCAGGTCACCTGATCGTCGGCAAACCCCATGCGCTCGGCCACCGCATAGGCGACCGCAGCTTCGAACCCCTGCTTTGATTCCGGCGCGTCGTCCATAACCCAGGGGTAATAGGCCGGGTTGCCGGTTGCGACGGTCAGCACGCCGTCGTCGATCGTCTTTCCCGCCGCGCATTGGTTCTGGGCGGAGGCGCCGCTGGCGGCGAAAGAGAGAATTGCTGTTGCGGTAACAAGTTTCATCGGTCGAACTCCCTGGGTACGCTTTCCCCACAGCTTGGCGTGACGGGCGCGTTTGTCCAGCCCCAAGGGTCTTCTTTGCTTTTCAAACGCCTCGGGGAATCTGCCGGAGACCGATGGGGCGAAGCCCTTATTCCCGCGCCCGCAAGACCCGCGCTGGCCGGGCGGCGAGCGGCCCCCAGGCGAAGGCGAGGCCGGCGAGAAGCGTGGCGAGGATGCCGCCCGCGACGATCGCCAGTGCCGAGACCGGCTCGAAATAGTATTCCGTGTCCATCACGAAGGTGCTGACCGCCCAACCCGCAATACCGCCCGCGATGATCGCCACCGCTCCGGCGGCGAGGCCGAGCAGCCCCGAACGGATCGCGAAGCTCGTCAGGATCGTCCGCCGCGAGGCCCCGAGCGTTTTCAGCACCGCCGCCTCGTAGGTGCGCGATCGGACGCCCGCCGCCGCGGCGCCGATCAGGACAACCCCGCCTGTGATCAGGGTCGCGAGCGCGCCGTAGGTGATAGCAGCGGCGATGCCGGCGAGAATCTCGCCCACCCGGTCGATAGCGTCCTTCACGCGGATGGCTGTCACGTTCGGATAGGCCTGTGAAACGTCGCGGAGAATACGCGCTTCCGCCTCGTCATCAGCATAGACGGTCGCGATATGGGTGTGCGGGGCGCCGGCCAGGGCGGAGGGGTTCATCGCCATGATGAAGCCGATGCCGGCGGTCGAGAAATCGACCTCGCGAAAGCTTGCGATCTCAGCGGTGATGTCGCGGCCAAGGATGTTGACCGTAATGCTGTCGCCGACGGCGAGACCCAGCTCGGCCCCCTCCTCGGCGGCGAAGCTGACGAGCGGCGGGCCAGCGTAGTCTTCCGGCCACCAAGCGCCATCGGTGACGACGGTGCCCTCGGGCGGCGTCGCGGCGTAAGTGACTCCCCGGTCGCCTTGCAGCGTCCAGTGGTCACCACCCACCTCGGTGGCGGGTCTGCCTTTGAGGCCGGTGATAATGCCGCGCAGCATTGGCGCGCTTTCGACGTTGGACACCGCCGGATCGGCATTCAGCCCTTCCGAAAAGGGCGCGAGCTGGTCAGGCTGGATGTCGACCATGAAGAAGGACGGCGCGACTTCTGGCAGGTCGCGCGCGATGGCGCCTCTCAGGTTGGAGTCGATCTGGCCCACAGCGGCCAGCACGGTCAGACCAAGGCCGAGGGACAGCACGACCGAAGCCGCCTCCCCGCCCGGTCCGCCGACCGAGCCGAGCGCCATTCGCAATGCGCTTCGTCCCCGCGCCCACGCAGCGCGGGCGGCGCGGCGGGCGAGGTGCCGGGCGGCTCCAGCGGCGAGGACGAGCACGATGAATGCCACGCCAACGCCCGCTGCCGACCAGAGCGTCAGCTCCATTAGCCCCGAGAGAACGGCCGCCGAACCGACAAGAGCCAACAAAAGGGCGAGCGTCGTCGCGATCCAGATGCCGCGCGGCAGGGCGCGGATCGGCCCGCCCGCGTCCCGAAAAAGCGTGGCGGCGCGCACTTCTTCGGTTCGGGCTAGCGGCCAGATGGTGAAAATCAAAGCGGCCAGGACGCCATAAAGCGCGGCTTCGAGCAGCGGCATGGGGTGGACGCCAAGGACGGCGGGAACAGGCAGGCGCGCCTCGATCGCCGGGGCGAGCGCGACGGGCGCAATCGCGCCGAGCGCCAGTCCGATCGCGAGCCCCAGGACCGTCAGCGCGCCGATCTGAAGGAAATAGGTTTGAAAGATCGTCCGGCTCTCCGCGCCGAGCGTCTTCAGCGTGGCGATAACCTCGGTCTTGCTGTCGAGATAGGCGCGGACGGCGGCAGAAACCCCGACCCCGCCGACCGCGAGACCTGCGAGACCAACGAGCACGAGGAATGAACCCAGCCTGTCGACAAACTCTGCGACGCCCGGCGCGCCATTACGCCGGTCGCGCCAGCGGGCGCCGGTGACCTCCTCCTCCGCGGCCAGCCGCAGGCCGTCGAGGTCAGTATCGTGTGCGAGGCGAAGCTTATAAGCGGTCTCATAGAGCGTGCCCGGTTGGATGAGACCGCTGTCCGCCAAGTCGCCGGTGCGAACGATGGTGCGGGGACCGAGCGCGAAGCCGCCGGTCGCCGTATCGGGCTCACGCGTGAGCGCAGCCGTCAGGACGAAGTCCTGTGTGCCGAGGCGGAAGGGGTCGCCGACCTCCATGCCAAGCCGCGCGATCAGCACGGGGTCCATAACCGCGCCAGGGACGCCCTCCGCGCCGTTCAGTGCGACTGCCAGAGGGATGGGCGGGTCCAGTTCCACCGCTCCGATCAGGGGATATGCGGCATCGACGCCTTTGACCTGCGTGAGACCGCGCTCGGCGTCCAGCCCATTGCCGAAGACGGCCATGGAGCGGAAATCGACAAGCTCTGAAACAGCTTCGGCCTGAGCGGTCAGCCAATCCAGCTCCTCTGGCTCGGCAGACCGGTAGGTAAGCTGGATCTCCGCGTCGCCGCCCAGGATCGTGGCGCCCTCGCGCTCCAGACCCAGCCTGATTGACTCCCGCACTGTACCAACGGCAGCAATGGCGGCCACGCCGAGCGCGAGGCAGGCCAGAAAGACTCGGAAGCCGCGAAGGCCGCCCCGAAGTTCCCGGCGCGCGATGGCGCGGGCGACACTCAAGCTCATTCCGCCGCCTCGCTCGCCTGCTCAGCAGCGATCCGGCCATCGATCAGCCGGATGACCCTGTCACAGCGGGCGGCGAGCTCCGGCGCGTGGGTGACGAGCACCAGCGTCGCGCCGTGGCGGTCGCGGAGGCCGAAGAGTAGGTCCATGATCGCCTGGCCGGTGGTTCCGTCGAGGTTGCCCGTGGGCTCGTCAGCCAATAGTATCTTAGGGCGCGGCGCGGCGGCGCGGGCGAGCGCGACGCGCTGCTGCTCGCCGCCGGACATCTGCGAAGGGTAATGATCCTTGCGTTCCCCCAGCCCGACCGCCTCCAATTCAGCGGACGCGCGGGCGAAAGCATCCGCGGCACCCGAAAGCTCGAGCGGCGTTGCGACGTTTTCCAGCGCGGTCATTGTCGGAATGAGGTGGAAAGACTGGAAAACCACGCCCATATGCTCACGGCGGAAGCGAGCGAGCGCGTCTTCGCCATGCGCGGTCAGATCATGGCCCAAGGCCGAGACACGCCCGCCGGTGGCGCGCTCGAGCCCGCCCATGAGCATGAGGAGAGACGATTTGCCCGACCCCGACGGCCCAACGAGACCCAGCGTCTCGCCTCGCGCAACTCCAAGGGTAATGTCCTTCAGGATATCGACACGTCCCGCATTTCCGTCGAGCGACAGCTCGGCGTTTTCGAGTGAGAGAATGGTTTCGGACATATCAGCTCCGGGACGTGCCTTTGGCTGGGCATATGGGGTGATACGCGCGATCCGCAATGCTGGATTGGCCGTTCTTTTGGTTTCCGGCGCAGCGATGGCAGAGCCGGTGACGGTGGCCGCGCTTGGAGACAGCCTGACCCAGGGCTTCGGCCTGCCGGCGGATCAGGGCTTCGTTCCAGTGCTTGAAGCCTGGCTGGAGGCCGGCGGTCAGGACGTGGAGTTAATCAACGCCGGGGTCTCGGGGGACACAACGGCGGGCGGTCTGAGCCGCGTCGCGTGGACGCTGACACCGGAGGTCGACGCCCTGATCGTGGCGCTTGGCGGGAACGACCTGCTCCGGGGCCTCGATCCGGTGGTGAGCAGGGACAATCTGGACCAGATCCTCGCCTTCGCGTCCGAACGCGATCTGCCTGTCCTGCTCGTGGGCATCGAGGCGCCCGCCAACTACGGCCCCGAGTTCAAGACCGCATTCGACGGCATGTTCCCGGCGCTTTCGGAGAAATATGGCGCGCTGCTCTACCCGTCCTTCCTGGCGCCGCTCACGACAGAGCTGGATCAGGCCGAGGCTTTGCGGGCCTACATGCAACCAGACGGCATTCATCCCAACGCGGCGGGCGTCCAGGTGATTGTGGACGCGATTGGGCCAAAGGTTGCCGAGTTGGTGGATCGCGCGTCCGACTGACCGCTTGCGCTTCCGCCCCCTCTGCGCTTCCCTCGGACTACGGGGGGCATGACATGGCACTGACAGTCGATCTCAATTCCGACATGGGCGAAGGCTTCGGACCCTGGCGCATGGGGGACGACGCGGGGCTCCTCGGCACGGTCAGCTCGGCCAATATCGCTTGCGGGTTTCACGCCGGCGACGCGGACACCATGGCTGAGACGATGCGGCTCGCCGTGGAGAAAGGCGTTGGCATCGGGGCGCATCCGGGGTTCGCCGACCTTCAGGGGTTCGGGCGGCGTCGGATGGACGTGCCTCTGCTGACGCTCGCCAATCAGGTGCGCTATCAGGTGGGCGCGGCGATGGCGATGGCGCGATCTGTTGGCGGTGCGGTCCGACACCTCAAGTTGCACGGCGCCTTATCGAACATGGCCTCTGTTGACGCCGATCTGGCGCGGGCGTGCTACGAGGCGGCGCTGGATGTCCACCCAGACATCATCATCATGGGGCTGGCCGCCACGGCGATGGAGGAAGTCTGCCGCGATCTAGGATGCCGCTGGGCGGGTGAGATCTTTGCCGATCGCGCCTACAACGCCGACGGCACACTGGTGGACCGGCGGCTTCCCGGCGCGATGATCCATGATCCGGCGGAAGGCGCCGAACGCATGGTCGAGATGGTGCGCGGGAGCGCGATTCTGACGGGTGGCGGAGAGCGGCTCGAGACCCGGATCGACACAATCTGCGTGCACGGCGACAGCGCGGATGCAGTTCGCATGGCCAAGGCCGTGCGGGACGGACTGGAAGCTGCGGGGATTCGCGTCGCGGCCTTTGACGGCGCGCCCTTGTCCTAGGCGGCGAGCAACTCCGGCTCGACCGAGGCTTCAGCGATCAAAACGCGGAGGATTTCCGACGCGATGCCCGAGAAGTGGAAGAAGTTGAGGTCGTCCTCAAGCTCCGCCAGCTCGCGGTTGCTGAGACCGGATAGCAGAAACGCCAGCTTTTCCGGGTCGATCTGATCTACACAGCTGGTGGCGCAAAACGATGCGGAACTGTCAAAGTCGAACATGACGGAAACCATTTGGGTAACGGGCACTGAACACACCCTGCCAGATAGGTTGGATTTTTCCGTGCGAAAGATGTGATCATTTCTGGATCGCCGGAAAACAGATTGTTCACCCTGAATCAGACAGAAGTCGGGGTTTCGCCCAAATCTGGCCGGGAATGTCTGCGATACTGACAGGCGTTACGAGTTGTTTGTTTTGTGAGTGACCAAGATGCGCGAGCAGCCAGAGATTGGCGGCATGGACCGTCAGACGACCCTCAGGTACCTCTACTACCTTTTGTCGACCGGCAAGTATAAGTCCCGCGCCCGCTGGCGGGCGATGGGGGAGCCGAACCCCTTCGCGCCACACGACTATCGGGCGGACATGACCAGCCGGTCGGAATTGGTCAACCTGTTCTACTCCGACAAGTAACTGAAATGACGAAACGAAAAAGGCCGCTTCGAGGGTGGCCTTTTCGGTTTGTGTGGTCGGATCACTCTTCTTCGAGCTTCTCGACCGCTTTCTGCAGATCGTCCTTGGAGACCTCTTTCTCGGACACCTTGACCTGTTCGAAAAGGTGATCGACCACCTTGTCCTCGAAAATCGGCGCCTGGATCTGCTGCCGCATCTGCGGGTTCTGCTGGACGAATTCGAAGAACTCGCGCTCCTGGCCCGGATACTGACGCGCCTGGGTCATAACTGCCTGGGTCATTTCGGCGTCCGACACCTCCACCTCGGCTTTCTGGCCCACTTCCGCCAGAAGGAGGCCAAGGCGAACGCGCCGCTCGGCGAGCTTGTTGTGCGCGTCCGTCGCCTCGATCTCGCCGTGATCGTGCCCTTCGACATCCGGGTTCTCCTCGTGCCAGAGCTGGTGGGCGATCTGGCTGGCCTCGGCTTCGACCAGGGACGGCGGAAGGTCGAACTTGACGACTTCGTCCAGCGCATCGAGAAGACCGCGCTTCATGATGGCGCGGGCCGCGCCGGAGTACTCGGCTTCAAGCCGCTCGGTGATCTGCGCCTTCAACGCGGCCAGATCATCGGCGCCGTATTTCTTCGCCAACTCATCGTCGATTTCCGCCGCCTTTGGCTCCTTCACCGCCTTCACGGTGACATCAAAGACCGCCGCTTTGCCGGCGAGCTCGGTGTTGCCGTAATCCTCCGGGAAGGTGACTTCGACCGCCTTTTCATCGCCCGTCTTCACGCCGATCAGCTGGTCTTCAAAGCCGGGGATGAACTGACCCGAGCCCAGGACAAGAGGGAAGTCTTCGGCGGCACCGCCGTCGAAAGCCTCACCGTCGACCTTGCCGAGGAAGTCGATGACGACCTGATCGGCCTTCTTGGCCTTGGCGGTCTTCTTTCGGTCGGCGAAATCCACAGCCGTCTCGGCGAGATTGCCAAGAGCCTCGTCCACCGCCGTGCCATCGGCTTTGACGACCAGTTTCTCGAGCTTGATCTTGGCGACATCGACTTCCGGGATCTCCGGCAGCGCTTCGTATGACATGGCGACTTCGACATCGTCGCCCTCTTTCCAATCCTCGTTGGTCATCTCGACCTTGGGCTGCATCGCCGGGCGGTCGCCCGAATCTTCGAAATGCTTGGCCATGGCGCCGTCGATGCTTTCCTGCATCGCCTCGCCCAAGAGCCGCGTGCCGAACTGCTTCTTCAGAAGCGCCATCGGGACCTTGCCCTTGCGAAAGCCCTTCATTTCGATTTCGGGCGCGGCCTCCATAAGCTTCTCGTTGACCTTGTCGTCAAGATCGGAAGCTTTGACGATGATATTGTAGCCGCGCTTCAGGCCTTCGTTGAGCGTCTCGGTGACCTGCATATCCATCCTCACATGCTGCCCGGCGGACATCTCTTGCCGGGGCTGAAAATCAGCGGCTCTTCTAGGGAAGCGACCCTTGGGTTGCAAGCCGAAAGGCGGCGATTGACGGGGGCGGGCCCGATGCGGACGATAGGCCCATGAAGCAGAAGGTTATTCCCGCTGAAGACGCCGCCGCCCTTATCAAAGACGGCGACGCGCTGACGACCTCCGGGTTTGTCGGAATTGGCGTGCCTGACGAGCTCTTGTCGGCGATTGAAAACAGGTTTCTGGAAACCGGGCATCCCCGCGATCTTTCCCTTGTATTCGCCGCCGGTCAGGGCGACGGGGACGCGCGCGGTCTGAACCATTTGGGGCATGAAGGCCTCCTGAAGCGCGTCGTCGGCGGGCATTGGGGCCTGATCCCGAAGGTCGCGGCGCTCGCCGTTTCGGGCAAGATTGAAGGCTGGAACCTGCCGCAGGGCACGATCAGCCAGCTTTATCGGGAGATCGCAGCGGGCAAGCCCGGCATGATCTCGAAGGTCGGTTTGGACACCTTTGTCGATCCCCGAAACGGTGGTGGCGCGGTCAACGACATCTCAACAGAGGCGCAGGTCGAGCTGATGAAGATTGGCGGCGTGGAGGTGCTGTACTACCCCGCGCCCAGGATCACGGTCGCGCTGTTGCGCGGGACGACGGCGGACGAGGCCGGCAATGTCACGATGGAGCGCGAGGCGCTGGTGCTCGACAACCTCGCGCAGGCGATGGCCGTCCGGAACGCGGGCGGGATCGTCATCGTGCAGGTCGAGCGGATCGCGCGGGCCGGATCGCTCCCCGCGCGAGAGGTGCAGATACCCGGGATACTGGTCGACGCCGTCGTGGTCTCGCAGCCGAAGAACCATGTGCAGACCTATCGCACCGCCTTTAGCCAGGCTTTCACCAACCGGATTCGACCGCCCGCCGGGGCGATCCCGCCGATGGCCCTGGACGCACGGAAGCTGATAGCGCGGCGAGCGGCGATGGAACTGCCGGTGAACGGCGTCGTGAATCTCGGGATCGGCATGCCGGAAGGTGTCGCAGCGGTCGCTGCGGAAGAAGGCCTTTTGGACCACGTGACTCTGACGGCGGAGCCGGGAGTGATCGGCGGCCAGCCCGCCTCGGGCCTCGACTTCGGGGCGGCGGTCAACACTGACGCCGTGATCCCGCAGAACAACCAGTTCGACTTCTACGACGGCGGCGGGCTGGACATGGCCTGTCTCGGGCTCGCGCAGGCCGATGCGGTCGGCAATGTGAATGTCTCGCGGTTCGGCACGCGGCTGGCCGGCGCCGGGGGCTTCATCAACATCAGCCAGAACGCGCGAAGCCTTGTTTTCGCGGGGACTTTCACCGCCGGCGGTTTCGATGTCGCGGTCCGTGACGGCGGCCTGGAGATCCGACGCGATGGCCGGATGGCGAAGTTCCTGAGCGCGGTTGAGCAGGTCACTTTCTCGGGCCGGCGCGCGGCGCGGCTGGGCCAGCCCGTGCTCTACGTTACCGAGCGCTGCGTTTTCGAGTTGTCGCCCGAAGGTTTGAAGCTGACCGAGATCGCGCCGGGCGTGGATTTGGACAAAGACATCCTCGCCCGGATGGAGGCCCGCCCAATTATCGAGGAGATCGTTCCGATGGACCCGCGGCTCTTTCGCGAGGACCCGATGGATCTCCGGATGGAGCTTCTGCACCTCGACCTTCCAGACCGCGTCGCGCTGGACCCGGAGACCGGACGCCTGTTCCTGAACTTCGAGAAAATGCGCATCCGGTCGATGGAGGAGATCGAGCAGGTGCGGGACGCCGTATTGGCGGTCGTCGAGCCCTTGAACGAGCCGGTCGATGTCATTGTGAACTATGACGGATTCCGCATGGACGAAGACCTGACGCCTGACTGGGCGGCGATGGTTCAGGCGCTCGATGCGGAGCACTACGGCCGCGTCAGCCGCTACTCCGGCTCCGCCTTCATGCGGATGAAACTGGGCGAGGCCTTCCCGGAAGCCCAGCGGCACATCTTCGAGACCCGGGAGAAGGCGCGAAGGTTCTTGGATCGGGATGGATGATAATGGTGCGGGTGGAGGGACTTGAACCCCCACGCCCGAAGGCGCCAGAACCTAAATCTGGTGCGTCTACCAATTCCGCCACACCCGCACGGCAGAGCGGTCTCTAGCAAAGGGTCCGCATGTTGGCGAGCGGAAAATCCCGGAGCCTCTCGCGCTCCACCGACAACTTGCCTATAAGGCGCCGATACCTGACGGAGCCGCCTCATGTCTGACACCCTCTCTCCTGTCGAACGCGGCAAATACGCCGCCGCCACGCGAGCCAGCGCTTTCGTGGAAACAGGCATGAAGGTCGGGCTTGGGACCGGATCGACGGCGGAGTGGCTGGTCAAGGCGTTGGGGAAGCGGGTTCGGAACGACGGCCTTGAGATCGTTGGCGTGCCGACCTCGACCCGAACCGCCGCGCTCGCACGAGAGGAAGGCGTGCCGATCTCAACGCTGGATGAGGTGCGCTGGCTCGACGTGACCATCGACGGGGCGGATGAGTACGATCCGTCGCTAAACCTGATCAAAGGCGGCGGCGGAGCGCTTCTGCAGGAGAAGATCGTCGCCACGGCCTCGGACCGTATGGTGGTCATCGCCGACGCGACCAAAAAGGTGGACGCGCTCGGTGCGTTCCCACTGCCTGTCGAGGTCATTGGCTTCGGGATGCGGACGACCCAGCTCCTGATCGAAGAGATGCTGGAAGGGCTCGACGTGATGGGCAACTCGGCGGTGCCGCGCATGGACGGCGACGGCCTTTTCGTGACGGACGAAGGCAATCACATCCTCGACCTGCATCTCGAGCGTATTGGCAACGCGCGGCAACTCGCGCTGATCCTGAACCAGATACCCGGCGTTGTGGAGAATGGCCTCTTCGTCGACATCTGCGATGTGATCGTCACGGGCCACGGTGATGGCAAGGTCGAAGTGCATGACATCAACACCGGGGATCACGAGGTCGTGCATATCCCAAGCGCGGAACCGGACAATCTGTTCCGGGACATCGCGGAGTAGAACATGACATACGACTACGATCTTTTCGTCATTGGCGGCGGTTCGGGCGGCGTGCGCGCGGCCCGGACATCGGCGGCGACAGGCGCCAGGGTGGCGCTGGCGGAAGAGAGCCGGATGGGCGGCACCTGCGTGATCCGGGGCTGTGTGCCCAAGAAGATCATGGTTTTCGCCTCCGAGTTCAGCGCCCAGGCGTCGATGGCGCGGGATTACGGCTGGAACGCCACCTGCGACTCCTTCGACTGGCCTGCGTTCCGTTCCAAGCTCAATGGAGAGCTGGACCGACTGGAGCAGGTCTATCGCAATCTCTTAGAGTCCTCTGGCGTGGAGATGTTCGACACCCGCGCCACTCTGGAGGACGCGCATAGCGTCCGTTTGGGTGACAAGACGGTCACCGCCAAAACGATCCTGGTGGCGACCGGCGGCCGGCCAGTCCGGCCGGACATGGTGAACGCGCATCTTGGGCTGGTGTCCGACGACATCTTCAATCTCGAGACGCTGCCCAAGTCTGTCCTGATCGTCGGCGGCGGGTATATCGCCTGCGAGTTCGCTTGCATTCTGAACGGGCTCGGCGTCGAGGTGACGCAGTACTACCGGGGCGCGCAGATCCTGCGCGGTTTTGACGACGAGGCCCGCGGTCTGGTGGCCGAGATGATGCGGGAGCAAGGCGTGGACCTGCACCTGGGAACAAACATCGTCGAGATGCGGCCCGCATCGGACGCCGATATAGACACGCCGCGCGGCACCGCCTCCGATGCCGCGATGGGGGCGCCCGCCGGGAGCTTTGGCGAAGTCAAAGGCCATGAGGGCGAGCCCGTCTGGGTCAAGGCGACCAACGGCGATGCGCGGGTCTATGACCATGTTTTCTTCGCAACGGGCCGGACGCCGAACAGCAAGGGCATGGGGCTGGAGGACCTTGGTGTGAAGATCAACCGCCGTGGCGCGATCGAGGTGGACGAATACTCCAAAACGGCGGTCGGCAACATCTTCGCCATCGGCGATGTTACAGACCGCATTCAGCTGACCCCGGTCGCCATCCGCGAGGGCATGGCCTTCACCGAGACTGTCTTCAAAAACAATCCCACCAAGCCCGATCATCATCTTGTGGCGTCGGCTGTGTTCACGCAGCCGGAACTAGGCACCGTGGGACTCACTGAGGAACAAGCTCGGGATCAGGAGGAAATTGAGGTATACTGCACCTCGTTCCGTCCGATGAAGTCCGCCTTCGCCGGGCGCCCGAACCGCGTTTTGATGAAACTCATCGTTTCGGCCGAGTCGCGCAAGGTGCTGGGCTGTCAGATTGTCGCGGACGGCGCGGGCGAGCTTATTCAGATGGTGGGCATCGCGGTCAAAGCGGGGCTGACAAAAGAGGACTTCGACCGCACTGTCGCGGTTCATCCGACCATGTCGGAAGAGCTTGTGACCATGCAGAAGCCGGTCAGAACGGCTTGAAATTCACCCTCTCGGGCTACAGGTAGCTACCGAGACAATTTTTCGACCAGAGAAGGGAATACTCCTTTATGGCAGGCAATAACGGCGGACCCTGGGGCGGCGGCTCCCGCGGTGGCGGCGGCGACGACGACAACGACGACCGACGCCCGGCGCGGAGACCCGGCCAGGACGGACCGCAGATCCCCGAGATCGACGAGATCATGAAGAAGGGCCAGGAGCAGCTGAAAGTGCTCATGGGCGGCCGCGGCGGCGGTCGCGGCGCTAATGGCGGCGGCGGCCGCGACGACGGGCCGCGGCTGACGCGTGGGACACTTGGGCTTGGCGCCTTGGCGCTCATTGCGCTTTGGGCCTATTCCTCGGTCTATACGGTGCGGCCGGAAGAGCAGTCGGTGGAGCTTTTTCTTGGCGAATTCAGCCAGATCGGTCAGCCGGGCCTGAACTTCGCGCCCTGGCCGGTGTTCACCTACGAAGTGCTCCCGGTCACGCGAGAGCAGTCAGAAGATATCGGCCTCGGGCGCTCCGGCTCTTCGGGCGGCGACGGTCTCATGCTGACTACGGACGAGAACATCGTCGACATCGACTTCCAGGTCGTCTGGAACATCAACAACCCCGCCGATTTCCTCTTCAACTTGCGCGACGGGCCCGAAACGGTCCGCGCCGTGTCTGAATCGGCGATGCGCGAGATCGTGGCGGGCTCGGAACTCGCTCCGCTTTTGAACCGAGACCGCGCCGCGACGGCGCAGCGGGCTGAGGAGTTGATCCAGACCACGCTCGACAGCTACCAGGCGGGCATCAACATCGTTCGTGTGAACCTCAATAAGGCCGACCCGCCGACGGAGGTGATCGACGCCTTCCGCGACGTTCAGGCGGCGGAGCAGGAGCGCGACCGGCTGGAGCGTCAAGCCGACGCCTACGCCAACCGAGTGCTGGCAGGCGCCCGCGGTGAGGCCGCGCAGGTTCTTGAAGAGGCCGAAGCCTATCGCGCCCAGGTCGTGAACGAAGCGCAGGGTGAGGCGAGCCGCTTCACGGCCGTTTTGCAGGAGTACCAGCAAGCGCCGGAAGTCACGCGCCGCCGTCTCTATATCGAGACGCTCGAGAAGGTGCTGGGCGACGTGGACAAGATCATCCTGGATGAAAACGCCAGCGGCGAAGGCGGACAGGGCGTGGTGCCCTACCTGCCCTTGAACGAGCTGAGACGCGGCGCGCAGGGGAGCAACTAAGATGAGAGCTGGAACGATTACCCTGATCGCGGCTGTCGTCGCCGTCGTGACGCTCTTGTCGTCGATCTTCATCGTCGACGAGCGTGAGAAAGCCCTGGTGCTTCAGTTCGGTCAAATCCGCGCGGTCAAGCAGGACCCCGGTTTGGCCTTCAAAGTGCCGTTCATTCAAGAGGTTGTCCGCTACGACGACCGGATCCTGTCGCTCGACACGCCGGCGATCGAGGTCACGCCTTCGGATGACCGTCGTCTCGTCGTAGACGCCTTCGCGCGGTACCGGATCAACGATGTGGTCCGGTTCCGTCAGGCTGTGGGCCCCGGCGGCACGCGGCTGGCCGAGGATCGTCTCGCCGACATTCTCAACGACAACATCCGCGCCGTTCTAGGTGCGGAGGGCGTGACTTCGAACACAATCCTCTCAGCCGAGCGCGCCGCGCTTATGAACCAAATTCGCGAGCTGGCGGACAGCCGGGCCAACGCGCTCGGACTGGGCGTCGTGGACGTGCGCCTCAAGCAGACCAACCTGCCTGACCAGAACCTCGCCGCAACCTTCGACCGGATGCGCGCCGAGCGCGAGCGGGAGGCGACGGACGAGCGGGCGCGCGGCGAAGAAGCGGCGCAGCGGATCCGGGCGCAGGCCGACCGGACCGTTGTGGAGCTTGTCTCTGAAGCCCGCCGCGAGTCCGAGATCGTACGAGGCGAGGCGGATGCCGAGCGGAACGCGATCTTCGCCGGCGCTTACGGCGCAGACGAGGACTTCTTCCGCTTCTACCGGTCGCTCGCTGCCTATGAGCGGGCGATCCAGGGTCAGAACTCAACGCTGGTCATCACGCCGGACAGCGAGTTCTTCGAGTTCCTTGACGGCGCCGGCATGTCCGGCGGGCTGCCGCTCTCAAGCGGTCTGTCGTCCAACTAACGACAACCGGGGCCAAGATGGAACTCGTTCTTCTCGGCCTCGGTCTGGTTCTCGTGTTTGAGGGGCTGGTGTTCGCGCTGGCCCCTTCGCGTTTGGAGGAGCTGGTAAAGCTCATCGCCGAGATGCCCATCGAAACGCGTCGCGCCATCGGCCTGGTCGCGGTAGCCATCGGCGTCTTTCTGGTCTGGCTGGCGCGGGGGTTCTAGGCCCTCTTCTCGGCCACCGGAACCGGCACCCCGGTTTCGTACTTGTCCATGATGTCGCTGGCGCGGGCCTCGGCCTTTCGGATGCGCATAGCGGTCGCGTAGGCCTCCTCCAGAGTGGGAGAGGAGGTTCCGATCTCTTCCAAGACCCGTTGTTCGATCTTCTCGTCGCCGGTGCGCCGCATGAGCTGCAGCGTGCGTTTCGCAAGCCCGTCGGCGACGTCTTCCAACATCGACATTCGCGTTCACATGGCAAAATTGCTCACGACTAAAGAACAGTGGAATTCGGGCGAAATCAGGGCGTGGAGACGGTATTATACCGCCTCCTGCCGCTAATGAGACGGTTCGAAACCGCCCGTCAGGGCATCAGGGCGCAACAAACCGGAGGCGCGCGTGTTCCTTTCCGTTTTCGACATGTTCAAGGTCGGCGTCGGCCCTTCGTCGTCGCATACGATGGGGCCGATGGTGGCCGCCGCGCGGTTTCTGGACGCCCTTCGCGGCTCGCCCTTTTCGGCGCATGGCCTTCGCGCCTCGCTCCACGGCTCGCTGGCCTTCACCGGTGTGGGACACGCGACGGATCGCGCGGTGATCCTTGGCCTCGCCGGTTTCACGCCAGACGCCTATGACGCCGAAGCCGCCGAAACCGCGCTGGCTGAGGTCCACGCGAAAGGCCTCGTTTTGCCTGACGGGCTGGGCCCTCTGGCCTTCCATCCCAAGACCGACTTGATCTTCGACTACGGCCCTGCCCTGCCCGGCCACGCCAACGGTTTACGGCTGATGGCGCTCGACAAACAGGGCGACGTCATTTTGCAGGAGACTTATTATTCCGTGGGCGGCGGCTTCGTTCTGACGGAAGAGGAGCTTGCCCAGGGCGAGGACGGAGAAGACGGCCCATCCGTGCCCTACCCTTTCAAATCCGCTGCCGAGATGTTGGCCAAGTGCGCGGAACAGGGCGTGTCCATCGCCGAGCTGAAACGGCAGAACGAATTGACCCGCATGCCCGCGCATAAGCTCGATCAGGGTATGCGCCGGATTTGGGAGGTCATGCGCGGCTGCATGGATCGGGGGCTTCACGTGGAAGGCGTGCTGCCCGGCGGCTTATCGGTTAAACGCCGCGCCGCAGGGATTGTGCGTTCGCTCGAGGCCGAGCGGGGCATGAACCTGAACGCGCCGCACACGATTAACGACTGGATCTCAGTCTACGCGATGGCGGTGAACGAAGAGAACGCTGCGGGCGGCCAGGTTGTGACGGCGCCGACAAATGGTGCGGCCGGCGTCGTTCCGGCGACCATCCGATACTGGCTCGACCATGTACCTGGCGCCTCCGAGCGGCGGGTCGGGGAGTTCCTTCTGACCGCCGCGGCCATCGGCGGGCTGGTCAAGTCCAACGCCTCGATCTCCGGGGCGGAATGCGGCTGCCAGGCGGAGGTCGGGTCGGCTTCGGCCATGGCGGCGGCGGGACTGGCCGCCGTCTTGGGCGGCACACCTGAACAGGTTGAAAACGCGGCGGAAATCGCACTTGAGCACCACTTGGGTATGACCTGCGACCCGGTGAAAGGTCTGGTTCAGGTTCCTTGTATCGAGCGCAACGGACTCGGCGCGATCAAAGCGGTCTCCGCGGCGTCGTTGGCGCTGCGCGGCGACGGCACCCATTTCGTGCCGCTCGACGCCGCCATCGAGACAATGCGTCAGACGGGTCAGGATATGAGCGAGAAGTACAAGGAAACCGCGCTCGGAGGACTTGCGGTCAACGTGCCGAACTGCTGAGGCTCAGAACGCCTCGGGCTTCGCCTCTCGCGCCATGTGGTCGAGGACGGCGTTGACGAATTTTGGCTCCTTTCCCTCCGGAAAGAACGCCTTCGCGACATCCACGAACTCGCTGATCACGACGCGCGGCGGCGCCTCGCCCTCGGCCAATTCCGCACCGGCCGCGCGAAAGAGCGCTCGTAGCGTCGGGTCGATCCGCGCGATGGGCCACTTCTCGACCAGCGCCCGGTCGGTCATCTGGTCGATTTTCGCCTGCCAGTTCACCGCGTCATCCACCAGCTTTCGGAAGAGATCGATGTCGCCCTCAGCAAGCTCGTCCCCGTCGACCTCGGCGCCGAAGCGGTGATCCTCGAACTCACGCTGAACAGCTGGCACGTCCTGACCGGAGGCCTCCATCTGAAAGAGGGCCTGCACCGCATAGAGCCGGGCGGCGGATTTCATTTGCTTGGCCGAGGTCTTCATGCGGTGTCGGCGTCAGGCGTCTTTCCGGCCAATAGAATGTCATTCGCGCCGAAACCGACCGGCTTGGACGACTTGCCGAAACGCCGGGCGAGCGCGACAAGGTGCAGCGCGGCGACAGCGGCCCCACCCGCGGTGTCGAGGCGCTCAGGATCGGCGCGCTCCTCGGCTTGCTCCATGTTGTCGACCGTGATGATGCCGTTCCCGATCGCCGCGCCCTGAAGACCCAGAAGCATGATCCCTTCGGCACTTTGGTTCACGACTACGTCGTAATGGCTTGTGCGGCCGCGAATGACGCAGCCCAGGGCGACGAAGCCGTCAAAATTCGACTTGCGATGCGCCAGCGCGATAGCGGACGGGATTTCCAGCGATCCGGGCACTTCAATCGTCTCATGCGCGGCGCCGGCGGTTTCCAACACGCCACGCGCGGAGCCGAGCTGCGCCTCCGAGATCTTGGTGTAATAGGGCGCGATCACAATTGCGATCTTCACCGGCGAGTCGAACTCCGGAAGTCCCAGGTCGTTATCGGAATGGCCGGCCATCAGCTTGCCCCCGACACGTTGCGGGTTCCAACGATTTCAAGACCATAGGCGTCGAGACCAACAACTCTTGGCTTCGGCGAGTTGGTCAGGAGGATCAACTTGGACAGCCCCAGCGACGACAGGATCTGGGCGCCGAGCCCGTATTGGCGCAGCGTTTGCGGGGACGCTCCATCGCCGGTCTGAAGCTTCATGGTCGTGTCGCGCAAAAGCACGACCGCGCCGCGCCCTTCCCCGGCGATCATCGACATCGCGTCGCCGAACTCTGCGGCTCTGCCCGTCGATCCAAGTCCGACAACGTCCAGCATCGGGTCGAGCGCGTGCATCCGCACAAGACAGGGTTCATCCGACGACAGATCGCCTTTCGTCAGCGTGATGTGCTCGTCGCCATGGGCGGTGTCGGTAAAGATGCGCAGTTTCCATTCGCCGCCGAACTCGGATTGGACGATCTCCTCCCGCGTTACGGCCACTAGATTGTCGTGGCGCCGGCGGTAGGCGATCAGGTCGCTGATTGTTCCGATCTTGATGCTGTGAAGTTGGGCGAAGGCCACAAGGTCGGGCAGGCGGCTCATCGTCCCGTCGTCGTTCATGATCTCGCAGATCACGCCGGAGGGGTTCAGGCCGGCGAGCCGGGCGACGTCGACTGCCGCTTCGGTATGTCCGGCACGCACCAGCACCCCGCCGTCGCGCGATCTGAGCGGAAAGATGTGTCCTGGCGTGGCGATGTCGGAAGCGCCCTTTCCGTTGTCGATCGCCACGGCAACAGTGCGAGCCCGGTCATGCGCCGAAATACCGGTCGTCACCCCCTCCCGGGCCTCGATCGAGATCGTGAAGGCGGTCTCATGCCGCGAGGAGTTGTGCGAGGCCATAAGCGGCAGGCCCAGCGCGTCGCAGCGGTCGCCCGTCAGCGACAGGCAGATCAGTCCGCGCCCGTGCGTCGCCATGAAGTTGATGGCCTCCGGCGTCGCCATTTGCGCGGGGATCACCAGATCACCCTCGTTCTCGCGATCCTCATGATCGACAAGGATGAACATCCGGCCGTTTCGCGCGTCTTCGATGATTTCCTCGATCGGAGAGACAGCGTCGCGCCAGTTCTCCTCGATCGGTTCGGGTGTTTCGAATGTCATCGCCAAAGGTCCAGAGCAGCGTTGTGGCGGCCCGAATAATCCATGCGGCGCGGCTTGACCAGAGGCCGCCCGGCCCTTCGCGTCATTGCGGCGCGAAGTAGGCGTCGGCCGGCAGGTACCCGGCCAACCGGGCGCAATCCGGCCAGAGGCGCTCGTCATGGGTGTCGCCCACCACGACGACACTGTCCGGCGGCAGC
This sequence comes from Paracoccaceae bacterium, assembly GCA_030066855.1. Classification (GTDB taxonomy): domain Bacteria; phylum Pseudomonadota; class Alphaproteobacteria; order Rhodobacterales; family Rhodobacteraceae; genus Kangsaoukella. The sequence continues at coordinate 39,395 of JASJAU010000012.1, read as the reverse complement.
TTGCCGGTGAGGGTCAGGATGGTTCGGCGCGTTTCCGACCAGGCGGCGAAGGCGCGAGGGGCCTGGGCCGCATTGGCGAGGACCGGGTTCGCCTGAAGCACGCGGTCCGGATCAAGCGGGCGATGGATCAGCGCCAGCAGATCGGCCTGGCGCACTTCGGCAAGTTTGCCTTCGCGATCTTTGGCGAGTTGCTCCTCCGCGAGAAGCCTGAGCGCATTGGAGGAGAAGAGCAGCGCTATGATGTCGCGCCCGGTCGCCGCCCGGATGCCCGCATAGGCCTTGTAGTCGATGCCAAGTTCACGCGCCCGTCGCACGCGCCGCCGCGCCACCTCCAACGGGAGCTTGGGCAGAAGTTCCGACCGCGCCCGCCTCCAGGCATAGCGGCGCCAGGACGCGCCGCGCTCCATCGTGGGCCCCAGGTTGTGTCCGATCCCGACCATGCGTCAGCCCCACTCCTGCAGCCGCGCGACATAGCGCGCGAGCGTGTCGATCTCCAGGTTCACAGCGTCGCCAACCGCCGCCTGGCCCCAGGTCGTGACCTCTTTGGTATGCGGGATGAGATTGACCCCGAAAGAGCGCCCGTCAACTTCGTTGACGGTCAGCGAGGTGCCATTGAGCGCGATAGACCCCTTGGGCGCGATGAACCGCGCAAGAGCCTCGGGCGCCTCGAAGACGAAGCGCGTGCTGTCGCCCTCGTCGCGCATGTCCGTAATCCGCGCGACCCCGTCGACGTGTCCAGTGACGATGTGACCGCCCAGTTCGTCACCCACCTTAAGCGCGCGCTCAAGGTTGACCCGGCGCCCGGGCTTCCAGGCGCTGAGATTGGTCTTGGAAACGGTCTCGGCTGAAATCTGCACTTCGAACCACGGGCGCGGCTCGCCCCCCAGCGCGACGACCGTCAGGCAAATGCCGTCACAGCAAATAGACGCGCCGATGTCGATCGTCTGGACGTCATATGCCGTCGCGATCCGCGCGGTAAGATCGCCCTGCTGATGAAGATCAAGAATTTCGCCCATATCTGTGACGATGCCCGTGAACATTCACTACCCCTTGTGTATTGTATGGCCGCCCGAGCCGTTTCATGCCCTGCGACTGGCAGGCAACAGATCCAGACCGTCATCTAACAGGCCGGGAAACATCTGGAAAACGAAAAAACGTGCGATTACGCTGACCTCAAAATAGCCGAGGCAGGCGAAAAAGGTCGAGGAGACCGGGCAGTGACAATCAAGACAACTCGCTTTGGGCGAAGCATCGCGCTTTGCGTGGCCGTCAGCGTTCTGGCGGGCTGCGCCCTTCCGCGTTCGGGGCCGACAAAGAGCGAAATATTCTCGGGTTCGGTGCAAAAGACGGGCGACGCCTTTGTCGTTTCCGTGGATGACAGGGTCGCGGACCTGACAGCGTTGGTCCCAGCGCTCGGCTTCTCCGAGAGCCTGACCAGCGCAGCCGCGCTCGGCTCGGACACGATCCGCCCCGGCGATACCCTCGGTCTGAGAATCTGGGAGAACGTCGACGACGGCCTGATCGCTTCGGCCGATATGAACGGCGCCACGCTGGAAGAAATCCAGGTGGACGGGTCCGGGTTCATCTTCGTGCCCTACGCGGGTCGAATCCGGGCGGCAGGCAATTCCCCTGAAGCCGTGCGCCGGATCATCACCGAAAAGCTCGAGGCGCAAACGCCTGACCCGCAGGTTCTCGTGTCGCGGATGGCTGGCGACGGCTCCACCGTCTCGCTGATCGGCGGTGTCGGCGGTCAGGGCGTCTACCCGATCGAGCGCCCGACACGCACGCTGACGGCGATGCTAGCGCGGGCGGGCGGCATCACGTTTCCGCCTGAAATCACGCAGGTGACGCTCATCCGCGGCCATACAAGCGGGACCGTCTGGCTTGAGGACCTCTACACCAATCCCGCGCTCGACATCGCCCTGAGAGGCGGTGACCGGATTCTCGTCGAAGAAGACGCCCGGTTTTTCACAGCCCTCGGCGCGACCGGCGCGCAGCAGAAGGTTCCGTTCGACACGCAGAACATCTCGGCGATCGAAGCCATGGCCCGTGTTGGCGGCCTCTCGCCAGCGCTCGCCGACCCGACGGGCATCTTCGTCTTCCGCGACGAGCCGGCCCAGGTGGCCAACTCTGTATTGGACCGCGCGGATCTCGTCGGGCCGCAACGGATGATCTACGTGCTGGACGTCACAAGCCCCAACGGCGTTTTCGTGGCGCGGGATTTCACCATCCGCGATGGCGACACGCTCTATGTCACCGAGGCGCCCTACACCCAGTTCAGCAAGGTCCTCTCGGCGATCGTGCAGCCGCTCAACGCTGCAGCGTCGGTCGACCGGCTGACCGAATAACGGTGGGTGAAGAGTCAGGCGCTCCCGACACTCTGGCAATTGCGCGGGGCGGGCCCTTGGCCCGTCCTCCCATACGGAGACTGCTCGAGCTGGCCAGCTGGAATGTGACGATCGGGGAGGCTGGATCGCACTCAGTATCGGGGTTTTGGATGGACGAGCCTTTGGCGAGAGACTCGGATCAAAGCGCCGTCTCCGTCGCGCCAGGATTTCTCGACCCCCTTGATCCGAACGACCGCATCCCGCCTTTGAGCCTTTGCATCGACCGTGCGGGCGTCCATTTCGACGCCAGCCGCCCATCGGACCTCGAGGCGCTCCTCGCCACCGATCCCCTCGACGACACCGCGCTTCTGGACCGCGCGCGGCGGGGGATTGAAGCTATCGCGTCGAACCATCTCGGTCAAAGCGCCCGGCGAGATGCGGGGATCGATCCGCCCGCCCCTGGCTATGTCCTGGTGATCGACCAAGCCCCGGACGACCCGGCGCTTATGGGCGCGGACGCCGCGCTCTTCCGCGAGATGCTGGTGGCGGCGGCGGTCGAGAACCCGGCAAACCCGGTGCTGGTGATCCGGGATCCCAGGGCGGCGGACAAGCGCATGGTGGCTGACGCAGACGGCGTGGACCGCGTCGAGATGCTCGAGACCCGAGCGAGCTTCTGGCGGCTCTTTGAGGGCGCGGTCGGCGTCTACACCCATTCATCGCTGGTCGGATTCGACGCGATTTTCGCAAGCCACAGGCCTCGTGTGTTCGGGCAGCCCTTCTATGCGGGTTGGGGGCTGACGGACGATCGGAACCCGGTAGCACGGCGGGAACGCACTCTGTCACGGGCGCAACTCTTCGCCGGTGCGATGATCCTGTATCCTAAGTATTTCGACCTGGATGCAGACCGGGAGTGCGGCTTCGAAGACGCGCTTGATCTGTCAATCCGGCGGCGCGCTAAGTCGCGTCGGGGCGTTCGCGCCGCGCTCAAAGTCATTACAGGAGGCCTTCGGGGCGCCGGCAAGCCCTGAGGTCAGGGTCGCTCCCAGCGTTGAACGACATCGTTTCCGACGCGGGCAACGCTTTCTAGCCGAAAGCGCGGCGCCTCCGCCAGGGCCGATACGCCCAGCGCGCCTACGGACGGCCGCCCTTCCGCTCCGATCAGTGCGCCAGCGCTGAAGACCACGAGCTCGTCCACGAGATCGGCGGCCAGTAGCCCCGCCGCCAGGGTCCCGCCGCCCTCGCAAAAAACGCGCGTCAGTCCGGCCTCTCCGAGCGCGGCGAGCATGGCCGGTAGATCGATCTGGCCTTGCCGGGCGGGAACCTCCATCAGCCTCGCCCCCGCCTCTGTCCAGGCGGCGCGCTCCGTTTCCTCCGCTTCCGAATGACAGAGCCAAACGGGCGTCTCATTCGCCGATGCGAGCAATCGGGACGGCCTTGGCAGGCGCAAATGGCGCGACGCCACGATTCGAATGGGTTGATGGTCAATTCCGAGACCCCGCACGCGCAGATCGGGGTCGTCGTCCCGCGCGGTCCCCGCTCCCACTAGCACTGCGTCGTGACGCGCCCGCTCTGCATGCACCATTCGGCGCGCCTCGCTTCCGGTGATCCAGCGGCTCTCGCCCGATGCGGTCGCGATGCGGCCGTCCAGCGTCAGGGCGAGTTTCAGCGTGAGCATGGGCCGGCCAGCCTCGAGGCGGGTCAGGAAGCCGCGTTGAATGGCTTTGGCTTTCTGCTCCTCCACGCCGATGTCGACCTGGATGCCCGCCTCTTCCAGCTTGGCGACGCCCTGCCCTGACACCCGCGGATCGGGATCGGAATGCGCGATGACGACCCGCGCAACATCCGCGGCGATCAGCGCGTCCACACAAGGGGCCGTCTCGCCATGATGAGCGCAGGGCTCGAGCGTGACGTAAGCGGTCGCGCCACGCGCCGCCGACCCGGCCGTCGCCAGCGCTTCCGTCTCTGCGTGGGGCCGGCCGCCATCCGCCGTCCGCCCGCGCCCCACGACGCGTCCGTCAAGCACGATCACGCAACCGACAGCCGGGTTCGGCGAGACGCGCCCAAGCCCCCGCCTCCCGAGGGCGAGGGCTTGTCCCATGAAGCGGTGGTCGTCGGCCGTCACTCTTCCTTCTGTTCGGGGCGAAGTTCGCTCACGAACTTGTCGAAGTCATCGGCAGCCTGGAAGTTCTTGTAAACGCTGGCGAACCGGACGTAGGCGACGGTGTCGATGCGGGCCAGGGTCTCCATCACGATCTCACCGATAGTGGTCGACGGAATGTCGGTCTCGCCGAGACTTTCCAGCCGGCGCACGATGCCGGAGATCATCTGATCCATGCGGTCCGGCTCGATCGGTCGCTTCTGAAGCGCGATGCGGATCGAGCGCTCCAGCTTGTCGCGGTCGAAATCCTCGCGACGGCCGTTAGACTTGATGACGACGAGATCACGAAGCTGGACACGTTCATAGGTGGTGAACCGCCCGCCACAGGCCGGACAGAACCGACGCCGCCGAATGGCGACATGATCTTCCGCCGGACGCGAGTCCTTCACCTGTGTGTCGATATTTCCGCAAAACGGGCAGCGCATCCGCCTCTTCTCCCTGCCTTCTTGGGACCATGTCCCCTTGACCCGCTGCCACTATAGGGGTCCCTCCTCATTTTGGGTAGGGGCGATCGCCCGCCACTATATGCGGGCGGTCATTGTTGTCGTCCCGCGTGTTGATCGGGCAACGATCGGGTTCAGAACGCTTACGAGATCGTCGCGATCACCTCGCGGCGGTGCGGACGGGCGCGATGTTCGAAAAGGTAAACCCCTTGCCATGTTCCGAGGCCCAAACGTCCCTGAATGACGGGAATGGTCAAGCTGACCGGAAGCATCGCTGCCTTGATGTGGGCTGGCATGTCGTCCGGTCCTTCCATCGTGTGGGTCAGATAGGCCATCGACGGGTCGGTCGAGGGCGGGACCAAGCGCTGGAAAAACGCCTGCAAATCAACCTGAACGTCGGGATCGGCGTTCTCCTGGACGAGAAGCGAGCAGGAGGTGTGGCGCACGAACAGATGCAGGAGGCCATCACCTTCTCCGGGCGAAGGCAGCCGGCGGGTGAATTCGTAGAGTCCGGGGCCGTTCGTTTCGATGGTGATCTGGTACGGCATGGCGGCCTTCCTTCCCTGTTACGCGGCAATCGTCAGAGGCCGATCATCCCCCGCAGGACGGGAAGAAACGCCGCCGCAGCGACGCCCACTGCGGCGCCGATGCCGAGGCGCTGCATCCGGCCACCGAAATTGGGGGCGAAGGCAGAGAGAAGGCCGCAGACGACCGCGTAGAAGACGAGCGCGATGGGATCCATGAGCGTTCCTTTCATTCGCAGGTTTCCCTCCAAGGTCACCCGGAAGATCAGAGTTTGGCAAGCGCGGCGATTGCGATCCCCCTCGCCTACCTCCGCGGCTCCGGCTATCGTCCGCGGGAAGGAGGAGCCCATGTTCGCGAAATCAGCCATGACCTACGAGGCGGTTCCGCTGCCCTCGCGCCCGGATGTCGATGACGAGGCTTCGGCCCGCGAGGCGGAGGCGTTTCGGGCGCGCATGTCGACCCGGCATTCGATCCGGGATTTCTCGGACAGGCCCGTGCCGCGCGAGGTGATTGAGACCTGTTTGATGACCGCGGGCGGCGCGCCCTCGGGCGCGAACCACCAGCCTTGGTTCTTCGCCTGCGTGTCGGACCCGGCGCTGAAAGCTCGCATTCGGGAGGCGGCGGAGAAAGAGGAGGAAGCCTTCTATGCCGGCGGCGGCGGAGACGAGTGGATCAAGGCGCTGGAGCCGCTTGGCACCGGCGTGGACAAACCGCACCTGACGACCGCGCCCTGGCTGATCGTCATCTTCGCGCAGCGCTGGGGCGAGTTCGACGACGGGAGCCGGTACAAGAACTACTACGTGCCGGAAAGCGTGGGCATAGCGACGGGATTCCTGATCGCGGCGCTGCACCACGCCGGGCTCTCCACCCTAACGCATACGCCGAACCCCATGAAATTCCTCAATGAAGTGCTGGGGCGGCCAGCTTCGGAAAAGCCGGTCATGATCCTGACCGTTGGGCATGCGGCGGAAGGCGCGACCGTGCCGAAGGCGTCGACGATCAAGAAGCCGCTCAAGGATATCTCAGGGTTCTGGTAGGGCGCGGGCCTAGTCGAAAATCCGATCGCCCTGCTGGTCGATCAGGACCTTAGCCTTCGAGACCGAGGCCTCAACCGCCGCCTCGGCGTCCATCAGCGTGTCGGCGCGGATCAGGTAGTGGGATTTTGTCTCGCCATCGATCTCTTTTTCGATCCGCGCGGCGATACGGTGCTGCCCGCCCTCGGCGATCGGTTCAGGAAAGATCTTGCAGCCTTGGTACTCGACGGCTTCAGCGGGTTTCGCGGCGCCCCCACCCGAGCCGCCGAAGAGTTTGGAGAAGAGCGACATGGCATGCGTCCCTGCTTTGTTCCTAGATCAACCTAGCCAGTGCTTGGCCTTGAGTGAAGGTTTGGAGAATGCGAATGTCCAACATGGTCTGCGGCCAAGCTACATTCCAATCTTACATCATCTGCACAACGCCGCGAAGCGGCAGCACTTTGCTTTGCCGGATGCTGGCAGAGACAGGCGTCGCGGGACAACCAGAATCCCATTTCCATACTCCGTCACTGGAACGGTGGCTTGAGGTATACGGACTATCGGAAACAGACTTCGACACGAGGCATGAGGCCCTGAGGGCGATCTTCGATCGTGCCCAGAGCCGTGGCAGCAGTTCCAATGGTTTGTTCGGCCTGCGAATGCAGCGCGGCAGTTTCGAGCATTTCATCAATCAGGTCGCCAGCCTCTTCCCTCAAGCATCAAACGATGTCGAACGTATTCAAGCCGCCTTCGGGCCAACCCTGTTCGTTCACTTGTTCCGCTCAGACAAACTCTTTCAGGCGATCTCGCGTTATAAGGCGAAGCAAACAGGGGTTTGGCATCGCAATGCGGACGGTTCCGAACTCGAACGCATGCCGCCCAAGGGTCCCGCCGCTTACGACGCGTCGGAAATCGGCAGGCATCTGCGTGAACTCACAGCTCTTGATGCGGCTTGGGAAGACTGGTTTCGGGCGCAACAAATCCGACCGATGCGAATTGAGTACGAAGACCTGAGTGGCAATCCGCAGAAGGTTGTGACGAAGTTGCTGAGCGCATTGGCGCTCGATCCCTCGAGGTCAACTGGCATCACGGCGCCAACCGCCAAACTGGCGGACAAGACGAACGCGGACTGGGCCGCGAGGTACCGCTCTGAGTTCGGTTAGGAAGCGGCAAGGGCCCCAAATCGACTAGAAAGTCGCAGCGCCAACTTGCCCTGCATCACTCAGTCGTCGCCACCTACTGATCCAGGAAGCTCCTCAACTTCCGGCTCCGGCTCGGATGCTTGAGCTTCCGCAATGCCTTCGCCTCGATCTGGCGGATCCGCTCCCGCGTGACGCTGAACTGCTGACCGACCTCTTCAAGCGTATGGTCGGTGTTCATGCCGATCCCGAAGCGCATGCGGAGCACCCGCTCTTCGCGCGGCGTGAGCGAGGCCAGCACGCGGGTTGTCGTCTCTTTCAGGTTCTCCTGAATAGCGCTGTCCAAGGGCAGGACCGCGTTCTTGTCCTCAATGAAATCGCCGAGCTGCGAGTCTTCCTCGTCGCCGATGGGCGTCTCGAGCGAGATCGGCTCCTTGGCAATCTTCATCACCTTCCGGACCTTCTCAAGCGGCATCTGCAGCTTCTCGGCCAGTTCTTCCGGCGTCGGCTCCCGGCCGATCTCGTGGAGCATCTGGCGGCCGGTCCGAACGAGCTTGTTGATTGTCTCGATCATATGGACCGGGATGCGGATCGTGCGGGCCTGGTCGGCGATCGAGCGGGTGATCGCCTGGCGAATCCACCATGTCGCGTAGGTCGAGAACTTGTAGCCGCGGCGGTATTCGAACTTGTCGACCGCCTTCATCAGGCCGATGTTGCCTTCCTGAATAAGGTCAAGGAATTGCAGGCCCCGGTTGGTGTATTTCTTGGCGATAGAGATCACAAGACGCAGGTTCGCCTCGACCATTTCCTTCTTGGCCTGACGCGCCTCTTTCTCGCCTTTCTGAACCTGCTGCACGATGCGGCGGAATTCCGGGATGTCGACGCCGACATATTGGCCGACCTGAGCCATTTCGCCACGTAGCGTTTCGATCTTGGGCGTCGAGCGGTCAAGGAGCGTCTTCCAGCCGCGCCCCGCCTTCTCGCCCATCCGTTCGAGCCAGTTGGGATCGAGCTCGTAACCCCGATACTCCTCGATGAACTCGCGCCGGTTGATGCGCGCCTGGTCGGCGAGCTTCACCATGTTCGAGTCGATCGACATGATCCGGCGGTTGATGCCGTAGAGCTGGTCGATCAGCGCCTCGATCCGGTTGTTGTGGAGGTGAAGCTCGTTCACCAGCTCGACGATCTCGGCGCGAAGTTTCTGGTAGGCCTTTTCTTCTTTCGCGCTGAAGCTGCCGTCTTCGTTCAGCGTGGCGGACATGCGGAGGTCCTGCATGTCGGAAAGCTTGGAATAGTCGCGGGCAATCGTGTCGAGGGTCTCGAGAACACGCGGTTTCAGCGCGAGCTCCATCGCCGCGAGCGACATGTTCGCGGCTTCGTCCTCGTCATCGTCGTCGTCCGTCGCGATCGGGTTGCCGTCGGCGTCGAGCTCCGGCTCGTCCGCTTTCTTCTCAGCCTTCGGAGCGGCGTCGACATCGACGCCATTAACGACTTGCTCCTCGTCGCCCTCCTCGCCCATCGAGCGCCCAAAGGTTGTCTCAAGGTCGATCACATCGCGAAGAAGAATCTCCTCGTTCAGAAGCTCGTCGCGCCAGATCGTGATGGCCTGGAAGGTCAAAGGGCTTTCGCAAAGGCCAGAAATCATTGTGTTACGGCCGGCTTCGATCCGCTTGGCGATGGCGATCTCGCCCTCGCGCGACAAGAGCTCGACCGAGCCCATCTCGCGCAGGTACATGCGGACGGGGTCGTCGGTGCGGTCGAGCTTTTCGGTCTCGGTCGTCGCGACCGCGACTTCGCGGGAGGTCGAAGCTTCGACAACTTCTGTTGTGCCGGATGGCTCCGTGCTGTCGTCGTCTTCGGCTTCCTCATCCTCGATGATGTTGATGCCCATCTCGGAGAGCATCGACATAACGTCTTCGATCTGCTCGGAAGAGACCTGATCGGGCGGCAGGACGCGGTTCAACTGGTCGTAGGTGATGTAGCCCTTTTCGCGGGCGTCCGCGATCATCTTCTTGACCGCGGCCTGACTCATGTCGAGAACGACATCGCCCTCCTGATCGTCCTGCTTCCGCTCGTCCGTGGTGTCCTTGGCAGCCATGCGGCACTCCCGAGAAAACTGGTGATTCGGCCTCCTCCCGAATCATTTAGCGCGAATCAAGGAATCGCAACCCGCCGAAAGGCGATTAATCCGGGCAGAGAGCAATTCTGCTACGGGGACCTGCCCCGCCTTTTGTCAAACTCGATGCGCTCCAATAGCGCGTCGAAAGCGCTTTTCTCTTCGCGCTTCACGCGGGCGCCGTTGGGGCCCAGATCGTATTCCGTCCGGTCGTCGTTGGCGCCGTGCTCGGCCCGGGACCTTGCTTCCGCCGCCTGGCTCAGCCGCCATGTCAGACCCTCGTCCACGAGACCTTCCATGTCGTGAATAGCTTCGGCGATTTCGCGTTCGGCACCCCGGCGGGCGGCGAGTTTGGCGAATTCTTCAGCAAGCGACATTCGGGCAGTCTCTGTCGAAGCGCCACGCAAAACGCCCGGCGCGATGCGCACATGGCGCGGCGACCGGAGCTTTTCAAGGGCGGAAGCGCCACAAATCGCTTCAATTTCTTCGGATTCAGTGGCGTCGGTGTGAAGGAGCGCGTGCTGCACCTCGCGGTGGGCGTCATTCACACATTCCATCCGCTCGAGATCGGCAAGGAAGTCTGACAACAGGACCGGATGCGCCACCAGCGTGGCGAGGATGACCGCCTCGCGAAGCTGATCCTCGAACGCCGTTCCCGCGCCGGCGAGCGCGCTGGCCTTCGCCTCGACACTTGGGGCCGACGCGGTGGAACTTTGCGAGAAACGGCGGACGCCGCGACCGCCGCGGGGTTGATCTCCGGCGGAGAAGAGCGCCCTGCGAAGCCGATTGATTTCCGCGCCATAGTGGCGGCGGATGCTCGGGTCTCGAATCGTCCCGATCGCCTGGCGAAGCGATCGATCCAGCGCCGCGCGGCGTTCGGGGCTGTCAAAGACCTTGCCTTCGGTCTCGCGCCGCCACAGCAGTTGAACCATGGGCATCGCCTGATCCAGGCGCTTCTGCATCGCGCCCGGCCCTTCGGCCTTGATCAGATCGTCCGGGTCGAGACCCTCGGGCATCAAGCAGAAGCGCAGGGATTTGCCCGCCTCGATCATCGGCAGCGCCAGATCGACGACCCGCATCGCCGCGCGTAGCCCGGCGGTGTCGCCATCGAGCGCGATGACCGGCTCGTCATGGATACGCCAGAGAAGCCGGAGTTGGTCCTCGGTCACCGCCGTACCGAGCGGCGCGACGCTTGCCCCGAACCCGGCCTCAGCAAGCGCGATGACGTCCATGTAGCCCTCAGCAACGATCAGGGGCTGGCCCTTCCCCGCCGCCTCACGGGCGGGACCCTGATTGTAGAGGCTCCGCCCCTTGTCGAAGAGCTCCGTCTCGGGCGAGTTCAGGTACTTCGCGCGAGCGTTCGGGTCCATCGCCCGGCCGCCGAGCGCGATGGCCCGGCCGCGGGCGTCCCGGATCGGAAAGATGATGCGGCCGCGAAACCGGTCGTAAGGCGAGCCGCCGCCATCCGGGCGAGCGGCGAGACCCGCGTCGATGATCAGATCCTCGGGAACGCTTTTCGATTTCAGATGCTCGAGGACGCCATGGCGGGCGTCCGGCGCGAAGCCGATCTCCCAGCGATCCAGCGCCGCGTCGGAGAGCCCCCGGCGGGCGAGGTAGTCACGAGCGGGCGCGGCAGCCGAGGTCTTGAGCTGAAGGCGATAATGCTGGACCGCCTGCTCCATCACCTCCGCGAGTTTAGCGCGGTGGTCGGTTTTCTCCCGCGCCTGCGGATCGCGGGCGGGCATCTGCATGCCGGCCTCGCGGGCCAGAATCTCCACCGCCTCCATGAAGCCGACATTCTCGGTCTCCTGCACGAAGGAGAAGAGGTCGCCCTTGGCGTGACAGCCGAAGCAATAGTAGAATCCCTTTCGGTCATCCACATGAAAAGACGCGGTTTTTTCCTGATGGAAGGGGCACGGCGCCCACATGTCGCCCTTGCCTTGGTTCGACTTCCGGGTGTCCCACATGACCTTCCGACCGACCACGGAGACGAGCGACGTGCGGCTCTTCAACTCATCTAGGAAACCGGGCGGGAGACTCATGGGGCAAATATCCGGGTGCCGCCCGGGAATGTCCAGCGCGAGCCCCCGGTTGTGGGTAAGTCAGGCGAGGGCCGCCCGCGCCTCCACCCCGCGCATGGCGCGGGTCAGCTCGTGAACCGCCGTCAGGGCCATCGAGCGAAAGACCATGATCTCCCACGACGACTCGCCGGTGCGGGTGAGCGACGTGGTCATATGCCCGATCAGGGTTCTCGCGGTCTGGTTCACCGGAAACACGGCGGCGCGGAGATCGACAGGCGTGAGCCGGGCGAGAACCTCGATCGCCCCCTCGCCTTCCAGCGACAGCACGGTCCAGGCGTCCGACTGATCGGCGATGGCGGCGCCTTCAAAACTGAAGGCCGGCCCCATGACTAACGCCTGATCCCGTGCCACCCAGATCGCCCTTGCTCTCTCGGACACCTGCGTCTCGTTAGGCCCGGGCATGGCGACGCCGACTGCATCCGAAAGCGCTTTCGAGAGCGTGTCGGACTGGCCGGCGAAGGGTGAAACCCATGTGATCGCCTCCGGCGCGATCTCGGTCAGCCGGCATCCGCCCGCTTCGACCGGAACCAGTCCCGCTGCGGGCGATTTGGCGACCAGCTTAACCACGCATCCGCCCTCCCTCGGGATCGAAGGACATCGGATCCGCGATTTCGATCACCGTCTCGACCTTCCGCAAGTGATCGACCATGCGCATCTGCTCGCCGTGCCGGGCCCGCCCGTTGGCGATAAAGCCAAGGCCGAGATAGCTGCCGAAGGTCGGGGACCATGCCACCGATGTCATGTAGCCCTCTGAATTATCACGTTTTTTTGGCGCGTTCTCCGCAAAGATGTGTGCGCCTGCCAAGAGCCGCTCCTCCGGCGCGACCGGGCGGATGCCGACAAGCTGCTCGCGCTCCGGGCCAAGGAGCCCGGGGTGCGCCGCCGCCGACTTGCCGACAAAGTCCTTCTTCTTCGACATCATCCCGTCCATGCCCACATCGAAGGCCGTGACGCGACCGTGGATTTCGGAATGCGTGATGAACCCCTTCTCGATCCTGAGGACATTCAGCGCCTCCATCCCGTAAGCGCCGCCGCCCAGCGCCTCCGCCTGCGCGACGAGAAAGCGGTAGAGGCTGTCGCCATAGCGGGCGGGAACGGCGAGCTCGTAGCCGCGTTCACCGGAGAAGGAGATGCGGAAAAGCCTGGCATCGATCCCCGACACGGTGACCGGCCCGCAGGACATGAAGGGCCAGTCGACATCGTCGACAGGCGTGTCGAGGAAAGCGTCCAGAAGATCGCGGGCGCGGGGTCCCGCGACGGCGAATTGCGCCCATTGCTCGGTCACGGAGGTGAAGCGAACGTCCTGTTCTGGGCGCAGACACTGATGGACGAAGTCGAGGTGCTTCATCACCTGCCCCGCCGCCGCTGTCGTCGTGGTCATCACGAAATGCGTGTCGGAGAACCGCGCCGTCGTGCCGTCGTCCATCACGTGCCCGTCCTCGCGGAGCATGAGCCCGTACCGCACCCGGCCTGGCTTCAGCGTCGAGAAGGTGTTGGTGTAGACGAAGTCGAGGAAGGCGCCCGCGTCGGGGCCCTGAATGTCGATCTTGCCCAAAGTCGAGACATCGCAGACGCCGACCGCGCCGCGGACGTATCCGACCTCGCGATCGCAGGACTCGCGCCAGGTCGTCTCGCCCGTGGCGGGGTGGTACGAGGGCCGGTACCAGAGCCCCGCCTCGATCATCGGCGCGCCGCGCGAGGTGCTGGCCTTGTGCGAGGTGGTGAAACGTTGCGGGGCGAATCCGGCACCTTTGGCGCCCGCGCCCAGGGCCGAAAGGGTCACGGGCACATAAGGCGGACGGAACGTGGTCGTCCCCGTCTCCGGGATCGCGCGCCCGGTGGCGTCGGCGAGGATTGCGAGCGCGGTCACGTTCGAGCCCTTGCCCTGATCTGTCGCCATGCCCTGGGTCGTGTAACGTTTCATGTGCTCGACCGAGCGGTAGTTCTCTTGCGCGGCGAGTTTGATGTCTTTGGTCGTGACATCGTTCTGCAAGTCGAGCCAGGCGCGACCTTTGGCATCGACGGCCCATTTCGGAGAGATGGCGTAGGGCGTGTCGTCAGCCTGCGGGATCGTCATCTCCGGCTCTGTCATCCCAAGTTCGGCAAGCCCGTCCGCCGCCGCGCGGGCGCCCGCCTCCATGCACGCGCCTGTCGAGAACGTCCCGTTGGCCGCGCCAATGGCGGTCAGGCCCGGAACCGCCCCGGGCCTCGGCACGAAGGCGGCAAGATTTACCTTCCATTCGGGCCGCGCGTTCATGTGGCAGGTTAGGTGGAGCGCTGGGTTCCAGCCTCCAGACACAGCAAGGCAATCCGCAGCGATCTTCCGCTCGACGCTTTGGTCGCGGATGGTGATTTGATTGAGGCCGAGACGGCCCCTGGTGTCGATCACGTCGGCGCCGGCGAAGAAGGGCCAATTGCCCGTCGTTGAAGCGTCGGATCGGCTGTCGATCACCGCCGCGACGCTGACCCCGGCTGCCGAGAGGTCTGCGGCGGTGCGATGAGCATCGTCGTTGTTGCCGTAGATTGCGACCGATTTTCCTGGGCTTACACCGAAACGATTCAGGTAGGTCCTGACAGCCGAAGCCAGCATCACACCCGGCCTGTCGTTCATCGGAAAGGCGATTGACCGCTCGATCGCGCCACAGGCGAGGATCGCGCGTTTGGCCGCGATTCGCCAGAAACACTCCGGCGGCGCGTCGCATTCGGGTGTGTGGAGCCCCACCCGCTCAAGCGCGCCGTAGGTGCCCTGATCGTAGGCGCCGGTGATGGTGGTGCGGCTCATCAGCCGCACGTTTGGCATTTGGGAAAGCTCGACGCGGACGGCCTCCGCCCAGGCCTGTCCGGGATGGCCGTCTATCTCGGTCGTCTCGCTCAGAAGCCGCCCGCCGAAAAGCGCACTCTCCTCGGCAAGGATCACATCCGCGCCCGCCCGCGCCGCTGTCAGCGCCGCCATCAATCCGGCCGGTCCGCCGCCGATGACCAGGAGATCGCAATGCGCGAAAGCGCGTTCCGATCGGTCTTCCACGTTCTCGCCGGACAGCCGCCCGAGCCCGGCGGCGCGGCGGATGAACGGCTCGTATACCGTCTCCCAGAACGCGCGGGGCCACATGAAGGTCTTGTAGTAGAACCCGGCGGCGAGGAAGGGCGACAGGAGGTCGTTGACCTCCATCACGTCCCATTTAAGCGACGGCCAGGCGTTCTGCGACCGGACGTCGAGCCCGTCGAAGATCTCCTGCACGGTCGCCCTCTCATTCGGGCGCTGGTTCGCGCCGGTTCCGGTTGTGATCAGCGCGCTTGGCTCATCCGACCCGGCGGTCATCACGCCTCGCGGTCGGTGGTACTTGAACGACCGTCCCATCAAACGGCGGCCATTGGCGAGCAGCGCGGAAGCCACCGTGTCGCCCGTGAAGCCGCCGATGGTCTGGCCGTCGAAGGAAAACCGGACCGGCGCGGACCGATCGACCAGGCCTTTGCCCTCAATCCTCATCGCGCGGCCTCGCTTGCGAGCGTTGTCGAGAGGATCTCATGGGTCGCGGTATCGCGCTCGACCACGATCCAGGAACCGCAGGGATTGTGATACCAAAGCTCGCGGCTCAAACCGGCGGGATTATCGCGATTGTGCAAGTAATCGTCCCATTCTTCGGCGCTCGCGCCCTCCGCGGGTCGCGAAAGTGCAACCGCCGAACCCATGCAGGTGAACTCCCGCTGATCCCGTTCTCCGCAAAGGGGGCATGTCAGGCGCATGGTCCGGCGCCTTTCCGTGGATATGCGATCAATCGAACCATGGTCAGTGCAGATTGTGTTGCGAGCCGGTGCCTTCCTCGTCCATCAGACCAGTGCCGGTGCGGAAACGGTCAAGGCGGAAGCGTTTGGCGGTGTCATGCGGGCGGTCCTGAGCGATCAGATGGGCGAAGGCGAAACCGGAGGCGGGCACGGCC
Organism: Paracoccaceae bacterium; assembly: GCA_030066855.1. Lineage (GTDB taxonomy): Bacteria > Pseudomonadota > Alphaproteobacteria > Rhodobacterales > Rhodobacteraceae > Kangsaoukella. The sequence goes on along the minus strand of JASJAU010000012.1, from coordinate 23,655 downwards.
TTGAAACCGCCATAGCACCAGCCGCAATCGAGGTAGAGGCCGTCGATATGCGTCTTGTCGATGATCGGCGAGCCGTCCGGCGACATGTCCATGATCCCGCCCCAGGAACGGAGCATCTTGGCGTTTCCGATCATCGGCATGAGCGTCATCGCGGCTTCGACGACATGCTCGGCGGTGTAGAGGTTTCCGCGCTGCGCATAGGACGGGTAGAAGTCGATGTCGCCGCCGAAAACGAGCCCGCCCTTATCGGACTGGCTGATGTAGAAGTGACCCATCCCGAATGTGACGACGTGGTCGAGGCAGGGTTTGAGCCCCTCGGTAACGAAGGCTTGCAAGACATGGCTTTCGATCGGAAGGCGCATGCCCGCCATGGCCGCAACCTGGCTTGAGCGCCCAGCGACCACAATTCCGACCTTCTTGGCGCGGATCGGCCCGCGCGTGGTTTGCACGCCGGTGACCTTTCCGTTCTCGATGTCAATGCCGGTGACTTCGCATTGCTGGATCAGATCGACGCCGCGCTGATCGGCGCCTCGGGCATAGCCCCAGGCGACCGCGTCATGACGCGCCGTGCCGCCGCGCTTGTGGAAAAGCCCGCCATAGACCGGAAAGCGGATGTTCTCGAAATCGAGGAACGGCAGGTACTGGCGGACCCCCTCGCGATCCAGGAGGATCGCGTCATCGCCCTGGTTGATCATTGCGTTCCCGCGCCGCGCAGCCGCGTCGCGCTGGCCGTCGGAGTGGAAGAGATTGATGATCCCCCGCTGGGAATGCATCACATTGTAGTTGAGATCGGCCTCCAACCCTTCCCAAAGCTTAAGGGAATGACTGTAGAATTCGGAGTTGCCGGGCAGGAAGTAATTGGCGCGGACGATGGTCGTGTTCCGACCCACATTGCCGCCGCCGAGATAGCCCTTCTCCAGAACCGCGACGTTGGTCAGCCCGTGCTCTTTAGCGAGGTAAAAGGCTGTCGAAAGACCGTGCCCGCCGCCGCCGATGATGACAATGTCGTACTCTTTCTTGGGCTCGGGATCGCGCCAGACCGGCGCCCAGCCCGACTGGCCCCGGAGACCTTCCCTGAACACGCGCCAGGCTGAATAGCGCATCGCGACTCCCCTTCCGACTTGGCGAGGGAAGCAAGTCGCGCAGGATTCTGCAATCGCGGAAAGCGACGGGTTCTGACGTATTTGGCCCTTTGGTCCGCTTGACCCTAAAGCCCCTTCGCCTTGTAACTTGCCGCGACGCGATCGATGGCGACGATATAGGCCGCCGTTCGAAGGTCCATCACGTCATCTCTAGCCCGCCAAACATCGTACATGGCCTGGTAGGCGGTGCGCATGGTGTCATCAAGACCAGAGCGCACCAGTTCCAGCTCGTCGGCGCCGCGCAGGTACTTGTCCTTGAAGTCGGACGTCAGGGTCCATTCGTCGCCCAGACTCCGGCTGAGCCTCTCAAGCTCCTGCACGATCAGCATATGCCGCGCCTCTTCCTGGCGCCGCTGCATCCGGCCGAAACGGATGTGGCTGAGGTTTTTCACCCACTCGAAATAGGACACCGTCACGCCGCCCGCGTTGGCGTACATGTCGGGGATGATAACAGTGCCGCGCTTGCAGAGGATTTCGTCGGCGCCAGCAGTCACAGGGCCATTGGCGGCCTCGATAATCAGCGGCGCCTTGATCCGATCGACGTTCGTCAGATTGATGACGCCTTCGAGCGCGGCGGGAACGAGGATGTCGCAGTCCTTTTCGAGAACCGAAGGCCCGTCCTCAACGTAGCCGGAGCTAGAATAACCGCTCACGCCTCCGTGGTTCCGGATCCAGTGGCTGACGGCCTCGACATCGAGGCCCTCGTCATCGACAAGCGCGCCATCGCGCTCAATGATGCCGACGATCCTAGCGCCATCCTCTTCCAACAGGAACTTGGCCGCGTGGTATCCCACGTTGCCCAGACCCTGAACCACGATGCGCTTGCCCTCAAGCGTGCCCGACAATCCCGCGTCCCGGACGCCGTCCGGGTGGCGGAAGAACTCCCGGAGCGCATACTGAACTCCCCTGCCCGTCGCCTCGACCCGGCCCTGAATGCCGCCGGCATGCGGCGGCTTGCCGGTGACGCAAGCGCGGGAGTTGATGTCAGTCGTGTTCATCCGCGCGTATTGGTCGGCGATCCAGGCCATCTCGCGCTCGCCGGTGCCCATGTCGGGCGCCGGGACGTTCTGGCTGGGGTGGATCAGGTCGCGCTTAGCCAGTTCATAGGTGAAGCGCCGGGTGATGCGCTCAAGCTCATCTTCATCGTACTCGCGGGGGTCGATGCAGAGCCCGCCCTTGGACCCGCCGAATGGCGTCTCCACCAGCGCGCATTTGTAAGTCATCAGCGCCGCGAGAGCCTCGACTTCGTCCTGATTGACGCCCATCGCGTAGCGGATGCCGCCTTTGACTGGCTCCATATGCTCAGAATGGACCGAGCGGTAACCGGTGAAGGTGTGGATCTTGCCGCGCAGTTTGACGCCAAAACGGACAGTGTAGGTCGAGTTGCAAACCCGGATTTTGTCCTCAAGGCCCGGTGTCAGCTCCATCAGCGCCGCGGCGCGGTTGAACATGAGATCGACGCTTTCGCGGAACGTCGGCTCGCGGGTTACGCTGCCATCCATTTCGCATCCTCCCTAGGCAATTCAGGCGGGTTCTCCCGCCACATTTTCGCCAAAGCCTAGCAGACGCCCGCCGGATTGCCACTCTGCCGTGGCAGGCCCGTTTGCGCGCGGCGTGCGGACAATGGGTCTGCTTACCCTTCATTAACGTGAAGCCGGGGTTAATGCGGGTCATATTTCGACCTCAATTGCCATATTTCAGCCATATTCCGAACGCAAAATGGTCGCGTCACGAGTTCTGGCGAAGGCAGTCCCATCTCTGCCGCCGCCGCATGCAAGGGTGAGCGCGCAATGCGTAGTCGTTTTGTAGAGAAGACCCCATCGTCCCTTGGCGGGATGGCTGAAAAGACCGCCCGATTTCGAGAGGACGAAGCCGGCTCGTTCACAATCTTCTGCCTCTTCCTTTTTGTCACCATCCTCTTCATTGCGGGGATGGCCGTCGATCTGATGCGTTTCGAGACCCGCCGGGTCGACGCGCAGAACACGCTGGACAGCGCGATCCTGGCGGCATCGAGCCTGAACCAGAAGCTGGATTCGGAAGAGTTGGTGAAGGATCACTTCACCAAAGCGGGCTTCAACGCTGACGAGGTCGGCGTCAGAGGCACCGACGACATCATCAACACCGATATTCTTGTCGGCCGGACCGTGCAGGCGGCGACGAACATCCAGATCAACACCTGGTTCATGGACCTGCTCGGCGTTGACAGGCTCGCCGGCGGCGCCCAGGGCACCGCCACGGAATCGGTCACCAACGTTGAGATCTCAATGATCCTGGATATCTCGGGTTCGATGGGCGACAACGACAAGCTCGTGAACCTCAAGGTCGCGGCGAAGAACTTCGTCGACAAGATCTACCTGAACACGCCTCCGGGCTCGACGACCTCGATCTCTATCGTTCCCTACAATGGGACCGTTGTGGTCGGGAACGACCTGCTCAAGCACCTCAACGCCGACGGCGAGACGATCGAAATCGCCGCGCCCGCTCCCTACACGGGCGCGATGACCCAATACTCGACCGAGCACAACGACTCGACCTGCGTGCGGTTCTCCGACGACGACATGGACACGCGGGCGATCTCCGAGACGACGCCGCTCACCCGGGTCGCTCATTTCGATCGCGGCGGCAATGAGTTCAACACGCCCGGAATGAACCAGCGCTGGTGCAACGAGAACCGCGCCGCAATCATGGTGCATTCGACAAATCCGACCGAGCTCAAGCTCAAGATCGACAGCCTTACGCATGGCGGCTGGACCGGCATCGACAACGGAATGAAGTGGGGCGTCGCCTTGCTCGACCCGGCGATGGAGCCGGTGATCCGCAAGATGAATGCCGACGACAAGAAGGTGTCCGACGCCGCGCTCGGCCGTCCCGCGGTCTATGACCGCGAGAAGACAATGAAGGTTGTCGTCCTGATGACGGACGGCGCGAACACGCTGCAGCGCGACTTGCGTGATCCGTTCAAGAACGGCCCGTCCCGCATCTGGTACGCCGAGAGCCGGACTTCGGGCTACGACAGCGATCTCGACCGCAACCTGACCAAGAGCGACGGCTACTTCGTTCTGATGCCCGACAATGACTCGGACAAGCGCTTCTACGTGCCTGGCCTCCCGACCTCGACCGGCGACGACTTTTACACCGACGCGTCCGTCCTCCCGGCAGATGCCAAACAGCTCGACTATCTTGAGTTGAACCGCCGCTTCTCGGAGGATGACATCGCCAAGTTCTTCTTCGAGCAGTCCGACACCACGGCCTATGACGCGCATCTCGACGCCGCGTACGATACGGAGAGCTACGGCTCGATCGACGATCGCCTGCAGGACATCTGCGACGCGGCGAACGATCTTCAGCGGATCCGGGTTTTCGCGATCGGGTTCGAGGCCCCACAGGAAGGTCTGGACGCTATGAAGGGCTGCGCCTCTTCGATCGGCAACTACTACGACGTCGACGGCAAGGGCATCAACCAGGCCTTCGACTCAATCGCCGGCCAGATCTCAATGCTGCGCCTTAAGGAGTAACGAGTATGTCTTTTCCCCCCCTCTTTCGCCGCTGGCGGGAGAGTGAAGACGGTTCTTCAACAGTCGAGTTCGTCATCCTCTTTCCCGCCGTCATGTTCGTATTCATGGTGGCCTTTGAAGCCGGTCTGTACATGGTACGCAATGCCATGCTGGAGCGCGGCGTCGACATCGCCATTCGCGACGTGCGTTTGGGCGGCACGGTCCCAAACATCAAAGAGCTCAAGGCCAAGATCTGCGACGAGGCCCTGGTGCTTCCCGATTGCGAGAACTCGATCCAGGTCGAAATGGACTCGATCGCCATCGCTCCGGGCGCGATCAACGCGCGCAGCGGCTCGGTGGGCTGCGTCGACAAATCCAGCGACCTGGACCCGGCGACGCAGACGACCTACTCGATCGGCGTCGAGAACGAGATGATGCTGGTCCGGGTCTGCGCCCTGTCTCAGCCCATGTTTCCGACGACAGGCCTCGGCGTGAAGATGGCCGTGAATGACAACGGCGACTACGCGATCGTCTCAACCGCGGCCTTCGTGAACGAACCTGGGCAGCGTCTGGTGTCGGATGCCGGCACGAACACAGGCGGCGGCGGGAGCAATGGGGGAATCGGAACGGGAGTTGGACAATGAGACTGAGAAATCCCTTTCGCTTCTTCGCATCCGAGAACGGAAGCATGAGCATTGAAGCCGCGATCGCCGCCCCAATGCTGATCTGGGCGATCGCCGTCACTTTCGTGGCCTGGGACGGCTTCAAGACCATGAATCTGAGCACACGCGCGGCCTATACCGTCGCTGACGCTCTTTCTCGGGAGACGGACGCGGTCGACCGGAACTACCTGTCAGCCATGCACGAGACCTACGGATACCTGGTCGGCAGCGATGACCCGAGCGCAATGCGCGTGACCGTGGTGCAGATGTTCGAGGACCCGGATACCAAGATCAAAGAGCTTCAGTTCGTCTGGTCGGAAGGCGTTGGCGGCATCGAGGGATACTCGAATGTCGAGCCGATCCGAAACCGGGTCCCGATCATGGCGCCGGGCGATCAGATGATCATTGTCGAGACGGAACAGACCTGGAGCCCGGACTTCAGCGTGGGTGTGGGGTCGGTCCGTCTCTACGAGGTGGCGCTCTCGCGGCCGAGGTTCTCGGGTCAGCTTGTCTGGAAGGAAGCAACCCCGCCAACGTCCTGACGGTCCCGACTATTCAATCGTCGCGCTCCGGCAGACGGTCGTGAATCAGCAGACTGAGGATCTCCGCCATGGCTCTCGCCTGGCCGCTTGAAACCACACCGCCAATGCCAACAAAGGTGCCCCGCCGCCAGTAGAGGCCGGGTGCCCAGGCGGCCGGCGCCTCAGGCGCCTCGAGCCGCACAAGAAATCCGTTCGAGGGCTTGAGCGCGAAAACTCCGCGCTCGACGGTCCTGACGTTGTCTACACGCGCGATATGAATGCCGTCGGAGGTCGCAAGAGCCTCGCGGGTCAGGATGACGTTTCTGGAAGTCGCCATGCGCATGCGGGCCGCGCTCCACAAAACGCCGACGCCGGTTGCCACGAATATGACCTGCCAGACCGGAGACGCCTCGCCCGCCACGCCAATGGCGACCAAAAGCCCGCCTAAAAGCCCCAAGGTCGCGATGCCGGCCCATCGCCGCGGCTGCGACGGTTTGAGCACCGCGAGAGGAGCGTCAGACGCGTTTCCGCTCACTTGGTCACCATTCGCCGGGTCAGATCCCAATAGATCTTTTGGATCGCGTCCCTGCTGAGACGGCCTCCCGAACGATACCAGACATGCCCTCCGGTCAGCATGGCGATCAGGGCCATGGTCGTCACACGAGCGTCCGCGACCTCGAAGTCGCCCGTGGCCCGACCGGCCTCAAGGATGTCCTCAAGTTCTTCCTCGTAAGCCCGCCGCAACTCCTCAATGACCGCGAAGTTGTCCTCCGACAGGTTGCGAAGCTCCATGTAGGCTAGAAATACCGCGTCACGGCGCTCAAGGTGGAAATCCACATGGAAGCGGACGAAATTCTCCAGCCGTTCAGGAGGCGCGCCCTCGACTTTGGCCATCCGCCAGGCGGCGAGCAGAGTCTCAAGGTGCTCGCGCATCAGATCGAAAAGCAGCGTCTGCTTGTCCGGCGTGTAGAGATAGAGCGCCCCAGCCCGGACGCCGACCTCGGAGGCGATCTCGCGCATCGACACGGCTGCGTAACCGGAGCGCGCGAAGAGCCGAAGCGCAGCTTCCCGAATGGCCGGGCCGGTAATTTCCGCATGAGAGCCTGTTTTGCGCGCCATAATGCCGTTTTATCTGAACGTCCGTTCATTTCAACGGCTTTCGGACGCCCTTGCGGCGCGTCGGCTTCTTCGACACGCTGACGCCATGAAGGGAGCGATCATAATCATTGCCTGCCTCTGCCTGTCCGCCTGCTCGGACTGGCCGGACGTTCCGTCAACCCCGGGCGCCGAGCGCGCGGACGACTGGCCGACGCTCGTGCCGCTTGAAGAGGTCTCCCGGATTCGCTCGGCTGGCGACGCAAGCGACCGCCAGGCGCTCAGCGCCCGTGCCGCCGGATTGAATGCCCGAGCCAGCATTCTCCGCCGTCCGATCGCGAGCATCGACGACATGGAGCGGCTCCGCGCTCTTATGGAGCGCTAGCGGCGTTGCCCATCCCGTTTCAAACGGCTAACACGCCGGTCGTGACCCTTACGGAGCAGACCATGGAAGACCCCCTCAAGCTTGGCATCGCAGGTCTGGGAACGGTGGGGATCGGCGTGGTCAAGATCGTCCAAAGGCACGCCGGGGTCCTTGCCACACGCGCGGGGCGTCCGGTCGAAATTGTTGCCGTTTCCGCGCGAACCAAAGGCGCGGATCGGGGCGCCGATCTTTCGACCTACGACTGGGCGGACGACCCGGTCGATCTGGCCCGCCGCGAAGACATCGATGTCTTCGTCGAGCTCATCGGCGGTGAGGAGGGACCGGCCAAAGCGGCGGTCGAAGCCGCCCTGGACGCCGGAAAGGACGTGGTCACCGCCAACAAGGCGCTTCTGGCGATCCACGGCCAGGCGCTGGCAGAGCGTGCCGAGGCGCACGGCGCCTGCCTTCGGTTCGAGGCTGCGGTGGCAGGCGGCATCCCGGTGATCAAGGCCCTGACCGAGGGGCTTGCGGGCAACGAGATCACGCGCGTGATGGGCGTTATGAACGGCACCTGCAATTACATCCTCACGCGGATGCAGGACGCCGGACTCGACTACCAGACGGTCTTCGCCGAGGCAGAGGCGCTCGGCTACCTAGAGGCCGACCCCACACTGGACGTTGGCGGGATCGACGCGGGGCACAAACTCGCGCTCCTCGCCTCCATCGCCTTCGGGACGAAGGTCGACTTCGCCGCGATGCGGATCGAAGGCATCGAGCGGGTGTCGATCGAGGACATCCGACAGGCGGCCGACATGGGTTATCGCGTCAAACTCCTGGGCGTCGCGCAAATGACCGGCCGGGGGCTGGAGTCTCGCATGTCGCCCTGTCTTGTCCCGATGGCCTCGCCGCTCGGCCAGCTTGAGGCCGCCACCAACATGGTCGTGCTGGAAGGCGACAGCGTCGGCCAGATTTTCCTGCGCGGCGCCGGCGCCGGCGAGGGCCCGACGGCAAGCGCGGTGATGGGGGACGTGATGGACATCGCGCGCGGGCTCAGAATGTCCACTTTCGGTCAACCGGCCGCCAGCCTGACCGCGGCGCGGCCCGCGGGCTCCTCAGCGCCGGCGCCTTACTATCTCCGCATGTCGCTCGTCGACAAACCGGGCGCGCTCGCCAAGATCGCGACGGTTCTGGGCGAGGCCGGGATCTCGATCGATCGAATGCGCCAGTACGGCCACACCGACCCGAGCGCGCCGGTTCTGATCGTGACCCACCGTGCGTCCCGCACCGCTTTGGACGAGGCCATCACGGCGATGGGCGCGACAGGCGTTCTTGCGTCCGAACCTGTCGCGCTTCGGATCGAGGAAGTCTGAGTTGTCAGAAGACGAAGCGCCAGATGCCGGAGCTCATCAGCTCCATCGCTAGCAGAACTGCCACGATGGCCTTGATCGTCCAGGTCTTGTGCCTCACCCACAGATAGACACCCGCGCCGACCGACATGGTCAGCGCGACCGGGGCCACGGCTCCGGCATGCGCCCGGCTGTCCCAGTAGCTGACCGGGCTCTCGAAGACCCAATCCGAAAGCGGCCAGAAATGCATGCGCGCGTCATGGGTGTGGAGCGGGAAGTCAAAGGCGAGGTGCAAGAGCGCGGCCCCCGTGAAGGCGACGAGCGCGGCGTTTCCACGCCACAGGGCCAGGCCCAGCGCGATCCCCCAGAGAATGAAGGAGTTGTCGACGGCGAACACGGATTGCCAGGCGTCCGAATAGTATAGCTCGCGAAAAACCGTGTCCGCCGGGATCCCGAGGCCCCAGATCGAGACGGCGACCATCAAGTAGAGCGAGACATCCGGCGCGAGAGCGCCCAGGAACGCCGCGACCGTCACGCCTCTGCGGTCCGGTTTGCCGAAAACCGCGCCGCCGACCAGCAGGTGCGCGGGCGTGTTCATGTCAGGTTGGCGCTATTCAAGCTCGCGCACGGAAAGCGCGCGGTGGATTTCCTGCCGGACCAGCTTGCGGACATTGCGGGTGATGCGCTCGCCCAGTTCGCCCTGCAGCTCGTCCCGTATGATGCCCGATATCAGCGGCCGGAGGTCGTTGTCCGTGAAGGCATCGTCCGAATTGCCACCCTGCGCTTCCGTCTCGGGTTCGGCCGGCTCCTCGACGAAGTCGGCTTCTTTTGTATCCAGGCTTTCGCCGAGCGGCGGATCCGTCTCCACAGCGTCCGCCTCCTCTGTCGGCGCGGCCGCGACTTCGATTTCATCCTGATCTTGGGAAGCAGGCGCCTCCGCTTCGACCTCCTCGGCGACCTCTACCGCAATCTCCGGTTCGGAATCCTCAGTCTCGTGCATCGCGGCTTCGACCACGGCGTCGGACGCCGCATCGGCGGTCTCGCCGCTGTCTGACGACCCGCCCAGGAACTCGAACGCATCGGTGGCCTCGTCCGGGTCTTCCATGACCTTAGAGAACTCGGCTTCGATCTCGTATGGCGTTGGCGCGTCCTCGTCGATTTCGGCCTGCGCAGCCGCCTCTTTTTGCGCGGCTGCCCCTGCCAAAGCGGCCTCAATCCGCGCGTCCTGCATCAGGGCGTCTTCGGCCATCTCCGCGACAACGGCGGCAACGTCTCGCGCGACGGCATCGGCGAAGTCGACAGGCTCCTCTTCGTCCGTCGCAGCTTCTTCGTCCGTCGCAGCTTCTTCGTCCGTCGCTGCTTCGACCGGCTCCTCCGATGCGGGTGTCTCGACCGCATCAGGCTCCGCCAAAGCGGTTTCTTCGACTTCAGCCTCTGGCGCGTCTTCGGCGACAGGCTCGGGGCTTTCCAAAGCGGTCTCGGTCTCGGACGGAGCGATCTCTCGCGAAAATTCGCGCCGAAAAGTCGGAAGCGCGGCGTCTTCGCTCACCTCCTCAACATCATCGGTCTCGGTCTCAACCAGCGCGATCTCACTCAATCTGAGCGGGCTCTGCGCCTCTTCCTCGGTCCGGGGGCGGGACCGTTTGTAGACGATCCTGTCGGGGCGATGCTGGGCCTGATCCTCGCTCCCATCCGGCTCCCAATCCTCGGCGCGCTCGTCGACCGCGGCTTCCAGCTCGGCGATGCGGTCCTCCAGCGTCTTCCGGCGAGCCGCGGGCGCGGCGGCTTGAGGCTGAACCCGCTGCGCCTCGGTCAATACGAGCGCTGACGGTCCACTTGCCACCACAGGCCTTTGGTTTCGGGGGATTTCACTGGAAACCAGCCGTCTCACCGACGACAGCATGTCTTCAACTTTTTGATCCGAAAAGGAATCAGACATTCAAGCGTCTCCTGCCCCACGCAGGGAAGGTACCCTCAGGGGCGGCAGCGCACAACCGTGACGGCGGCTAGTCCTTGCCGATCGCCCTCAGCACCCGGTCCAGGCGCTCGCCCTGTTTGCTGGGCGGAGACAGCGGCGCATTGGAGATGGAATTGTAGTAGGCGGCGGGATCGTAGATCGGCACCGGAAGGCCGAGCCCCTCCGCCGTCAGCCGCCCCATCGAATCGAGGACCTCGTAGATCGCCAGGAAGCGATCCACCTGAGCCGAGACCAGATTAGTGCGGGCGTCCAGAAGTTCCTGATCCTGGTCCAGGACGTCGAGCGTCGTCCGGGCGCCGAGCTGAAGCTCCTCGCGCACACCCGCCAAGGCGAGCTCGGCGGCGGTGACCTGCCGGTTCGAGGCGTCGATGCTTGCGATCGAAACCGCAAGATTGGCATAGGCGTTGCCGACCTGCTGATCGACCAGAAGCCCGGTGGAATAGAGCTGCGCCCGGGCCGCGTCCCGCCCCGCCTGGGCCTGACGCACGCCGGATGCGATGGCACCGCCGCGATAGATCGGGCCCGAAAGTTCAATGGAAAGGCGCGTCGAGTCGTCGCCATCGTCGTCAACGGACACGCTGCCGCTGCCGGTGAGCGACGGATAGCGGACCTTCGACGCCTGCTCGACGCGCAACTCAGCGGCTTTCACCTGATGCTGAACCTGGCGGATCTGCGGGTTTTCTTGCCGGGCGATGGCGCGAGCGGCCTCCTCGGTCGAAGGCACCGCCGGGGTTTCGCGGATCGGCGCGAGCGCGCCAGGGTATTCGCCGACCACGGCCTTGTATTGCTCGCGAGCGCGCGCCAGGCCGCCCTGCTCGGCGGCCAGCCCGCTCCGCGCCGCTGCAAGCCGCGCCTCGGCCAGCGAAACGTCGGTCCGGGTCACCTCGCCGACTTCAAACCGGTCGCGCGTGGCGCGAAGCTGCTCGGTCAGCAGCCGGACGTTATTCTCGCGAAGGCCTACGAAGGCTTCGGAGCGGCGCACAGACAGATAGGCGCGGACAGCGTTGAGAAGAACCGTGTTTTCGACATCCACCAGCGACTGGCGGGTCGCGAGAACGGTTTCCTTCAGCGCGTCGACGCCCAGCTCGGAGCGGCCGAAATCGTAGAGCAGCATGCTGGCGCTCAATCCGGCCGAGCCTGAGAACTCATCGCCCATGGTCGGGCTGGCGTATCCCGCCGATACGGCCCAACTCAACACAGGACGCAACGCCGCGACGGCCTGAGCGACATCTTCATCCGTCGCCCTGAGCAAGGCGCGGTTCTGTTCGATCAGGCCGCTGTTGCGATAGGTTTTGACAAGCGTGTCGGTCAGGGTCTCGCCCTGCGCCGTCGGGGCCGCGAGGGTCGTTACCGATAACAGGCATGCCGCCAGAATACCGCGTGTCTTCATGGCTCTTCGCTCCCTCTGAACACTCAGAACACGAAGTCCTGCGCCCGTTCGAACCCTGGCAGAAGCGGCGCGTCTCCGTTGAAGGAAAAGCGCCACGACACCGCCCCATCGATATAGTGGCCGACGCGGACGCTCCCAAGTCGTCCGTCGCGGAAAATCGCGACTATCCGGCCGCCGTCTTTCAACTGCTCCGTCAGAGCATCCGGCACGGCCTCGACCCCGCCCTGAATGAGAATAACGTCGTAGGGCCCGTGCTTTGCGGCGCCTTCTGAAAGCGGGCCTTCCACCACGACCGCGTTGTCCGCATTGGTCTCAGACAGCGCGCGCTCGGCCTCGGCGGCCAGACCGGCGTCCTCCTCAATGGCGACGACCGCGTCGGCGAGCCGCGCGAGCACGGCGGAGGAATAGCCGAGCCCGGCCCCGATATCGAGAACCAGATCGTCGGTGTCGATGTCGGCCGCCTCGAGCATCTTGGCGAGCGTCCGCGGGTCGAGAACGACCCGCCCGCCCCCGAGATCCACATGCTCTCCCATATAAGCCGCCTCGCGAAGCGCGTCCGGCACGAAGGTCTCGCGCGGGACCGACAGCATCGCATCGATGATCGGGAATTTGGTCACGTCGGACGGACGCACCTGCGTGTCGACCATGATCCGGCGCCGTTCAGCGAAATCGCTCATCTATCTAAACTCATTCGTTCAGAACCTTGAATTGCGTTGAACCACACTTGGCTGGACCGGGCAAGCGCGATGGCCGGACGGGTGGCCTCACTTTTGATAATGGTCGCGAAACCAGGCGACGAACTCCCGGATGCCGTCGCGGATGTCCGTCTCGGGCTGATAGCCGGTCAGCTCTTTCAAAAGCGACGCGTCCGCCCAGGTCGCCGGCAAGTCGCCGGGCTGCATATCCATGTAGTTGCGTTCGGCCTTGACGCCGAGCTCCGCCTCGATCGCCTCGACGAAATCAAGGAGCCGGACCTTCTGCGAATTGCCGATGTTCACAACGCGAAAGGGCGCGGCGGGCGAGAGGCTGTCGCCCTCCGTCATCCGGCCCTCTTCCGCGACCGGCGGGGGCGGGGCGTCCATCAGCAGGCGGATGCCCCGCACCAGATCGCCGACATAGGTGAAATCGCGATACATCTCACCGTGGTTATAGATGTCGATCGGCCGGCCATCGAGAATGGCGTCGACGAACTTGAAAAGCGCCAGGTCGGGCCGACCCCAGGGCCCGTAGACGGTGAAGAACCGGAACATCGTCGTCGGAATGTCCCAGAGATGGGCGTAGGAATGCGCCATCGCCTCGTTCGCCTTCTTGGTCGCCGCGTAGATCGTCAGCGGGGTGTCTGCCTTGTCGGTCTCCTTGAACGGCATGTCCTCGTTCGCGCCATAGACTGACGAGGTCGACGCCATCATCAGGTGCCTCACGTTGAGGCGCCGGGCAGTCTCCATGACGTTGAACGTGCCGGTGAGATTGCTGTCGACATAGGCGCGTGGATTCTCGAGCGAGTACCGGACGCCCGCCTGGGCGGCGAGGTGGACGATGACTTCAGGATCGGCACGCTCCGACGCATCATCCAGCGCCGCGTCGTCCTCCAGCATCGCCTCTGTGGCGGAGAAGCTCTCGTTCTGAAGCAGCATCGCGTGGCGCTTTCGCTTGAGCGCGACATCGTAATAGTCCGACATGCCATCGTAGCCATGCACCTGATGCCCTTCGGAAAGCAGCAGGCGTGCCAGGTGAAACCCGATGAAACCGGCGGTTCCGGTGATGAGGATTCTGGACATGCCCGCGCCTTTCGGTTCTGCCGAAACGCTACCGCCAAGAGCGCCCCGGGTTCAACGCGTGATCTGCTGAGGCGGCCCAAATCGTCCGCCGACACTGATCTGGATTAAGGCGGAGGCCAATCAGACCGCCTAGAGAACCCGCATTGGGATTAATCCTTTGGTGAGCGGCATGGCGAACGAGGCTGAGGCTATCAAGGCGACGCTCGGGATCGGAAAGCGGTCGTGGAGGGGTCGCATTCTCATCGGCATCGCGGTCGTCGCTGTTGCGGCGCTTGGCGCCTACTTTTGGGTGATTGGCGGCAACCCGGAGACATCGGTCCGCTACACCACCGCCCCGGTCGAGCGCGGTGGTTTCGATGTGATCGTCACCGCGACCGGAACCACCGAACCCACCAATCTTGTCGAGATCTCGAGCGAGCTTTCGGGCACGCTGGACACCGTGCTCGTGGACTTCAACGATCCGGTCGAAGAAGGCACGGTTCTAGCCCAGCTCGACACGACGCAATTGGAGGCGCAGCTCGCCGTGTCGCGGGCGCAGCTTGATGCGGCGATCGCGCGGGTCGCTCGGGCGCGGGCCACGCTCGAAGACGCGCGCGAGAAATACGAGATCGCACGCGATCTCGACCGACGGGGCTCCACGCCCCATCAAACCTATGTGACCGCGAAGGCGAATTACTCGCGGGCTCGGGCCGATCTTCAAACCGCGGACGCAGATCAGTCGCTGGCGGAGGCGAACCTCGATCTGCAAGAGGCCATTCTCGAGAAGGCCTGCATTTGCTCGCCGATCGAGGGGATCGTGCTGGATCGCTCGGTCGACCCCGGCCAGATCGTCGCCGCCGCGCTCTCGGCGCCCGTGCTTTTCACCATCGCCGAAGATCTCCGGCAGATGGAGCTGCGGGTCGATATCGATGAGGCCGACATCGGGCGGGTGCGGGTTGGCAATACCGCGCGGTTCACCGTCGACGCCTATGACGATCAGGTCTTTCCGGCGGAGATCGCCGAAATTCGGTTCGCGCCGCAAACCATCGAAGGCGTCGTGACCTATCAGGCGATCCTGACCATCGACAATTCCGAGTTGCTGCTTCGCCCCGGCATGACGGCGACGGCGGACATCGTCGTGGCGACGGTCACGGATTCGCTCGTCGTCCCTAACGCCGCCCTGCGCTACGCGCCCCCGCCCGAGACAGACGCGGAGGGAGAGGAGGAGCGGAGCGGGCTTTTGGGCATGTTGATACCCGGACGACCGGAAGACGGGCCGGAAAGCAATGCCAGCACGGTCTGGCGTTTGACGGAAGGCGCGCCGGAAGAGATCGCAGTCGAGACCGGCGAGACCAACGGCCGGATGACCGAGATCCTGGGCGGTGGCCTGGCCGAGCGCGACATGCTGGTGACGGACCGGCAGGATGGCTGAAGGCCCG
The DNA here is from genome assembly GCA_030066855.1 of Paracoccaceae bacterium. Lineage (GTDB taxonomy): Bacteria > Pseudomonadota > Alphaproteobacteria > Rhodobacterales > Rhodobacteraceae > Kangsaoukella. The sequence continues at coordinate 8,467 of JASJAU010000012.1, read as the reverse complement.
CTGATCGACCTCAAGGAAATAACCCGCGTCTATGGCGAGGGCGAGATCGCGGTCCGGGCGCTCGACGGCATCACATTCCGGATCGACAGAGGCGAGTTCGTCGCAATGATGGGGCCGAGCGGTTCGGGAAAGTCCACCGCGATGAATGTCATCGGCTGCCTCGATTCTCCCACATCCGGGAACTACCGCTTCAGCGGAGTCGAAGTCGCCAGCCTCGATCAGGACCAGCGCGCGCTTCTGCGCCGCCACTACCTCGGATTCGTCTTTCAGGGCTACAACCTGCTCGCCCGCACCTCAGCGCTCCACAATGTCGAGCTGCCGCTGATCTACAAGGGCATGGCGCGGGCCGAGCGGCACAAGGCGGCGATCGCCGCGCTTGAGAAAGTCGGTCTGGCCGACCGCGCCGGCCACGACCCAAGCGAGCTGTCCGGCGGCCAGCAGCAGCGCGTCGCCATCGCCCGCGCCCTTGTCGGACGCCCCACCATGCTTCTGGCGGACGAGCCAACCGGCAATCTCGATAGCAAAATGTCGCATGAAATCATGGCAATCTTGCAGGACCTCAACCGCATCGAGGGCCAGACCATCATTATGGTCACCCACGAGGCGGACATGGCGCAATACGCGGACCGGCTGATCTGGATGGTCGACGGGCGCGTCGAGCGCGACGAGCCCACCCGAAAGGCCGCCTGACATGCTGTGGGAGACTTTCCGCCTCGCCCTTCAGGCCATTTTCCGGAACGCCTTCCGGTCGTTCCTGACCGTCCTCGGCATCGTCATCGGCGTGGCCTCGGTCATCGCAATGATCACGGTCGGTCAGGGCTCGACCGAGCAGGTGACGGCGGATGTGGAAAAACTGGGCACCAATGTCCTCATGGTCGTGCCGGGCAAGGATTCGATGCAAGGCGGGCCAACGGGCACCGCCGACCCCGCCTTCGCGCTTCGCGACGCGGACCTGATCGAGGACGAGCTCTGGTTCGTCGATCTTGCGGCGCCGCTTGGATTTTCACGCGCCCGCGCGGTCTTTGGGAACGAGAACTGGCGAACGGACATCGTCGGCACTGACAACCGCTACATCGAAGCGGCGAATTGGGAGATCGAGGCGGGTCGCATCTTCTCGGCGCAGGAGCTGAAATCCGGGCGCCCGGTCTGCGTCTTGGGCGAGACCGTGCGCGAGAAGCTCTTCGGGTATGCGATCCCGCTTGGAGAAACCATCCGGATCAAGACGCTGTCCTGTGAGGTGATCGGGTTGCTCAAGTCCAAAGGCGCCTCCACCTTCGGCAGCGATCAGGACGATTTTGTTCTCATGCCGGTCCGCGCCTTTCAGCGACGGATCGCGGGGAATACCGACATCTCAATGATCTATGTCTCCGCCACCGAGGAGATCGAAATCAGCCGGGCCAAGGAGGAGCTTGAGCTGCTGCTCAGGGACCTTCGCCGGATCGCGCCTGGTCAGGAGGACGATTTCTCGGTCACCGATATGGAGCAGATCGCAACAATGCTCTCAGGCATCACCGACATACTTACCGGCCTTTTGTCGGCGGTGGCTGCAGTTAGCCTGCTGGTGGGCGGCATCGGCATCATGAACATCATGCTCGTCTCAGTGACTGAGCGAACACGTGAGATCGGGGTGCGCCTGGCGATTGGCGCCCAGGCGCGGCAGGTTCTCCTTCAGTTTCTGGTCGAAGCGATCGTGCTGTCACTGATCGGCGGGTTGATCGGCATTTTGCTCGGTCTGGGCCTAGGCATTCTCGGGGCGAATCTGCTGTCGGTGCCCTTCTCGCCAGATATCTCGATCATTCTGATCGCCTTCGGCTTCTCCGCTCTGGTCGGCATCATCTTCGGCTACTTCCCGGCGCGCCGCGCCGCCCGGCTCGACCCGATCGAGGCGCTCAGGCGCGAGTAAGATCACCACCAAAGATCATGCAGGGGCTTGCGCATCGCTCGGCTCACATGCTCGATCTCGCCCATCGATACGTGTCGGCGCAACAGATCGAAGACGGCGACGACGGCGCGTTCGGTGTCCTCAAGCGGCGCCTTGGTGAATTGTTCGTCTATATGGGCGAGGAACTCGACCTTCGTCCGCCACGCCCTCGGGACCCGGGAGGGGACCCAGCCGTCGAAATAGATGCCGCGCACAAGGACGGGGAGTTGGGCGGAGAGATCCGCCGCCTCCCCCACAGACAGCACATCGCGCACCGTGTGCAGCGTCGTGCGTAAGAGAAGATACGCCTTGCCCTTCTCGGTCCAGTCCAGATCGGCGCAAAGCTCGTTCAGCCACTCCGCCACAACCTGCGGCGCGTGATCCAAGGTCGAAATGCCGGTTGTCTTCATATCCGTTTCCCATCAGGCCGAAGCGATTTCCCGAAGACTGGCACAGTCGCTCGGACCCGGCATTGATCCAGGCAAACGCCAGCTCTCCCGTGCCAGACGACCCGGAATAGATTCGTTTCGCCGTCTTGAAGTTGCATACCGTGGTCGTCGCGCCGCCGCGACCCGTCTCGCGCACGGGAACAGTCCGGGCTCTCAGGGCGCCGTCGTTTCTGTTCCGCCGTATTTCAACTCGCGCGAGGCCATTGGTTCGCTTCGCGCAACACAGATAACCGGAATACCGGACAGTCTATTTTCTGAGATTTTTCAGCCTTTTAGAGAACGGCTGGCAAGGCTTCGCTCACGCTATCCAGGCAAACCGCAGCGTTCTCCTCACCGCCGCAATCCCAGTCATGTTCTCGCCACAATTCAGCCGAATCCTGACAACAATCCAGTTTTGCGCGAGCGAATGGCGTCGGCCCGACCATCGCCTCATCGCGCGGTTTGCAGGTTCTCCGAGTAACTCCGAAACGCACCAGAACAACGGCGCTCGAGCACATCGCGGGCGTCAACAGGAGAGGTTTGCCATGACAACTACCGCCTATTTCGACGCCTCGTCCCCAGACACCCCAAGCGGCCTCTCTCCGACGCTAAGCGCCTCCGCGATGACCGGCGTGCCGGCGGTAGGGACCGGACTATCGGGCGCGGTCTATGTCCCCGAGGGCAAGATTTGGAACACCGAGATGGCGGCGGCGGCGGCGGCCGGCGATCCCGCCGTCACCTTCACTGCCAGCGAGATCGCCTATGGCGCGAAGCATAGCGACACAACGATCATCGAGTTCCTGGGCGATGACGCGGCCTCGATCATCGGAACGGGCGGCGGCCTCGAGATGGGACCGTCGGCCCTCACCCTGAACGGATTTCTCTACATTCCGCCGGGCGTTCACGAGATCAAGGTAGTCTCGGACGACGGCTTCGAACTCAAGCTCGGGGGAGTCGAGTTCTCGTCCTTCGAAGGCGTGCGCCCGACGGAAGGCACGACCCGCGTGGCGGATTTCGAAGGCGGCCTTTATGAGATTGACCTTCTATACTTCGACGCCAGCGGATCGATGACGCTGGCGCTCGAGATCGACGGTCTGCCAGTCGATCAAAGCGCGTTCTACGCAGATACGCACGATGTGGCTTTCCCCCACCCCGAGATCCCGCTCGTCCCAATAGCTGAATATCATCCCTCGCATTTCCTCGGCATGGAGAGCCTTGAGATCGAGATCGCGCCCGAAATGAGCGAGGATCGCGATGTCGTCTCCGGGTTCGGAGCGGACGACGTGATTGACGGGCTTGGCGGCGACGATCAGATCGCCGGCGGATACGGCGACGACATCCTGTCGGGCGGCGCCGGCGACGATGTGCTGGATGGCGGGCGCGGCTCCGACATCCTCGATGGCGGCGACGGAGACGACCTGCTGGTCTCACGCTCGGACGCGGGCGAGCAAAAGATCGGACAATACGCCATCGACATGCCGACGCGGGGCGATCCGGACGGGGAAGTCGACGCGGCGCTTCAGAAGCTCTCCGCCTATGCCGACCAGCCGCTAGTGGGCGATGACGTCCTAATCGGCGGCGCCGGGCGGGACACGTTCCTGATCGCGCCCCAGATCAACGCAAAGCTCGACATCATCCAGGAGCACGTCAAAGCGGACGGCTCGATCAATTGGGCGGGCGTTGCCGGCGAGAATGACGAGGTTCACGATCATTGGGTCGACAGCTCCGGAATCGATATCATCGCGGACTACAACGCTGAAGAGGACAGCATCGCGGTCATCGGCCACACCGCGAATGTCTATGTCGAGCACAAGGACATCATCGGCGACGAAGCGCTGGAGAGCATCATTACGGTGATCTCCAAGCAACATGGCGGCGGCGGCGCCCATGACATGGACCTGATCGGACAGGTCATCGTGCATGGCGATCTGGTCGAAAAGGACGACATCCAAACCGACGACATGGTTACCTACGGGATCGTCGACGGTTATGACGACGTCGCAGAGGCGCTGTTTCCGAACGGCGACGAGAAAATGACCGAGGTCGGAGGGGTAGAACACAAGGGCTACGACACCCGGACGCCGACACCGGGGGCGACCAAGGCGACCGGCAACGGCACGGGGACAGAGAACCTGGGGCCCGTGACCGGCGACCCCGCCGGCGCCTTTGAGAACGCCAATTTCAATGAGGACATGCTCCAGTCGGGCGCGGACGACCTTGATGAGATCGAGCTCACCCGCGCACCGTTCGATCAGCTCGCGGTGGAAGAGGTTCCGGGCGAGCTAATCGAAGGAACCGGAGGCGCGGACACCCTCTCGCCGGAACCTGAAGACACCCCCAACGGGCTTCCCGGCGCGCTTGGCTTCTGGAGTTTTAGCAACGGCGACGACGGCGCCTACGCGGATCTCCGCGACCAAGCGGGAACGATAAAGGCCTATACCCTCTACGAAAACCAGGCGCTTTTGAGGACGGACGGCGGGGTTGAAGGGCCCTACGAAGGCTCCCCCGGCGCGCTTGAGTTCAACGGCGAGGACGATTTCGCCTTCCTCGCCCACGATCGCTCGATGGCGATCACGCAGGGCACCATCGCCATGTGGGTCCGGCCGGACGATCTGGACGGTTGTGGAATGTTCGTCACCAAGGACCACACCGGTGCAAAGGACGGCGGCCATTTCCGGCTGGGCCACACCCACGACGGAGGTTTGTTCCTGCGGATGGCAGAAGGCGACGGCGGCGCGAACCACGAGTGGAAGACGTCTGGCGGCATTCTTTCGGAAGGCGATTGGACGCACCTCGCAGTGTCGTTCACCGAGGATGGCGTAACTGTCTACGCAGATGGAAATCCAGTCCCCAATAGCGCATGGACGGTCAAATCCGGCGACGTCGCGAAGCCGGGTAACTTCACTGAAGCCTATCTGATGCAGAACGAAGAGCCCTGGGTCTTCGGCGCAGACCAGTACAAGACCGAGCTCAACGACACCGCCCTGCAGTTCGCAATCGACGCTGAAGACCTTCGCAACCCCTTTGAGGGAGCCATCGCCGACTTCGGCATTTGGGGCGGTTTTACTCCCGACGATGCGCTGAGCGGAGCCGAGGTCGCCGAACTGCACGCCAATGGTCCAGGCGCGGCGCTGACCAACCCGTCGGGTCCAATGCCGATGCTGGCGGCCGACGACACCATTCTGGGCCACGGCGGCGCGGATGTCCTGAAGGGCGCCGCTGGAGACGACACGCTGGACGGCGGGTCGGGGAACGACGAGATCCATGGCGGCTATGGCGACGACCATCTGATCGGCGGAACCGGGCGCGACACGCTCGACGGCGGTCGCGGGTCGGACCTGCTGGAGGGCGGCGCGGGGAACGACGTGCTTCTTAGCCGGTCCGACGCGGGCGAGCAGCGGATCGGGCAGCTCGTCCTCGACGATCCGTCCCGTGAGTATCCCGATCCCTCGATTGACCCCGAGTACCTGAAACTCGTCGATTGGCTCGATCAGGAGCTCGTGGCCGATGACGTGCTGGTGGGCGGCGCGGGCGAGGATCACTTCCTCTTCGAAACTCTGATCAACGGGAAAAAAGGCATCCTGGTCGAGAACACATTGGATGACGGCCGCACGATTGACTGGTCCGGACGCGGCGTGGCTGGCGAGAACGCCCGCATGCATGACCATTGGGTAGACTCGATTGGGATCGACGTCATCGCTGACTACGATGCCGACGAGGATCGGATTTCGGTCATCGGCCATACAACGCAGGTTGACGTATCATACTCCACCGTCGACACGGACGGCGACGAAATCGACGACGATATCGTTTCGATCATTCGCGTGTACTCACAGCAAGGCAACGGCGGCGCGCATGACGAGGATCAGCTCGGCTACATCGTCGTCCACGGCGACCGGGTCGAGGAGGGGGACATCGAGACCAACCCGGCCGCGCATTACGGCATCGTCGACACGATTGACGAGATGCAGGAGGCCGTCGCGCCGAACGGCGAAACCAAGTGGTCCGAGATCAATGGCGAGACGCATCTTGGATACGACAGCCGCGATATCGCGGGCGATCCCATCGGATCGGATCCCGAGGCGTTCTCATCCAACTCCTGGCTCAAAGAAGGGCTTGTCGAGTTGGCCCGCTCCACGCCCGGCGATCTTGAGGCTCCCGGAGTTCTGCTCAGCCACGCGGGCGGGACTTTCGGCGGCGCCGACGCGCCTTTGGAGATCCCCCATGACGCGCTGCAGGCCGCGCCGGAAGGCACCTGGGCCTTCCGCTTCAAGGCATACAACCCCGGCAACGATCAGGCGCAGGCGCTTCTCTCCAAAGACCACTCGGGTTTCAAGGACGGCGGACACCTGACCGCCTACATCACCGGGCACGGGATGCTCAAAGTGCGGTACCAAGGCGAGGATGGCGAGAAGTATCTCTATGATTCAAAGGTGAGGATCGAAGAGGGAGAAGACTACCATCTCGCCTTCACCTTCGACGCCGACGAGATCGCGCTCTACCTGAACGGCGAGCTTGTCGACAGCGACGCGGGCTTCCCCGACGGGATGTCGGGCAATGCCGAAGACCTCGTTCTCGGCGCCTCGACCCGTGTTCGAAAGGGCGATGACGACAACCTGCAATGGCATTTTGACGGCGAGATCGAAAACCTGCTTCTTCTCGATCGTCCAATCACCGATGTGGAAGCGGTCTTCCTGTCGGAGACCGGCGGCGACATTCGCGGCCTTGGCGCCCTTTACGGCGATCCGTCCTCTGTTCCCCCGCCCGCCGAAACCGCGCTCGAAGCTCCGGAAGGCTCCGATCCGGCCGACGAGAGCCCGATGAGCGAAACGCCTCCCGAACCGGTCGGCGAGGTCGAGCTGCCCTCTCCCCCGGAGGCGTCGGAAGAGCCCGCGCCGGAACAGCCGGCGCCCCCTCCACCCGAGCCGGAAGAGGCGCCGGAGGCCGAAGCGTCCGAACCGGACAACATCTTTGCGAAGCTCATCGAAATCATACTGTCGATTTTCGGTCTCGGCGGATCAGACGACGCGCCCGCGTCTGAAGAAACCGTCAACGAGCGGCTCGACGCCATCGACACCCTCCTTTCCGACATCATCCCTCAAACCGCGCCCGGCGAGTCCGAACCGGAAGACGAGGAGGAGGTCGAAGAAATGGAGATCGCGGCCTGAGGCCATAGAAAGGACGCCCGGGAATCTCTTCCGGGCGTCGCGCGCGTTGGTCGCAGGGGCTCGCAACTCACGATTTCATGGTTGTTGGAAAGCGCCGTCCCGCGGCTTGCAGCGTGATTTGGGCAAAAGCTCCCCGTCGTCGCGCATCCTTTGTCTCATAGGGCAGCTCGCCTGACGGCCGACCGTAGGGGCCGTGCGACGCACGCGCGCCGCGCATCTGAGCCGCTCCCCCTCCCGCATCCTCTCAGAACGCGCACCGAGCCTCCAAGCGCTGCATGCAGGGATTGATAACGCCTCTTTAGGAGCCTTCCGGAATGCGTCCAATGCTGCCCCGGCACATGGCTCAAGATGAAAGAACCAGATCGACCAGGACAACCGCCTCTTTAGTACGAACGGCGTTCGGCAAATCGTTCGTGCTTGCTTTTGCAACAGCAGCCTCTTCGTCGAATCCGTGGGTCAACCAGCGTGCGACGAGTCGTTGCTTCAGCTCGCCGATAGGAACGTCGAGAAAGACCGAAAGGTCCCAAAGCGGTGCTAGACGGCGCCAGGGGTCTTCGTCGAGGCAAAGGTAGTTGCCCTCCACCACAACGATCCGGGTCTCGTTGCGGATCTCCACCGCCCCGGCGATGGCGATCTCCCGCGTGCGGTCGAAGACCGGGAGCACAACCGACGGCTCCTCGCGCACCCGTTGAAGGGCGGCGTGGAATCCGCCGAAGTCGAAAGTCTCTGGCGCACCCTTGCGCGCAAGAAGGCCGCGCGCCTCGAGCAACCGGTCGTCGAGGTGGAAACCGTCCATCGGCATCCTCACCGCGTCATGTCCGCGGACCACAAGTTCCGCGACCACGGCCTCAGAGAGCGTGGACTTGCCCGACCCGGGCGGTCCGGCGATGCCAATCAGAAGACGGTTCCCGTTCTGCGGAAGCGCTTCGATCCTGCCTGCAAGCGTATCA
>JASJAU010000063.1 GCA_030066855.1 Paracoccaceae bacterium | reverse complement strand
ACCGTGGTTCCCGCCATCGTGTCCGGTGATCCGGGCCTCCGAAAGCTGGTGAAGGAGCCCTTGATCTGGGCCATCGCGGCGGTCCTGTTCTTCAAAGTCACCGACCTGGCGCCGCCGGTGGTCATCGCCGACACAACCGAGCTTCTGGGCGGCATGATGATCCCCGTCATGCTGATCCTGCTCGGAGGGGCGCTGGCTCGGCTCAAAGTTAGCGACATCGGAACCTCCGCGATGCTCGCGGCGCTCCGGCTGGCAATCGGTCTCACGACCGGGCTGTTTCTCGTCACTGTTCTTGGTCTGGAAGGCATCGAGGCGGGGGCGATCTTTCTTCTTGCCGCCATGCCCTCGGCGCTGATCACCTACGTTATCTCGCAGCATTACGGGCATGAACCGGAACGGGTCGCGGGATTGGTTGTCAGCTCAACCGTTCTGAACTTCGCCTGCCTGCCGTTCCTGATCGCCGCCGCGCTCTATATCGCGCAAGTTTAACCGGCCTGCGCCATGCGCAGAACTGCAAGGAATACAGCGGAGTTGTCGAGATCGCTGTCGCCCGCGCCTTCCGCGTTCTCCATGACCTCCAGATAGCGATTGACCATGGGCATCCCGCCATGCCCATTGCGCTCGGCCATGTCCCGGATCAGTTTGAAATCCTTCTGAGACTGGGCGATCCGTCCAAGCGGAGTGAAGTCCCGCTCAACCATCATCGGCCCCTTCGCCGCCATGACATCCGACCGCGCCGCCGACTTGAGCGCAGTCTGAAGGTAAGTCGCCGGATCGAGGCCCAGGGCTTCGGCAAAGACCAGACCCTCCGCAACAGCCGCGCGGTTCAAACCTAAGACGCAGTTGATGGCGAGCTTAGTCTTGTTTCCATTGCCGATTGCGCCGACCCTCTCCCGGTTGGGAGAGATCGCGTCGGCGATCTCTTCAAAGGCGTCGAGACCGCTTCCGTCGCCCGCCAGAAGCAAGAGGGCGGTGCCCTTTTTGACCTGAAGGCTGGTCCCGGAAATCGGCGCTTCAACAAGCGTGATACCCTTCGCCTTAGCAACGGTCTGAAGTTCGGCAACCTGATCAGGATCGCAGGTGCTCATCGTAACAAGCGTCTTTCCGGTCCCGTCGGGCGCCTGGTCGATGATCTCGGCAAGCTGATCAGTGCTGAACACAGCGGAGAGGACGAGATCGGACCGCCAAATGGCCGTCGCGTCGCCGGGCGCGCCGCCCATTCCCCGAAGCATCTCGTGCTTTGCCGGGTCCACATCCAGCCCCACGACCTCATGACCCGCGGCAAGGAGCCGCTCGGCCAGCGCCATGCCGATGAGACCGAGCCCGAAGATGCCAATGGTTTTGCTCATGGGATCGCCCTCACTCCGCCGCTTTCAGATCGGCCAGTTGCGCGATTGAATGGTTCGACAGGGGCAGCGATACCGGCTCGCCGATCTCGGCGGACAGATCCGCGGCCGAGTAGGTCTCCATCACCATGCGCGCGTGTTTCGGGTCGACCATCGCCGGCCGGTCGAGGAGCACTGACTCGAGGAAGTGAAGCGTCTCCGGCCCCATCTGTCCGGCGAAAACGTGATCCACATGCTCCCCCGGCATGGTCGACATCGGGTATTGCGTGCCCTCCGCCACCGTGTTCAGCCAATGGTCGCGGGCCGTGTCGTCGAGGATCAGAGCGCCCTCGGTCCCCGTGATCTCGATCCAGGTGCCGCAATAGTTCGGGTAGCTTGGCGGGAGGTTCCAACCGCCGCCGACGACGACAAGCGTCCCATCGTCCATGGTGACGGTCGACCACATGCAATCGTAGGATCCGTTGAGGTCCTTCATGTAGCCGTAGGCGCCTTGGGAGTAGATCTTCTCCGGCTTGGCGGGGTCCAGAAGCCAGAAGACGAAATCGAGGTCATGGGTGGATTCCATCGCCGCCGGAGAGAGCTTGACCCGGTTCGCGATCTTCTTGCCGAGATTGCGCGACAGGTGGCGGCTCACCATGACGTTTACCACCTTTCCCAACTTGCCCTCGGCAATCGATTTCTTAGCATAAGCGATCTTCGGATTGAACCGCTGGGAGTACCCGATAGTGAACTTGACCTTGTTGGCTTGGGACAGCACGATCAGTTCATCCGCCTCCCAAAACTCGAGCGCGATGGGTTTCTCCAGTAGCACATGCTTGCCGGCCTTCAGGCAGTCCCGTGCGATCGGGTAATGCGTCTGCTCCGGCGTAGTAGAGATGTAGACGACGCTGATCGCCGGATTGGCCACGATCTCCTGGTAATCCAGCGTCGCGGTCGCGGGATTGGTGAGCTTGCGAACCTCCTCCAATCGCTCGGGCCGGATCTCGCAGATATGGAGCGCGTCGACGAGGGCGGAGTTGGCCAGCGTTTCGGCACGAATGCCCCCGCACCACCCGGTTCCGATCACCGCGACTTCGGTCTTCGCCATACTGTTCCTCCCAGGTTCTCAACGGGCTCCCGCGGGCCTCTGCTATCGCGGCAAGCCACTGAAACACCAACAATCATTCCTGATGACCGTCATCAGACAAAGCCGATGATCCGCCACCATCCATAGGTCGACGGCACGCCAATAAGAGCGACCGCGAGACCGAGCCAGAGACACAACCGGATGTAGACCCCGTTGGGAATCTTAGAGATCGACATCGCGACGATCAGAGGCGGCGCCTGATAGGGGATCAGAGGCGTCGAAATCCCCATGATCTGAATCATCGAGATCGCCTCAAGCGACAGCCCGGTCGCATCGGCCAAGGGCGGCGCGAAGGGCGCGAGAATGGCGGGGGCGGCCGGAGCGGTCGTGAAATGTGAGAGGATCAGCGAGAACCCGAAGACGGAATAGGCCGAAGCCAGCCCGCCTTTCGGGTCCAGCGGCAAGCTGCCGATGATCGCGTCGGCCAGTATCTTATCCAGCCCGCTTCCCCGCGCGACCGCGACAATCGTTACCAAAGCGGCGAAAAAGATCGGCGGCGACAGGTCAATCTGCTCGCGCATCGCGTTGGGCCCAAGCATTCCAAACTTCGGCCAGATGACGATGGCGGCGGCGGCCATCGCGACCCATGCGGGCTCGATCCCGTGGGCGAAGTCCGTCATCCAGGCGAGAATGGCGATCCCCAGAACCAGCAACAGCCTGCGTTGTTCGGGCCGGTCAGGACTCGCGCCGTCTTCGTCCGCCGGCCTGTCCGCCACCGGTTCGGAAGTGAATCGCATCATCAGCAAAACCAAAACGCCGAAGCGCAGAAAATTCACCGGCCATTGCTGAAGGAGATAGGCCGAGTAGGTGCTCTGCACCCCATGGAGCTTTTCCATGGCCCCGATCTGAACGATCGTCGGCAGATTGGCGGTCAGGATCGCATAGGTCGGCAGGAGCGTGGCGGCTGTCGCAGTCGCGACAAGACCAATCGCGCCCTGCCCTGTCTTTGCCAATCCGAGCCTTTCCGCCAGGGCGGCGGCCACCGGGATCATGACGACGATGCGCGGCATCGTGGATGGGATCAAAACGCCCAGGAGCAGGCCCGCCCCCGCGATGACAAGCGTCGCGCGGGCGTAAGATGGCCCGGAAAGCGCGAGCAGATTCTCAGAAATGCGAGCGGCGAGCCCCGTAGAAGAGATGGCCGCGCCCAGAATGATCCCTGAGACGAGGAGCCAGAAACCGCCGGTGGCGAAGCCCGCGAAGACCGCGTCGCGCGGGATCGCGCCCAATGCGATCGCGGCGAGGAAGATCAGAAAGGCGGTCGCAATTTCCGGGATCGCGCGCGTGGCGAAGAGCGTCAGACCGCCGAGGCCAAGACCCGCCGCTTTCCAAAGCCCGCCCGCCTCTCCGAGCGAGAAGCCGTAGAGGATGAGCAGCGCCCCGAGCGCGACGCCGAGACCCGCGATGGCTTCGGATGTGGCGACGCGCAAGGTCCGTCCTCAGGGGATGAGAATGGTGGAGCCGGTCGTGCTCCCCGCCTCAAGCTCGGCGTGGGCCTCGATTACCTCCGAGAGCGGTCGTTTCTGGTTGATATTCACCTGAACCTGCCCGCCAAGGATCATCTCGAACACGCGGGAAGACGAATGCTCGAGGTCCGCGCGAGGCCCGACGTAGTTGGCGAGTGTCGGCCGGGTGAAGTAGAGCGAGCCGCAGTGCTGAAGAAGGCTCGGCGCGACCGGTGGAGCCTCACCAGTTGTCGCGCCAAACGAGACGAACATGCCGTAGGTGGCTAAACAAGCGATCGAGGTCTCGAACGTGGCCTTCCCGATACTGTCATAGACAACAGGAACGCCCGCGTCGCCAGTGATCTCCTTGACCCGCGCGACGATGTCCTCCGACTTCCGGTCGATCGCATGCGCGTAACCAAGTTCAAGCGCGCGGGCGCAGTTCTCGGCGCCCGAGGTCACGCCGATCATCTCGGCGCCAAGGTGCTTGCCCCACTGCCCGGCGATCTGCCCGACCCCGCCGGAGGCCGCAAAGAAAAGAACCTTGTCGCCCGGTTGCACCTTGTAGGTCCGCTCAAGCAGGTATTCGACCGTCATCCCTTTCATCAGAGACGCCGCGGCGATGTCGTAGGATATGCCGTCCGGGATCTTGATGACGCGAGCTGCAGGAGCGTTCCGGAAATCCGCGTAGGCGCCCAGAACGCCGCCGTAGACTACCCGGTCCCCGGCGGCCAATCCGTCGACGCCGCCGCCAACGGCGACAATCTCGCCCGCCGCCTCCAACCCGAGCGGGCTGGGCAGCTGCATGGGGTAGTGCCCGGAGCGCTGGTAGACGTCCATGTAATTCAGACCCACCACGCTCTGACGGATCTGAACCTCGCCTTCGCCCGGCGCCCCCAGTTCGACCGTTTCGAACTGCATCACGTCCGGATCGCCCTGGCTTTCGATGATAACTCGCGTCGCGCTCATGCCCGTCTCCTCAAATCGTCGCGTCGCCGCTTTCGACGACGACTGTCTGCACTTCTCCCGCCCCATTCGCGCGCCGGAACGCCGCGGCGGCATTGTATTCGTCGGACTTAAAGCAAGCGGTCCCGTCGGCCAGGGTCGGAAACTCGATCACCACGAAACGATGGAAATGCTCCGGGCCTTCCATGATCTCGTACTTTCCGCCACGTGCCAGAACCTTGCCGCCGTACTTCTCGATGATCCCCGGCACGAGGTCGGTGTATTTCTTGTACTCGACCGGATCATTGATCTTGGCGCGGGCGATCCAATAGGCGGGCATCTCGGCTCTCCTGTCTTACATCAGCTGGTTCGGAAGCCAGTTCGCGATGCCGGGGAACAGCACCAGCAACGTGGCTGCGAGGAGCATGATTCCCCAGTAGGGAATGGAGCTCTTGAAGATTTGCCTCACCCCGACTTCCGGGTCTTCGATCGCGGCTTTGACCGTGTAGACCAATAACCCGAATGGCGGCGTCAGCAGCCCCGCCTCGATAGCAAGGATGCCGACAATAGCGAAAGTGAGCCGGTCGAAGCCGAAGGCGACCGCGATCGGCTCCACGATGGGCACGGTCAGAAGCATGATCGAGATGCTGTCGACCACCATGCCGAGGATGAACCAGATCAAAATGATGATGCCGAGCACCTGCCAGGGCTCCAGACCGGAGCCCACGAAAAACTCCCGGATCGCAGTGGTCACCCCGGTCATGGCGAGCGTTCGGGAGTAAAGCGCGGCGGCGAACAGAAGGATGAGGATCGGCGCCGCAGTCTTACCGACCGCGTAGACGGCAGAGACGAACTCCCGAGGCGTCATGCCCTTCATGAAGGCGAAGATCAGCGCCAGCGCCGCGCCCGCTCCGGCCCCTTCGGTCGGAGTGAAGATCCCGAACCAAATTCCGCCCAGAACAGAGGCGACGATTCCGCCAACACCGATGACGCTTCCCGCCAATTTCGGGAACGGCAGATCGACCTTGTCGGCTTCGAGCTCCACACCCTCATGCGAAACATGCTCTCCAACCGTTTTGGGACTCATGATCGCGGTCGCGACGATGTAAAGGATGAACATGCTGGCCAGCATCAGCCCGGGCAGCACGCCCGCCAGAAAGATGCGGCCGATCGATTGCTCGGTCAGAATGCCCCAGACGATCATCAGGACGGATGGCGGGATCAGCATGCCCAGGCAGCTCGAGCCGGCAATCGCGCCAAGCGCGAAGCCCCGGTGATACCCAAAGGCCTTCATCTCAGGATAGGCAATGCGCGAGAACGCCGCCGCCGAGGCGATGGAGACGCCCGTCACGAAGGAGAAGACCGTGTTTCCGAGAACCGTCGCGATACCCAGCCGGGCCGGCATGCGCCGCAGGCTGCGGTTGATGCCGACGTAGATGTCAGAGACCGCCCCTGATCGCCCCATGAACTCGCCCATCAGCATGAACAACGGGATGACGGCGAAGGTGAAGTCTCGAAGCGCCTCCGCTGCGGTCGACGCGATGGTCGCCTCGACGATCCTGAGCCGTCCGGTCACCAGGAAAATCCCGATGACGCTGGTGACGCCCAGGGCGACGGCGACATGGACCCCGATGAACACGAGGATCAGGAGGGCGCCGACCATCAGCGCGGCGGTTCCGAAATCAAACACCTGCGTTCCCCGCTGCCATCGGCCTCATCTCAACTTCAGCTCTTCGGACTTGCCGATCAGCTCGATCCAGGCAAGGAGGACGTAGTTCAGCGACGCCAGCGCGCTCCCGAATATGATGGTGAAGCGGGCGGGCCAGACCGGCACACGGAGTGCGCCCTCGCCGTCAAACTCACCATTCGCGAAGGATCTGAGTGCCGGCGTGATGCCCGCCTTCGCCAGAAACAGGAAAAAGGCCGCGCCCAGTACGAACCCGAAGATCGCCATAGCGCGGGCGCCCGTCGGCCCGAATACGCCGACCAGAAAATCGGTCCTCAGCATGGAGCCGGACCGAACCGCGAAACCGACCTGAAGAAAAACGATCATAACAACCGAGTTCGCGACGATCTCCTTTGTCCCTTGGAGCGGCATGTTCGCCGCCCGGGCGACGATGTCGGCCAGAATGAAAAAGCAAAGGACGAAGGCCCAAGCCGCGGCAAGGATCATCAATAGCTTGGTAAGGCCGTCCGCAGCCCGGATCAGCAGCATATCCCGTCTTTCCTTTGTGGCGTCAGGTCAACCAGGAGGTCGAAAGGCATGCGCCGCCGGAGGTCCGGCGGCGCATCGTTTTGTCCCTACTCGATCACGTAGCGCACGGGCCATTCATAACCGCGCGCCTCCGCCTTCTCGAGAACGAGGTTCAGAACCTGCTTGGCGGGCAGCCCCTGCGCCTCGAGATCGTCCGCCATCGACTGCGGCCAGCCGGCGAGGCTTTCGGCCCAGGCCTTGCGAACATCGGCGTCGATCTCGTTGACGGTGATCAGACCGCGCAGCTCATCGACCAGGCGATCATATTCACTCTGGTTCACGATGCCGGTCTGCTCCTCATAGTCGGCGGCGACTTCGTGCAGGATCTCCCGGACGTTCTCAGGGAGCGAGTCGTAGGTGTCCTGGTTCATCGTCAGCCCGTGCCAGGTCATCGACCCGAAACCGATCAGCGTGTAGTACGGACCCGGCTCGTAAAGCTTGAGGTTGACCCAGGCCGACGGGAACATGATCCAGCCTTCATAGACGTTCGTGGTCATCTCGGTATAGGCCGTCGCCAGCGACGACTGCACCGGCGAGACGCCCGCGTATTCCAGCCAGTTCAGGTTCAGCCCGGCGCCCGCGATTTTCTGATCTTTCAGATCGCTGAGATCCTCCCATGCGAAGGACGTTCCGAGGTTGTAGCCGCCATCCGCAATCCGCGAGAGCAGCACCTGGTTGAACTTGTCGGTGAAGACGTCTTCCAGATATGGCACCTCGGCATACACGTCCTGCGCGACACCGAGCGATGTAACCGGGTCCATCGTGCCGAATGGCATCATGACCTGGAACGCGTGGAGCGGCAGGTTGGACGGCTCGAAGCAGTAGCAGAAGCCGCCGATGTCGATGATCCCGTCCTGAACGCCCTCGAGCACCTCGGTGACTTTGACGATCGAGCCGGAATAGCCCTCGACGAAGTTGATCGTGTGATCGGTGCGCTCCTCAACCCGGCGTTTCAGCTCCGGCTGGAAGTAGTCGATCATAAGACCGGCATAGACGACCCCCGGCGGGTGGCCTGACCCGATGCGGAGCGTGATGTCTTCGGCGAAGGCCGTCGACCCTAAGACCGCCGCGGCAAGCGCGGCCGTGCTGGTTGTTGCAATCCTGTTCATCTGGTCCTCCCTTTAAGATGAATCGATCGTCGATCTGCTTTGCCTGCCGTGGGTTTGACCCGCCTCCTCTTTCGCGCGCCTTCTTTTGGCTTAAAGCGCCGGCGCGGGCGCCTTCAGGTCTTCCAGATCGGCACTCAGTGCCGCGCGTTGGGCCTCAGACAGCGGCACCAGCGGTGGCGCCATCCGGGTCCAGCTCTCGTCGCCTGTCCGCCAGGCCTCGATCTGCTTCATCGCGGCCATAAGCGGGTACTTGGACGCGACTGCCCGCGCCGCCTTGACCAGCATGAATTCCGGGCTTTCCGCGCCGCCGCCCGCCTCGATGGCGTCGCGGACATAAGCGCCGAAGGCGTTCGTCGAACCCGAGATGATCCCCGCGCAGTTCCCCGCCAGGCCGTCGTAGAGCAGCGCCTCGCTCGACGGATAAACGTCGAAATCGGCATCCACGCCGCCGGTCGCCTCGGCGAAGGCCAGCGACTGGGAAAGATCGCCGCTCGAGTCCTTAAGACCGGCGATGACCGGCCCGTAGGCCTGCTTCAGCCGAACAACAACGTCGACCGGAATCGGTGTCATGGACATCTGCGGGAAGTGGTAGAGGTAGACGCGCAGACGATCATCGCCCACGGCTTCCACAAGCTGGGAGAAGTAGGCGTAGAGCCCCTCGTCGCTCGGGTTCTTGTAGTAGAACGGCGGCAAAACCAGCACGTTGGTGAAACCGGCTTCGACCGAGGCTCTCGACAGGTCGATCGCGTCCCGCGTGGCGCAGGACCCCGTTCCGAAGATCGCCTTCGTCGGGTCGAACCCGGCCTCCGCGAAGGCGCCGGGCAGCGCGATCCGCTCGCGGAAGGAGATCGAATTCCCCTCGCCCGTCGTGCCGGTCGGCGCCACGCCGTCGCAGCCGCCGGCCCCAATCAGATGCTCGCAATAGGCGATCAGCTTTGCGGCGTTGACCGACCCGTCCTCGTTGAACGGGGTGACTGCCGCCGCGTAGATGCCTCGTTTCGCTTTCGTCATTCCTAGGTGTCCTATTCTGCCGCCGCGGCGCCCGCGTGGCTGTCTCGCATGGAAACCACGACCTTGATCGCGTCATCGATCCGCTCCCGCGCATGCCGGAGCGCGTCCGGGAGATCGTGCATTGGGAAGGTGTGGGTGTGAACTTTGGTGGCGTCAAATCGCTTCTCCGCCATAAACGCCATGGCCCGGTGCGTGGCCGACTTGCCCTCGCCGCGAATGCCATAAAGGTAGATATTGTTGACCGCGAGATAGCCGAGGTCGAACTCAACCGGCTTCTTAGGGAATGCCGCGAGGCAGACCTTGCCGCCCCGGTTCGTCATGTGAACGGATTGATTGACCGTGGCCTCCGTCCCGGCGCAATCGACAACGTAGTCCGCGCCCTTGCCGGTCAGCTCCTTGACCCGCGCCACCACATCCTCGTTCCGCGCGTCGATCACGACATCGGCGCCGAGCTCCAACCCGATCTTGTTCCGGTTCTCGCGCGTGCCGACAAGCACAACGGGGCTCGCGCCCAGCGATTTCGCGACCGCGACGGCCAGCAAGCCGATCGGACCCGGTCCGATCACGACGACGCTTTCGCCCGCGACCAGCCCGCCAAGCTCGGTCAGTCCGTACATCGACGTGCCCGCCGTCACGACCAGCGTCGCCTCCGCATCGGACATGTCGTCCGGCACTTTGATCATCGTATTGATGTTGTTGATCGCGTATTCAGCGAATCCGCCGTTGGTGGTGAACCCGTTGGCCCGATGGCCCTTGTTCATCTCGCCGTAGTTCAGACCGTAGTTGTGGCACGACGTGTACATGCCCATGCGACAGCGCTTGCACTGTCCGCATCCGGCATGGATTTCGACCGTCACGCGATCGCCAATCTCAAACTCGTCCACACCGGGTCCCAGAGCGGCGATCGTCCCCATGTACTCGTGACCGGGCGTGAAGTTCTTGTTGAACGGCGGTCCGCCCTCGAAAATCGCAGGCGTGCCGTAGCTGATGATCTCCAGGTCGGTCGCGCAGATCGCAACGGCATCGATGCGCACAAGCGCCTCGGCCTTGCCGGGCACCGGCACCTCCTTGTCCACGAGACTGAGCTCTTCCGGATCGCCCAGCACCCAAGCCTTCATCGTCTCCGGAACCGGCATTTTGTCTGAGTAGCTCACGCCATTCGCGCTTTCTCTCGCCACCGGGACCTCCCTTCGGTATCGATCATCTTTGGTTTTTATTGGTCAACCTTTCAACCATAATGGCAACCAAATCGACTCCATTTGAGGTGTCGTATTATCGATTTTTTGAACTCAGTAAACAGGAATTTTCTGTTGACAAGGGATTTATGGTGCTTTTTGACTGGTGGCGAGCACTCATGATTGGTTAACCAATATGAATTTCCATCGTCGAGCAGAAGAGGTTAGGGAAACATTGGCCAATTGGCTAATCGACTCCGGCGTCTCTCCTGGCGACCGGCTCCCTCCGGAACGCGAGCTTTGCGGACAGCTTGGCATGTCGCGCGGCGAGCTTCGGAAAGCGCTCTCCGCGCTTGAGGTTGAAGGGGTCGTCGAGCGCCACGTGGGTCGCGGAACCTTTCTCAAATCCGATACCGGGACCGGGGCCGGGACCTCGGATCAATCCTTTATCAGGCATCTGGCCGAGATCACTAGCCCCCATGCTGCAATGATGGCTCGCCTTTCGCTGGAGCCCGAGCTGGCAGGACACGCGGCGATCCACGCCGCCCCCCGCCACCTCGCCGAGCTTCGACGCCTGGGCGAGGAGATTCGAGCGGCCAAGAGCTGGACCGAGTACGAGCTCTACGATTCGCAGTTTCACGAGCTGATCGCCAAGGCTTCGGGCAACCCCCTCCTCGCGGAACTCTATCGGATTGTGAACGAAGTCCGCGTGTCCGTGGTTTGGTCGCGTCTCGATTTGCCTGTCGACGGCCCGCCGTCCGACTATCACTCCTTCTCCGAGCATGACGAAATCATCGAAGCGCTCGAACGCCGGGATCGCGCACGAGCCCACACGGCGATGCGCGACCACCTCAAATCCGTCCGCGCGACGCTCCTAAGGGATGAATAGACCTTGATAGATCTCTATACCTGGACCACCCCCAATGGCCGCAAAGTTTCGATCATGCTCGAAGAGCTTGGCGTCGAGTACAAAGTGCACCCCATCGACATTTCCAAGGGCGAGCAGTTCGATCCGGAGTTCCTGAAGATCGCACCGAACAACCGCATCCCGGCCATCGTCGATCACGACACGGACACGAGCATGATGGAGACGGGCGCGATCATGCTCTACCTCGCCGAGAAATACGGCCGTTTCCTGCCTGAAGGCGATGAGAAATGGCCCGCCATCGAGTGGCTGATGTGGCAGATGGGCGGCGTCGGCCCGATGTTCGGCCAAGTCCACCATTTCGTAAAATACAACCCCGGCAAGTCGAGCTACGCCGAGGAAAGATACTCCAACGAAGCCAAACGCTTGTACGGTGTTCTTGATAGACGCCTCGAGGGCCGTGACTACATGGCGGGCGCGGGTCGGGGTGAGTATTCGATCACCGATATGGCTACGTGGCCCTGGGTCTCGCGCTATGACTGGCAGCAGATTGACCTGAATGAATTCCCTAATGTCCGCGACTGGTACGTCCGCATCGCCGAACGGCCCGCGGTGCAGCGCGGCTATCAGATTCCCAAGTACGTGAACGATGTCCCGCTTCCCTGATCTCATAGCCTTGTGCGCCACGCGCCCTCCCAGCCCCGGTTCAGAAAGCGCGATAGCGCCCTTCAGAATTGCTGATTTGTGCGGACGGCCTTCGGTCGCTAGCTCACCAGATCAGACGCGCGACAAACGGCGGAGGACGGCGCATGCCGCACATCGCACCGGTTGATCTGGCCCAGTCGGACGACGCGAAGGCCGACATCGAATGGCTCGCCTCGGCGACGGGATTCGTGGCCAATTCAATGCTCACGCTGTCGCATCGCCCGGAGATCGCGAAGGCTGTTCTCGGGCTGATCCGCGCGGTGGTCAGGAACCCCGACGGCACGGTAGACCCCGCGCTTCGCTGGATGGTGGCGCACGTGACAAGCGTCGCGAACGGCTGCCAGTACTGCTCGGCGCACACTTTCAAGAACGGCGCCGACAATGGCGTGCCGCAAGACAAGCTCGAGGCGCTCTGGGAGTTCGAAACCAACCCGATTTTCAGCAACGCCGAACGCGCAGCGCTGCGGGTCGCGGTGACCGGCGGGCAGTGCCCGTCCTACGCCACGCCGGAGGACATGGCGGAGCTCAGGCGCCACTTCAACGAGGCGCAGATCGTCGAGATCGGGGCCGTCATCGCGCTCTTCGGATTCAACAATCGCTGGAACGCTCTGATGGAGACGGATGTCGAAGACAGCGTCACCGCGTTCATCGACCAAAGCAACTACCACGGGCCCGGGACCGAGCGCCAAGGCCAAACCTGATCTCAGCGAGATCGCTTAAACGGGAGGAGAAACATGACTGAATTCAAAAACAAAGGGCCGAACAGGCGATCGTTCATTGGCGGCGCGGCCGCCGGCATGGCCGCGCTTCAGATCACGGTGCCGACAGCGGCCTTCGCGCAGAGCTACCCCGAGCGTCCGGTCAACATCGTCGTGATGTACTCCGCCGGCGGCGGCACGGACACGATCATGCGCAAACTGGCCGAAGAAATGGCGAACGCAAAGGGCTGGACGATCAACGTCCTGAACAAGCCGGGCGCGGTTGGTGGAGTGGCCACTCAATTCGTCGGCGCGGCTCCGTCCGACGGTTACACCATCCTCGGTGGCGCAAACTACAACCGGTTCGTCCGCGTCATGGGACACGCCGACTTCACGCCCTGGCAGGACTGGCTGCCGTTCAAGGCCGGCGCCGCTTCGGCGTCCTGGTCGGTGCGCAAGGACAGCCCGTTCCAGACGATCGATGACGTCATAGCGGCTGCCAAGGCCAACCCCGGCTCGGTGTCGATCTCGACCTCCGGCACGGGCGGCGTCTGGCATGAGCTTGCCCTTATCATCGCCAACGCAGCGGGCGTCGAGCTCAAGTACGTTCCCTACAAAGGCGGCAAGCCCGCGACGTTGGCCGGCCTGCAGGGCGAGACAGACATCGCAGGCGGAGGTCTCCACGAGCACATCGACCTGATCCGCTCTGGCGAGCTTCGGAACCTTCTGCAGACATCCGGCGAAGACATCACGCTGGACGACGGTACGGTTCTGCCGACGCTCGGCACCGCCATTCCCGCCGCGAAAGGACTGCCGGTGGGCGCGACCTACAACTTCCTCGTGAAGCGCGATCTGCCGCCCGAAGTCCTCCAGGAAATCGCAGACGCCTTTGTGGCCGCCGCGAATTCGGAAGGATTCCTGGAAATGCTCGACTCCAAATTCTTCATCCCCGATGTGAAGATCGGTGAGGAAGCGGATCGGGAAGGCGCGCTGATGGAATCCATCACCGCCGAGATCTTCAACAAGTTCCAGGATCAGATCGGCGCCGAGGTGAAGACGGCGGCCGAGCTTGGCCTCCCCGCTCCAGCGGACTTCGACACGTGGTGGCCGCCCGAGGGCTACGTCAAGCCGCCGATCGGCTCGAGCTCCTGATCAAGCAATCGGAGCCCGCGGTAAGCGGGCTCCGCCCAAACCTCCGATAATCCGATGTCGAACCCTGATCACACCGAGATCAAGTTCGAAGGCGAGGAAGCTGAATCCGGCTTCGCATCGCCGACGCTTGATCTGATCGCGACCGCGATCCTGATAGCCATTTCCGTGGCGGTGATGATCGCCTCATTCCGGCTGCCCATGCCGGGAGACATTCAGACGGCGCCGGGCCTTCTGCCCTTCATCGTTTCGGCATCGCTCCTCATCATGGCGCTTGGTCTTGGCGCATCGGCGATGGCGCGGCGCAATGCGGGCGTCCGTATCCCAGCCTTTGCCGACCGCGACTTGCCCACCGATCTCAGATCGCTTCTGCTGGCTTGCGCCGTCGCGGCCTATATCGCAGCGCTCCAGTTCCTTGCGTTCCAGCAGAACTTCAACCTGTTTGGCCTGAACCTGCGCCTTACAGCCTTCGAGCCCGCGACCATTGTCGCGCTCGCGATGATCATCCACGCAAGCTGGCGCGGCCCGATCTGGATCACCACCACAGTCTCCATCGGTTGGACAATGGTCCTGTCGCTCGTCTTCCAGCTCGTCTTCCGCATTCCGCTACCGGGGAGCTTCTGATGATCGAAGGCCTGCTCCTCGCGCTCACGCCATCGCTTCTGATCATGACGCTTGCGGGCGTCTGCCTCGGGATCATCTGGGGGGCGCTTCCGGGGCTGTCGACGACCATGGCCATGGGCCTTCTCATTGGCCTCTCGGCCGGCATGTCGCAGGATGTCGCCATTTCCTTTATGCTCGGCGTCTACACGGGCAGCGTCTTTGGCGGCGCGATCTCGGCAGTTCTCATCAACATACCCGGCACGCCGGACGCGGTGCCGACGATGATCGAAGGCCACCAACTCGCGCAGCGCGGCGAAGGCGGACAAGCGCTTGGCATGTCGATTGCCTCGTCCTTTGTAGGCGGCGGCATCGGGATCATCCTGCTGGTTCTCTTCATCCCGCTGATCCTCAGCTTCGCGCTCAACTTCCGATCCTGGGAGATGTTCTGGCTCGCAGTCATCGGAATCATGGTGGCGGGCACCATGGCCGCCGGCTCGATGCCGCTCAAAGGCTGGATCGCGGGCTGGCTCGGCATGCTCGTCGCCTTCGTGGGCATCGAATCCATCCATGGGGTTCCGCGGTTCACATTCGGCACCTTCGCGCTCTTTGACGGCATCTCTTACGTTGCCGTCCTGATCGGCCTCTTCGGCCTCGCGGAGATCCTGCGGACACTGCCTTCCAAAGACATGCCGACAATCCCGTCCAAAGTCGGCCGGGTCTTCCCGCCCTTCGGCCTCCTCGCCAAATACATGCCCTCCGCCGCCCGCTCAGGCATCCTCGGCACCTTCATCGGCGCGATCCCCGGCGCGGGCGCGAACGTCGCCTCATTCCTCGCCTATGACATAGGGCGGCGCCGGGCGAAGCCGGAGGAAAAGGCGGTGTGGGGCAAGGGCAGCTACCAGGCGCTGGTCTGCGCCGAGACAGCGAACAACGCGAATATCGGCGGCTCGATGCTCCCCACCCTCGCCCTTGGAATTCCGGGCAACGCTGCGGCGGCAGCGCTCCTCGCCGCGCTCACGCTCAAGAATGTCGTTGTTGGACCGACCATCGAGATCGACCATCCGGGCCTGATATACTTCATCTACTCCGCCCTGATCGTCGCCAATATCCTGATGTACATGGCGGCCTTCGCGCTGATCGGCCCCTGCGTGAAGCTTTTCAGCCTGCCGCGCGGCATCCTGATGCCTCTGATCCTGCCCGTCTGCGTGATCGGCGCCTTCGCGGTCAAACTGTCGATGTTCGACGTTTGGATCATGTTCGGCGCTGGTCTTGTCGGATGGCTCTTCTCAGTCTTCAAGTTCCCGGTCGCGCCTGTGGTGCTTGGCGTGATTCTCGCGCCGCTGGCGGATGAAAACTTCCGCCGCTCGCTCCTCGTCTTCGAGGACAAGACCTTCGGCTTCATCCTCTCGCAATGGATTGGCACTTTCCTGATGCTCGCCGTGCTGTTCGTCGTGGTGGAAGGTGCTGTTCGGGTGTTCTCGAACGCCAGATCAAAGAATGGCGCGGGTCCGGAACCCTCGCCCAACCAATCGTAATCCAAGGACCACTCATGCAGGACCGCAAACAAATCGGACTGGCCATCGTCGGCTGCGGCACCATCGGCCGCATCCGCGCCGAACTGGCCCGGGCGTATCCGGGCATCGGATGGATCGGGCTCTGCGACTTGAAATCCGACATCGGCCAAAAGCTTGCTGACGACATCCAGGCGGATTTCTTCACGACAGACTACCGCGAATTGCTGCAGCGCCCCGAAGTCACCGCGACGATTGTCGCCACGGATGAGAACTTCCATTACGACCCGACAATGCTGGCCATTGATCAGGGGCATTCGCTGTTCATCGAGAAACCGCTGGCGACCGACGCCCGCCAATCCGCCGAAATCCTCGCTGCGATCGACAGCTCCGGGCTCGACGCCGTGATCGGCTATACTAATCGATTCCGCCGCAGGTTCCTGGCGGTAAAGGAGCGTCTGATCACCGGTCAGATCGGCGACGTCCACACCGTCGTAACCCGCGCCTTCATGAATAAGATGGTGCCGATTGCGACCGTTCAGCGGACTCAGCAGCGCGCGACCCTGACGCCCATGGTCGTCTCCGGCACCCATAGTCTCGACATGTCGCTCTGGCTGATGGAGGGGAAGACGCCCGTCTCCGTCTACGCCCAGTCGACGGACAAGGTACTGGGCAAATGGGGCACCAAGGACTCGACGGTCGGCATCTTCACGATGGATGACGGCACGGTCTTTTCGATGAACATCAGCTGGGGTCTGCCCGAAGTCTGGCCCGGCGCCGTCTATGGCATCGAGATAGGCATCGTCGGCTCGGAAGGCGTCATCGATATCGAGGACACCCACCGCGATCTCGTCATGGCCACCAACGTCGCGCAGGGCGCGGGCTACGCGCCCGAGGGTTACACCGCACCCGCCCGTCACGTCGAATTCCTGACCAGCTACCCGCCCGGCGATCTGCACGACGGCCAGCTCTGGGGGCCGATGCGGGAAGAGACCAACGCCTGGTATCAGCGACTCTACGCGGGTTTGCGGACGCCGCACGCGACAGCGTCAGACGGGCATCGGAACCTCATCTTGACTATGGCGATGGACCTCTCCGCAAAGCGGGGCGAAGCGGTCGCCCTTCCACCCGACCCCGAAGAACTGATGAACGAATTGACGTGAGGAAGAGATGACGATTGAGCTCAAATTCGGCGGCTATCAGGGCGACAAGTCCGTCCACACACGGGGCGGGCGCGTTCTCGCCGAGGCGGTCGCCGAAGAGACGGGCGGCAGGGTCAAGCTGATCTTCGACGAGAACATCGTCTCGCGCGGCCATAAGGCGGCCGATCTCCTGTCTCTCACAGAAAGCGGTGATCTCGACGGCTGCTACTTCTCTTCCAGCTACCTCGCCAAACGGGTCCCGGAGCTCGGCATCTTCGACCAACACTTCGTCGTGCCGGATCGCCGCCGCGCCTACGCGCTGCTTGACGGCGAGCTTGGAGAGCGGCTTCGAGCCGAGGTCGCCGCGGCGACCGGCTATGAGGTTTTGGGCT
>JASJAU010000062.1 GCA_030066855.1 Paracoccaceae bacterium | reverse complement strand
GCCAGTCGCTTTGCCAGGTCTGGTCGTGGAGCAACTGCGCGGACTCAATATCAATACCGTCAGCCACCTTTGGCGAACAAACAGGGAAAATGGTGTCTTCCGCAAGCACGATCTGATCGGGTTTGTTAACCGGTCCCGTGAAGAATACGGACAGATCAAACAGTTCTCTCGACAGGCCTGGAGGATTCTCCATCGCGGTTACGGAAATGTTCAAGTCTGGGCGCATCTCGCGCAACTTGCCTAATCGTGCAGGCAACCATAGCTGCGCAATTGAGGGTAATGCTGCTATGTGGATGTCTGGGTTGGGTGCCAGATTTCGCAGCTTTTGTGTTGCCGCGGAAAGAAGATCAAAGGCATGCGTGAACTCTTCTGTAAGCTCGCGCCCGGAGGATGTCAGAGTGATGCCATGTGCGCTTCTTTCAAACAGGCTTGTGCCTGCCCAACCTTCCAATGATTTGATGTGTTGAGACACCGCGCCGGCTGTGACGCTCAGTTCCTCAGCGGCAGCAACGAAGCTTTCTAACCTTGCCGCGGCCTCGAACGCACGAAGGGCGTTTAACGGCGGTCCTTTGGGGCGGCGCGGTACGACAGACATGGATTTCAGACTTAGTTATTCTAAGCCGAGAAATAGCAAATATGGTTTGCGTTGTCATGCGAACTGTCCAATCTTTGCGCAGCCAAGAAGGGTAAAGCGATGACCATAGAAACGAGAAACTGGGTCCCGACTGAGTGCGAAGCACTTGTCCAGAAGATCGCGACCGATACATCGCGCACCTCGTCCGAGGCGCTGCTGGAACGGATCGAGCATTTGGCTAACCGGAACCGCGAAATCCACGAGCGAGAATGCTTCAACCTTAATCCTGCCACCAATGTGATGAACCCGCGAGCTGAAGCACTGCTGTCTTCTGGCATTGGTTCCCGCCCTTCGCTTGGGTACCCGGGCGACAAGTATGAGATGGGTCTTGAGGCTATTGAAGAGATCGAGGTCATCGCAGCGGAGCTCTGCGCGGAAGTCTTCGACGCAAGGTTCGCCGAAATCCGCGTGCCATCGGGTGCGATTGCAAACCTTTATGGCTTCATGGCCACTTGCAAAGCTGGTGATACGATCATCGCGCCACCTGCATCGATCGGAGGACACGTAACACACCACATCGCAGGATGCGCCGGGTTGTTTGGTTTGCGCACATTAGATGCACCAACTGATGCCGATGGCTACACCGTCGATCTGGCCGAGTTGCGCGCGCTTGCGCGAAGAGAGCGTCCTAAATTGATCACGGTCGGCGGCAGCCTCAATCTTTTTGAGCACCCGGTCAGCGAAGTACGCGCCATTGCAGATGAAGTTGGCGCCAAGGTCATGTTTGACGCCGCGCACCAATGCGGGATCATCGCAGGTAAGGCATGGCGTAATCCGTTGGCCGAGGGCGCGCACTTCATGACCATGAGTACGTATAAGAGCCTCGGCGGCCCCGCAGGTGGCCTCATCGTGACAAACGATGCGGAGATCGCAAAGGCCCTGGATGACATTGCATTCCCTGGGATGACGGCGAATTTCGATGCTGCAAAGTCTGCTGCTCTTGCTGTGACGATGCTTGATTGGCGCGACTTTGGACGAGACTATGCTGCCGAAATGATCGCCATGTCCCGCGCGTTGGCCCGGAGCCTCGATGCTCAAGGTGTTCCAGTTTTCGCTGGGCGCGAGGGCTTCACCGCCTCTCACCAGTTCGCTGTTCTGGCAGAACCGTTTGGCGGTGGACAGGCTGCATCCAAGACCCTTCGCAAAGCCGGCTTCCTGGCCTGCGGCATTGGCCTGCCTGTGCCGGAAGTTGCAGGTGACATGAATGGTCTGCGCATCGGCACACCCGAGTTGGTGAGATGGGGCATGACGTCTGATGACGCCGACAGACTGGCGTCTTTGATTGTGCGCGGTCTGAAAGGCGACGACATAGCCGCCGAAGTGGCTGACTGGCGACACGACTTTGCTAAGGTCCACTTTGTCCACCCCTAAAACGGCGGAAGCTTGACCCCTGAGATCTGGTGCCAGTCTTGTCCGCAAAGCGGTCATTCAATCCTCTGAACGCGGCGCGGATCGCCGTCTTCCTCCATCGCCCTAGCAGCGAGCCATGCTGTGGAAACGAGATAGGCGGACCGGGCAGGGCCCTCGGGTTTTCTTCCAAGATCCGAGCGGCGCGATGCGGGTTCTTTTCTGAGATTCTGCCTGATTAAGAGACAAGTCCGCTCCAGATCGCCGCAATTAGGAGCATCTGGCGCCGAGTCGCTTGCCCGCGAGGGCGGATTTCCGTGACTTGCCAGTCGTCGGTTACATGGTTGAACGAGCAGGGCATCTAGGGTTCCGCCTCATCCTCCCGAGGGACTGGTCCGAGAGATGCCACCCGGGCGGCAAATTCCGTTCCGGGACACGGCGGGACAAAACCCCGGGAGAGCACTGCGCATTGGGTAGGGACCGGTCTCTCAAGTTCCGCCTCGGCCCCCCAATCCAACCAGTTCTGGCGGAACGCTGCCAAGGGAGACTTCCCATGCAAGCACTTCGCACACTGGCTCTTGGAGCAACCGCACTGGCGCTTGGGCTTTCGGCCCCGGCCGCGGCTCAGGAGAAGACCGAGTTCAGGGTCGCCTGGTCGATCTATGTCGGCTGGATGCCTTGGGGTTATCTCGAGGAGTCGGGCATCATGGACAAATGGGCCGACAAGTATGGAATCGATATCGAGATCGTTCAGATCAACGACTACGTTGAGTCCATCAATCAGTACACGGCAGGCGCTTTCGATGGCGTCTCGGCTACGAATATGGACACGCTTTCAATCCCGTCTGGCGGCGGCGTTGACACGACCGCTCTGATCGTCGGCGACTTCTCAAACGGCAACGACGCGGTGATCGTCAAGGGGGATGGCGATCTGGCCGGTCTGTCGGACAAGCCCGTCAACCTCGTCGAGCTTTCGGTCTCGCATTACCTGCTCGCCCGCGCGCTCGACAGCGTCGGCCTGCGTGAAGCCGACCTCGACGCGGTGATCAACACCTCCGACGCCGACATGATAGCAGCCTTCCAGACCGAAGATGTCGAAGCAGTTGTCACCTGGAACCCGCTGGTTTCAACCATCCTGGAAGACCCGAATGCGACCAAGCTGTTCGACAGTTCGGACATCCCCGGCGAGATCATCGACCTAATGGTTGTGAACACCGAAACGCTCGAAGCCAACCCTGACTTCGGCAAGGCGATGGTCGGCGCCTGGTACGAGGTTATGGGCCTTATGGCGGCGGGCGATGAAGAGGTTCTGACCGCGATGGCTGAAGCCTCGGGTACCGATCTCGCCGGCTACCAGGCGCAGCTTGCCTCGACCGAGATGTTCTATGATCCGGCCGCCGCCGTGGCCTTCACGCAATCCGCAGAGCTCCCTTCCACCATGGTCAGCGTTGCCGAATTCCTGTTTGACAAGGGCATTCTCGGGGAGGGCGCGCCCTCTGCCGACTTTGTCGGCGTCGCCTATCCCGACGGTTCGACCACGGGGGACGCCAATAACGTCCAGTTCCGCTTCGACACGACCTACATGCAAATGGCCGCCGACGGGGGGCTCTGAGGCCATCCGGGCCAAAGGGGCAAGGCGATGCGGCTCATCAACAGACAGCCGGGCGTGGCGCTGAAAAGCGCGCTGGCCGCCTTGCCCTTCCTGATCGCTTTTGTCGCGTACTGGATCGGCTCGGAAATCCGTCTTGCGGCCAACCCGTCCGACAAACTCCTGCCGGCGCCGGAAACCATTGCGGCGACGGCCGAGCGGCTCTTCACCGAACCGGACAGGCGGTCGGATCGCATCCTGCTCTGGCATGACACGGCTGCCAGCCTGACGCGCCTTTTCCTCGGCGTCGGCATCGCCTCGGTCCTCGCGACGATCATTGGTCTTTTGATCGGCCTTCTGCCCCATGTTCGCGCCACGCTCGCGGGCTTTGTCGCGGTTCTGTCGATGATCCCGCCTCTGGCGGTTCTGCCCATCCTGTTCATCGTTTTCGGCTTGGGCGAATTATCCAAAGTTGTTTTGATCATCGTTGGCATTTTGCCGTTTCTGATCCGCGATCTTAGTCAACGGGTCATGGAGATCCCGCGCGAGACCATTGTCAAAGCCGAAACCTTGGGCGCGTCCAGCCTGGTCATCGCGCTTCGGGTCGCACTTCCGCAGCTATTGCCGCGTCTTATCCAGGCCATCCGCCTGTCGCTGGGTCCGGCCTGGCTGTTCCTCATTGCCGCGGAAGCAATCGCCTCGGAGGTCGGGCTGGGGTATCGCATTTTCCTTGTCCGGCGCTTCCTCGCCATGGACGTCATCCTGACGTACGTCATCTGGATCACGCTCCTGGCGTTCCTGATGGATCTCGCGCTCCGCTGGATCTCGCGCAAGCTCTTCCCGTGGACGGAGGCGGGCCTGTGAGTTTCGTAACAGCCGAGAACATCTTCCAGTCCTACGGCAATCGCCCGATCCTCGAACGTGTGAACGTCACAGTGGACGAGGGCGAGTTCATTTCCATCGTCGGCGCCTCGGGCTGCGGCAAGTCCACGTTTCTCCGATTGCTGCTGGCACAGGAGCGCCCGACACGCGGCGAGATCCGCGTTGGCAACGCGCCGCCCGCGGTCGAGCCGGGCCTGGATCGGGGTGTCGTCTTTCAGAAGTATTCGGTCTTCCCCCATCTGACGGTGCGCGAGAACATCGTCGCAGGCGAGAGCTTTCGCGCGCGCTTTGGATGGTTCGCGGGCGCCGCCAGAAACGAGGCGCGGAAACGCGCCGATGAGACGCTGGCGCGGATCGGCCTCGGTCACGTCGCGCATCAATATCCGGCCACGCTTTCCGGCGGCATGCAACAGCGCCTTGCGATCGGCCAGGCGCTCACCGCCAAGCCGCGCATCCTTCTGCTTGACGAGCCCTTTGGCGCGCTCGATCCCGGAACGCGCCTGTCGATGCATGATTTCCTGACCGAGCTCCGGTCCGAAACAGGCATGACGGTATTCATGGTGACGCATGATCTGGAGGAAGGATTCAAGCTGGGCGATCGCGTTCTGGTCTTCGACAAGCCGCGCTGGGATCCGACCGATCCCAACGCCTATGGCGCCACCATCACCTATGACTTTGATGCCCGCGACGGCGGCATCCCTTTCCAGCGTATCGAGGAGGATACCAATGTTCTTCGCCCCGCGTGATCGATCCAGATCGCACCACCCGGCGGATCACCGTCATGACCAATCCCGGGCGCACCACCCCGATCTGACCAAGCTTCAGGGCTGGAAGTCGATGAAGGCTGAGGCCGGCATTCCCGAAGGCCGCTGGAACGAGGAGCGCCGCTGGGCCCTGCGGATGGGTCTGACAGGCGCGGACTCGATCGAGGACAAGTCAATCCCGACCTTCGCGCGAGGAGAGCTGCCGCATTACGCCGGCATCAACACCTTCCTCAAGGCGCCCTATGCCGAAGATGTCACGGAGGTGAAAGACTATGATGCAACCGTTCTTGGCATCCCGTTTGATGGGGGCACAACCTATCGTCCGGGCACCCGTTTCGGGCCGCAGGGCGTTCGCAAAATCTCGGCGCTCTATACGCCGTACAATTACGAAATGGGTGTCGATCTTCGCGAGCAGATGACGCTTTGCGACGCCGGCGACGTATTCACGATTCCGGCCAACATCGAAAAGAGCTTCGATCAGATCAGCCGCGCCGTGAGCCATGTATTCAGCTCAGGCAGCTTGCCCATCATGATCGGCGGCGACCACTCGATAGGCTTCCCCTGCGTGCGCGGCATTGCGGAATGCACCTCGAAGAAGATCGGCATCGTGCATTTCGATCGCCATGCGGACATCCAGGAGAAAGACCTCGACGAGCGCATGCACACGACGCCGTGGTTCCACTCCACGAACCTGCCGAACGTCCCTGCGAAGAACCTGGTGCAAGTCGGCATTGGCGGCTGGCAGGTGCCGCGAGAGGCGGTCAAGGTCGCGCGGGAGCGCGAGACCAACATCATCACCATGTCCGACATGGAAAGAATGGGTGTCGACAAGACGGCTGAAATGGCGCTCGAGATGGCGTGGGACGGGGTCGATATGGTCTACATGTCGTTCGACATCGACTCCATCGACTGCGGCTTCGTCCCCGGCACCGGTTGGCCGGAGCCGGGCGGTTTCCTGCCCCGCGAGGCGCTCGCGCTCGCCTCGAAAGTGGCCGCCGAGGGTATCTGCGGGATGGAGCTGGTCGAGGTGAGCCCGCCATACGACACCTCCGACATCACCGCGTTGATGGGCACCCGCGTCATTGTCGACGTGCTGGGGTCGTTGGTCGCGAGCGGCAAGCTCGGCGCGCACAAGCCTCACATCGACAAGCCGGTAACCATCCCGCACGGCGCGTTCGAAGGAAAGAGGTGGTCCAATGCCACATGACATCGTCGACGGCCACATCGGCCACAACCACGCGCGCGACCACCTACACAGCCATCTGCCCCCAGAGGATGCCGCGGAAGAGCTTCAGGTGCTCGCCACGCAATTCATCGACGGCTTTGTTCAGGCTGCGGATAAGACCGCATACCTGCGGCTGGCCGGGGTGCCCTTCGAACGGCCAGGGACGAGCGGAGCGACGGCGCTGAAACTCGTCGATGTCTCGCTTGCGACGGAATGGCAGGTGGGCAGCGCCTCGCCGTCATTCGGATCGCGCGAGCTGAGCTACCTGCCGTTTCCCGGCGCCATGGTGAAGGAGCGCGCCAATATGGCGCTTGTATACGTGTCGAGCGACGAGAAGTCGCTGCTCGACATTCGCGAATTCCTCTCGAGCAGAAAGACGAACGACACGCTTTGAGAGTTGAGGACCAGCCATTGGCCAGCGCCTCGTTTCAACGCCAGTTCTGGCGCCGATGAGGCCGCGGCTCGGCTGATCTCTCAGGATCACGCGATCCGCGCGAGACCTGGCGTCGCCGAAAAGGTCGGACAGCACGACCAAAGAGCGGTGCCTGCGTGTCGCGGTTGGAAATCTGGCGCGGCTCTTCGCTGACCCCCTAGATACCAGTGCCCGCCGGGCCGCCAAGCGTTGGAGTTTCGGACGTCGTGGTGGATCCTCCAGCCCGGACCATACCTCCCGGCCGCGCTATTCCCGACCATCTGCGACGTCCCAGGCCGCAGAAGCGCCGCGTCTTCGGTATGGCCAATCGCCACCGAGCCGGCGGTTCCTTGAACCCTTCGGATTTCCCGGATTTGGTGGCATCCTGCTCCGGAGTGTGAGGACACCTTGAAAGAGGAGCGCCATGGCCGATGAGATCGAACTGATCGGGACGTGGAGAATGGACGCCTGGACCCGAACCTCCGTTGAGACGGGAGAGACGACAGACGCGCTTGGACCCGGGCCGATCGGCTATATCGCCTATCACGCCGACGGGCGGATGATGGCGACGGTCTTCCGGCGCGATCGGCCCGCGCCGCGACCGGGCGGATGGACGGAGGCGGAAA
Source organism: Paracoccaceae bacterium (assembly GCA_030066855.1). Lineage (GTDB taxonomy): Bacteria > Pseudomonadota > Alphaproteobacteria > Rhodobacterales > Rhodobacteraceae > Kangsaoukella. The sequence continues at coordinate 9,725 of JASJAU010000062.1, read as the reverse complement.
AGGCGGAGATGTTCGACGACATGCTGGCTTATGTCGCGTCCTACACGCTCGAGGGCGACCGTGTGGTGCATCATATCGACGGCTCTTGGAACCCGAACTGGTCGGGCGATGTCTCGCGCCCGTTCCAACTACAGAGCGGCAAGCTGGTGATCAGTGGCGCGCCGGGTGTTGATCCGGCGACCGGCGAGGAGGTCGTCTACCGGATGGAGTTCACCAAGGTTTGAACCGGACGGGTCGTTTAGCCCGCGTCCCTCTGGGCGATCCAGTCGTGGTCTGGGTGGTTCTTGAACCGCCACTTGCGCAAGGGCCCCGCCATCACGTTGAGATAGTACATCTCATACCCGTAAGGCGCCCCGCAGGGGTGGTGCCCGCGTGGCACGAGGACGACGTCGTGATCGCTCACGGCCATCGTCTCGTCCAGCGCGCCGTCCTCGGTAAACACCCGCTGGACGCCGAAACCCTGTGCCGGGCTGAGCCGGTGATAATAGGTCTCCTCCAGATAGGTCATGTTGGGAAAATCATCCTCGTCATGCCGGTGCGGCGGGTAGGAGGACCAATGGCCCGCGGGCGTGAAGACCTCGGTGACCAGCAGGCTGTCGGCCACATCCCGATCCTCCATCGCGATGTTGTTGATGTAGCGGGTGTTGGTGCCTTTTCCGCGCGGTGTGGTGGCGATGCCCTCGGGACCGATGATCCGCGCCGGATGCCCCGCCTTCCCCGGGGCGGAGCAGACCGCCAGTGTGAGGTCGCTCTCTGCGGTCGCTTCCCATGCGCCTGCCGAAGGAACGTAGACGCAATGGGGCGGCGTCCGCTCGAAGACGCTCATCCGGTCGCCCAGAACGCCGAAGTCCGCGCCGCCCGCCGCGACGTGCGCTTTGCCTTCGACCAAAACGAGGATGGCTTCGCGAGACCCCGTCTCCTCCGCCACCGTCTCGCCCGCCTTCAGCCGGTGAAGATCGAAACCGACATAGGACCAGCCGGCGCTCTCGGGCGTTATGGCGTGAACCTTGCCGCGTTCGCCTGAGGGCCGGATCAATAGGCGGGACATGCGGACTCTCCGTTCTTCAGGGCTCTCTGCGGGCCGACTGGCGGGCCAGCTCGGCCTCGAACGTCTCTGGCGTCATCTCCTCGGCCAGGGCGCGGTGGAAAAGCGCCGCCTGGCTTTCAGGTGCGAGCCCGCCAACGGGCGGATCGCTGTCGAGGTTTGTGGGAAATGGATAGCCTTCCGCCGCGGCGGCGATGGCGGCGGCAGCCTGAGGCGCGGTCATCGCACCCTCACCGGTCAGCCCTTTGATGACGGGATAGAGGCGGCGGCACATGGCCTCTCGGTCAATCGACTCCATCGCGCGCCCGAACGCCGAGGAGACCTGAAGCAGATTCGCCATGCGGTGGGTGTCGGTGGTGCGGTTTTCGCCCGCCGCATGAAAGAGCGCAGGATTGAAGAACAGCGCGTCGCCCTTTGACAGAGGAAGCTGCACGAAGCGATCCTCGAAGTGGGCGCGGAAGTCGGCGCGGCGGTAGGCCATGTAGCCGGGGCGGTAGAGCTGTGAGAAGGGCAGAAGCTTGGTCGGTCCGCTCTCGACGCTCATGTTGCAGTGCGCGATGGCGCCCTGAAGCGTCATGACCGCCGACAAGTCATGGGCGTGGGCGGGATAGCGGGCGGCGGACGCCTCGGTTTGAAAGCCGAGATGATAATCCCTGTGCGCCTCCTGCGCCTGACCCCCGGGGCGCACCACGTTGATCTGTGCGGTCATCTGGTAGTTGGGGCCGAGCCAGGCCTCGGACACTGCCGCGATTTTGGGATTGCCGAAGTACTTCGCGAAGACCTCGGCATCGGCCTCGCAGAGTTTTTGGAGCGCGTTCCAGATTCGGTCGTTCGCGCCGGCGGTCGCGAAGTGATCGCCTTCGCCGGCGCCCGCGGACCGCTCGCGCTCAATGACGCGCTCATAGATCGCCGTGGCCGCGTCAATGACGCTCGAATCGGGATAAGCGCCCTCGAGGACGACAACGCCCGATGACGCGCCCAGCACCCAGCCCCATTCGGTGAGGAGCGCCCCGCGTTCATTGGGATCTGCAAGCGCTCCCTCCAGTTCCTGCACGCTGTATACGGGAATATTCTTCTCGACACGGTTGGCGTACCGCAGGCTTTCCGGCTCCAGCTTGGCGGCGGTTAACGCGCGAAACTCCTCCAGCGAGCAAGTCTCGACGTCGAAATAGCCAGTAGCCGTCATGAGTCTTTAGGCGGGTCGCTCTTGATCCCGCCCACTTCGTCGAAACCGAGATAGAACTCGCGCGCCGCATAGACGCCGATGCAACCGACCAGTACGGCCCAGAAGACGTTGCCAAACGCAAGTTCAACCCCGGTCCAGACAACGAGTGCGACGACGAGAGCGACCCTCCGCCAGACCGGCCGAAAGAAGGGAATCCGTAGATCCAGAACCTTCTTGCGACGCTTTGGCGGCGCACGCTCTCCTTCGTCAGACATGGTCCGCGTCCTCAGACCGTCCCGCCGAGCGAGCCTTCGAGTTCTGCCAGCTCCTGACCGCCCGCCATCATGTCCTGCAGCTCGTCGGGAGAGATCTCGCCGCGTTTCGCGGTCCCGAGCGTCTGACCCCGGTTTAATACGGTGAACCGGTCGCCCACGGCCAGCGCGTGACGCACGTTGTGCGTGATCAGAACAACTGCGATGCCCTGTTTGCGCACCTTGTCGACCGTCGCCAGCACGTTCGAAGTCTGGCGTACGCCCAGTGCCGAGGTCGGCTCGTCCAGGATCAACACCTTCGCTCCGAAATGCACCGCTCGGCTGATGGCGACCGTCTGACGCTCACCGCCAGAAAGAGTGCCAACCGCTTGGTCGGGACCGCGAAGGTTGATGCCCATCTCGCGCATCGCGTCCATGGTGACCCGATCGGCCAGCTCATGGTCGAAGAAGGGAACTCCGAACCTCTTCTTGATGGGCTCATTGCCCATGAAGAAGTTTCGGCTGACCGACATGAGCGGTATCATCGCCAGATGCTGGTGCACCGTGGCGATGCCCGCCGCAATCGCGTCGCGCGGATCGTCGAAGTGCATCGGCTTGCCTTCGAAGAAGATTTCCCCCTTCGTTGGCTGGTGCACGCCGCTCATCGTCTTGATGAAGGTCGACTTGCCCGCCCCGTTGTCGCCCAAAAGGCAATGGCATTCGCCGGGAATGACATCGAGCGACACGCCTGCGAGCGCGATCACGCTGCCGAAATGCTTCTCGATGTTCTTCATTTGGATGATCGGTTCTGTCGTCATCTCAACGCTCCCCCGTGATCATGCGGCGGATGTAGGTGTTCAGGATGACCGCGCCGAGCAGGATGATGCCCAGGAACACGCGGAAGAGCGAGCTTTCAACGCCCGCGAAGAACAAGCCCTGCTGAACAACTCCGAAGATCAGCGCACCCAGCGCCGCCCCGATGACCGAGCCGTAACCGCCGGTCAGCAAGGCGCCCCCTATGACCACTGCGATGATCGCCTCGAACTCCTTCAGAAGGCCCCGGTCGGCGCCGGCCGATCCGAACTCCATCACCTGACAAGTCGCAAACACGGTGGCGCAGAAAGCGGTGAACATGAACATCATGATCTTTACGCGGCTCACGGGAACACCAGAGTTTCTCGCGGCCTCGGCGTCGCCACCAGCAGCGTAGATCCAGTTGCCGAAGCGAGTCTTGGTCAAGATGATGTGTCCGACGATCACCAGAATAATCGCCCAGACGATGAGCATCGGTATGCCATCCACCACGGGCTCTCCGGCGCGCGTGCCGCGCTCGAATACGCCAATGATCCCAGCGTCTCCAAGCCATTGGAAAAGGCCGCCAAGTATCTTCCCGCCAAAGATGGCGGCAAGCCAATCGCCTTCGGCGACGTCCTTAACGCCGCCGATGATGGTCTTCCGCTCCAGGGTCTGTGGCAGGTAAATCGTAAAGCCGCGGAGGATGAAGAGAAACGCCAAGGTCACGATGAAGCTGGGTAGACCGGTTCGGATCACGATGAACCCGTTCAGCGCGCCAATCGCGAGCGCTATGGCGAAGGTTACGATGATCGCCATCCAGACAGGCCAGCCCAACGTGACCGAGAAGATCGCGATCATCATGCCGGTGAAACCAATCATGGAACCGACGGACAGATCGAACTCGCCGGCGATCATGAGAAGGCATGCGCCAACGGCGATGATCATGAACTGGGCAGATACGACCGACCAGTTCATGACGCCCTGCGCGTTGAACATCCCGCTGTCGAAAGCAAACAGAAGGAAAAAGACGAACACCGCAACCGCGCCGACAATACCGCCCAGTTCGGGGCGAATGAGCGCTTGACGAAAACCGGATATCTCTTTTACCCGTTCGTCCTTCGCAGGTGTGGCCTGCGTTGACTCGGACATGACGATCCTCCCTTTCAGCCGCGCCCCTGAATCGGGGCATCTTCTTGTTTTAAAAAGAGTTCTGAAAAAGCGACGGCCCCATCATGGGGCCGTCAGCAGAGTCTATTACCGGATCAACGGTACTCGCCCGCAAACTGCTCGACCAAGGTCAGGCCGTCAGCAGTGACGAAGCCGGGGCCGGAGTTCACGTTGTTGCCAGGAAGCACGCCGTAGCGGTGGTAGTTCGTCAGAACGACGACCGGCAGATAGGCCTGCAGGAACGGCTGCTGGTCGATGCCCCACTCAATGACGCCGGACTTGATGCCTTTGACGATCTCGGCTCCAAGGTCGAAGGTGCCGAAGTAGATGTCGCCGGCCATGCCGTTTTCCTCAAGCGCGAGGATCGTCGGGTCGGCCGAAACCGGGCCAAGCGTCAGGATTGCCTCGGTGCCTGGGTTGGCCGAGAGGTATGCGAGAACCTTGTTCTTGATCTCGGCCGGGTCGGCGCCGCTGTCGAGCATCGAGTTGCCCAGATCCACGCCGAGACCGTCAGCGAAGCCCTGGCAGCGCTCAACGAGCGTTGGCTGCTGGATCGAGTGGTTCACGCACAGGAACGAGCCGATTCCATCGCCCTTGGCGCGGAGGCCAGCAGCGAATCCAGCGTCGTACTCAGGCTGACCGACATACATCAGGGCGCCGACTTCGCGGGCCTGATCGGCGGTGCCGGTGTTCATGATGATGACGTCGACGCCGGACGCGACCGCGTCCATGATCGGGCCCTTGAGCACGTCGTAGTCGGCGAGCGTGGTGATAATACCGTTCGGACCTGCGGCCGAAGCCTGTTCGATGATCCGCGCCATATCGGCGATGTCGCCTGTCGGCGGGTTCCGGTACTCTACGCTTACGCCCATCTGGTCGCCGGCGAGCGCGATGCCGTTCTTGATCGTGTTCCACCAGCTATCGCTGTCAGGCGCGTGGCTTACAAGGACGTAGCTTAGTTCTTCATGCCCCCCCGCCTCGGCGGCGATCGGGGCTGTCATCGCGGCGGCGGCGATGGCGACGGATGTGACGAATGACTTCATGTGTTCCTCCCAGAAGTGTCTATCAGCACGTTTCGACGGGCGGTGGCTCCGCCTCTGCAAGACTCAGCAAAGCACAGGTCGCGTGTTTTTGCAACCGGTTGCAAGAAAGCTTGTCACTTCCGCCGCGCTGCGCCTATGATCGCGCATGCCAGTGACCCTGAAAGATGTGGCGGACCTGGCGGGCGTCTCGCGCTCGGCGGTGTCCCGGACCTTTACAGAAGGCGCTTCCGTTTCCGACAAGACCCGGCGCAAAGTCGAGAAAGCGGCGCAGTCGCTTGGGTATCAGCCGAACGCCCTCGCTTCGAGTTTGACCACCGGACGGACGAAGCTGATCGGCCTCGTCGCTGATAACTTCCACAACCCTCTGTTCCTGGAAATCTTCGATCTGTTCACGATAGGGCTGCAGGATCGCGGATTGCGCCCGCTCCTTGTGAACCTGACGGATGAGACCGATCCCGCCGCCTCAGTGAGGCTCCTGCGCCAGTACTCGGTCGATGGCGTGATCGTGGCGTCCTCAACCCTGATGCCAGGTTTCGCCCGCGCGTTCCGAGACGCCGGCGTGCCCGTTGTGCATTCCTTCGGCCGCATGGCGTCGAACCCGTTGGTTCACGTGGTCGGGATCGACAACGTCGAATGCGGGCGCATGGCCGCGCGCACGCTGATCGAAAGAGGGTATCGGCACATCGGGTTTCTAGGCGGCCCGGAGACCGCGACTTCGACGCAGGATCGGGCCAACGGCTTCTACGAGGTCGCCCGCGCGCATCCCGAAGTCAAAGCGACCCACAGCTTCGCCACAGCCTACACCTTCGATGCGGGCCGTGTGGAAATGATCAAACGTCTGATGACCGATCCGGCAGAGGCCTATTTCTGCGGCGACGACGTCATCGCGATCGGCGCGCTGAGCGCGGCGGAATCGGCCGACCTCACGGTGCCGGAGGATGTGGGCCTGTTGGGCCTGAACGACATGGAAATGGCGAGCTGGGAGAACATCAACCTGACCACGATCCATCAGCCGGTGCCCCAGATCATCGCAAGTTCGATCGATCTGGTGGCCTCGATGCTTGAGGACCCAGGTCGTTACCCGGAATCGCGGCTGTTCCCGTGCAAGGTCATCGAACGCGGCACCTTGAGGCGGCTTCCGGCAGCCTGACGCCTGCCTATCGCAACATTGGCGGACGCGCGTCCACCCAGGCGCCTTCTGATCCGGCGGAGGCCACGGCGGCATGCACGGCGGCCATCGAGCGGAGGCCGTCGACTGCCTTGGGAAAACGCGTCGCATCGAGATCGGGCGCCGCTCCCGTGTGCTGCGCCCGAATCGCCTCGGCCAGATCGACATAGATGTTCGCCACGGCGAGGGGGAAACCTTCGGGCGAGCCGACAACCACCCGGCTGACACGCGCGGCGTCGTCCGAAATGCCCGCCTCGCCCTTCTCGATGATCTCGGTCCGGCCCCCGAGCGCCTGATAGAACACCTGGTTGGGCTGCTCCTGCGCCCAGCGCAAGCCGCCGGTCTCACCATAGACCTGGATGTCCAGCCCGTGCTGCCGCCCAATGGCCACGGTCGAGGTCCAGAGCCGCCCAACCGTCCCGCGCTCGGTGCGAAAGTTGACCATCGCGTCGTCTTCCAGCTCGCGGCCCGGCACGCATGAAGCGAAGTCGGCGGAAAGCGAGGCGACCTCGTCGCCCAGAATGAAGCTGGCGAGGTGCAGCGCGTGAATGCCGCAATCCGCCATCTGACCAGAGACGCCGGCCTGCGCCGGATCGTAGCGCCAGCGGACCCGCGGGTTGTCCTGATCCCGTGCGTCGGCATGGTGCCCGTGACTGAAATTGGCGACGACGAGGCGGATCTGGCCGAGCGTTCCGTCGGCCACCATCCTACGCATGTGCCGGACCATCGGATAGGCGCTGTAGCAATAGTTCACCGCGCAGATCCGGCCCGAAGCCTCGGCCACGCGAACAATCTCTTCCCCTTCTGCAACCGTCATGGTCATCGGCTTTTCGCAGAGCACGTTGAACCCGGCCTCCAGGAAGGCCTTGGTGATCTCGAAATGCGTGGCGTTGGGCGTCGCCACGGTGACGAGATCGATCCGGTCGTCGCGGCCGCGCTCGCCTTGGAGCATCTCGCGCCAGTCGCCGTAGGCGCGATCCGCCGCCACGCCCAGGGATTGCGCGTAGGCCCGGCCCTTTTCCGCGTTTACATCCAAGGCCCCGGCAACAAAGGAAAAATGACCATCCGCCTGCGATCCCAACCGGTGCGCCGGGCCGATCTGGCTGCCTTCGCCGCCGCCGACCATCCCCCATTTCAGTTTGCCGGACATGGCAGTCTCCTCAGAATCCGATCGAGGCCAGGTAGGCCCGGTTCGTCTTGGCGTCCCTCAGCGGATCAGTGTCGGGCAGGGTGGGATCGCAGTCCTGCTCGACCGTGCACCAGCCATCAAAGCCGGCGTCGAGCAGGATTTGCCTGACGCGCGGAAAATCGACATCGCCGTCGCCGAGGTTGCAGAATATCCCCTGCCCGCAGGCGTCGTAGAACCCCGTGCCCTTGGCGATCACATCCGCCTTCACGACCGGATCGATGTCCTTGAAGTGCATGTAGCTGATGCGCCCGATATGCCGCTCCATGAAGGCGACGGGATCGAAGCCGGCGTAGGAGTGATGCCCGGTGTCGAAGCAGATCTTCAGGATGCTTTCGTCGACTTCATTCAGAAGCCGCTCCAGCTCCGGTTCGAAATCCATAAAGCCCGCGGCATGCGCGTGCATCCCGACCGTGAGGCCGTACTCTTCAGCACCCATCTTCGCGACATGCGCGATACGGTCGCGGTACGCAGTCCATTCCGCCAGGTCCATCTGCTCGGCCGCGTCAGCGCGTCCGGCGGTAGGAGCGCGGCGGGGAGAGATGGAGTCGATCAGCACGAGATGGCGCGCGCCATGGGCCGCCAGCGCCTTGCAGGTCCGTAGAGACCCGTCCAGCACGTCGTCCCACTGGTCAGGGTCGTGAAATGGGCGGAAGACGACGCCGCCGATCAGTTCCAGAGCATTCTCCGCCAGCGCCTCGGCGACTTGCGGCGGGTCCTCGGGCATGAAGCCCACGGGGCCAAGCTCGATTCCCGCATATCCCGCCTCGGCGCAGTCTTTCAGAACGTCGCGCCAATCCGGGTTGCGCGGATCTCCCGCGAACTCGACGCCCCAGGAACAGGGCGCGTTGCCGATCTTCATAGTCATGTCCGCTCCTTCGAGACCGCGATGTCCGTCCATGCCCGCGCCCTGTGGGACGCCCGCGCCGCCGTGACGACTTCCGAGACTTCGAGACCATCCGCAAAGGTCGGCCAGACCGGGGCGCCGGTGGCGATGGCCTCGAGGAAATCCCGCGCCTCGATAATGATCTGATCCTGATAACCGGTCCCGTGCCCGGGGCCCTGACAGAACGCGAGGTAGTTGGGATGCGCCGGGCCGGTCAGGATTTTCTTGAAGCCCAGCTCGGCCTCGGGTCCCTCCGACTTGTAAAGCCAGAGCGCGTTCTGATCCTCCTGATCGAAGCGGATCGCGCCCTTGGTGCCGGTGATTTCATAGGCGTAGCCCATCTTCCGGCCATGGGCGACACGGCTGAAAAAGAGATGCCCCATTGCGCCCGATGCGAAACGGCACATGAGTTGGGCGTGGTCGTCGTTCGTGACGGGGGCGCCGCCGCGATCCGAATGCACGGTCTCGATCTCGGCCATGACCGAGTTGATGGGGCCGGCCAGCGCGAGCGTCGCGTTGATCATGTGCGGGGCGAGGTCGCCTATGGTCCCGTTGGCGTCTCCCACCGCCCGCCAGGTCGCCGGCTCCTCGGGGTCGGCATAGAAATCCTCGGTGTGTTCGCCCCGAAACCAGACGATGTCGCCAATCGCGCCTTCGGAGACCAGCTTTCGCGCGAACTGTGTGGCCGGCGTGCGGACGTAGTTGAACCCCACCATGTTAACGCAGCCGCTTTCCCGCGCCGCCGCGACCATGGCCTTGCCGTCGTCGAGAGTGGCACCGAGCGGCTTCTCACAGAATACGGGCTTGCCCAGCGAGAAGGCCGCCTCCGCAATCTGCCGGTGAGTCGTTTGCGGGGAGGCGATGACGACGGCATCAACCTCGGGCGCATGGACAAGCTCGCGCCAGTCCGCGGTGCCGGAGCGGAAGCCAAGCGCGTCGCGGTGGCGCGCCGCGCTTTCCTGGGAGGTTGCCGCAACCATTTGAAGAACCGGGCGCAACTCGGTGTCGAACACCGCGCC
>JASJAU010000061.1 GCA_030066855.1 Paracoccaceae bacterium | reverse complement strand
TTCGAGATTTCTTACTGAGCCGCTATTCCAGACGCTCCGGGAACCCTTCTGCCCGCAGATCTGTGCCTAAAAGGTCTTCCAATAGCTTGGCGATCATCGGCGACTGCGCGTCTCCGCCATAGGCCTCCCTCGCGGCCACATAGGTCTGCTCCGTCGCCGCCGCCAAATCCAGCGGCACGCCGAACTCCCGCCCGAATTGCCGCGCAAAGCCAAGATCCTTGAGCGCCAGATCGATTGAGAACGCGATGTCGTAGGAGCCGTTGAGGATCAAGGCGCCCTCAGTCTCATGTACGAAAGAGTTCCCTGACGACGCCTGAATCGCATGCCAGGCCTGCGCCAGGTCCAGGCCGCCCCGCTTGGCTAGCATCAGCGCCTCGCCGCAGGCTTTGAGGTGTATGAACGCAAGCATGTTGGTGATCACCTTGATGATCGCCGATGAGCCGAGCGGCCCCATATGGAACACCCGATCCCCCATCGCCTCCATCGCCGGGCGATGCAGCTCAACCAGATCGGCGTCCCCGCCCGGCAGCATCGTTATCTTACCGCTCGCCGCCAGATGCACACCGCCGGTCACCGGCAGCTCCATCATCCGCACGCCATGCTCGGCGACCTTTTCGGAGAACGCGATGACCTCGTCCCGTCCAAGCGTCGACATCTCAATCCACGTCGCGCCCTCCGCCATCACGGGCAGGATTTCGTCCAATACGACCTCTGTTACCGCCGGAGACGGCAAGCAGGTCACCACATGGTCCACGGCCGCCGCAACCTCCGCCGCGCTCCCGGCCAGCACGGCGCCTTTCGGGATCAACTCTTCGGCCAGCGTCGAATCCAGATCGAAAACAGTGACTTCGAACCCGGCCTTCAACAGTCGCGCGGCGCAGTTGCAGCCCAGGTTGCCGAGTCCGATATAGCCGTAATGCATGGGTCTCACCGGAAGTAGATGTTGAGATCCGCCCGGATCTCGGCGTCGAGATCCGGCGCGATCTGGCATCCCGCCTCAGCCAGGATGGCGTTCTTCCGCTCGATTGCCCGGTCGATCAGCATCGGCCGGTCGGCCTCGACCCATTCCTTGGGGCTCATCCGGTTTCCGAGCGTCGGATAGACGTACTCAGTCTGCATCAATGCCAGTGTCTGATCCGACCCGAGATAGTGCCCCGGCCCTTCCAGACAGACCGACTTCATCGCCTCAATCGAAACCGAATCCTCGGTCACGTCGATCCCGCGCACCGTCCGCATAACCTGCCCGAGGATGTCGTCGCCCAGAACCAGTGATTCCAGACAGAACCCGAGAAGCGAGGCGTGCATGCCGACGGATTCGTAAGCCATGTTCAGCCCAGCCAGACCGGCGAGCGTATTGGTGATCCCCTGCTCCCACCCAGCCTGCATGTCCGGCAGCTTGGAATCCGAGATCCCAGCCGCCGCCCCGCCCGGCAGGTCGTAGAACCGATGCATCTGCGCGCAGCCCGCCGTCAGCAACGCCTGCTCCGCCGATCCGCCCGACATCGCGCCCGTTCTGAGGTCCGAAACGAAGGGCCAGGTCCCGAACACCGCCGGATGGCCGGGCGCCATCGCGTTCACATAGACGACCCCCGCCAGGCACTCCGCTACCGCCTGCACAATGGCCAGGGCGATGGGCGCGGGCGCCGTCGCCCCGGCCTGCCCGGCTGACAATAGGAGAACTGGCATCCCCGCGCGGATGCAGTTCTCCATCGTCACGCAGCTTTCCTCGGCGAACTTCATCGGCGGCACGACGAAGCAGTTGGTATTCGACACAAACGGCCTTTCGCGCCACGCCGCCTCGCCGCCCGCGATCCGGTGCACGAGATCCACGCAAGGCGCCACATACTCCGGGTCGGAGAAGGACGTGCCCACATGCTTCGTCGTCCCCGAGACAGAGGCGTAGAGCGTGTTCAGGTCCATCTCGAGATTGTCTTCGATGTCCCGCGCCACCATAGCGCGTTGGAAAAAATGCACGTTATCCAGCGCATGCGTGATCCGAGCGGCATCATAGAGATCCTGCGCCGTCGAATCCCGGTAGGTGTTCGTCTCGAGATCGACAATGTGCACCGCCGCGCCGGCCGTTCCGAAATGCACCTTTGATCCACTCAAATGCAGATCGTGCTTCTCCTCCCGGCCATGGAGCGTGATGTTCCGCGCGGCGATCGCGAGCATGTCCTCGACCAGTCCGCGCGAGAACCTTATGCGCCCGTCATCGCCCTGCACGCCGCCCGCGTTCGTCAGGATTTCGACACCGGACGGCGGCGCTTGGCTAAGTCCGATGACCTCAAGGGCTTCCAAGGCCGCCTGGTGGATGCGCGCCACCTCCGCTTCGGTCAGCGGCTTGTACTGACCGCCCTCCATTCCGGGCCGGATGGGTCGCAAGTCCTCGGCCAGGGGTGCGGCCCGCAAAGCCCGTCGTGCCGCGCGGCCGCCCGCTCGGCGAGGCTTGCCCTCCGCCACCTCGGTCACGCCCTGAGCCTTTCGTTCGCTGGATCCCAAAGCGAACCCTCGGCCTCAACGGTGGCAGGGAAACGTTCTCCGAAGATCTCGATCTCCAAACCCCGCCCTGCCTCCGCCAGATCAGCCCTCACCATGCCGAGGGCCAGGCAGGCCTCGACCCGGTGGCCCCAGTAGCCGCTCGTCGTCTCGCCTACGACCTCGTCCCCCAACCACAGCGTGGACATATAGGGCGGATCGCAGTCGCCCGCCTCGACGGTCAGCGTCACGAACTTCCGTTTCACCCCGGCCTGTTTCTCGGCCAGCATGGCGGCCTTGCCGGGGAAGTCGTCCTTCGACCAGTCGACGAACCGCTCCAGCCCGCCCTGAAGGATCGTGTAATCGGTCGAGAGATCGCCCTTCCAAGCACGATAGCCTTTTTCGATCCGAAGCGAGTTGAGCGCGAACATACCGAAGGGCCGCAGACCCAGCGGCTCGCCCGCCGCCCAGACCGCGTCGAACACCGACGGCGTGTCCTCAATCCGGCTGTGCAGCTCCCAGCCAAGCTCGCCCGCGAAGCTTACGCGCATCAACAGCACCGTCGCGCCCCCGACCTGCGCCTCCTGCCAGGTCAGCCAGGGCTTGGTGAGATCGGCATCCGTAATCGAAGCCAGTATCTCCCGCGATTTCGGCCCGGTCAGGATCTGGCACGACCAGGCCTCGGTCTCGTCGGTCAGGGACAAACCATCAGGCAAGCTCGCCTCAAGGAGCTCCCGGTCATGCCACTCGGCCGTCGCGGCGGTGATGAGAAGAACCTCGTCCTCGGCGATCCGCGCCACCGACATCTCGGTCACGATCCGTCCGTCCTTGTCAGAGAAATATGCCAATCCGATCCGGCCGGCATTGGGCACTCGGCCGGTGATCTGCCCGGCCAGCCACTCGTCCACGCCGAGCCCCTTGACCCTGAACCGCGCAAACCCGGGCAGGTCGAGAATGCCGGCCGCGTCGCGCACGGCCCGGCATTCTTCGCCCACACGCGGGAACCACGGCCCTTCGCGTTCCCACGTCTGTGTCGCCTCCTCCGAAGTGTCGTCGCCAGAGCCCGCGAACCAATCCGCGCGCTCCCAACCGTTGTAGGCGCCAAAAACGCCGCCCAGCTCTTTGATCTTGTTATGGATCGAAGAGTGTTTGTAATTCCGTCCCGCCGGCCAGGCGTGGTGCGGGAAGTGCATGGCGTATTCGTGTCCGTAGACTTCCATGCCCTTGGCGACCGAGTAGTCTTCGTCGCAGAACCCAGTGAACCGGCGCGGATCGCAGGACCACATGTCCCACTCGGTCTGCCCTTCGGTCACCCATTCGGCCAGCACTTTGCCCGCGCCGCCTGCCTGACAAATCCCAAAGGTGAAGACGCAGGCCTCGAAGGCGTTCGGCACACCCGGCATAGGCCCGATTAGCGGGTTGCCGTCCGGGGTATAGGGGATTGGCCCGTTGATGGTCTTGGTCAGCGCCGCCTCTTCCAAAAGCGGCACCCGCGCCATGGCGTCGGCAATGTACCATTCCAGCCGGTCCAGATCGTCCGGGAATAGCTGGAAGCTGAAGTCTTCCGGGAACGGATCGTCCGACGTTACCCAATGGGCTTTGCAGTTCCGCTCATAGGGGCCGAGGTTGTAGCCGTATTTCTCCTGCCGCAGGTAGTAGGAGCTGTCGACGTCCCGCAAAAGCGGCAGCTTGCGCCCCTCTTCTTTCGACCAGGCCTCGATCTCGGGTATAGCGTCGAACAGCAGGTACTGGTGGCTCATCACCATCATCGGCATATCGCGGCCGAACCACTTGCCGACCTCGCGGGCGTAATACCCCGCGGCGTTCACCACGATCTCGCAGCGGATCTCGCCCTTGGGCGTCGAGACGATCCAGTCGTCCCAATCACGCCGCGTGCCCGTCGCCGGGCAGAACCGCTCGATCCTGGCGCCCATGTCGCGCGCGCCCTTCGCCAGCGCCTGCGTGAGCTGCGCTGGGTCGATGTCGCCGTCATAGGGGTCGTACAAAGCGCCGGTCAGCTCATGCGTCTCCACGAAGGGATAGCGCGACCGGATTTCGTTTGGCCCAAGCACATCCAGCGCCATCCCCTGATAGCGCCCCATGCCCTTGACCCGCTGGAACTCCTGCAAACGCTCCTTGGAATGCCCCAATCGCAAGGATCCGGTCACATGATAATTCATTGGATAATCAACGGCTTCTCCTAAGCCGCGATAGAGCTCGGCCGAGTACCTCTGCATGTTCATGATCGACCAGCTCGACGAGAATGTCGGCACATTTCCCGCCGCATGCCAGGTCGATCCCGCCGTCAGCTCGTTCTTCTCAAGAAGCACGCAATCCGTCCATCCGGCCTTCGCCAGATGGTAAAGCGCCGAGGCGCCGACCGCGCCGCCGCCGATGATCACCACACGCGCCTCTGTCGGAAATTCCGCCATTCCCGCTCCTCCCTTTTTCGCGGAGTATTCCGCCTCTCGCTCTACTATTCAATTCGGCCGACTACGGTATATTAATCGGAGATACCGATTAGAGCGCACAATGCAGATCGACCTCATTGATACCTTCCTCGACCTCGTCGAGACCCGCAGCTTCAACAAAACAGCCGATCGCACGGGCGTGACGCAGTCCACCGTCTCCGCCCGCATCTCCGCGCTCGAGAAGACCCTGGGCCGCCGTCTCTTCACCCGCTCCCGCGCCGGGACCGAGCTCACCACCGCTGGCCTCAGGTTCGAGCCGCATGCGCGAGGTCTCAAACACGCCTGGACAGAAGCCCTTCGCGCCGCGCAAAGCGCCGAGAACACGGCGCTCGCCATGCGGATTGGACTTCAGATCGACCTGGGCGCGACGCATGCGGGCGA
The DNA here is from genome assembly GCA_030066855.1 of Paracoccaceae bacterium. Taxonomy (GTDB): domain Bacteria; phylum Pseudomonadota; class Alphaproteobacteria; order Rhodobacterales; family Rhodobacteraceae; genus Kangsaoukella. Next base: position 11,898 of record JASJAU010000061.1, on the reverse strand, counting down.
TTGGGTGGCGGCGTTTCAGGCGGTCCTGCCAGAAACAGCATTCTACCTGGAGCTCGATTACTCGATCCAGATGTGCGCCGACCTCGCCTCGGGGCGCCTTGATTTCGGCGTCCTCTACTCTCCCCGCAACCTCCCCGACCTGCATTTTGAGAGCGTGGGCGAGGTCTCCTACCGCCTCGTCTCGTCCATCGGCCCCGAACGCGCCGACATCGACCCGGCCAGCTACATCCGCGCCAGCTTTGCGCCCGCATTTGACGCCCAGCATCAAAGGCTCTTCCCCGAACTCAGCGATGCGCCCGTCGCCAGCGGCCAGAACATCGCCGTCGCGAGTCTGCTGACAGCCTCCGGCGGCGCGGCTTTCGTCCTGAACGAAACCGCGCAAGCGCTTGTTTCAGAGGGATTTCACATCGTGAAGAATGCGCCAGCGATCCCGCAAACCGTCTATGCCGCATTCCACCTGCGCCACCGCCACTCCTCGGCTCATCGCCGGCTTGTCCGGATCGTCAGAAGCCACTTCGGCGCTCAGCTTTCCTCGTCGCGGCCCGCGGTCACGCCGCCAATAAGCTGATAGCCCAGAAGATCGCGCATCTCGTGGGGGTCGCGGATGCGCGGCGCGACCTTGCCCGCCAGCCTGTCATGCTCCGCCCGCGCTCGCGTCTCGATGGCCAGGGCCTCTTCGAGCCGCACGAACTGAAACCGGACCTCCGCCCCCACTGGGGCCTGCGCGACCTTGGGAAGGTCCGAGGGCAGGACCGAGCCGATTCGGGGATAACCTCCGGTGGTCTGGCATTCGGCCAAGAGGACGTAAGGCGCCCCGTCCCCGGTGATCTGGATGTCGCCGGGGACAATGACTTCGGACAAAACGCTCAATCCCGCCGCGCTGGCGAAGCCCGACCCTTCGGGGTTCAGCCGCACCGCCATCCGGCTTGCCTTTGGGTCGCGCCGGAACGCCGTGTCGCAGAACCGCGCGATCTCCTCCTCTGCGAAAAACTCGGTCTGCGGACCGGGCACGAACCGGACCGGTCCGCCGGTGAACCGGTCCTCCACCGCCAGGCCCAGCCCGTGCCGCTCGAGATGCGGATCGGTTCCGACCGGCAGGACATCGCCTTCCTCAACCCGCCGCCCTAAACCGGCCGCGAGATGCGCGCTCCTCGCGCCAAGAACTTCCGGCGTTTCGATCCCACCGCCGAGGCCCAGGTACCCATAGGAGCCGGATCGAACGCCCCGGATCGAGAGTCGCGTGCCAGCCCGCAAAAGGTAACAGGCGTTCCATTGCAGCGCCTCGCCGTCGATCCGCGCGTCCATTGGCGCGCCGGCGAGCGCAATCCGCATGTCCTCGCCCGCCTCGAACGACCCGCCGTAACCCGCCATCTCCAGCGTCGCCAAAGGGCCCTGGCCCAACAATGCGGCGCCCTCGAGGATCGCCAGCCGGTCAACCGCCCCGCCACGCGAAAGCCCGACCGACAGATAACCGGGTCGGCCAAGATCCTGCACAGTCACGCCGGGTCCGGCCTCCAGCACTCTCAGCACGCGGCTCATTTGATCGCCTCGCTGACCGCGCCGCCCGTCGGGTCGGTCTTCATCGCCTCGAACGCCTCGCGCGACACCGATTCAAAGACGACCTCGTCGCCGGGTCGCAAGGGAAAGGGCGTCTCGGCCTCGGGCTGAAACGACCGGAACGCGGTCTGACCGACATGCCGCCACCCCGTTGGAGATTCGACTCCGAAGAGAACGAACTGCCGGATCGCCACGGCCAAAGCGCCGACCGGAACTTTCGGCGTGAGCCCGGATTGCCTTGGGATGTCCCAGGCTTCGGGGAGCAAACCGAGATAGGGCATGCCCGGCGCGAAACCGATGGTCTGCACCCGGACGCGCGCAGACGACAGCATGGCCAGCGCCGCGTCCGGCGTCATCCCTGCCATCTTAGCCGCTTCGTCCAGTTGCGGCGCCAGTTCGGTGCCGAACACCGTCGGAATGCGCCAGAACTTGCGGTTCGCCGGCAACTCGGCCGCGTACCAATCGGCGCGCTCCAACAATCGGGACAGACCATTTGCGATAACCTGATGTCCAACGGAAACGGGATCGATCCGAAGATAGACGGAGACCAGCGAAGTCGAGGCCTCCTCCACCCCCGCTATCGTTTCGCGCTCCACCGCATCGCGGAACGCAAGCGCCGCCCGGTTCGCGGGTTCGCTCAGCTTGTCCCCGAAACTAACCAGAAACCCGTCCACACCGGCGGGGCGGATGCGGGGGAAGGATGTCTTGGCGGGAGAGTCCTGGTCTGAAGGCATGGGTCCGAAAGCGAAAGGCGAATGGCTGGGTTTGACTTACCCCAGCCATCCGCCTTGGAACAGCATGTCGCGCACCTCAGGCGACCGCGTGGAATGCAAGCCCTGCAAGAAAGGCGCCCGAAAGCGACAACGCGACGTAAAGCCCGAAGACGCGCGGCTTCACTAGGGCCCAAACTGCGATCGCTGCGGGGAGCGAGGTCACCCCGCCTGCCACCAGAAACGCGAGCCCCGCGCCGGGGGTCATCCCCTGTTCGATCAATCCGCCAACCAGCGGCAGCGCCGCGTAGCCGTTCAGGTAGGCGGGCACGCCGACGAAGGTGGCGATTGCGATGGGCGCGATACCGTCGCCGCCGAGAAGCGCGGTGACGGTCTCGGCGGGGATGTAGGTCAGCATCAGGCTTTCGAGGAGGAAGGCCAGACCGAGCCACATTGCGAGGAAGTTAGTGTTCGCGCGGGCCTCTTTGCCGAACTTCGCGCGGCGCTGTCGCTCTTCCCAGAACCGCCAGACCACCGGATTCGGCGCGCGCACCTTCGCGCCGCCGCAGCCACCGTTGCCCACGCCCTCTTTCAGCGGGTCGCTCAAAGCGCCCCGCCCGGCGAGAAGATGCACGGCGATGCCGCCAAAAACGCCGATACCGACAGCCGCCAGCGTCTTGGCGATAGCGAATTCCATATCGAGAACGCCGACCGTGAGCACAAACATGGACGGATCCATGACCGGTGAGGCCAGCCAGAACGCCATGACTGCCGAGAGCGGCACGCCCATGACGAGTAGCGCCGCGATCAGAGGGATCACCCCGCAGGAGCAAAACGGCGACAACCCGCCTGCGAGCGCGGCGAGGATGATCATCAAAAGCGGCGATCCGGTGAACGCCTTGGCGATCAAGTTGTCCGCCCCGGTCGCGCCCGCCCACGCGGCGATGGCGATCGAAAGGACGAGGTAGGGCGCGGTGTGCAGGAGCGCCGAGACCGTGAAGGCGAAGCTGTCCACCGCCTGCGCCGGGCTGAAAAGCGCGATGACGGCCAGGATCAGAACCGATGCGGCCCAGACCCGCTGCTCGCGCAGAAGCCGTTTGGCGGTTTCCCAGTGGGAAGGGTTTGGAAGGGAGGCGTCGGTCATTGTCGTGTCTCGTTTTTTCGCGCCTAGGACGACGCGGCCATGTTTTCGGTCAGCGACACGCCGGCGCAGCATTCCTCGGTGAGGAAGCTCACGAGCCCGTTCATCGCAGGATAATCGACCCTGTTCACCACCTCGCGGCCGCGCTTCTCTTGAAGCACCAATCCTGCATCGACCAGAGACGAAAGGTGATGTGCGAGGGTCGATGGCGCGATCTCAAGATGGCCCGCGATATCGCCGACCCGCAGCCCCTCGTCCCCGGCTTTCACCAGAAGGCGAAAGATCGAGAGCCGTGCTTCGTGTCCAAGCGCGGCAAGCGCGCGGGCTTCATTGGCATGAGTCGTCATGACAGATATAAAAAACTATATTTCTAGTTTTGTCGAGATAAATTTCATAAAGGCCTTCGCAGGTAAACTGAAGGACGCTTCACGACATGACAGCTTCGAAGCTCTCCGCCCGCGCGCGGTTCCAGCGCTCAAGATAGCCGAATTCGTCTGCCTCCCCGCGCGCCAGGAATCCCGAGGGCAGGTAAGGATAGATTTCCTCGCCCGTTACCATGTCGCGGGCTTTCTCGCGCATCAGCAAATGGTGCGGAAGGAAATCCGAGGGGTGCGAGAGCCCGGCGGCGCCGGTCATCTCGGCTAGCGCCTTCAAGGTGTTCTGATGAAAGCGCCGAACCCGCTCTGCCTTGTCAGGGACCACCAACGCGCGCTGGCGCAGCTTGTCCTGCGTCGCCACGCCCACCGGACAGGCATTGGTGTGGCAAGCCTGCGCCTGAATGCAGCCGATCGCGAACATGAACCCCCGCGCGGAATTCGCCCAGTCGGCTCCAAGCGCGAGAATCCGGGCGAGGTTGAAGGCGGTGACCATCTTGCCGCTCGCGCCGATCCGCACCTGTTCTCGTAGTCCCGCGCCCCGAAGCGTATTGTGGGCGAATGTCAGCCCCTCGACGAGCGGCATGCCAATATGGTTGGCGAATTCCAAAGGCGCGGCGCCCGTACCGCCCTCCTTGCCGTCGATAACGATGAAGTCCGGCACGATGCCGGTCTCGAGCATCGCCTTGACGATGCACATGAACTCCCGCCGGTGGCCGATGCACATTTTGAATCCGACTGGCTTGCCGTCGGAAAGCTCCCTCAGGCGCCCGACGAACTCGATGAGCTCTATGGGCGTCGAAAACTCGGGATGCGAGGCGGGCGAGATGCAATCCTGCCCCATGGGGACGCCTCGCGCTTCCGCGATCTCCTCGGAGATCTTTGAGGCCGGCAGCATGCCGCCATGACCCGGCTTCGCGCCCTGGCTCAGCTTCAACTCGATCATCTTCACCTGATCGTTCGCCGCCTGCGCCTTGAACTTCTCAGGGTCGAAGCGGCCATCTGGGGTGCGAGCACCGAAATACCCAGACCCGAGCTGATAGATCAGATCGCCGCCGCCTTTGCGGTGATGGGTACTGATGCCGCCTTCACCGGTGTCATGCGCGAAGCCGCCCTTGGCCGCGCCGGTATTCAACGCCTCGATCGCATTGCCCGACAGAGCGCCAAAGCTCATGGCGGAAATGTTGTAAATCGAGGCGTTGTAGGGCTGCTTGCAGTCCGGCCCGCCAACCGACACGCGGAAATCGTGATCGTCCAGACGCTTAGGAACGACAGAATGCGTGATCCATTCGTAGCCGGAATCGTAGACCCGCTGCTGTGTGCCGAACGGGCGCTTGTCCTCGACCCCTTTCGCGCGCTGGTAGATGATCGAGCGCTCGTCGCGCGAAAACGGCTCCTCATCCTGATCGCTTTCGATCAGGTACTGGCGGATCTCGGGGCGAATGCCTTCGAACAGGAAGCGCATGTGGCCGATGACGGGGTAGTTGCGAAGGATCGAGTGATCGGGCTGGATGACATCGTAGACGCCCAAAACGGTGAGCGCCCCGAAAACGATGAGCGGGATCAGGAACCAGACGCTCCAGATCAGCGCTATCAGAGAGGCGAGCGTCAGCGCGGCGACGCCCGCGAATACCGTGTAGCGCTCCATCCCGATCCTCCCCTTTCGCGATCCGCCAAAAAATGACCAATCGGCAAGTCGTTAACCGACTTTTCACGAATGGAGCCTACCGCACGATGCCTCGCCGGTCTACGCAACGGGTGGCGGATTGAAGATCAGCCCGCCCCTTCGGCCTCGGAGACGTTGTCCTTTACGGCGAGGAAGCTGTCCGGCGTGACCGAGATCGAGTCGATCCCGGCATCGACCAGCACCTTGGCGAAATCGGGATAGTTCGATGGCGCCTGACCGCAGAGACCCACCTTGGCGCCAACCGCGTGCGCCCGCTTGATCACCTCGCGGATCATCCAGACCACCGCGTCGTGCCGCTCGTCGAAGAGCGCCGCCAGCTTGTCGCTATCGCGGTCGATGCCAAGCGTAAGCTGAGTGAGGTCGTTCGAGCCAATGGAAAAGCCGTCGAAGCGCTTAGCGAACTCATCGGCCAGGATGACGTTCGAGGGCACCTCGCACATCACATAGACCTGAAGCCCGTCCTTGCCGCGCTCCAGCCCTTCGGCGGCCATCACCTCGAGCACGCGGTCGGCCTCCTCCGGTGTCCGGCAGAACGGGATCATGACGATGACGTTGTCGAACCCCATGTCGCCCCGAAGCCGCTGAACAGCGCGGCATTCGAGCCTGAACCCGTCCATATAGCCTTCGTCGTAGTAGCGGGATGCGCCGCGCCAGCCGATCATCGGATTCTCTTCATGCGGCTCGAACCCGCGCCCGCCGAGAAGGTCGGCGTACTCGTTGGTTTTGAAGTCGCTCATCCGCAGGATCATCGGATTGGGGTAAGCGACCGCCGCGATCCGCGAGAGGCCGAGGGCCAGGCGCTCGACGAAGAAATCCGTCTTGTCCTCGTACCCCTTGGTCATCGTCTCGATCTCCTCCCGCACAGCCGGGTCGGTGATTTTGTCGAAGTGGAGAAGCGCCTCGGGGTGCACCTTGATGGCGTTCGAGACGACGAACTCCATCCGGGCCAGCCCGACGCCGTCGGTCGGCAGCTTCCACCAGCGGGTGGCAATAGCCGGGTTGGCGAGGTTCAGCATGACCCGCGTCTTGGTATCCGGGATGTGGTCGAGGCTGAGCTCCTCAACCGCGTACTCGCCGATGCCTTCGTATACGAGGCCGGTGTCGCCCTCGGCGCAGCAGACCGTCACATCCTGATCGTCGTGCAGGACATGGGTGGCGTCTCCGCAGCCGACGATGGCAGGCACGCCGAGCTCTCGACTGACGATGGCCGCGTGGCTGGTCCGTCCGCCGTGGTCAGTGACGATAGCGGCGGCGCGTTTCATGATCGGCACCCAGTCGGGGTCGGTCGTACCGGTGACGAGGATGGAGCCGTCGACGAAGCGGTCGATTTCCGAGACGTTTTCGATCAGACAAACGCGGCCTGTCGCGATCTGCTGACCGACGCTCAGGCCACGGCAGATTTCATCTCCATGCGCGCCAATCGAATAGGTCTTGAGCGCGTCGATCTTTTCGCGCGACTGCACCGTCTCGGGCCGGGCCTGCACGATGAAGAGCTCGCCCGTGTTGCCGTCCTTGGCCCATTCCATGTCCATCGGAAGCCCGTAGTGCTTTTCAATGGTGGCGGCCTGACGGGCGAGATTGACGACCTCGTCGTCGTTCAACACCCAGCTCTCGCGCTCGGCGCGGGAGGTGGAGACGTTGCGGACCGGATCTGCGTCATCGGCAGAGGAGTAGATCATCTTGATCTCTTTCGCCCCGAGCTTCTTCTCGAGGATCGGGTGGCAGTCCTCCTTGTCGAGGAAGGGCTTGTAGACTTGGAATTCGTCCGGCGTGACGGCGCCCTGCACGACGTTCTCGCCAAGCCCCCAGGCGCCGTTGATCAGAACCATCTTGTCGAAGCCGGTCTCTGTATCGATCGAGAACATCACGCCCGAGGCGCCGATGTCGGAGCGCACCATCTGCTGCACGCCGACCGAGAGCGCGACCTGATTGTGATCGAAGCCTTTGAGCTTGCGGTAGGTGATCGCCCGGTCGGTGAAGAGCGAGGCATAGCATTTGCGGCAGGCGGTCAGGAGATCATCCTCGCCCACGACGTTCAGATAGGTCTCCTGCTGGCCGGCGAAGCTTGCGTCTGGGAGGTCTTCAGCGGTAGCGCTCGAGCGGACGGCCACGGAGAGGTTGGTCTGGCCTGCGCGCTTCGAGAGCTCGCGATACGCCTCGCGGATCGAGTCTTCTGTCTCGCTCGGCCAGTCGCCGCCGGTGATGGCGCGGCGAATACGCTCGCCGGTCTCATGGAGCGTGATCTTGCCCGCATCGTATTCCTCGATCGTACTCGCGATCATCTCGTTCAGGCTGTTGTTGGAGATATACTTGCGGAAGGCGTCGGCGGTGGTGGCGAAACCGGGCGGGACGGTGATGCCCATGCTGCCAAGCTCCTGCACCATTTCGCCCAAGGACGAGTTCTTGCCGCCGACAAGCGCGACATCGCCGCGGCGGAGCTCTTCAAAGAAAATGACTTCGTCTCGTGAAATTGGCATTGGGGTTCCCTCCGTCGCGTCAGAATGATTGTTGCGGCCGTTATCGCTCACACCTTGAGCTTTTGGATTGATCCGCATCAAAGTGGCGGTGCGGAATGGCGGCGCATGAAAAGGGCAGGTCTGAGGAGGACAAGAAATGATGGACAAGACGCTTGCGGCGATGGCCGCCGAGATCGAAGGCGCGCTGGAGCTTTCCCCCGACCTCGCGGCGCGGACGTGCGAAGTACTGGGCGGAATCTGCGGCGAGGAGATCGATCCGGGCGCGCTCGATTCGACGGATCGGGTTCTCACCATCCTCTACAAGACCAAACCTGGCTGGAACATCTCGGCCGCCGGAACGGTCCATCTACCGAACGGGCACTGGAGCTGCACGCTCCGGAATTCTGACACGCGGGACAACGACGAGTATCTGGGAATCGGCAAGGGGCCGACCCTCCCGCATTCGCTTCTCGCCGCGCTTCTTAAGGCTTTGGCGTTCGAGCGTGGCGCGGCGGGCTGAGCACGCCTGCCGCCGGGGCGTTTTCCGCCGCGGCATTCGTGCTAGGTCTTCTCTGAAGCAACAACAGGGAAACACATGCTTCGCCAAACCCGCGCGCTCTTCGTCGCCCTCGCCCTCCTGCCCTGCCAAGCGGCCTTTGCGGACACCCACGTCGAGACCATCAAAAGCCATGGGATCTCCGCATTCGGCGAGCTGAAGTATCCGACCGGCTTCCCGCATTTCGATTACGTGAACCCAAACGCGCCGCAGGGCGGCACGATGAGCTTTCGCGGATTCCTTGCCTCGCAGACCTTCGACAGCCTGAACAAGTTCATCCTGGCGGGCGAGCCCGCGCAGGGAATCGAACGAATCTACGACACGCTGATGGTCCGGGCCTTTGACGAGCCGGATGCGGTCTACGGGCTCCTGGCGGAGACCATCGAATACCCCGAGGACCGGTCGTGGGTGACCTTCACGCTGCGCGAAGGCGCGACCTTCTCGGATGGGGAGTCGGTGACAGCGGAGGACGTGGTCTTCACCCTCGAAACGCTGAAGGAAGAAGGCAGTCCGACCTATCAAATCCGTCTTCAGGATGTGGATACCGTCCAGGCGCTGTCCGAGCGCGAGGTGCGGGTGATCTTCGGCGAGGGCGCGTCGACTCGCGATCTGATCTCGGATGTGGGGCAGATCGAGATTCTGCCCGCGCATTACTATGAGACGGTCGAGTTTGATCGTTCGACGCTGGAACCGCCGGTGGGGTCCGGCCCCTATGTCGTCGAGCGTGCGGATGCCGGTCGGTCGATCACCTATTGCAAAAACCCCGACTACTGGGCGGCGGATCTGCCGGTGAACGTCGGCAAGGATAATTTTGAGTGCTATCGGTATGAGTACTTCGCCGACAATACAGCGGCGTTCGAGGCGCTAAAGGCCGGGGAGTACCTGTTCCATGAGGAATTCTTCTCGGCGATCTGGGCGACTGGGTATGACTTCCCGGCGCTGGACAATGGCTGGGTGCAGCGCGAAGTGATCTCGGACAACCGGCCGTCAGGCGCCCAGGGTTTCTGGTTCAATATGCGTCGCGAGACGTTTCAGGACCCGCGCGTGCGTGAGGCGATCGGGATGCTCTTCAACTTCGAATGGTCGAACGAGACGCTTTTCTACGGGCTCTACGCCCGTACTGATTCTTTCTGGGAAGGGTCGAACATGCAGGCGGATGGTCGGCTTGAGGGCGAAGAGCTCGCCGTGCTCTCGCCCTATCGCGACCGCCTTCCCGCCTCGGTCTTCGACGACCCCGCCTTCGCACCGCCGGTCAGCTCAACCCGGGCGACCGACCGGGCGATGGTGCGGCGCGCGAACACGCTGCTCGAAGAGGCTGGCTGGGTGATCGGGGATGACGGCATCCGCCGGAATGCGGGCGGCGAGGCGTTGACCATTGAGTTCATCGACGACGGCCCTGCCTTCGAGCGGATCGTCCTGCCCTTCATCGAGAACCTCAAGGTCGCGGGCATTCAGGCGACGTTCGAGCTGATCGACCCGGCGCAGATGGAGCAGCGGCAGGAGGACTTTGAGTACGACATCGTGATCGCGCGATTCGTCCTGCCCTTGAGCCCGTCCATCGAAATGCGGACGCTATTCGGCAGCGAAAGCGCCAACGCGCCTGGGACGTTCAACTTGACCGGGCTGGCCGATCCGGTGGTGGATGAGTTGATCGAGACCATCATCGCGGCGGAGGATCGCGAGACGCTGACAACACGCGTGAAAGCGCTCGACCGAGTGCTTCGCGACAAGCGCATCTGGGTGCCGAACTGGTTCAAAGGGGCCCATTGGCTTGCCTATTGGGACGTCTTCGGCAAGCCAGCTGAGAAGCCGCCTTATGACCGGGGCGTCGATTACTGGTGGTGGGATCAGGATAAGTTCGAGGCCCTAAAGCGCGAGGGCGCCCTGCCCCGGCTGTGAAGCGCTATTCGGGGACGGTGATATGGCGCAGATGCCCAGTCTTGATCCAGACACGGGCGCCGCTTTCTTCGGCTCTGGCGGACAGCGCCTCTCCCTCAGGGAGACGCAGCCACGATCCCTTGCGGAGTGAGTCGCCGCTTTCCGTCATACCGCCCACCAGCACCAGCGCCTCCAGACCGCCAGGTTCCGAAATTTCGAGTTCCGCGCCGGGCGCCAGATCCCAGATCCGCACGGTCTCGCGGCTGTCCTCATGCAAAAGCGCGGTGCGTTGGCCCGCGCAGGCCTCCGAGAGCTCGGCGGACATGTCCTTCCGGAACTGGTTCCGGTCTTCGGGATCGAACTGCCAAAGCTTGACGAAGATTACGCAGCCTGGGTCCGAGCCGGGCGTATGACTGGTGGTTGGCGGATTGCGGACATAGGTGCCGGCTGGATAGTCGCCGTGCTCGTCCTGAAAGACGCCTTCGAGAACGATGAACTCCTCCCCGCCGCCGTGCGTATGAGCAGAGAACGACTGGCCCGGCGCATAGCGGACGATGGAGGTGGCGCGCGCGACCTCTCCCCCGATGCGGTCGAGCATGCGGCGGTCGACGCCCGGCATGGGTGACGGCTGCCATTCCAGCTCGTCCGAATGAACGAGGACGCGTTGGGTGAAGTCGGCGTTGATTTCCATGATGTCGGTCCTTGGCGATCTTTCGGGGGATGTAGGGGGCCATGCTTGAGCTGTCGAGCGGCGGATGCCGCGTTTGTGATGCACGCAACATCCTGAGACGAACCCGAAACGGAGGCAGGACAATGGCGGCCGACAAGACAGTCAGCTTCACCCAGATGAAGGACGGGACCAAGGAGGAGTACATGCTGCTCCGCGACCTCGAAGCGCCCTATCACGCGATGACGGCGGACCGGATTCTCGACGAGCTCCGCCGGCATGGCGAAGCGACGCTTGAAGGCTACCAAATCACACGACTGGAACACGGCCTTCAGTCGGCAACGCGGGCCGAGCGCGACGGCGCAGACATCGACTGGATCGTCGGCGCGCTCCTACACGACATCGGCGACGGTCTGGCGCCGCAGAATCACGACCGGTTCTCCGCCGAAGTGATCCGACCCTTTGTGCGCTGGGACGTGGCCTGGGCGGTCGAGCATCACGGCATCTTCCAGATGCTCTACTACGCCCGCCACTACGGCTGGGACGAGAACGCGCGGGATCAGTTCAAGGACCATCCATGCTTCGACAGTTGCGCGGAGTTTTGCGAGCGCTGGGATCAATCTTCTTTCGATCCCGACTATGACACCCTGCCCCTCGAGCATTTCGAGCCGATGGTGCGGGAGGTCTTCGGGCGCAAGGCCTATGACCCCAAGGTGCTGCGCGAGGGGCATGTCTCGCCGCTCATAGCCTAACGGGCGAGCCGCTTTCCGCCTGCGGCATGTTCCAAGTTGCCGGCGTTTGCCTTAAGGCTGCAAAGAAACGCGAGAAGGCTCGGGCATGTTCGACGACAAGACAATCCTGATCACGGGCGG
>JASJAU010000011.1 GCA_030066855.1 Paracoccaceae bacterium | reverse complement strand
ACACTGGCAGGCGCACCGGCCGCCAGCGACATGGACACAGTTCGGTCCTTCTATTCGGACATCCTCTCTGCGCCTGCGGAAACAACTGCGGAGCGCTACTACGAGCTTTTCTCTCCTGACGTCGTCTCGATCCCTACGCCCCCGGCCGGACCTGGGGCGCAAGGGATGCTGAATACGGTCGCGTACCTTGGACAGGTGGTGCCTGATCTGAGTTGGATGCCGGAGGAGGTGATCCCTGTGAGCGGCGGCCGATTTGTCGTTCGCGGCACCGCGACTGGCACGCCGATTGGCCCATTTTTCGGTGTCGACCCGGCGACGGGAAACAGCTTCGAGATTATGTCCATAGATATCGTGACTGTCGAAGCTGGTCTCATCACGCACATCTATCATCTGGAAGATTGGACTGGAGCCATTGCACAACTTACGTCGGAGTAAAGATCTGACGCTTCTACAGAACTTGGGTGGTGTGGTGTTCCGAAACGCTAACCTTGTTCCAGGGCGAGGCGGTTATCTGTGGGTCTTATCAGAGGAAACCGGTTTTCTAGCCTCAACTCCGCTCGTTTGTTGATCTCTGTGGCTATCTGAAGGGCTGATCCCCTTACGGAATAGGTTCTTATCTCCTCGGCTTCGAGAAAAAGGTAGGAAGGGGTCGCCGAGACCCATTCCTTTGACAGTATCCGCGGCGTCTTTCTAGATTCAGACTTTGCGCCCGATGTTCTTCCCCGAACCGATTGTGGGTTTTCGTAGGTGCGGGATTTTTCTACCCTTATCCAACTCACCGGTCGCAGCAGTTTTTGGGAGGACAGTCTGCCGCTGGATTACACTCACAACACGCTGCTCGTTCTGGCGTCTTTTGCCATCGCTCTTATGGCGGGGTTCACCGGTTTGTCGATGATTCAGGGCGCGTCGCTCCTGGAGGAGGGGCCGCGAAAGCTGCGGATCGCCGCATCCGCCGTTGTATTGGGCGGCGGGATTTGGTCGATGCACTTTGTCGCGATGCTCGGGCTGCAATTGCCTGTTTTGTTCTTCTACGACGCGCTGACCACCCTTGTTTCCGCGCTGATCGCGATTCTGATCGTGGGATTGGGGCTGATCCTCCTGCACTTTCGTGAACGGACGCCGCTCACGATCACGCTGGCGGGTCTGATCTTTGGCGCTGGCATTCTCGGGATGCACTACGTCGGGATGGCGGGGATGCAAGCGTGCCGAGCGATCTACTCGACAGGGAGCATCGTGATCTCGGTTGGCACGTCGCTTGTTCTGAGCACGGTGTGTATTTGGGTTGCCTATGGGGAGCGAACCCGGACGAGCATTGTTCTCGGAACTCTTTGTTTCGCCATTGCCGTGGTGGCTCTTCATTTCATCGCAATCGCAGGGACCGACTTCGTCAAAGCTGCAACGACTGCTGCATCGAACATTCCGCTTAGCAATGAGATGCTCGCGCTTGTCGTGACCCTGGCCTCGTTTGCAATATGTGGAGGATTTCTTCTGTCGGGCGCGACGTTTTTCCCGAAGGAGACTGTCAATCCAGTAGGCGCGCCGTTCCTGCCAGAAACGGCTGACGCCCCGATGCCGGCTTATGAGCCTCCTGAGGCCGCCGTTGTATTCCAGGCCTGCCCTGTGCCGTTCGAAAAAGACGGCAGGACGCACTTTGTTGATGCCAGCAGCGTCGCCGCGTTTCGGGCCGAGGGGCACTACACCATCATCTATCTGAAAGATGAGAAAGCGTTCTGCCCCTGGTCCATCTCCGAAGCGGCGAAGCGCCTTGATCAGACTCCATTCATTAAAGCTCACCGGAGCTACCTCATAAACCCGATCCAAGTCAGCGAGTTCGAACGCAAGAAGGATACGGGTTTGGTGTACTTTGATGGGTTCGACTCACTCGAGAAGGTCCCGGTAAGTCGATCGCGCTTGCAAGAGGTGCGGGGCGCATTAGGCATCTGATCTTCGCACTTCGCGCGCTCAATTCGCACTTCATGCGGGTCGGGTAGTCGATCATTCATTCTGAATTCGACATCAGCGCGCAGCGGTATACGTCCTCGCGTGTATGCGTTGTTCTGACGCACCAAGGGAGGACATCAATGATACCAGCGTCGTTTGAGTATCATCGGCCGGCGGACATATCCGCGGCCCTCGCAATTCTCGATGAGTATGGAGATGACGCGCGCGTCATCGCAGGCGGCCACAGCCTGATTCCGATGATGAAGCTTAGAATGGCCGACATCGAGCACCTGATAGACCTTCAGGATATTGGAGAGCTGAAAGGAATCTTCGTTGAAGGCACGAAAGTCACCATTGGGGCGATGGCGACCCAGCATGAGCTGATCGACAACGGGGATATCGCACGGGTTGCGCCTATCTTGCACGAAGCGGCGCTTCAGATCGCAGATCCGCAAGTCCGATATATGGGCACCGTCGGAGGCAATGTCGCGAACGGTGACCCGGGCAACGACATGCCAGGTTTGATGCAATGTCTTGGCGCGACGTTCCACCTCGTCGGCAGCGGAGGTACCCGTGATGTTGCCGCGCGCGACTATTATGAAGCGGCCTACATGACCGATCGCGAAGACGACGAGATCCTGACGGCGATCAGCTTTAATGCGCCTGAAGGCGGTTTTGCATACGAAAAGCAGAAGCGGAAGATCGGTGACTACGCCACCGCCGCCTGCGCCGCGATCGTGAAGATCGACGGTGGCATCTGCACCGCAGCGTCGATCGCCATGACGAACCTCAGCGACACGCCGATATTCTCGGCTGAGGCGGGAGCTGCGCTTGAAGGAACCGCATGTGATGCCACAGCAATCGACGCCGCCGTTGCCGCTGCGACTGGGGCCATCGACCCCACCGAAGACAACCGCGGGCCGGTCGATTTCAAGATGCATGTCGCCGGCACCATCATTCGCCGCGCTATCGAGCGCGCAGTAAGCCGCGCGTAGGGGAGACGCCAAAATGGGCAAGCAACACTACCAGATCAATGTGAACGGCGAGACGAAAGACGTTCTCGCTGAACCACGCGAGCTTCTGATCCATACACTGCGCGAGCAGCTCGACCTGACCGGGCCGCACATAGGTTGCGAGACGTCGCACTGCGGCGCTTGCACTGTCGACATCGACGGCAAGTCGGTGAAGTCTTGCACCGTCTTCACTGCGCAAGTCGCAGGGAAAGAAATCACCACCATCGAAGGTCTGGGCACCCCCGACGAGATGCATGTTCTTCAGGAAAAGTTCCGTGAGCATCATGGTCTTCAATGCGGCTACTGCACACCTGGCATGATCACACGCGCACATCGCTTGTTGCAGGAAAACCCGAACCCGACTGAGGAAGACGTTCGCTTCGGCATGTCCGGCAATCTTTGCCGCTGCACCGGTTATCAGAATATCGTTAAGTCCATCCTTGCCGCGGCGGCCGAGATGAACGCATCCAAGGAGGCCGCGGAATGAACGACATGGCTCCCTCGCGCGAAGAGCGCATTGAAGGACTGAAGGGGCTCGGCTCCTCGCGCAAACGCGTCGAAGACGCGCGTTTCACGCAAGGGAAAGGCAACTACGTTGACGACATCAAGCTGCCGGGTATGCTCTTCGGCGACTTCGTTCGCTCGCCGTTCGCTCATGCCCGGGTCAAGGCCATCAACACTGAGGCGGCGATGTCAGTCCCTGGCGTCCTCGCTGTTCTGACAGCCAAAGATCTTGAGCCGCTTGGTTTGCACTGGATGCCGACGCTGGCGGGCGACAAGCAGATGGTCCTCGCCGACGGCAAGGTTTTGTTCCAGGGTCAGGAAGTCGCGTACGTCGTTGCGACCGACCGCTATGCTGCTGCGGATGGCTGCGAGGCCGTCGAGGTGGAGTACGAAGAGCTTCCGGTCGTTGTCGATCCATTTAAGGCGCTTGAAGACGACGCACCGGTTCTCCGCGAAGATCTCGAAGGCAAGATGGAAGGCGCCCACGGCCCCCGGAAGCATCACAACCACATCTTCACATGGGAAGCAGGCGAGAAAGAAGCCACCGAGCAGGTCCTCGGATCGGCCGAAGTGGTTGCCGAAGAGATGGTCTACTATCATCGGACCCATCCGTGCCCGTTGGAGCCCTGTGGCTGCGTTGCGAGCATGGATAAAGTCAACGGTAAGCTGACCATCTGGGGCACTTTTCAGGCTCCGCACGCAATCCGAACTGTTGTGTCGTTGATCTCGGGAATTGAAGAGCACAACATCCGTGTGATCTCGCCCGATATCGGAGGCGGATTCGGCAACAAAGTGGGAGCCTATCCGGGGTACATCTGTTCAGCCGTCGCATCGATCGTCACGGGCAAGCCAGTCAAATGGATCGAAGACCGGATGGACAACCTGATGACCACCGCTTTCGCTCGCGACTACTGGATGAAGGGCAAGATCGCAGCCACGAAAGAGGGCAAGATCACTGGTCTCTGGTGCCACACCACGGCCGATCATGGCGGTTTCGACGCATGCGCCGATCCTACCAAATTCCCGGCGGGCTTCATGAACATCTGCACTGGGTCCTATGACATCCCCACCGCCTATCTGGCCGTCGACGGTGTCTACACCAACAAGGCTCCAGGTGGCGTGGCCTACCGCTGCTCGTTCCGGGTGACGGAGGCGGCCTACTTCATAGAGCGGATGATCGAAGTATTGGCGATCGAACTGGGCATGGATGCTGCCGAGCTGCGTCGGATCAACTTCATCAAGAAAGAGCAGTTTCCTTACCAGTCCGCGCTGGGATGGGAGTATGACTCGGGCGACTATCACACCGCCTGGGACAAAGCGTTAGATGCCGTCGGCTATGACGAATTGCGCAAAGAACAGGCCGAGCGAGTCGAGGCCTTCAAGCGTGGTGAAACCAGGAAGCTTTTGGGCATTGGGTTGACCCACTTCACCGAGATCGTCGGGGCTGGACCGGTGAAAAATTGCGATATCCTCGGACTGGGGATGTTCGACAGTTGCGAGATCCGAATCCACCCGACGGGGTCCGCCATCGCCCGGCTGGGAACGATTAGTCAGGGTCAGGGCCATGCCACCACCTTCGCTCAGATTCTGGCGAGCGAAATCGGACTACCGGCCGACAGCATCACCGTTGAGGAGGGCGACACGGATACCGCGCCATATGGTCTTGGGACCTATGGGTCGCGGTCCACTCCGGTCGCAGGTGCGGCTACGGCGATGGCGGGCCGCAAGATTCGGGCGAAAGCCCAGATGATCGCGGCATATCTGTTGGAGGTTCACGATGACGATGTTGAATGGGATGTCGATCGCTTCGTGGTCAAGGGAAATCCGGAACGCTTCAAAACCATGAAGGAAATCGCCTTCGCGTCCTACAACCAGGCCATCCCGGGCATCGAGCCTGGTCTGGAGGCGGTCAGCTATTATGACCCGCCGAACATGACGTATCCCTTCGGCGCGTATATCTGCGTGATGGAGATCGACGTCGACACGGGCACGCATGAAATTCGGCAGTTCTATGCGCTGGATGACTGCGGCACTCGTATCAACCCGATGATCATCGAAGGCCAGGTTCACGGCGGTCTGACTGAAGCTCTGGCAATCGCGATGGGTCAGGAAATTGCCTATGACGAGATGGGCAATGTGAAGACAGGCACGCTGATGGATTTCTTCATCCCGACCGCATGGGAGACGCCGAACTACACCACCGATTACACCACGACGCCTAGCCCGCATCATCCGATCGGTGCAAAGGGGGTGGGCGAAAGCCCGAACGTGGGCGGTGTCCCGGCCTTCTCGAATGCGGTCCATGACGCCTTTCGGGCGTTTGGCCTGCGGCAAAGCCATATGCCTCACGACCATTGGCGCATCTGGAAGATCGCCAACAGTCTGGGTCTTCACGGCTGAAAAATGGACGGGGGGCCGAGGCCCCCCGCGCACCAACTGATGACTGACTGGAAGACGCTTTCCGATGAACTGGCCCGGGAGGGTTATGTCGCCACGCCTGACCTGGCGATGGCCCTCTATTTGTCAGTCGCACTTGGCAGGCCGCTGTTGCTCGAAGGCGCGGCAGGGGTCGGCAAGACCGAGGTCGCAAAGGCGCTCGCGGCTGCCCGAGGCACCAACCTCATCCGGCTCCAATGCTACGAGGGGCTCGACGCCAACCACGCGATTTACGAGTGGAACTATCAACGCCAGCTTCTCTCGATCCGGGCAGCGGCTGAGGACGGAGTAACCGGAAAAACCGTCGAAGAACGCCTCTTTTCTGAGGAGTTCCTGCTCAAGCGTCCGCTTCTTGAGGCGATCGGGAAAGATACGCCGCCCGTTCTACTGATTGATGAGATTGACCGGGCTGATGAGGAATTCGAAGCGTATCTTCTCGAGGTCCTATCGGATTTCCAGATCACAATCCCGGAACTTGGTACCATTACGGCCAAATCGAAGCCGATCGTTGTGTTGACTGCGAACGGCACGCGCGATCTTTCCGACGCGTTGCGCCGCCGCTGCATGTATTCCTATGTTGAGTACCCGGACAGGGCGACCGAGATAGCCATTCTGGCCGCCCGCTGCCCCGATGTCGAAGATCATCTTGCAGGTCAGATTGTCGGATTCGTCCAGTCGCTTCGGAAAGAGGATCTCGACAAGAAACCTGGGGTCGCCGAAATGCTCGACTTTGCTGCGGCGCTTGTCGGACTTGGGATCAACGACCTGACGGATGATCCGGCGATCCTTCAGGCCTCGCTTGCCACGCTGCTGAAGACGCAGCGCGATCGCGCGAATTTCACTACAGAGGTCGCGCAACGTCTTGCAGGGTTAGCGGCGTGACACGCGTCACCAAATTTGCTGCCCGTGATCCGGGGCCGGCAGCCCGTGTCTCAGGTTTTCTTGCACACCTTCGGATGAACGGTCTTCGCCTTGGCGTTTCCGAGACCGACACGGCTTTGCGCGCGCTAGCCGAGGTCGTGGCCTATGACCCAGCACATGCACGGCTTGCGCTAAAGGCGGTCTGCACAGGTTGTGCCGAAGACACCAAGCGGTTCGACGAACTTTTCGATGCTTACTGGATGAACGGCGGGCGTGTGAAAGCGCGCGTCGCTCCCGCAAACATCGCCAAACGCCAGCACACTCGGACGACAGCCACAGAAGAAGGAATGATGAGCTCCGGCTCAGGAGAGCGGAACAGCCCGGACGGCGATGGTGAGGGCGACGTCGAGTCAGACGGAAAGGGCAAGCTGATTGCCTCGCGTGCCGCGAACTTGTTGAAAAAGGACCTGCGCGACGTCGTGGGACCGACGGATATCTCCGAGGCCGAGCGTGTCGCCGAAAGCATTGGAAGGGCAATCCGCGACCGCCGGTCGCGCCGCCGCCGCGCCATGCGAAAGGGCGAGCAGATCGATTTTCGACGTCTCGTCCGCCGTAGTCTGTCGACGGGCGGCGAGCCGATCCACCTGCCGAAGAAAGCCCGGCCAGATCGTCCAGTGAAGTTAGCTGCGCTTTGCGACGTGTCGGGCTCCATGACCGTCTATGCCCGCCCTTTCCTGGCGTTCCTCATCGGCCTGATGCGAAACGACCCGGCAAGCGACGCGTACCTCTTTCACACACGCCTTGTTCGCATCACAGACGCTCTCCGCGACCCCGATGCGATGCGATCGCTGAACCGGTTGACGCTTCTGAGTGACGGCTTCGGCGGCGGCTCGAGGATCGGGCACAATCTAGCGCATTTCGCACGCGCTTACGCACCCAAATTCGTGGATGGCAGGACGGTCGTTTTCATCCTTTCAGACGGTTATGACAGCGACAGCTCGGGCGATATCGGGACCGCGCTTGAGGCACTCCGGAGACGCGGGTGCAAGATCGTGTGGCTCAATCCGCTGAAGTCTTGGAAGGATTACGAGCCCATCACGCGGGGTATGGCCTCGGCGATGCCTTACTTGGACGGGTTCTTCGCTGCAAACACGCTCGGCAACCTTGCCGCGCTGGAGCACGAACTGGAACGGTTATGAAACCCACGACCCTCACGACTGAGAACTTTGACGCCCTTCAGCGTGAGATGAGGGACAAGGGCGAGCCATTCGCTGTCGCGACCGTTGTAAGGACCATGGCCGCGACATCCGCAAAAGCGGGTTCGAAGGCGATTCTGAACGCGGATGGAGAAATCATCGAGGGCTGGGTTGGCGGGGGGTGCGTGCGGGGCGCGATCGTTCGCGCGGCCAAGACAGCCATATCTCGGAACGATCCCGTGTTCATAGCTCTGCGCCCTGACGATGAACTCAAGGCGGAGGGCGTAGGGCCCTGCGAAGTGAGGGATGGTGTTGTGTTCGAGCGGAACGGCTGCGCCAGCAGGGGATCTCTGGACATATTCGTGGAGGCGTTCGTGCCATCACCCGAGCTCATCATTCTCGGCGACGGACCTGTAGCCGGCGCGCTCCGGACACTGGCGCGCCCGTTTGACTTCCAGCTGAAACCCGAACTGCCCAAAGGGCGGACGCCCTCAGGATCGTCGGCGATTTACGTCGTTGTCGCGACGCAAGGTCGTGGAGACGCGGCAGCGCTGGAATCCGCAGTTGCGATGGCGCCCGCCTATCTTGCCTTCGTCGGAAGCCGGCGGAAGGCGGCCTCTTTAATGGATAAGTTAGCGTCCAAGGGCGCCGATCAGTCCGCGCTCGACAAGATCGTCGCGCCTGCAGGACTCGACATCGGCGCGGCCACTCCCGAAGAGATTGCGCTTTCGATCCTTGCCGAGATCATAACCGTCAGGCGGTCGACATCATGAGCGGCGTATCATCTCTCTTCCTGCGGATAATCAAGCGCCTCTCGCCGCATATGACGAAGGAACAGGCCGAAGTGCTGAAATCCGTGAAGTTTCCCTGTTGCTGAAAGGACCAAGACAATGGAACTGAATGACGAGGTGGTCATCAATGCGCCGCGAGACCAAGTCTACGCTGCGCTTAACGACCCTGAAATCCTCAAAGAGTGCATCCCAGGATGCGAGGAACTGATCCAGCATTCAGATACCGAGTTGGAGGCGAAAGTGGTCCTCAAGGTTGGGCCGGTTAAGGCGCGTTTCGCCGGGAACGTTCGACTCGACAAATCGGGCGCCCCTGGCGCGTTTTCCCTGTCAGGAGAAGGTTCCGGGGGCACTGCGGGGTTCGCGAAAGGCGGCGCTGACGTGACGCTCGAAGAAGATGGCGACGGGACCATTCTGCGGTATTCGGCCCGTGTGGATATTGGCGGTAAACTCGCTCAGCTCGGCAGTCGTCTGATCCAGAGCACGGCCAAGAAGCTCTCGGCCAAATTCTTCACCAAGTTTGCTGAAACCTTCGATACAGAGACCGCCGCCTGAAGATGCCGGCAAATCCTCTATCCAATCTTGAATTGCCGGCCGAGATACTGCGCTTTGTTCGCGATGAAGAGTCGGATGGCCGTCGCGCGGCCTTAGTGGTTGTCACAGACATTTCGGGCGGCTCAATGCGGCAAGTCGGATCGCTCTCCGCGGTCTCCGAATCTGGCAAGATGGCCGGATACGTCTCCAACGGCTGCATTGACGCCGATGTCGCGAGGCAGGCGCTGGAAGCTCTGGAATCCGCGGAAGTGAAGTCGCTCCGCTATGGCGCGGGATCACCTTTCGTCGATCTTCGGCTGCCGTGCGGTGGCTCGGTGGACATTCTCATCGATCCAACGCCGAATCCGGTTGCTCTCAGAGAAGCGCTCCACGCCCTCGACGCAAGACGAGCGGCAACTGTCCACTTCTGCAGGGATCACGGATTGGTCACATATGGCAGCGCCGATGGAGGCCTGAAATTCGTTTTGACTCCGTGCATGAAGCTCATTCTTGTTGGAAAAGGCCCGCCGCTCATGGCCCTTGCAACGCAAGCTGCCGCCGCCGGTATTGTAGTCGGCTTTGCCACACCTGATCCGGATCAGCGTGCTGCGCTAGAGGGAATGGGTCTGGAGGCCGAGTTCGAGATGCTGTCTCCCTGGTCTGCGGTGAGTTTTGAGGCCGACCGCTGGACAGCGGCTCTGCTCTTGTTCCACGATCACGAGTGGGAAACGCAAGTCCTGAAGACCGCTCTCGCAACAGATGCGTTTTACGTTGGTTGCCTTGGCAGCAAGAAAACCCACACGCTGCGGAAACTGTCTCTTCTCGACGAAGGTCTCTCACCTTCAGACCTCGATCGGATCAAAGGACCAATCGGGTTGGTTCCCTCTATGAGAAGCGCCCCGTTTCTCGGCATATCGGTCTTGGCCGAGATCGTTGAAGTCTTCGGCGCGGTGGCCAAAAGTGGCGAAGAAGAGGTGAAAAGCCGGGCGAAAGCGATTGCGGCCTGAGACGCCGAACGCCCGTCTGTGAAGCGCGGGTACGGATTTCCTAAACACACAAGCGAAGTCCCCATGCCTTGAAGGCTATTGGTGCAGACTCCTCAGAACTGCAGATGGTTAACAGGAGGAGGTCGCAGGCAGCTGATCCCCGCTGATGGCTCACGGCGAACATCCGACCGGTGATGTCAGAGGAAACCGAGCTTGAGCCGGGCAGGGGGGTCTGACTGGCGTTCAGTGATGACCAAGGCCTCTCCCCTTCGCTACCCCAAGAACTTTGCGTGGATAATGGCGGCGGCGCCTCTGGAACGGTGCAATGGGACGTGATTGGCGAATGTCCGCATTGGGCTCAAAGCAGACATCTGACGATTTCAGTTGGTCTGTTTGCTTACTTTGGTTGCGCTCTGAAGGGCTGATATCCTTAGAGAGGCTCTCCGTGTATTTGATTCATAGGAGAGGTCGGAAAGGGCGCGCGAAGATCATTCCTCTGGGCGTCCACCCGTCTTTCCCTCGCAAAGAAAAACCGGCCCCCTCCTTTCGAAGGGAACCGGTCTCTCCGCGACGCGCGCGTGGCTCTTTCGAGCGGCAGGGAGAACTTCTGGCGCCGCGTGGGCGACTTAGTTCGTGGGGTTGGTCGAGTCGTAGGCGAACTTGATCGCTGCGAGCTCGGCAACCGAGTACTCGTTCGGGTCAAGGTCGAGGCTCGCGGCCAGCTGCGCGTGGCCGGTGGAGATGCCGGAGCTCATCGTCGAGACGACGCCGCCGGTGAAGCGCTCGATCAGCGCGTCGACCTGGCGGTTTCCGCTGTCGTTCTCGCTTTCGACCGCGCCTTTGATCACGGCGAGCTCGGAGGCCGAGACATCGGCCGGATCGACGCCGAACTGAGCGGCGAGCTGCGCGTGGCCGGCGGAGACGCCGGTGCTCATCGTGGAGACAACGCCGCCGGTGAAGCGCTCGATCAGAGCCTTGGCGTAGCGGTTGCCGTTGTCGTCGTCGCTTTCGATCGCGCTTTTGATCTGCACGAGCTGCGAGGTGGTCAGGACGCCGGGCTCGACGCCGAGCGAACGGGCCAGCTGGTCGTTGTTCGCGAAGGCGGGCGCGGCTGCGGCGACGGCCAGGGCGGTGGTGAGGGCGATGAGTTTCATGTCAGTTCCTTTCAAAGTCAGTCAGTCAGTTTCAGTGCGTTGCGGAGGATCGCACCTCCAATGACAGGGCATCTAAGAAGCCCGACGGGCGGTGAAACCCGGCAGAATCGCCCTCTCGTCTGCGCGGTCGCGCACAACAACTGGATGTGAAGAGGTCTTGCGCCCGCATTCGCGACCGCGAATGTTTCAGCGCCGGTCTCCGCTACGGAAAGGGCGCGTGATCAGAGGTTTAACGGAACAAGGGAAATCCAGGCGCCGAGCGTCGGCTTGGTCACCAGAAGCTCACCGGCGCGCGAGCGCCCGCGCAAGTTTCGTGATCCGGGGCAGCGCCTCGGCCCGGGTCATGCCGGAGGCGAGCGACGGGTCATAGAGCATCTTTAGGAGCAGTTCATCACGCCGCGTCAACAAAGCGTACTGCTGATCGTCGTTGAAAATCGACGGAACCGCCTCTGGACAGTCGTTCGGAAGGCCCATGCCCTGGGCCAATTCCTCTTCGATACAGGACTGGCGCAGGCGTCCGGAGGACTCCGCGCGGACGATCGCGATCGCGCGGGCATATCCTTTCGACTTGTCGGCATGCGGTTCGGCCGCGACAAGACAGAGATGACTGGTCCGCATCCGCGAGATCGTACGGACCATCCACGGGCTGACGCCTGGGATGAGGTCTGGCAGCTGGCGGTGCAGGCCATTCAGCTCCGCCTCGCTCACCACCAGAACGTGGAAGTTGACGTCCTCGGTCGCGCGGGCAATCGGGTGCCCGGTCACGCGCGCGAGTTTTTTCGCGTGTTCGCGGATGGCGCGGCGGTCGGCGACGCGTTGATCCTGTGAAACGGAACGACCGAAAAGAACCTGCATGCGCACCGGTTCTTCCCACCGGAGGAGCGGTTTGGCCGCGCGGCGTCCCTCGCCAACCGACAGGTTGCCGCCCGCGTACTCGGTGGTCAGCGCCACATCCACAAAATCGCGGGCCAGGCTGGACGCGTCGGACCGGGCTGAGCCACGGTCGGTCTTAAGGCCGCCTTTCGAGACAAGATCCAGCTCGAGCTGTTTGAAATAGGCTGCGAGGGTTCCGGTGGGCGAATTGGCGAGCGCAGCCCCAGCCGTCATCAGCGTGACGCAGGCTCCGATCATTGCCGGTATCCGCAAAGCTGTTGGAATCGTCATTGGCCGTTTCCTTCGCGCACCTCACGAAAATGACAGGAAGGGGAGGCGGCGCCAGTCACAAACCCGTGAGGGAGGGCGCTTCGGGTGGCGGCTTTTGAGAGGCGCTGCGGCAAGGAACTGATGCCGCATAGGTTTTTGCCGCCCCTTCTTTCTTGCGGTTTTGACCGACGCGGCGCGCGTTTTCGTTTTCAGAGGCGATCTCTCGCCTTGACTGACTGACCGTCAGTCAGTAAGAAATAGGCAAGTTGAGGGGTGTCGGAATGGTCCGCGTCGTCAAAGCGCCCGAGGAGCGGCGGCTGGAAATCGTGGAAACGGCAGAGCGGCTGTTTCGCGAGTTCGGCTATGCGAAGTGTTCGGTCGACATGATCATCCGCGACATGGGCGTCGCGAAAGGCACGTTCTACTACTACTTCCGGTCGAAAGAGGACATCCTGCAGGCCATCGTCGACAAGACGCTCGACCAGATCGTCGGAATGGCCGAACAGGTCGCGGGCCTTCCCGAGACTGCAGCGCTTGAAAAGATGGAGATGCTTCTGGCGGGCAGCCACATGGGCGACGAGGAGTCGCTCGAAGTGGCCGAGATGCTGCATCTGCCCGAGAACCGCGCGCTGCACGAGCTGACCAACATTCAGACAGTCCTGAGACTATCGCCGACCCTCGCGCGGATCGTCGAACAGGGAAACCGCGAGGGCGTCTTCGCGACCGAGCGTCCGCTGGAGACGATCCAGTTCCTGTTCACCGGCGCGCAGTTTTTGACCGACGGCGGGCTCTTCGACTTCTCGGAGGAGGAGGTCCGCACCCGTCGGCTGGTCACGCAGGAAATCATTGAAAAGGCCCTTGGCGCCCGAAAGGGGAGCTTCGGGTTCATGAACCCCGACAGCCGCGGGGACCAAAAGGTTTGAGCAGCTAACCGATACGTCCGCCCGCTCAACGGCGGCTTAACCTTTGCGCCGGGAGACAGGGCTTCCGGCGGGCGAAACATCTTTTGGGAGCGTCCCATGACTGACATGACTGTCGGAATCCGCAGCGGCCGGGTTCATTCGAAAGCGATCCTTCCCTTTCTGATCCTGACATTCGGGATCACTTTGGGAGTGATCGGGCTTTACATCTTCGCGCCGGAATGGGCGTCCCGAGTCTTTGGCGAGATCAGCGGCTCCCATCCGTTCTTCTTCCTCGCAACTTGGGCCCCGGCCATCGCCGCGTTCTCAGTCGTTCTCTACGTCGGCGGCGCCGCCGGGCTGAGGGCCTTTCTCGGGCGGCTCTTCTACTGGCGCGGTTCCTGGGGCTGGGCGGCGTTCATCCTGATCGGCATTCCGGCCGTCTTCATGATCGGGTCGCTCTTGAAGGGCGGCTCTCTGCTGGCCGAAATGCCGGCCGAAGGCGCGGGCGCGATGGCGGCTGTCATGTTCATGATGTTGTTTCTGGGCCCGATCGAAGAGTTCGGATGGCGCGGCGTCGCGCAGCCGATCCTCCAGCGGCACATGGCGCCGCTGTGGGCCGGGATGCTGATTGGAGCGATCTGGGGGCTCTGGCACCTGCCCGCCTTCTTCCTATCGGGCACCGTCTTTGCGGGCTGGAATTTCCTGCCATTCTTCGTGGGTAACATCACGCTCGCGGTCCTGGTGACGCCAATCTTCAACAGCGCGCGGGGGAGCCTGCTTTGGCCGATGCTGTTTCACTGGCAGCTCATCGTCCCGTTCTGGCCCGACGCGCAGCCCTTCGACACCTGGATTCTGGTTGTCGTGACAGTCGCCGTCGTCTGGTGGAATCGCGAGACGATGCTGACCCGCGCGGGCGCAGTGACCGAGGTTGTTCCGGGCGACGGGGCCGAGCGATGAGAGGGCTCCTCGCGCTGGTCTTTCTTCTTGCGCCGTCATTCGCGGCCGCGGGATCGGAGATAGAGAGGCGCCTCGAGGCGCTTCTCACCGAGTTCCGGGCCACCTACGGCTTCCCCGGCGCGACCGCCGCCTTCGTCCTGCCGAACGGTTCGGTCGGCGGCACGGCGGTTGGGCTCGCCGATGTCGAGGCCGCTCGGCCGATGACACCGGACAGCCGCATGCTCGCGGCCAGCATTGGCAAGACGTTCGTCGGCGCTTTGGTCGTGGATCTGGAGCGTGAGCACACGCTGAGCCGAGGAGACCTGGTCGAGGAACATCTGGGCGGGGAGCCGTGGTTTTCGCGCTTGCCGAACGCGACGACCATGACCGTGGGACATTTGCTGAACCACACCTCCGGTCTGCCCGATCACGTGCACATGGACGGCGTCGTCGCCGAACTGTTCGAGCGAAGGCGTGATGTCGGGTTTCAGCCGATCGATGCGATCTCCCATGTCCTCGATCAGCCGCCGCTCTTCGAAGCGGGGTCCGCCTGGGCCTATTCCGACACGGGCTACCTGCTCATTGGCCTCGTGATCGAGGCGGCGTCGGGTGAGGCGTTCTACTCATTGGTCGAAGAGCGCTTCCTGTCGCCGCTCGCGTTGAACGCCACCGCCCCGTCGGCGTCGCCGAAACTGGCAGGGCTGGCGACCGGCTACACGACCGATGACAATCCGTTCGGCCTGTCGACCCGGACGATGGACTCGGAAGGCGCGCTTCTGTGGAACCCCGCGGTCGAGTGGACCGGTGGCGGCTTCGCCTCTACATCACGGGACCTGGCGCGGTGGGGCCATGCGTTATTCACCGGCGGCGCGTTGGAAGGCCGCTATCTGCCGCCGCTCCTCGAAGGCGTTCCGGTGCATCCCGATGCGCCCGGCGTTCTCTTTGCAAGCGGCGTGGCGATCTACGAGGAGACCGAGTTCGGGCGCGTCTACGGGCTCGGCGGCTGGGTTCCAGGCTATGTTAGCAGCCTGCGGCACTACGCGGATTCCGGCGTGACCATCGCGTTTCAGATCAACACTGATGTTGGCGTGGTGGATGACAGCACCGACCTGGCGCCGGCGTTGGAGGCGGCCTTTGCGGACCTGATCTTAAAGACTCCGGTTGGAAACTGAGTCGAATGCGTCTGCTCGGATTGCCTGCGATCAAAGGCTTCGGCGATTGGGGGCGATAGGATTTCCGAGGTTGGATCGGTCGCTTCGAGCGACCGGCACAGAGGGAGATCGGGAGGCAAGCCCATGCATAAGCACATATTCGTCGCGACCGACGGTTCAGAGTCCGCTGAGAGAGCGGTCGCGCTCGGCGCGGAGCTGGCCGCGACGTTCGAAATTCCGCTGACCATCGGGCATGTGCTTCGCTTCGGCCGGCTTCCCAAAGAACTCGCTCGGATGGCCGAGGCCGAGCATATTATTGATACTGTACAGAAGGCCTCGAACATCACCCTTGGATTGCCGGCCGGTCCGCGAGATAGCGATCTCTTCTCCAGTTCACATATGTCTTCGGACATTGTTCAGGGGATCACACTTGTCGGCGAGGAGATCATCAGCCGCGCCGCTAACCGTGCCAAGGAGCTAGGCGCGAAGACTATCGCGACAATGATGGTCAGCGACGACCCCGCCGACGGCATCCTCGAGATGGCCGAAGAGGCTGGCGCGGACATGATCGTCATGGGGCATCGGGGTCTTGGCCGCGTTCGCTATCTTCTGGCGGGCAGCGTCGCGCAGAAGGTCAACAATCATGCCGAATGCACGGTTGTAACGGTGCGGTAAGCCATCAGGCTCGCCTGTGGTTAAGGGCTACGGAGTCATGCTCTCGCATTGCCGCATGAACCCGACGAGAGTCTCTTCATCGAGGGCCTCGTCGGGATGAAGCCGTATGTGCTTGCTAGGCTTGCCGGAACCCCGGAGAAGGCCGTCGGGGTCATCCATCTCGGCGCTCTTCAGGAATCCGAAGTTTACGTGTTTCTTCGAGCCGAAGAGGTAGATCACGGCGGCGCCGTTGCCGTTGAAGAAGACGGGCGCGCCGTATTGCATGCCCTCGGTCGCGCCGGGAAGCGTCTTATGGATCAATTCGCGCGCCGTTTTGAGAAGCGGGGCGGCGGCCTCGCTGCAATTGGCGATGTAAGCATCGACGTCTTTGTGTCTCTCTGTCATGCCGCCCTGTCTAGGCGCGTCCCGCCCCAGATTCATTGACCCCCATCAACGTCAGGCGAAGGCGAGAACGGTGATTCCGGCGGCGACGATTGCTGCGGCGAGGATGCGGCGGCCGATCGGGCGCTCGCGGAACCAGAGGATGCCGATGAGCGCGGCGAAGATGACCGAGGTCTCGCGCAAGGCCGAGACAACGCCGAGCGGCGCGAGGGTCTTGGCGTAGAGAGCGAGCGCGTAGGCGAGGCCGGAAAGGACACCGCCCGCAAACCCGAGGGCAAGCGTCTCAAGCGGCGTGGCGGCGACGCGGGAAAAGCGGGTCGCGAGGACGAATATCACGATGGTGATCTCGAGGATAAAGAGCCAGGCGATGTAGCCGAGCGGGCTTCCCGAGGCGCGGATGCCGATGCCGTCGACCACTGAGTAGGCCGCGATGAAGAGCGAGGTGACGAGCGCCGAGGCGACCGCGCGCTTGTCGGCGCGGCGAACGGCCGCAAGGAGGAGAATGCCGCAGGAGACGGTTACAACGCCGATCCAGGCGAGGACCGGAAGGTGCTCGCCGACCCAGACGGTTGCGCCAAGCGCGATGAGGACGGGGGCGAGACCCCGCGCGATGGGGTAAGCGAAGGAAAGATCGCCGAACCGGTAGGAGATCGCGAGAAAGAGATAATAGCCCCAATGGATCACCGTCGAGGCGATGATGTAGGGCACGGACTCCGCGCTGGGCGCCGGGACCAGCGCGACGAGAAAAAGCGCCGGGACGACATGACCGAGAGAGATCAGACCGAGCGCGACCGTCCGGTCCCGCGCGCCCTTGAGAAGCGCGTTCCACGTGGCGTGGAGCGCGGCGGCCATGAGCGTGAGGACAGCGGGGAAAAGCGTCATGCGGCGGCGCGGATCGCCGTTTCGACGATGGTCAGCGCGCGGTCGAGGTCCTCTTCGAGGATGGTCAGCGGCGGCGAGAGCGTCAGAACGCTCCCGGCGCTTATTTTGAACGAGAGGCCTTCGGCGAGACAGGCGTAGTAGATCCGCTCGGCGCGATCCGGGTCGGGGATTCGGGCGTCTCGTTCGGAGCCAATTTCGACGCCGAACATCAACCCGCGCCCGCGGATGTCGCTGACAATCGGGCTCGCGCCAACCGTTTCACGAAGCCGGTCCATGGCGGCGGCGCCAAGCCGCGCGGAACGGTCGACGAGTCCCTCGTCCTCGATGATCTGAATCGTGGTTAGCGCGGCTCGCGCGGTCACCGGGTTCTTCTCATGGGTGTAGTGCCCGATGGCGAAATCTCCCGCGACGTCCAGATCGGACCGCGCGATCGTCGCCGCGATTGGAAGGATGCCGCCGCCGAGAGCCTTACCGAAGGTGACGATGTCTGGCGCGACCTCATCATGCTCGAACGAGAGCATGCGGCCGGTCTTGCCAAGACCCGTTGGGATCTCATCGAAAATCAGAAGCGCCCCTTGGCGATCGCAGGCGGCGCGAACCGCCTTCCAGAAGCCAGGTGGCGGGACGATGGGCACCGCCCGCATGGGCTCGGCGATGACGGCGGCGACATCGCCTTCGCGGCCGAGCACGTATTCCATCATGCCCGCGCAGGCCTCGGCGCTTTTCTCAAGCGTGTCGTGCCCGTAGGGGCATTGGGTCGGGTGGAACGGGGCGACGTGCTCCGTACCCGGGATCAGCGGGCCTGCGATGTGGCTCCGAAACGTGGCCTCTCCGCCCACGGCGGCCGCGCCAAAGCCGGCACCATGATAGCTGTCCCAGAAGCTGATCGTCTTAAACCGGCCAGTGGCGGCGCGGGCGATCTTGAGTGCGACCTCGTTGGCGTCGGATCCGCCGGTCGTGAATAGCACCTTGCTCAGGTCGCCGGGGGTGATCTGGCCGAGCTTCTCGGCGAGGTCGGTGGCGACGTCGTTGGCAAAGCGGCGGGGCGAGAAGGGAAGCGCGTCAAGCTGATCCTTGATCGCCTGGACAAGGCGCGGATGGCCGTAGCCGATGTGGTGGACCGAGTTTCCATGGAAATCCATGTAGCGGCGCCCGGCCATATCCTCGATCCAGATGCCCTCGGCCTTGGCAATGGTGGCGACGCAGGGAGAGGAAAGCGCCTGATGGAGGAAGGCGCCGGCGTCGCGGTCTAGGAGATCCCGCGCCGCCGCATCTGTCTCGCGCGCCGCCCATTCGGCGCGGGCCTGCGAGGTGTTCGCCTCGCCCTCGGTGTGCGCTCTATCCAAGGGCCGACCTTTCAATAAGCGGGGCGCGATGGGTCACGACGTGGGCGTCCGCCGCGCTCAGTCCCATGGCAGCGAGAAGGTTTTGACGTTGGTGAAGAACTTCATCGCTTCCAACACCCCCTCTTTCACGCCGTTGCCGCTGTCCTTGATGCCGCCGAAGGGCGACATCTCAATCCGGTAGCCCGGCTGCTCCCAGATGTTCACGGTGCCGACATTCAGCCCCTTGATATAGGCCTGCGCCCGGCGGAAATCGTTGGTGCAAACGCCGGAGGAGAGGCCGAAAGGCGTGCCGTTCGAGATCTTCATGACCTCGGCGTCATTGTCGGGCACGCGGACGATTGGTACGATCGGGCCAAAGGTCTCGTCCATCACCAGTTCGCTCTCATGCGGCACGTGATCGACCACGATAGGCGGCAGGAGCGCGCCTTGCCGACCCGGATGGTATAGGATCTCGGCGCCCTGATCGGCGGCCATGTGGACGCGCTTCTCAAAAAGTGCCGCAGCCTCTTCCTGGATCACGCAGCCAAGCTGGATCTCAGGGTCCATCGGGTCGCCGAAGCGGATCGCTTTGGCCTTCTCGAGGATCATCGGGACGATACGGTCGGCGACACTGTCCTGCACGAGGATGCGCTTGACGGCGGTGCAGCGCTGGCCCGAGTTCCCGGTCGCGCCCGCAACGGCGATGGTCGCGGCCTTGTCGAGGTCGGCATCTTCCAGATCGTTCAGGATGATGAGCGGATCGTTCCCGCCAAGCTCTAACGCGCTGCGCTTATAACCCGCTTTGGAGGCGATCATTTTGCCGACCGGCACGCCGCCCGTGAAGGTGATGATGTCGATGTTTTCGTCGGTGACCATCGCGTCGCCGATGTCCTGCGGCCAGCCGGTGACGATCTGGAACATCTCGGGCGGCAGCCCTGCCTCGTAAAGTATATCCGCGAGCGTGATGGCGGTCAGCGGCGTGAGCTCGGTCGGCTTGCAGACCACGCAGTTGTTCGTCGCGATGGCGGGCGCGATCTTGTGGGCCACCATGTTGAGCGGGTGGTTGAACGGCGTGATGGCCGAGATCGCGCGAACCGGCTCGCGCAGCGTGAAGATCTTGCGCGGTTTGCCGTGCGGGGTCAGGTCGCAGGAGAAGATTTGCCCGTCGTCCTGAATGGCGAGCTGTCCCGCGAGGGTGAACACGTCGTAGGAACGGCCTGTCTCATAGAGGCTGTGCTGCTTGCAGATACCAAGCTCAAGGGTCAGCCAATGCGCGATCTCCTCCCGCCGCTCGCGGATCAGTTCTGCGGCGTGAAACAGGATCTGCTGGCGCTCGTAGCGGGTCAGCGTCGGCTCGTAGTTTGCCGCGATCTCGAAGGCGCTCGCGGCGTGGCTGGCATCACCGGCGGGAACCGTGCCGATCACCTCGTTCGTGTAGGGGTAGCGGACCTCGATCATGGTCTCGGTCGCGACCTTCTCGCCGCCGATGCGCATGGCTTCGTGGCGGATCGGGGTGTCGGGTTTGTTCATGCCGGCACCTCTTCCATCGCGGCGGCGGTGCAGGCGTAGAAGAAGGCGTCGAAATTCCTCAGACTCGGTGCGCCGGGCATGTCGAGGCGGCGATTCACGATGAACGGGACCTCCTGCTCGGTCAGGCCGCCATGCGAGCGGAGCGGTTCCTTGAGCGCGGCGAGGTCGTGGCGATGGGCGCTGGTGCCGATGGTCATGTTCTCGGTCGAGATCATCACGATGTCGCCGATCCGGTCGGCTGGCAGCTCAAAGCGCGATACGGCCTCGGCCTTGGTAAGGACCTCGAGCATCTCCGGACGGACGCGAAAGCGGGCGATGATGTCGGCGACGTCGGCGCCCTCGGGCAGATAGGCGGTCGCGAAAGAGCCGAGCGCGCCGTGGTGAACCACGTAAGGGTCTGTGATGGGCAGGATCACGCGGGCGGCGGCCTCGCCCAGCCAGTCATCGAGCAAGTCCTGGACGTAGATCACGGCCGGATCGCCGTTCTTATCATGCTTGGGCTTCATGCCGTGGTCGGCAGTGACGACGATGGCGGCTCCGAGCGCGTCGAGTTCGGCCAGGTAGCGGTCGAACATGGCATAGAAATCCTTGGCCCCCTGCTCGTCCGGCGCGAACTTGTGCTGAATGTAGTCGGTGGTGGAGAGATACATCACGTCCGGCTTCCACTCCTTGAGGAGCTTCACGCCGGCGGCGAAGACGAACTCGGAGAGATCCGCGGAGTAAACCTCGGGCACCGGGCGGTCGAGCCACTGGCTGGCGTTCTCGATCCCGTGCTCCAAACGGGTGGTCTTAGCCGAACGCTCGGAAGAGAAGGCGATGGCACGATCCTCATCGAACTTCAGACCGGCGCCCAGAAGCGCGCGGAGCTTGTCCTTCGCGGTCACGACGGCTACGCGGGCGCCCGCTTCGTAGAACTTGGAGAAAACGGTCGGCGCGCGCAGAAAGCGCACATCGTTCATCATCACTTCCTCACCCGTCTCGGGGTCATAAAGGAAGTTGCCGCATATGCCGTGAACCAAGGGCGGGCGTCCTGTGGCGATGGAGAGGTTGTTGGGGTTGGTGAAGCTCGGGATCACGGAATGCGCGAGGCGGTCGGTCCCCTCCTCCCGCATCCGCTTGAGCGTCGGCATCAATCCCTCGGCGATGGCGACGTCGAGATACTCCGGCTCGCAGCCATCGAGGCAGATGGCGACGGCAGGCGCCGTGGGAACCGCATATCTACGGTCGTTGGCGACAACAGGGGCGGCAATAGTCATGGATCTGTCCTTCAGGCGGAGAGTTTCTGGCGTTCTTCGAGCGCCGCGTGAGGTGGCGCGGCGGAGGCGACGCCCATGGATTTGAGCGCGTTGTCGGCGGCGGCAACGACCCGGCGCATCACGTCGGCGTCCATCCGGCCGATGCAGCCTATACGGAAACTGTCGGCGACGGTGAGCTTGCCGGGATAGATGATGAAGCCCTGCGTCTTCATCGAGTCGTAGAAGCCTTGGAAGGTGAAGGCGGGGTCGGCGGGGCAGAAGAATGTGACGATGATCGGCGAAAGCCATTCATCGTCGAGCAAGGTTTCGAAACCAAGCGCCCGCATCCCCGCGACCATCACGTCCCGGTTGGCCGAATAGCGGGCGCCACGCCCCGGAACGCCACCCTCCGCCTCATGAGCGTTCAGCGCTTCGATGAAAGCCGCGACCGTGTGGGTCGGCGGGGTGAAGCGCCATTGGCCCGTCTTTTCCATCGTCTCCCACTGCGCATGGACGTCGAGCGACAGTGAATGGCTGTTCCCCTTGGCGGCCACGATCTCTTGCTTTCGCGCCACTACGAAGCCGAAACCCGGAACACCCTCGATACACTTGTTGGCCGACGAGACGAAGGCCGCGCAGCCGATCTCGGCCGGGTGCAGGGGGAGAGCGCCGAAGGCCGACATCGAATCGATCAGGAGCTTGCGGCCCGCCGCCGCGGTCGCCTCGGCGATCTCGGCAACCGGGTTCAGGATGCCCGACGAGGTTTCGCAGTGGATTGCGAGCACATGCGTGATCTCGGGGTCGTCCGCGAGTATGGCGGCGACCTCGCGCCCGCGGGGCGGCAGGTAGTCGCCTTTGTCGAGAAGACGGAACGCCCGCCCGAGATACTCCATGGTTTTGGCGGCGCGCAGTCCGTAGGCGCCGTTTGCCAGCACCAGAACCTTGCCATCACTGGGGACGAAGGAGCCGAGCATCGCCTCCACCGCATAGCTTCCAGAGCCCTGAATGGGGACGACATCGTAGTTTTCCGAACCCGGCCCGATCAGGGCGAGGATCCGGCTGCGGAGGTCGCGGGTCAACGCTCGGAAATCATCGTCCCAGCTGCCCCAATCTTTCAGCATGGCCTCCTTGACTTCGAGCGAAGTCGTCAGGGGGCCCGGCGTGAGGAGAAAGGGCTCGCCCAGATGCGGGTCGGGGAAGGCGTCGCTCATCTGGTCACCAATGCAGATCCACCGCCTCTATGCCGCAGAGATCTTCATAAGTGAAATTTGGTTTCTCTATCTTTCTATAAAATCCACTGATACTTCTTTGGGTCACCAATCCCTAGAGCAGCGCGTGAGGCAAAGCCCCACGCATGTATTGACGCCGGAGGCTGCGAAATATGCGGTACACACAGATCAGAGCGTTTCACCATGTGGCTCTCACCGGCGGCTTCTCCCGCGCGGCAGAGGCGATCGGCCTGACCCAGCCCGCGATCTCGGATCAGGTGCGGCGGCTGGAGGAGGCGCATGACGTCTTACTCTTTTACCGCGACGCGCGAAGCGTTCGGCTGACCGTAGCAGGCGAGGGGCTCTTTCAACTGACCAAACAGTTCTTTGAAGTCGAGGACGCGATCGCCGGCCACCTGGACCAATCCCGCGCCGCCAAGCACGGCACGCTGCGCGTGGTCGCGGATTCGGCCGCGCACATAACGTCGGCGATCGGACGGTTTCGCGTGTCGCACCCCAGGGTCTTCGTCTCGCTCAGGATCGGCAACACCGAGGAGGTTCTGGCGGCGCTCCGCCGGTTCGACGCTGAGGTCGGCGTCGTCGGCAACCTGAGCGGGGCGGAGGACCTTGACCAGGTGCGCTTGGGCGCCTCGCCGGTGATCGCCATCGCGGCGCGCGGCTTTGTTCCGGGCGGCAAGCCCCTGGCGCTGACAGAACTCGCTGATTGGCCGCTGATCTTCCGCGAAACCGGGTCAAAAACCAGGCGGTGCATCGAGGCCGCCGCGCGGGCCGCCGGGCTGTCCCTGACGCCGAACATTGAGGTTGAAGGGCGCGAGGCGATGCGCGAGGTCGTGGCCTCCGGCGCCGGTCTCGGGTTTGTGTCCGAGGCCGAGTTCGGACATGACGATCGGCTGGTGCGGGTTTCCGTCGCCGGGCTCGACACCGAGATGACAGAGACCCTTGTCACGCTGAAAGCGCGCGCGGACGTTCCGGTCATCCGTGCCTTTCTGTCGGCGGTAAGGGCTTGATTGGGAGGAGGATCGCGGGTTCTCTGCCGCCATGGCGGCGCGGCGGAACATTCTATTCATCATCATCGACCAGTTTCGCGGCGATTGCGTGCGGGGGGCGCTGGCAGACCATGTGGCGCTTCCCAATCTGAGGGCGCTGGCGGCGGACGCCGTTCTCTTCGACACCCATTACAGCGTCGCCGCGCCCTGCGGCCCCTCTCGCGCGTCGCTCCTGACGGGGCAGTACGTGATGAATCACGGATCGCTCCGGAACGGCACGCCCTTGCGCCGCGACACGCCGACGCTCGGGACCGAGGCGCGCCGCGCTGGGTACGACCCTCTGCTTTTCGGGTATACCGACGTTACGGTCGATCCGAGGGGGCTGGATCCGTCCGACCCGAGACTGACGACCTATGAGGAGGTGGCCGAGGGGTTTCACGAGGCGCTTAGAATGCGGTTGGAGGACGACGAGGGACCCTGGCGCGCGCATCTGGTCGCGAAAGGTTACGCGCCCGCGCGCTACCCCGACACCTACATCCCGGATGGCGACACGCTCGACGCGCCGGCGATCTATTCCGCAGAAGACAGCGACACCGCGTTCCTGACCGACGAGGCGCTTCGCGCGCTCCGCGCCGCCGATCCCGGATGGTTCGGGCTGGTCACCTACCTGCGCCCGCACCCGCCGTTCGTCGCGCCCGCGCCATACAACAAGATGTACGCCCCGGACGCCATGCCCGACCCGCTGCCGGTTCCGGGGGACCTGGACCCCTATTGCAGGGCGCTGCGCCAGACCAAGACTATTGCGACTGTCGTCGAGGGGTTCCCGCACCTGCCCGACACGCCTGAGGTCGCCCGGCAGCTCAGGGCGCTCTACTTCGGGCTGGCGAGCGAGGTGGACGCGCATATCGGCCGTCTGACCGACTGGCTGAAAGACAGCGGACAATACGACGACACAATCATCGTCGTGACCTCGGACCATGGCGAAATGCTGGGGGACTTCGGCCTTTGGGGAAAGCACACGTTTCACGACGCGGCGTTTCACACCACGCTCATTATACGCGACCCCTCGCATCCCGGCTCCCACGGACTCGTCGTCGAGACGCCGACAGAATCGGTCGATGTCGCGCCGACCCTCCTTGAGCTGATCGGGGTTCCGACGCCCGATAGCATGAACGGACGCAGCCTCGCGCCCTTTCTGCAAGGCGAGACGCCGGAAGACTGGCGGCTCCACACCTTCTCCGAGCTGCATTACGGCGATCCGGTCATGCCCACCGTGCAGCAAAGGGCCTTGGGGCTAAGGGCGAACGAGGCAAGCCTCGCCGTTTTCCGAAAGGGCGATTTCCGGCTTGTCCACTTCGCGGGCGGTTTGCCCCAACGGCTGCACAGAGCCTTCTCAGAGGGCCAGGACCTCAGCGCCGATCCGGCGAACATGCAGATATTGCTTGATTTGTCGCGCGAGATGCTTTGCCATCGCATGCAGACTCCTGAAGGCACGTTCGCCCGAACCATGGTGACGCCTCAGGGGCTCAAACGAGGGGACGCCTGACGGATCGCTGCCAGCGCCGCCGTCATGGAATTGTCATCCGGCATCGGCAGAAATGGCGTGCTGCCCGGCTTCGGACATGCGCCTGCTGACGACGAGGGGGATTGGGACGCCCATGCGGCGACACAACTGGACTCAATGCGCCAGATCCTTTGGACCTATTGCGGCCCGTGCGCCGCGCCTAGGCTTTCCCGATGTCTCGGCGGACAGCCGACAAGGACGGGCGAAGACCCGCCAGCAATACGATCAACGACAGGAGAGATCATGAAACGTTTGCTACTCACAACCGCAGCCGGCGTGCTGTTGCCCGGCATGGCGCTCGCCAACTGCCCGGCCATCTCGATGGCCGATATGGGCGGTGTCGCGCCCGGCGCCTTCCCGCAGCAATATGAACTCGCTGAGTTCGAAGCCGCCGCGGGCTGCTCGATGGAGTTTTCCGGCTACGACGGCATGGCCGATCTGAATGCGCGGATTCAGGGCAACCCTGATCTCCCGCCGCTTTCCGAGCGCATCCCCTCAGAACCGCTCGTTGTCATTCCCTATGACTCGGTTGGAAGTTACGGCGGCGAGCTGGATGTTCTGTCGAACGCGCCAGAAGCGGGCACCTCGGACTTCCTGTCCGTGCGCCACGTCAGCCTGGTGCGCTACTCGGACGACCTGAAGACGATTGTTCCGAACATCGCCAAGTCTTGGGAATGGAACGACGACTTCACCCAGCTGACCTTCAAGCTGCGGGCCGGCCACAAGTGGTCGGACGGCGCGCCGTTCACAAGCGCGGATGTCGCGTTCTATCACGACGACATCATGCTCAATACGGCCATCTTTGAGACGCCGAAGGACTATATCACCGTGGCTGGCGAAGCGATGACGGTGGATACGCCTGACGATGTCACGGTGGTCTTCAATCTGCCGGCGCCAAAGCCGGGCCTTCTGGCTCACTTCGCAACGCACTATTCGCAGCCGTTCCTGCCCAAGCACTTCCTGAGCCAGTTCCACCCGGGTCTTGACTCGAACGCGGACGCGAACGCGCAGGCGCTGGGCTTTGAAAACGGTCTGGCTGCGATCCAGGCGTACTACGGCAATTCGGACTGGACCGACACGCCGTCGCCGATGCTGTCGTCGCCCGATAAGGTCCCGAACTTGCCAAAGGCTGCCATCCCGACGCTCGAATCGCATATCTATGTGACCGACACGCCGGATGGCCGGTACCTGGTCGCCAACCCGTATTTCCACCAGGTGGACCCGACGGGCCAGCAGCTTCCGTACATCCCGACCCAGGACGAGGTCTACATCAACGACAACGAGGTGCGGATCCTCAAGCTCGTGAATGGCGAGGTCGACTATAAGTCCCAGTCGCTGCAGCTCGCGTCGGCTCCGATCCTCCTGGAGAACCAGGAAGGCGGCGACTACTCGATCTATCTGCGTCCTGAGATCACCCAGAGCGCCTTCGGGTTCAACGTCACCCATCCGGACGAGGCAAAGCGGGCCGTCTTCGGCGACGTTCGCTTCCGCGAAGCGATGTCGATCGCGATCAACCGGGATGAACTGAATGAAGTCGGTTTCTTCGGTCAGGGCACGCCAAGCCAGTATACCGGCTTCTCGCCGCTGCCTGACGGCGTCGACACAAGCTGGGCCACCTACAAGACTGAGTACGATCCGGCTGCGGCGAACGCGATCCTGGATGAGCTCGGCATGGCCGACACCAACGGCGACGGCGTTCGCGAGTTGCCAAATGGCGATCCTCTCGTTCTGAACCTGAACTTCTCGACGCAAGGCGTTGCCGGTCAGACCGTGGAGCTCGTTTCGCAGTACTGGCGCGAGGTCGGCATAGACTCGGTGGTCAAGGAAGTGACGCCGGACGAGTACCGCTCGGCTCAGTCCTCGAACCAGCTTGACGTGTCGATGTGGCGGAAGGGTCAGCCCCTGGCCATCATTCTCGGCAATAACGAGCTCTGGGTGCCGCCGTATGAGAACTACTTCGGAAACCGGAACGCGATGCTCTGGGCCGAGTGGATCGACACGGGCGGCAGCGCCGGAGTCGAGCCGCCGGAGTGGGCCAAGACGCTCATCGACGACCTGAACGCGCTTCAGTCGGCTGCGGTGGGCTCGCCGGAAGCAACAGAGATCGCCGAGCGCATGGCCAAAGCGATGACCGAGAGCCTGTTGTTCATCGGGACGGTCAACGCGCCCGCGCCGATCTACCGGAACAACGACCTCATAAACTTTACCGAGTTCCAGACGCACTCGTACGAGTACTACCGGACCTATCCGTACCGGGCCACGCAGTGGTATCTGGACGAGTAAGGCCTTTTGAGGTCTCATGAAATTGTCGCGGGCGGTTCAGACCGCCCGCGATCACAAAAGCCGACAGATCCGGTCAACCGGGCGGCTAGAACACGACGGGGTAGCTCATGCTGAACTTTGCGAGGTTCGTTGCGACCAGGGCCGTCATGGCGATGATCACCCTGATCATCGTATCGCTCGTCGTCTTCTCACTGATGGAGCTGGTGCCGGGCGATTGCGCAGAGCGGTACCTCGCGTTCAAGAACACCCAAGGCTCCGGCATCTCGGTCGAGGACATTGAGCAGGAGCGCGCCCGGCTCGGTCTGGACCAACCGTTTCTCACACGGTGGGGATCATGGATCGTCAACGCCTTTCAGGGCGAGTTCGGCGACAGCTGCATCCTCCGCGTGAACATCGCCGATCTGTTGGGCGACAAGTTCTGGCTGTCGCTTTCGATCTGCCTAGCCTCGCTGGCGCTGGCCTATGCCATCGCGATCCCCGTGGGCATCATCGCGGCGGCGTCCAACAACGCCTTCCTGAACAACTCGCTCCGCATCGTCAGCTACCTCGGGCTCGCCATGCCCAACTTCCTCCTGGCGCTGATGATCATGCTTTTCGCGACGGTCTATTTCGGGAACACGCTGACAGGGCTCTATTCGGACGAGTTCCGGGACGCGCCCTGGTCCTGGGCCAAGTTCTGGGATCTGATGAGCCATGCCTGGCTGCCAATCTTCATCCTTGGCTGGTCGGCGACGGCGTTCGCCTTGCAGACGGTCCGCGCGCTGATGTCCGACGAGATCGGCAAGCTCTATGTTACCGCCGCCGCCGCGCGTGGCGTGCATGGACGGAAGCTTCTTTGGAACTACCCGGCGCGCCACGCGCTCGGGCCCATCGTCAACTCGCTCGGCTTCGACCTGAATCGGATTTTCAATGAGCTTCCGATCGTCGCGCTGATCCTGGTTCTGACCGACGCGGGCGCGCTTCTGATCGAGGCTCTGGCGCGGTCAAACGACCAGCAGCTAGCCGGCGCCATCATCTTCCTTCTGACCGCGTCGATCGTGACGCTGAACTTTGCGACGGACGTGCTGCTCGCAGTGCTCGATCCGCGCGTTCGCAAGAGTATCATCCGATGACGACGACATCCGATCCCACAGAAGTCCCGCAGCTCTCCACCGAGGACCAGAAGGCCAAGGAAGCCTACTTCACCGCCTCCCAAAGCCAGCTGATCTGGGCGCGGTTCAAGAAACAGCGCGCGGCGATGATCGCGGCAATCGTGCTATTCGTGCTGATCGTTTCCGGCATCTTCGCGCCGTTCCTTTCGCCCTACGACCCGACGATTGCGGGACGGAACAAGGACTATACCAACGGCGCGCCACAGATCCCGCAGTTCTGCGACAAGAACGGATGCACAATGCGGCCCTTCATCCACGCGGTCGAGCGCGAGCGGTCGATGGCGACCAACTTCCGCTGGGTGACGACGATCAACGAGGACGTGCGGGTCTACATGACCTTCCTGCCAAAGGGGGATGACTACCATCTATTCGGATTCATCCCCGGCGACCGCCATCTCTTCGGCGTTGAGGAGGGGTTCATCCATCTTTTCGGCACGGATGAGGACGGGCAGGACATCTTCTCTCGAACGCTCCATGCCGTCTGGACCTCGCTTCAGGTGGGGACGATCGGTGTCTTCATCGCCTTTGTTTTGGCTCTGATCATAGGAGGGGTGTCCGGCTATTACGGAGGCTGGCTTGATGGCGTGATCCAGATGATCACCGACGCCGTCCGAACCGTGCCCGCCATCCCGCTCTTTATGGCCGTGGCGGCCTTCATGCCGCCTGAGATGACGGCGGAGGAGAGGTTCTTCTACATCTCCCTGATCCTCGGTTTCATCGGCTGGCCGACGCTGGCGCGTCGCGTGCGGACCCACCTTCTGACCGAGCGCAATCAGGAATACGTGCTGGCCGCGCAGCTCTGCGGCGCGTCCCCAAGCCACGTGATCCGGCGGCACCTCCTGCCGTCCTTCACCAGCTACATCATCGTCGATCTGGTGATCTCCTTCCCGTACATGGTGCTCTCGGAGACGGCGCTGTCCTTCATCGGCCTCGGGCTTAAGGACCCGGTCTCGTCGCTGGGTGTTATGCTCCAGAAGGCGACGAGCGCGGACGTGATGCTGAACTACCAATGGTACTTCATTCCAGTCTTGTTCTTCATCGCGCTGGTCATGGCTTTCGTCTTCGTCGGCGACGGGCTGCGAGATGCGGCTGACCCGTACTCGGAAGCCAACAAATGAGCGTGCGAGCCGCGAGAGAGACCGATCAGGATCGGATCGGGGAAATCGCCGAGGCCGCAGGGCTTTTCCCTGCAGAGTACCTTCCGGAAATGATAGCCCCCGGCTTGTCCGGCGGACCTGACACCTGGCGCGTCGCTGGGAACGGAGCCGAAGGCAATGTCGTCGGATTCGCCTTCGCTCGCCCGGAGGAGCTCACGGACCGGACCTGGAACCTGCTCGCAATCGCAGTGCATCCGGATTCGCAACGCAACGGGTACGCTTCCCAGTTGCTCGCGGACATGGAGTCAGGACTGGACGCTCGTCTGATCATCATTGAGACCACGCAACTGCCGGAACAAGCCACGGCCCGCGCGTTCTATGAGAGCCGGGGCTATCGCCAGGAAGGGCATGTGCACGACTTCTACGGCGATGGCGAGGACAAGATAATCTTTCGGAAAGCGATCGCATGAGCGCATTGATCGAAGTCGAAAACCTGACGCTCAAGTTCAGGACGGACGAGGGTCTGATCACAGCCGTCGACGACGTGTCCTTCTCTCTCGATCGTGGCGAGGTCATGGGGCTCGTGGGCGAAAGCGGGTCGGGCAAGTCGGTGACGGCGAAGTCGCTGATGCATCTTAACACGCGGAACGCGGTTTACACGCCCGATTCCAAGATCACGCTGCACACCGAGGACGGGCCGGTTGATGTGCTCTCACTGAAAACCCCGCGCGAGCTGAACGTTGTGCGGGGTGGTGCGATCAGCATGATCTTTCAGGAGCCGATGGCAAGCTTCGCGCCCGCGATCACCATCGGCAAGCAGATGGTGGAGCAGTTGCAGCTTCACTCCGACATGTCCAAGGCGCAGGCCAAGGAGGTTTCGGTCGAGATGCTGGACCGGGTCGGGATTTCCGATGCGGGCAAACGGTTCAACCAGTACGCCTTCGAGCTTTCGGGAGGCATGCGGCAGCGGGCGATGATCGCGATGGCGCTCTCTACCAAGCCGAAGCTTCTGATCGCCGACGAGCCGACCACGGCGCTCGACGTGACCATTCAGGCGCAGGTTATCGACCTGATGAAGGACCTCGTGGACGAGTTCCATATGGGCATCATCTTCATCACGCATGATCTGGGCGTCGTGGCCCAGACGGCGGACAAGGTGAATGTTATGTACCTTGGCCGGCTGATCGAGGAAGGGCCCGTGCGCGAGGTGATCGGGAACCCGAAACACCCCTATACACAGGGATTGCTGTCGGCATTGCCCAAGCTCGAGGATCTCGACGCGCCGCTCACACCAGTGCCCGGCGACATCCCATCGCCGCTCGAGCGCCCCTCGGGCTGCGTCTTCAACACCCGGTGCGGTCAGGTTGTCGGCGACCAATGCATGTCGAAACTGCCTGTCGACGTTCAGATTGACGCGACCCATCAGGTCGCCTGCCACATCTACGGGGAGGCGCCGTCGTGACCGAAATTCTGATCAAGGCCGAGGGCTTGTCGGTCCACTTCCCGATTGGCGGGACGATCTTCGGCAAGCAGATGCTGAAGGCCGTCGACAATGTGTCGATCGAGATCGAGAAGGGGAGTTTCTTCGGACTGGTCGGCGAAAGCGGGTCGGGGAAGACGACCCTTG
The DNA here is from genome assembly GCA_030066855.1 of Paracoccaceae bacterium. Taxonomy (GTDB): domain Bacteria; phylum Pseudomonadota; class Alphaproteobacteria; order Rhodobacterales; family Rhodobacteraceae; genus Kangsaoukella. The sequence goes on along the minus strand of JASJAU010000011.1, from coordinate 21,860 downwards.
GCCGCGCGCTCTTAAAGGCCGCGCCGATCTCCGGCGGCAATGCCCATTACACCGACGGCGAGGTCGAGTACGACCTTGAAAATGTCTCCAAGGAGCAACTACGCGACTACCGCAAGCGCGCCCAGCTGATCTTTCAGGATCCTTACGCGGCGCTCTCGCCTAGAATGACGGTGCGCGACATCATCGCCGAGCCGCTGGAGGTGATGGGGATCACGTCGAACCGCGCCGAGACGGACGAGCGGGTGCGCGAGATCGCGGCCAAGTGCCGGTTGAACCTCGAGCATCTGCGACGGTTCCCGCACGCCTTCTCCGGCGGCCAGCGGCAGCGGATCTCGATCGCGCGCGCGCTTGTCTCCGCGCCCAAGTTCATCGTGGCGGACGAAAGCGTCGCGGCGCTGGACGTGTCGATCCAGGCGGACGTGCTGAACCTCCTGAAGCAGATTCAGTCCGAGATGGGCCTGACCTTCATGTTCATCAGCCATGACCTCAGCGTCGTGGCCCATACCTGCGATCACGTGGCGGTGATGTATCTCGGACGGCTCGTGGAAACCGCGCCGACGCGGAAGCTGTTCGACGGGCCGCGCCATCCTTACACCAAGGCGCTCTTCTCGGCGATCCCGTCGCTGGACCCGGACGACCGTGGCAAGGCGCAGAAGCTCGAGGGCGAAATTCCTTCGCCCACGAACCAGCCGACGGGGTGCAAGTTCCACACGCGGTGTCCGCATGCCATCGACATCTGCAAGACCCAGGAGCCGACGCTGGAAGGCGACGGGACGGGGCATGAGGTGTCCTGCCACCGGTGGAAAGAGCTGATGGCGGCGGTGCCGGCTTAGGCGTCCAACCCTCTCAGAAACACGCGGATGATCCGCTCGAGCTTGGCCGCGCCCACCGGCGCGCTGGCCTTTGTGTGCTCGTGGCTGATGTGCTCGTTGCCGAGCCCTGCCGCCATATTGGTGACGACTGAGACGGCGCAGCATTTCAGGCCGAGGAAACGCCCGAGGATGACCTCCGGAACCGTCGACATGCCAACGGCGTCCGCGCCGAGAATCTTGATCGCCCGGATTTCGGCGGGCGTCTCAAAGTTGGGGCCGGAGTACCAGGCGTAAACGCCTTCCTTAAGCGGAATGCCAAGGCCCTCGGCGGCAGCGGAGAGACGCGCGCGGAGGTCTGGGTCGTAGGCGTCGGTCAGGTTGACGAAGCGACGGTCGGTGGGCTCCCCGATCAAGGGGCTGCGGCCTGAGAAATTGATGTGATCGTTGATCAGCATCAGCTCTCCCGGCGGGATATCAGCGCGGAACGACCCGCAAGCGTTGGTGAGGAATAGCGTCTCGACACCAAGGGCTGCCATGACTTCAAGGGGCAGCCGCATCGCATCCGCCTGGCCGGATTCGTAGTAATGCGCCCGCCCTCCGAGGATGGCCACCTCGACACCTTCCAGCTTGCCGATCACAAGCTTCGGGTTGTGCCCGGACACGCCTGCATGTGGGAAGCCCGGAAGGTCGGCGTAGTCGATGGCCGTGCCGTCGACCGTCTCCGCGATGTGGCCAAGTCCGGAGCCGAGGATGAAGGCGATCCGGGGCTTGGCGTCGCCGATGCGGTCGCGGATAATCTTGAGCGTGTCTTGGGCGCTCATGGCTCAGAGCATCGTTTCGTACATGGCGCGGGTGTTTTCGCGGGTCATCTCTATCGGGTTGCCGCCGACAGAAGGGTCGCGGATGGCGGCGTCGGTCAGGACGTCGAGGTCCGGGTTCTCGACGCCGAGCCCCGCGAGCGTCTTCGGAATGCCGAAGCTGTCGTTGAAGCCGTCTACAAAGTCGCGAAACCCCTCGAACCCGCCTTCGATCCCGAGATAGGGCGCGGCGCGGTCGAAACGGTCGCGGATGGCGTCGGCGTTGAACTTCAGAACGATCGGCATGAAAACCGCGTTCGTGGTGCCGTGATGCGTGTGATGATGCGCCCCGATGGGGTGGCTCAGCGCATGGATCGCGCCGAGGCCCTTCTGAAACGCGGTCGCGCCCATAGCCGCGGCGCTCATCATATTGGCGCGGGCCTCGATGTCGGTGCCGTCGGCATAGGCGCGGGGCAGGTTGTCGACGACGAGACGCATCCCTTCCAGCGCAATGCCCTGGCTCATCGGGTGGTAGTGCGGGCTCGAGAAGGCCTCGACGCAATGGGCGAAGGCGTCGAGCCCCGTGCCCGCCGTGATGGGCTTCGGCATGCCGACCGTGAGGTCCGGGTCGGCGATGACGACAGAGGGGAGCATCTTCGGGTGAAAGATGATCTTCTTTTCATGCGTGCCCGAGTTTGTGATGACCGAGGCGCGGCCGACCTCCGACCCGGTGCCGGCCGTCGTGGGCACGGCGACGATGGGGTCGATGCCGTCAGGGTCGGCGCGGGTCCACCAGTCGCCGATATCCTCGAAATCCCAGATGGGCCGCGTCTGGCGGGCCATGAACGCCAGCGTCTTGGCGAGGTCGAGGCCGGAGCCGCCGCCGAAGGCGATCACGCCGTCAAAGCCGCCCTCGCGATAGACCTTCAGACCCGCCTCCACGTTGCTGTCCGAGGGGTTCGGATCGACCTCGGCGAAAAGCGCGCGGCCCAGCCCCGACGCCTCGACCAGATCGAGCGTCTCCTTGGTGATGTCCATACCTGCCAACCCCCGGTCGGTGACGAGGAGCGGCTTGGAGATACCCGCCGCCCCGCAGGCGTCGGCGATCTCCGAAATGCGACCCGCGCCAAAGCGGATGGCGGTGGGGTAGGACCAGTTGCCGGTGAGGGTCATGTCAGGACTTTCGCAGGTGGTAGGATTTGGGACGCGTCAGCGCGTGATAGCCGAAGATCGACAGACCCGCGCCTCGCCCGGTGTCTTTGCAGCCGGTCCAGCAGAGCGCGGGGTCGAGATAGTCGCAGCGGTTCATGAACACCGTGCCGGTCTCGATCCGGTCGCCAATCCGCTCCGCCGCGTCGGCGTCGGAGGTCCAGATGCTGGCGGTCAGGCCAAAGCGGCAGTCGTTCATCTGGCGAATGGCGGCGGCATCGTCGTCGACCGGCATGATGCCGACAACCGGGCCGAAGCTCTCGTCCTTCATCACCCGCATGTCGTGGGTCACGCCCGTCAGAACCTGCGGAGTGACATAGGCGCCTTCACCGTCGTCGGCCTCCATCCGGTCGATATGCGCGGTGGCGCCGTCCGCGACGGCTTCGGCGATCTGGGCGCGGACCTCCCGTGCGAAGCGGATGTTCGCCATCGGCCCCATGGTCGTCTCAGGGTCGAGCGGATTGCCGAGCCTCTGCGCCTTGGCCCAGGACACAGCGTTCTCGACAAAGGCGTCATAGAGTGACGCCTGGACATAAATTCGCTCGATCCCGCAGCAGCATTGCCCTGCATTGTACATCGCGCCGTCCATAAGGGTGTCGACGGCAGCGTCGAGATCGGCGTCGGCGCGGACATAGCCGGGGTCCTTGCCGCCAAGCTCGGTCGAGACAGGGATGAAGGTGCCGGCCGCCGCGCGCTCCATCGCCTGACCTCCGCCGACCGAGCCGGTGAAATTGACGAAGTCGACCGCCTTCTCGCTGATGAGGGCCGAGGTCGTGTCGTGGTCCAGCACCACGTTCTGGATCACCGCCTCCGGCACGCCGGCCGCGTGGAACGCCTCGACCAGCCGCTCGCCGACCTGAAGCGTCTGCGCCGCATGTTTCAGGATCACGGAGTTCCCGGCGATCAGCGCAGGCGCGACCGTGTTGATCGCGGTCATGTAGGGATAGTTCCACGGCGCGACGACCAGAACGATGCCCCAGGGGACGCGCTTGATCATCCGGTTGAAGGCGTCGCTGTCTTCGATGACATGGGGCGCCAGGCTCTCCTCGGCGATCGAGGCCATGTAGCTGAGGCGTTCGCTGAAACCGCCGTACTCCCCGCCGTACCGCACCGGCCGGCCCATCTGATGAGCAAGCTCGGTCGCCATGCGGTCGGTGGTCTGTCCGACGATGTCGTTGGCCTTGAGAACGAATTCGATCCGCTCCTGCAGAGGCCGTCTCGCCCAGGCCTTCTGCGCCAGACGGGCCTCTGACGCGGCCGCGAAAGCGTCCTCCCGGCTGAGGGCTTCGCGGGACAAGTAGACCGTTCCGTCGATGGGCGAGATGAGGTTGATCGTTTTGGTCATGGATTACGCCCGCTCGAACCCACGCGCCACCTCCCAATCGGTGACGACCGCGTCAAACATCTCCTGCTCCACCTCAGCGGCGCGGGTGTAGTGATCGACGACTTCGTCGCCCCACGCGGCGCGGAGCATGGCCGAATTCCGGAGCGTTTCGGTCGCGGCGCGGAGCGTGTGCGGGATCTCCGGCACGTCGTCCATGCCATATACGTCGCCGACGACCGGATCGTCGAGCGTCAGCCTCTCGTCGATCCCGGCCAGCCCGGCAGCGAGTTGGGCGGCGCAGGCGAGGTAAGGGTTCATGTCCGACCCGGGAATGCGGCACTCGATGCGCACGCCTTTGGTGCCTTCTCCGACAAGCCGGTAGCCTGCGGTCCGGTTATCGATGCTCCACGCGATCTTCGTGGGCGCGAATGTGCCGGGTAGGAAGCGCTTATAGCTGTTCACATAGGGCGCGAGGAAGAAGGTGATGTCGGCCGAGTACTTTAGCAGCCCCGCAACATAAGAGCGCATCGCAGACGACATCGATAGCGGCGCGTCCGCGTCGTGGAACGCGTTGGCGTCGCCGCTGAACAGCGATTGGTGGATATGCGCGGCCGAGCCGACCTTGTCGTGCCGCCACTTTGGCATGAACGTCGCGGCGTGACCTTGCTGGTCGGCGATGTCCTTGATGGCTTGCTTGGCGAGCGTGTGGTGGTCGGCGGCGAGCAAAGCTGTGCCGTAGCGGATATTCAGCTCGCCCTGACCGGTCTCGGCCTCGCCCTTGGTGTTCTCGACCGGCACGCCCGCGCCGTAGAGCATGTTCCGGACGGGGCGGTAGACATGCTCCTCCCGCGTGGTCTGCTGGATGCTATAGTCCTCGTTGTAGCCCGAGAACGGATCGAGATCGCGATAGCCGGAGCGGCGGATCTCATTGAAGCTCTTTTCGAAGAGAAAGAACTCCAACTCAGTCGCCATCATCGGCGTGAAGCCCATTTCGCCTGCCTTCGTCTCCATCGCCCTTAGGACCTGACGGGGGCTGTGCGAGACGGGCGCATGCGTGTGGTGGTCGATGATATCGCAAAGGACGATGGCGGTGCCTTCGAGCCAGGGGATGCGGCGAAGCGTCGAGATGTCGGGCTTCATGACATAGTCGCCATAGCCGCGCTCCCATGAGGACGAGGCGTATCCGTCCGGCGTCGCCATCTCGATATCGGTGGCGAGGAGGTAGTCGCAGCAATGCGTCTCCTGCCAGGCGCCTTCCAGAAAGCTCATCACATGGAAGCGCTTGCCCATGAGGCGACCCTGCATGTCGATCAGGCAGACCAGAACCGTGTCGATCTGGCCGGTCGCGGCTTCTTCCTTGAGCATCTCGAAGGTGAGGTTGGCGGTCATTTATGGGCTCCCCGTGGTCGTCTCAGGCATTCCAAGCATACCCCGCAGAAAGACGCGAGGGGGTTTTACAGCTTCCGACGGCATGGCCGGGCGCGAGGTTTACTCCGCCGCCTCCCGCGCGAGTGCCGGAACCAGCATGGCCAGAAGAACCTCGGCGATCCGCACGACGCCTGCCGCGTCCGAAATCAGGTCGTTCCGAACCTCGATCATGACGTTGCGAAGGCCGCGCGGCGTGGCGTGTTCCTTCAACGTGTGCGCGACTCCATCAGCCGCCGAATAGGGCTCATTGATTGCGACGTTCAGGTCTGCAGGCGCGTGACGAAGCAAATCCTGCGCGAGGCTGTCGTCGACGTCATGCACGAACCCGATCTGAACCTCGCGCGCCGCTCCGTGCCAGACGGGCGCGAAACTGTGGAGCGTCAGCATCGTCGGCCGATTCGCATAGCCGTCGAGGGTATTGGAAAGCAGACGTCGGAACGGCTCATAGACCGCTTCGGTTCGGGCCGCGCGCTCGTCCTCCGTTAGATTCCGATTGCCGGGAATGGCGACCCTCTCGGATTGGAAGGGCATGGCGTCAGGCGCGTCTGGCGGGCGGTTGCAATCGTAGACGAGGCGCGAGACGCGGGAGACGACAAGTTTGGCGTCAAGCGCGGTGGCGATGCCGAGCGCCAGATCGCGGGCGCCGATGTCCCAGACCGCATGGCTGAAGCGATCTTTCGGGAAAAGCCCCAAGTCGTCCAACGCAGCAGGGATTCGGGCGCTCGCATGCTCGCAGACCATGCAGACCAGCGCGGCGCCGTCCGGGTTCAGCACCTCGGCCGCGGGGCCGTCTTCCGGGCTCAGGATGAAGGGCGGGGCGTCGGCACTCATTCGGACATTCACAGCGGCCCGCCCACGGGTGTCAAGCGATCGGCGCCGCCTCGCGCTCCGGCGCGCCGGCCTTGCCGCGGAGGATGAGGCCCTTGGGATCGAAAAGCGCCTCCGCCAACATGCGGGCGCTGTGCGGCCGGCCGAGGACGGCGATATGCAACTCGTCGCCCGGCTCGACGCTACCGAATTTCACGTATCCAAGTGCGAGCGACTTCCCGACCGCATAACCATAGGCGCCCGAGGTGACCTGCCCGACCGGCGTTCCGTCTTTCAGGAAGATCGGCTCGCCGCCGCTCGCGTCAGCCTCCCGCGCGTCGATCTCGAAGACTTGCAGCGTCTCGCGCGGCGTCCGGTCGGCCAGCGCGAGCCAGGCGTCCTTGTTGAGGAACTCTTTGTCCGCCTTGATCAGCCGCGCGAGGCCGGATTCCTGCGGCCACCACTCCGGACTGTACTCCCGGCTCCATGAGCCGTAGCCCTTTTCCAACCTGAGCGACATCAACGCCCGCCCGCCGACCGGGCCGGCGCCAAAGCCGCCGCCCGCCTCGAGAAGCGCGGTGTAGAGCGCGACCTGATCGCCCTCCCGGCAATGCAGCTCCCACCCCAGATCGCCGGTGAAGGAGACGCGAAGCGCCACAACCTCGATCCCGGCGACGGCGATTTTGGCCGAGCGCATGAAAGGGAAGGCCTCGTTTGAGAGATCGGCGTTCGTGAGCCTTTGAAGGATCTCGCGCGACTTCGGCCCGGCGATGTTGAACCCGGCGCTGACCTTGGTGAGGCTCTCGAAGCGCGTCCCGCCCGGCAGGGGAACAGCCTTGAAGAACCGCCGATGGAACCGCTCGGCCATGCCGGAGCCGATGACCCAGAACTCATCGTCGCCCAGCCGCGTGACCGTGAAATCCCCCGCGATCCCGCCCCGCTTCCCGATCAGCGGCGTGAGGCAAGACCGGCCGATTTCGCGCGGCATCCGGTTGGCGAATAGCGCGTTCAGCCAGTCCTCGGCGCCCGGACCGCTGACGCGGTAGCGGGCGAAGTTCGAGATGTCGATGATCCCCGCCCGGTCGCGCAGCATCCGCGCCTCGCGCCCCACGCTGTCCCACCAAGGCTGGCGGGCGAAGCCCGCGCTGTCGGGTGTATCGGCATCGAAGTAAAGCGGATGCTCCCAGCCATAGTTCAGGCCGAACCTGGCGCCCATCTTCTTTTGCATCCCATAAGCCGGGCGTGTCCGAGCCGGGCGCCCCGCCTCACGCTCCTCGTTCGGGAAGTGGATCTTGAAGCGGTGGGCGTACTGATCCTCGACCCGGGCTTTGGTGAAGTCCTTGCCCGCCCAATGGCCGTAGCGGGCCAGGTCCCAGCCGAAGAGGTCGAGCGTCGGCTCGCCCTCGACCATCCATTCGGCAGCCAACCTGCCCAGTCCGCCGTTCTGCGAGAAGCCAGGAATGATCCCATTGCAGCAGAAATAGCCAGTCATTTCGGGAACCGGACCGAAGAGCGCCGACGAGTCCGGCGACCAGATCATCGGCCCGTTGATCACCCGCTTGATCCCGGCTTCGCCCACGGCGGGCACGCGGTCGATCGCCCGCATCATGTTCTCTTCGATCCGCTCCAGATCGTCGGGGAAGAGGTCGTGCGCGAAGTCCGCCGGCGTGCCGGCCTCCGCCCAGAACTTCATCTCGCGCTCATAGGCGCCGACGAGCAGGCCCTTGCCCTCCTGGCGGAGATAATACTCGCCGTCACGGTCAGCGACCGAGGGCAGGCGCCGGTCCATCGCCTCGATCTCGGCGATGGTCTCGGTGACGAAATACTGGTGCTCGGTCGGAATGAGCGGCAGATCGAGCCCGGCCATCGCCGCGACCTCCCGCCCCCAAAGGCCTGCCGCGTTGATCACCCAGGGCGTGCGGATATCGCCCTTGGGCGTGCGGACGATCCAGTCGCCGTCCGCCTGCGATTCGGTGCCCGTGACCGGCGTGAACCGCATCACCTCCGCCCCCATCTGGCGGGCGCCGATGGCGTAGGCGTGGGTCACCCCGGAAGGATCGACGTTGCCGCCGTCAGGCTCAAACATGATGCAACGCACGCCGTCGAAGTTGACCAGCGGGTGCAGGCGCTCGGCCTCGTCGCGGCTGACCTCGTGGAAGTTCATGCCATAACGGCGCGCCTTGGCCTCCTGCAGACGCAACTGGTGCTCGCGGTCTTCCGTCTGGGCGAGGTAAAGGCTGCCGGGCTGGAACACACCGCAGGACTGGCCGGTCTCCTTCTCGAGCTCCTTATAGAGGTTCATCGTGTAGTGCTGGAGCCGCGAGATGTTGGTGACGTCGTGCAGCCCATGGATGTTGGCGGCAGCGTGCCAGGTCGAGCCGCTGGTCAGCTCGTCGCGTTCCAAGAGCACGGTTTCGGTCCAGCCGAGCTTGGCGAGGTGGTAGAGGATCGAGCAGCCGACCACGCCGCCTCCGATGACGACTGCCTGAGCGTGAGCGCGCATCCCGATTCCTCTCCGGTCCTATGGCGCGGTTGCGCCGGTTGGCCCCAAGTTAAGCAAGGGTTCGGGCTGCAGGGAAACGGCAATTGCGACCCGGCCTGTCGTTTCGGGGACATCCCGTTGTCAGGGCGGCGCGATCAACAGGTCGGATACCGCTTCGAACCGCGCCCCGTCCTCATCGAGGGATAGGACCGCCGCCTCGACCCGCCGGGCCCGTTCGTCGCCCAGAACCGGCGCGGCGTAGGACAGGAACTTCTCCCGGATCTCGGCTTCCGAAAGCGGACCGTCCGGCCCGCCCCTCGCGTTGGTGTCCTCGGATTGGAGCGTGGTTCCGTCCCTGAGCGTCACCGCGACATCTGCCCAGCGTCCCGCCGGAAACCGATCCTCGTGGCGCTGAGCCGCTGACATTCCCGTGCGGCCGACCAGATCCGTGACCAATGGGTCGGACAGGCCTTCGCCCGAGATCCGGTCGAGCGAGATACTGCCATACGCTGCCATGACCGCGACCGCGAAAGGCAGGGAGTACTGGGCTTCGGAGGTCGTGGCGGGCATGACGGGAAAGAGCTGGACCGCATTGTGGAAGCTCTGGATCTCGATGCGTTCGATGTCCCCGGCGCCAAAGCGGTGCGCAGCCCGGAGTGCCTGCATGGCGTCGATCGGCGCGTGCGCCCATCGGCAGATCGGATAGGGCTTGATGTACTGCTCCTCCATCGTCCAGCGCTGGCCGAGATCGGTCCAGTGCCCCGCCACCTCATCGCCTTCAACCGTAATCGCCGGCGCACCGGTGAACCCCATCTCCGCCATGGCCACCGCCGACAGGCCAACCAGCGCCCCCATCCCCGACCCGTCATGCAGCATGGTGGGATTGGCGATTTCGCGCATCATCTGGCTGCGAGGCCCGTGGTACTCTGCGATCCCGAGCGCCTCGCGAAGCTGGTCCGCGCCCATGCCCCAAAGCCGCGCGGCGAGCGCCACGACGCCTAGCGCGTTCCATGCGCCCGAGGTGTGGTAGTCCGAAACGGTCGCGTGAAGCGAAACGCCCGTCCGCCCGGCGACCTCATAGCCGATGACAACTGCCGCCAGCGCGTCGCGTCCCGAGAGGCCGGTCATTCCATGCGCCGCCGCCAGCAAAGCCGGGACCACCGCGCAGCCGATGTGCCCCTTGGTGGGGGCGAAACCGTCATGCGCGTCGAGGTTGTCGGTCTGGGTCGCCAGCGCGAAGGCCGCGCCCGCCCGGCTCGCCATCCGTCCGTCCAGCATGAGAGGCGCCTGATCCGCCGCGATGCTTGTGCCGTAGAGCCTCAGCGCCGCCTCCCGCGTGATCCGGCCGGCTTCCATCGGATGCGCCGCGATGCCGACCCCTAGCGTATCGAGCAGGCAGAGCTTGGCGTGGACGAGGCTCGTCTCCGGCACCGTCTCAGTCGGTGTCTCCAGTATGAAGAGGGGCGCTCGTGCTGTGGCGTCCGATGATGAGGCGTCGTCTCGCAAGGCGGGTCTCCCAAGCTTGGGTCAAAGACTAGCGAGGAATGCGGCGCTTGGCGCGTGGGAAATCGCGAGGCCGGATCAAACGCCAAGGATCGCGCGGCGGAGCAGGTTCAGCCCGAGCAGCAGAAAGACCACGAGCAGCGCGGTCTTGAACCCCTCGGCGCTGAATCTCCGGCGCATCATCTCCCCCGCCGCGAACCCGAGGAAGGTCGGGATAAGAAGCCCGGTTGAGATCGCCAGGTTGGTTGGCGTCGCGAGGCCGAGCGCGGCATAGAAGATGAGCAAGGGCAAACTGCCGGCGGCGATCAGAAATCCGCTCGCGCGTATGAAATCGTCCGGCGGCAGCCGGCGCGCCGTCAGCCACATCGCCAGCGGCGCAGCCCAGCCGCCGATCAGCCCGCCGATGATGCCGGTCACCGTGGCGGAGGCGGCCTCGCCCGGCCGGACCAGGCGGTCGGGGATCTCCGGGATCATCCGGCGCCAGCTGAAAAACGCGAAGAGCAAAAGCGCGATCCCGAGCGCCCCGAGCAGAAGCCGGTCTCCCGCCTCCCGGCTAAGAATGACGGTCAGCGTGACGGCAACGACCAGAACAGCGGCGAAGCGCCAGTGCGCCCTTACGGTTCGCGCCACCTCGCCGCCCCGCCACATCTGCCAGAAGTTGCTCGCGAACATCGGCACGAGGATCAGCGAGAGCGCGGTTCGGGGGTCGATTACAAGCGTCAGAAACGCCATGGCGATGGTCGGCAGCCCCAGTCCAACCAGGCCCTTGACCCAGCCCGCCGCAAAAAGCCCCATCGTTCCGGCCAGAAGTACCGCCATCCAATCCATGGCGCCCCCTTAGACCGACGGGAGACCAAGCGCACGGCCTTTCGCTCAGAAAAGCTCGCGGTAGAGCAGTACCGAACCGGAGACGAATGTCAGCCCGATTAGAAGCCGCCGGAACGTGTCGTCGGAGATGGCGCGGAAGACCATTATGCCGATTCGCGAGAACACCAGCGAAACCGGCAGCGCGATGGCGAAGGCGGTGAGCGTGCGGCTGTCGTAGGCGCCCTGCACGGCCAGAGACAAAGCCGTGATCCCGAGGATTGCGACGTTGTATGGCTGGAGAACCGCGCGCGTCTCAGCCCGGGGCCAGGGCCGCATCGAGCACCACATGGTCGGCAAGGCGCCCGAAAGCGCGGCGGCCCCGCCCATCACGCCCCCGGCAAGCCCGACCAGACTGTCGATGACGGGCGTCGGCCGCTCGAACCTGGGCAGGTTGCGGCGCAGGCTGAAATAGCCGCCATAGAAGACGAGAAAGCTGGCCACCACGAGCTTGAGGGCCCGCGCGTCGATGACCCCGAGGATGGCGAGGCCCACGGGCACGCCAAGAATGCCGGGGATCAGGAACCGGAAGAGACGCCGCTTGTTCGTGAGGATGGCATTCCGTACCTCCCAAACGCCCTGCAGCCCGGTGATGGTAGAGATGGCCACAACGATGGCCACTGCCGAAACGGGCGGCAGGACCGTCAGAAAGAACCCCAGCGCGAAAAGCGCGGTGCCGAACCCGGCCAGTCCGTTGATGAACCCGCCCGCGGCCGCGCCGATCAAGAGATAGGGCGCCATGTCCAGAATGGACGCGTCGCTCACGCCTCTGCGCCCAGCGGCCGGAAGGTCCCTGCTTCAATCGAGTCCTGAAGCGCGTCTGCGACCGCGTTGATCAGGCGCTTCTTCGGGCTCTGCAGATGATAGGCCAGCCCAAGCTCCCGCACAGGCGCGTCATCGCCCAAGGGCAAGCGCCGGATGTCGGGGGCGTGGTCGGGCTGAACCGATAGCCTTGGCGTAATCGAGACGCCGAGGTTGGCGTAGACCATGCTCTCGATCGCTTCGAAGCTTTGAAGCTCCATCGCCTCCCGAACCCGGATCTTCTCGCGCAGGAGCCACGCGTCCACCATCGCCCCGACCACCGCGTTCCGCGAGAAGCGAATGAAGGGAGATGTGCGCAAGAGGACGTTCGGGTTGTCGCTTTGGAGCGATTTCGAGGCCAAAAGTTCCAGCGGCTCCTCGGCCAGCGTGATGAAGTCTATGTTGGCGGGCAGGCTGGCGGGGCGGGAAATCACCGCCGCGTCGACGGCACCTCGCAGAATGTCGGGCACGAGCGTTGCGGTGAGGCCCGGCTGAAGCCCCACGCTCAACATGTGAAACCGCTCCTTCATCCGCATGATGGCGGCCGGCGCCAGACCCGTTAGAGTGGAGGGTACGGCACCGAGCGTGATGTCGCCTTGAAAGCCGTGATCGCCCATCGTTGACGGCACGATGTAGTCGTAGGCCCGAACGACCTCGCGCGCCTTGGCGACGATCTCGCGCCCGACCGGGGTCAGCTCCGGCGTGCGCCGGGACCGATCGAAGAGCGCCACGCCCCATTCCTCCTCCAGCGCCCGCATCTGCTGGCTGACGGCGGCGTGCGAAATGAAGACGGCTTCAGCGGCGGCGGTGAAGGTCTTGTGATCGTCGATCGCGATCAGGGTGCGGAGCATGCGAATAGACATCGGGACGTGTTACGCTGGCTTACGAGTTCTGTCCAGAACGAGCGTTGCGTCTAAGCAGAACTTAAGAATGCAGACAAAAAAGCGCGCCCGGCTTGGGCGCGCCTCTCGTCTCAAAGCCGTCAGGTCAGAGCTTCTCAAGAAGCTCCGGAACCGCCTCGAAAAGGTCGGCCACAAGCCCGTAATCGGCAACCTGAAAGATCGGCGCCTCCTCGTCCTTGTTGATCGCGACGATGATCTTAGAGTCTTTCATCCCCGCCAGGTGCTGGATCGCGCCCGAGATGCCGACCGCGACGTAGAGATCCGGCGCCACGACCTTACCGGTCTGACCAACCTGCCAGTCGTTCGGCGCATAGCCCGAGTCGACCGCCGCCCGCGACGCGCCAACCGCCGCGCCAAGCTTGTCGGCCAGCTTTTCGATCAGCGCGAAGTCCTCTTCCGAGCCAACACCGCGTCCGCCGGACACGACGACGCCCGCCGAGGTGAGCTCCGGCCGGTCGCTTTCGGCGACCTTGTCCTCGACCCATTCCGAAAGGCCCGGGTTCTCGGCGGCGCCGATGGTCTCGACCGAGGCGCTTCCGCCGTCGCCCGCCGCGTCGAATGTCGAAGTCCGGATCGACACGACCTTGGTCGCGTCCGCCGATTTTACGGTCTGGATTGCGTTACCCGCATAGATCGGGCGCTCGAACGTATCGCCGTCGACGACGCCGGACACGTCAGAGATTACCATGACATCCAAAAGCGCCGCGACGCGCGGCAGCACGTTCTTGGCGTCCGTGGTGGCGGGCGCGAGGATGTGACTGTAGTCACCCGCGAGCGACACCATCAGCGCCGCCGTGGGTTCTGCCATGCGGTGGCCAAGCGACGGGTCTTCCGCCACCAGAACCTTGGACACGCCGTCGATCTTCGCGGCTTCCGCGCCCGCGTCTGCCGCCGAGGCGCCTGCGCAAAGTACGGTCACTTCGCCGATCATCTTCGCCGCCGTTACGGCCTTGGAGGTTGCGTCGAGGTTCAGCTCGCCATTCGAGACTTCGGCCAAAAGGAGAACGCTCATCACACAGCCCCCGCTTCTTTGAGTTTGGTCACCAGATCATCGACCGAACCGACGATCTCGCCCGCCTGCCGCGACTCCGGCTCGCTGGTCTTGACGATCTCCAGACGCGGCGCGACATCCACGCCGTAGTCGGCAGGAGTCTTCTCGTCGAGCGGCTTTTTCTTCGCCTTCATGATGTTCGGCAAGGACGCGTAGCGCGGCTCGTTCAGGCGCAGATCGACCGTCACGATGGCCGGCATTTTGACCTTAATCGTCTGCAGCCCGCCGTCGACTTCGCGCGTGACGTTGGCGCTGTCGCCCTCGACCTCAAGCTCCGACGCGAAGGTGGCCTGCGCCCATCCGGTCAGCGCCGCCAGCATCTGGCCGGTTGCGTTCATGTCGTTGTCGATCGCCTGCTTGCCGCAGAGCACGAGGCCCGGCGCCTCTTCATCGATCACCGACTTCAGAAGCTTGGCGACAGCCAGCGGTTCGATGTCGGTGTGCACGTCGTCAGCAGCTACAATCAGGATCGCCCTGTCCGCGCCCATGGCGAGCGCCGTCCTGAGCGTCTCTTGGCTCTGCTTGACGCCGATCGAGACGGCGATGACCTCTTCGGCCTTGCCAGCCTCTTTCAGACGGATCGCCTCTTCCACGGCGATCTCGTCGAACGGGTTCATCGACATCTTCACGTTCGCGAGATCGACACCCGTTCCGTCCGCTTTCACGCGCACTTTCACGTTATAGTCAATCACGCGCTTGACGGGCACCAACACCTTCATCTGCGCTTGCTCCTCTAGCCGAACGAGGCCGCGCCCCGTTTTTCAGAGGTGGGTGTATCGAAGGGCGGAACCGGAAAACAGTGCAAAATCGACGCGTTTCGGTCTGGCGACGCCGCGTTTGTGCAGATGACAGGCAGGAGAGGGAAATTGGCGAAAGCGATCGGCGTTGGAGGCGTGTTCTTCCGGGCGAAAGACCCGGCGGTGCTGGCGGAGTGGTACGAGACCCATTTGGGCGTGTCCAGGACGCCAACCGACCTGGATACACACCCCTGGATCAGCAAGGGCGGCGTGACCGTGTTCGCGCCTTTTGCGGCGGACACCGACTATTTCCCGGCCGACAAGGTCTTCATGATGAACTTTCGCGTCGACGACCTGGATGGTCTCGTCGCGGCGCTCCGAGCTTCGGGGATCGAGGTGACCCAGGAAATGACCATGGACGGGCTCGGCCGCTTCGCCCGGATTCACGACCCGGAAGGCAATCCGGTGGAGCTGTGGGAGCCTGCCGCTCCAGCTTGAACACCGCGGCCGTTCAAGCCGCTGTTTGCCCGCTCTAGCGGTTCGCCCCCGGTTTCCAGAGCACATCTCCCCGGCCCTCGTCATTGGCGATGCGGGCCGCGCAGAAGAACCAGTCGGATAGTCGGTTGAGGTACTTTACCGCCGCCTCGTTCACCGCCTCCATCGTCGCAAGCTCGACTGTCAGCCGCTCGGCCCGCCGGGCGACGGTGCGGCAGAGATGCATCTGCGTCGAAAGCGGCGTTCCCGCCGGAAGAATGAAGGAGCGAAGCGGCTCGAGGCGGGCGATCATGTCGTCGATCTCGGCCTCCAGCCGCGCCGTCTGCTCCGGCGCCATGCGCAGAACCGGATAGCCCGCCTCATCGTCTTTCTCCATGTCCGGGCGGCAGAGATCGGCGCCAACGTCGAAGAGGTCGTTCTGAATGAGGCTAAGCAACCGGTCGGTCGTCTCATCCGCCACCAGCCGCGCCATGCCGACTGTCGCGTTCAGCTCATCGACCGTTCCGTAGGCGGTCACGCGCAGCGAGTGCTTCGCCACCCGCGCGCCGTTTCCCAGCGCGGTCTCTCCTGCATCGCCGGTCTTCGTGTAAATCTTGTTCAGAACAACCATGTCAGCCCGACCTTCCAACTGCTACGTAGATGAGGATCAGCGCAATCGCGACCGCCTGCGCATAGATGCGCCAGCGCATGAGGCGGTTGGCGTGTTTCTTGTTGAACTCGCCGCCCTTCGCGAAGCCGCCCACGCCGGTCAGCAGAATCCCGAGCACCACCAGGACGGCGATGGCCACGATTACGAAAAGGGGATCGTCGAGCATGGGAACTCCGGTTTTGATCGGTCGTGATCTAGCGCGGCTGACTTGGGAGGCGAATGCGACGGTTAGCTGCGCGCCAGGATGCGGTCAAGGAGGGGCGTGGGCAACAACCGCCGAGCAGCGTCGCCCAAATAGGTCGGCGTGGTAACGTAGTAGCGGGACTTCGGGCGGGGCGCTTCGACTGCGTGAATGAGCTTTCTAGTGACGGCGGAAGGCGGAAGCTGGAACGGGCTTTTCTGGGAGCCTTCGCGCAGGCGCTGCAACAGGCCGTTCCGATACGCCTCCACGCGCGGCGAGCGCTCCCAATTCACCCATTTCTCGAACTCCCGGATGGCGTTCTTGCGGAAATCCGTCGCGATAGGACCGGGCTCGATCAGGGAGACGTGAATGCCGGTCTTCTTCATCTCGATGCGAAGCGCGTCGGACCATGCCTCAACCGCATACTTGGTCGCGCTGTAAGCGCCTCGATAGGGCGGCGACATGAACCCGAGGATGGACGAGCAGTTCACGATCCGTCCGCGGCCCTCAGCCCGCATCGCCGGAATCAGTCGAACCGTGAGGTCGTGCCAGCCGAGGAAATTGGCGTTGAAGATCGCCGTCATCGCGTCGCGCGACAGGTCCTCAAGCGGGCCGGGGATCGCGTAGGCGCCATTGTTGAAAAGCGCGTCCAGTCGCCCGCCCGTCTCGGCCAGAACCAAATCCACGGCGCGGTCGATGCTCGCAGGGTCCTCGTAGTCGAGATGTACTCCCGTAAGGCCGAGCTCGGTAAGAGCAACGGCGTCTTCTGGCTTCCGGCACCCCGCGAAGACGGTCCAGTCCCGCGCCGCGAAGGTCTCGCAGGCGTCGCGCCCGATGCCGGTTGACGACCCGGTGATCAGGATGGATTTTTGCATGCCGCCTGCCTCTACGCGCTCACTGGAGGGCGTAGGTCAGGCGGACCGGCTCATCAACCCTTATCCGGGTTGCGTCTCGCTTAGGAACCGGCTGGAAATCCATCCCTGGATCGCGCCTCCTGCGGCGCGAATCTCGATCCACTCCGCCGCCGGGTCGCTAATCACCTCGGCGGGATCGCCCCGCTCAAGCTGTGCCACGACCGCGTTCGAGGTGCCGGGACCAGACCGCAGGTTCACACGGGTGCCGCTAACGTACCAGTAGCTTGCCGACGCATCCGGGCTGGCGGGCGCCGTCTCCACAGCCGCAACAAGACCCCGAAGGCTGTCGCCCCCGGACGCGCCCGAACGATGCAGGCGTCCGGCCTCCAAAGCGACGCGTACGGCCTCGACCTCGTCAATGGCCGAGGGCGATAAGGCGGCTCCCGCCGGATCCACATCACGCGGGATCCAAGCAGAGAAGTTGAAATCGAACAGCGGACCGGCGTCGGATCGCGCCACCTCCGGCCGGCGGTCCTCGCTCCCGAACACGAGCAATACGACATACAGCGCCGCGCAGGTCGCGACGATCCACTTGAACATTTCGGGTCCCCCCCATGGGACTGGCCGGTTCGGCCATTAGCGCGACTCACTCATACCATATCCCGGCGGCGAATGCAGGCGCGCTCGCCGCTTTACCCTGTGCGGGCGCGGGGCTACACAGCATCTATGTCGGACGAGATCGAGACCCCCAACATCGACCCCCAGAACCTTGCCGAGCCGCTGCGCCGCGCGATCGGGGACCGCTATCTGACCTATGCCCTCTCGACCATTATGCACCGGGCGCTACCGGACGCGCGCGACGGTCTGAAACCCGTCCACAGGCGCATTCTCTACGCGATGCGCGAGCTGCGACTGGCCTCCTCCGGCGGGTTCCGGAAATCGGCGAAGATCTCCGGCGACGTAATGGGCAACTACCACCCGCACGGTAACCAGGCGATCTACGACGCGATGGCCCGTCTGGCGCAGGAGTTCAACGTCCGCTACCCGCTGGTCGACGGGCAAGGTAACTTTGGCAACATCGACGGCGATAACCCGGCCGCCGAGCGCTACACCGAGGCGCGGATGACTGCGGCGGCCGAGGCGCTCCTCGAAGGGCTTGACGAGAACGCCGTCGATTTTCGTGCCAACTACGACGGGACGCTGACCGAACCTGTCGTTCTGCCCGCTGCCTTTCCCAATCTCCTGGCCAACGGCGCCGCAGGCATCGCCGTTGGCATGGCGACGAACATCCCGCCCCACAACATCGACGAGCTTTGCGACGCGGCCATCCACCTCGCGCAGAAACAGAACTCCGAACTCGTGCGCGACGACACCCTGATCGACAAGATCAAAGGCCCCGATTTCCCGACGGGCGGTGTGATCGTCGAACCGCCCGAGGCGATTGCCGAGGCCTATCGGACCGGGCGGGGCGGCTTCCGCGTGCGGTCGCGCTGGGAGGTCGAGGACCTCGGACGCGGCCAGTGGCAGGTCGTCGTCACCGAGATCCCCTACCAGGTGCCCAAGGCGCGCTTGATCGAGAAGATCGCGGAGGTCATTCAGACCAAGAAGGTGCCGATCCTGGCTGATGTCCGTGATGAGAGCGCCGAGGATATCCGCATCGTCCTTGAGCCAAAGTCACGCAACGTGGACCCGGATGTTCTGATGAACATGCTGTTCCGGAACACGGATCTGGAAAGCCGCTTCAGCCTTAACATGAACGTGCTGATTGACGGCGTGACGCCCAAGGTGTGCTCGCTTAAGGAAGTGCTCCGCGCTTTCCTCGATCACCGCCGCGAGGTGCTCCAGCGCCGGTCCGAGCATCGGCTGGCCAAGATCGACCACCGGCTTGAGGTCCTCGAAGGCTTCATCACCGCCTTCCTGAACCTCGACCGCGTCATCGACATCATCCGCTATGACGATGAGCCGAAAGCGGCCCTGATGCGTGAGGACTGGACGCGAGACTTCGTTCGCGCCACGTCCGAGGGCGATTACGTCTCCCCGCCCGACGGCGAGGGCGAGCTGAGCGAGGTTCAGGTCGACGCGATCCTGAACATGCGGCTTCGCTCGCTCCGCAGACTGGAAGAGATTGAACTCCGCCGCGAGTACGACGAGCTGCTGATCGAGCGTGCGGATCTGGAGGACCTGCTCGAAAACGAAACCCGGCAATGGGACAAGATCGTCGATGAGCTCCGCGAGGTGCGCAAGACATTTGGCAAAACAGCGGAGGGTGGCGCCCGCCGGACAAGCTTCGCAGAGGCAGTGGAAGTCCCCGACGTTCCGCTCGAAGCTATGATCGACCGCGAGCCGGTCACGATCGTCTGCTCCGAGATGGGCTGGATCCGCGCCATGAAGGGCCACATCCCGCTGGATCAGGAGCTCAAATTCAAGGACGGCGACCGCCCCCGGTTCATCTTCCATGCCGAGACCACCGACCGCCTTCTGGTCTTCGGCTCGAATGGCCGCTTCTACACGCTCAGCGCCTCGAACCTGCCGGGCGGGCGCGGCATGGGCGAGCCTCTGCGGCTGATGGTCGATCTGCCGAACGAGGCGGCGATCATCTCTCTCTTCACCCACGCGCCGGGCCGGAGACTTCTTGTGGCGTCCTCCGCAGGTGACGGATTTGTCGTGGCCGAGGATGACGTGGTCGCGCAGACCCGTGCCGGCAAACAAGTGCTGAACGTGCGGGGCGCCGTGGCGGCCAAGGTCTGCCGCTCGGTCGAGGGCGACACGGTCGCCGCCGTCGGCGAGAACCGAAAGATGCTCGTGTTCCCGGTGGCGGACCTTCCGGAAATGGGCCGGGGCAAGGGCGTCCGTTTGCAGAAATACAAGGACGGCGGCTTGTCGGACGCGCGGACCTTCACGCTGTCGGAGGGCCTCTCATGGCTCGATCCCGCCGGACGCACCCGAACCGTGACCGAGTTTGCCGATTGGCGGGGCGCCCGCGCCTCCGCCGGCCGTATGGCGCCCAGGGGCTTCCCTCAGGACAACCGGTTCACGTGAGTCGTTGCGGCCCGCCGCCCGCCGCGCTAACCATTCTGAGAGGCAGGGGCGAGGGCCTATCGATGAAACGCGTCATTCTCGGAATTATTGCTGCGGCCGCGCTGTCGGCCTGCGCGGCGGAAGAGGATCTTTCGCTCGCACCCGAACCGCTCGGTCAATTCCGGCTCGGGCATAACATCGCCATCGCGGACGACACGGTGAGCGGCCCCTTCTCGCGGGAGTTCACCGAGATCGAGCTTGAAGCGTCGGTCCAGAACGCTGTCGCCAAGCGGTTGCGCCGCTATGACGGCGACGGGCTCTATCACCTGGGCATTGTCGTTGGCGGGGTCGTGCTGGCCCAGCCTGGCATCCCAACCGTTTATGCGCCCAGCTCGCGCATGATCGTTGACGTCAGCATCTTCGATAACGCCACTCAAGAGCGCTTGAACGAGAAGGCCAAGCGGATCAACACAGGCGAAGGGCTTCGGAACATGGTTCCGATCTTCGGCTCTGGCATCGTCCGCTCGGCGGACGAGCAGCTTGAGAACCTTTCCGCCAACGTGGCACGCCGGATCGAGGATTGGCTCAAGGACAACCCCCAGTGGTTCGAACCGCGGCCCGGCCAGGTCCGCGTGCCCTACGATATTCAGACCCCTGTCCCGGATCTCTCGAACTGACGCTTGATTTTCCCCGGCTGATCTCATAGACGCCCGCCCACACGGATCCGGGCCGGAAGGCCCAAGCAGATAAGGGCTCAAAGGGCGATGGCGAAGGAAAAGTTTGAAAGAACGAAGCCGCATGTGAACGTTGGCACGATCGGCCACGTTGACCACGGGAAGACGACGCTGACGGCGGCGATCACGAAGTATTTCGGCGACTTCAAGGCGTATGACCAGATTGACGGCGCGCCGGAGGAGAAGGCGCGGGGGATCACGATCTCGACGGCGCATGTGGAGTACGAGACGGACAACCGCCACTACGCCCACGTCGATTGCCCTGGTCACGCCGACTACGTGAAGAACATGATCACGGGCGCGGCGCAGATGGACGGCGCGATCCTGGTGGTGAACGCCGCCGACGGCCCGATGCCGCAGACGCGCGAGCACATCCTTCTGGCCCGCCAGGTTGGCGTGCCCGCGCTGGTCGTCTTCATGAACAAGGTCGACCAGGTGGATGACGAGGAGCTTCTGGAGCTTGTCGAGATGGAGGTGCGCGAGCTCCTCAGCGACTACGAGTTTCCAGGCGACGACATTCCGATCGTCAAGGGCTCGGCTCTTGCGGCGATGGAAGGCCGCGACGCGGAGATCGGGGAGAACTCGATCCGCGAGCTGATGGAGGCGGTCGACAGCTACATCCCGCAGCCCGAGCGCGCGATTGACCAGCCGTTCCTGATGCCGGTCGAGGACGTGTTCTCGATCTCCGGCCGGGGCACGGTTGTGACGGGCCGTGTCGAGCGCGGCGTGATCAACGTGGGCGACGAGATCGAGATCGTGGGCATCCGCGACACCAAGAAGACGACCTGCACGGGCGTCGAGATGTTCCGCAAGCTCCTGGACCGGGGCGAGGCGGGCGACAACATCGGCGCGCTACTGCGCGGCATCGATCGCGACGGCGTCGAGCGGGGCCAGGTGCTCTGCAAGCCGGGCTCGGTGACGCCGCACACGAAGTTCGAGGCCGAGGCCTACATCCTGACGAAGGAAGAGGGTGGCCGTCACACGCCGTTCTTCGCGAACTACCGTCCGCAGTTCTACTTCCGGACGACGGACGTGACCGGAACGGTGACGCTGGCTTCCGGCACCGAGATGGTGATGCCGGGCGACAACGTGTCGTTCACGGTCGAGCTGATCGCGCCGATCGCGATGGAGGAGAAACTCCGCTTCGCCATCCGCGAAGGCGGCCGCACCGTCGGCGCAGGCGTCGTCTCAAAGATCATCGAGTGATCCCGG
>JASJAU010000060.1 GCA_030066855.1 Paracoccaceae bacterium | reverse complement strand
CGTCGTCGAAACCCGCCGGGGCGACCGGCTGGCATATGGCCAGCGCTGCGTGAACCGGAACTATCGCTACGCGAGCCGGCTGCCGAACCAGTGCAAGGTGACGGTGAACACGCGACGCGGAACGCGCGCGGTCTATGGCGCCCGCTGTCTCAATCGCGACGGATGGCGCGTGGCCAGCCGTTAAAGGAATGGAATGCCGGCGCGGGAATCCCGCACATCCCTCTCGCGCCGGTCGGGACCGGGGTTCATCCCCCCGGTCCGCCGTAACAAGTGAGCAGGTAACGAGGCCGTAACGAGTGGTGGGGGTAACGGTTGAGGGCGGCGATCTCAGGATCGCCGCCCTTTCTTGTATCCGGGATTGCCATGGGCTTAGGTGCCGCAATGGCGGGGCCGGATTTCAGTTACGAGAGGCGGTGCATCAAGGCCGGTGCGCGCTTCGTCGCGGGCGTGGACGAAGTCGGTCGCGGGCCGCTTGCGGGGCCGGTCACGGCGGCGGCGGTGATCCTCGATCCGAAACGTGTGCCGCGCGGGCTGGACGACTCTAAGAAACTCTCGCTCAAGGCTCGGGAGGCGCTTGCGGCCGAGCTGCACGAGGTCGCCGACGTCAGCGTCGCCCATGCGAGCGTCGAGGAGATCGACGCGCTCAATATCCTCCGCGCCGCGCATCTGGCGATGGAGCGGGCGGTCACGGGCCTCTCCCGGCAACCCGACCGTGCGCTGATTGACGGCAACCTGATCCCCCGGAACCTCGTCTGCGCCGCCGAGGCGGTGGTCAAAGGCGACGGCAAGTGCCTCTCGATCGCCGCCGCCTCGATCGCGGCCAAGGTCGCGCGCGACCAGATCATGGTGGATTTGGCGCAACAGCATCCAGGCTACGGGTGGGAGAAGAACGCGGGCTACCCGACGAAGGCGCATCGCGAGGCGCTTCTCAGCCTCGGTGTGACCCCACACCATAGGCGTTCGTTCAAAACCGTCCACAACATCTTGTGACAAGCGAATTTCTTAACCTGTTGATTCAAAAAAGAATTTGACGGCGAATCGCCGATGACTCATCTTGTCCACAACGAAAAGGGGTGCCCGAAGAGGCGCTTGGGACGAGGCAGAGATGACAACGAAGACCCGCAGATCCGCGGCGAAATTGCTCTTGAACGCCATTCTGGACGGCGACTGCATCGAGGTGATGCGGGGCCTGCCTGAGGCCTCCGTCGACCTCATCTTCGCCGATCCGCCGTACAACCTGCAGCTCAGGGGCGACCTCCACCGGCCCGACAATTCAAAGGTTGACGCGGTCGATGACGATTGGGACCAGTTCGACAGCTTCAAGGTTTATGACCGTTTCACCCGCGACTGGCTGGCCGCCGCGAGGCGGCTTCTGAAACCGAATGGCGCGATCTGGGTTATCGGTTCCTATCACAACGTTTTCCGCATGGGCGCGGAGCTCCAGAATCAGGGGTTTTGGATCCTGAACGACGTGGTTTGGCGGAAGTCCAACCCGATGCCGAATTTCCGCGGCAAGCGGCTCACCAACGCCCATGAGACGCTGATTTGGGCGTCGAAATCGGAAGGCGCGAAGTACACCTTCAACTACGAGGCGTTGAAGTCGCTCAACGACGGCGTTCAGATGCGGTCAGACTGGGTGATCCCGATCTGCACCGGCCACGAGCGGCTGAAGGATTCCAACGGCGAAAAGGCGCATCCGACGCAAAAGCCCGAAGCGCTGTTGCATCGGGTGATTGTGGGGGCGACGAACCCCGGCGATGTGGTGCTCGACCCGTTCTTCGGCACTGGCACGACCGGGGCAGTGGCCAAGATGCTGGGCCGCGACTTCATCGGGATCGAGCGCGAGCCCGCCTATCGCAAGGTGGCTGAGCGCCGGATCGGGAATGTGCGGAAGTTCGACGTTTCTGCTTTGCAAGTCAGCCAGTCCAAGCGCGCGGAGCCGCGCGTGCCTTTCGGTCAGCTTGTTGAGAGGGGCATGCTGCGCCCGGGCGAGCTACTGACCGGCCCAAACGGCAAGGCCGCCAAGGTTCGCGCAGACGGCACGCTGATCGCCGACGACATCAAGGGGTCGATCCATCAGGTCGGCGCCGCGCTGGAAGGCGCGCCCTCCTGCAACGGCTGGACCTACTGGCATTTTCGGAAGGACGGCAAACCGGTTTCAATTGACGTTCTGAGACAGCAAATCCGGTCAGAAATGACCTGATCTCGTGTTAGAGATACCGCCGGTGCCTGTGGCCGCCCACGGCACCTGACTTGACCCCGCGCTCGACGCGGGGTCTTTTTTTCACGCCGCCGCACCGTGTCGCAAGAGATCCTGTCGCGGCGAGACGTTGAACTTTCGAGCGTAATCTCGGCTGAATTGCGGCCCGCTTTCATATCCGACGGCCAGGCCTGCTTGTGTCACGCTGGTCTCGCCGCTCTGAAGAAGTCGCTTCGCTTCGGTCAGGCGCAGATCCTTCTGGTACTGAAGCGGCGTCGTGCCAGTGACGGCTTTGAAATGCGCGTGGAACGAGGATTGACCCATTCCGGCGGTTCGGGCCAGGTCGTGAAGACGCAGCGAATGCGCGTAGTTCTGCCGGATTACGCCGATGGCGCGGGCGACTTTGCTGGCGTGGCTGGTTGGCGACAATAGCTGTCGAAGCGATCCCCCGCCTCGCGCCGTAACAAGCCGGAAATGGAGCTCTTTCAGTATCAGCGGCCCGAGGACGTCAGCTTCCGGCGTCCCCGGCGTCAGCGAAACCAGACGTCCAAGCGTTTCCAGTAGCGCGCCATCGGCCGGCATCGCGCGGAGCGCCGGTCCAGACTCCCCTTGGGGCAGGCGGTCGCCAAGGCACTCAAAGAGGCTTCGAATGGTAGCCAAGTCTACCGGCAGGATGATCGCGGCATAGGGCGCTTCGGTAATCCGGGCCAACAATGGCATATCGTGGCTAACGACCAGAAAGTCTCCGCGGCCGACACGGACGCGCTCGGATCGATTTGCCACTTCCTTCGCTCCCTGAAGAATCAGGCAAATCACTGGCTCATAGACCGTTGCCTCGATTGACGTGGGTTCGTCCTCAAAAAGAATCAGTGGCGCGGTACGTGAGTAGACCTCAAAATAAGACGCTCTTTCAATAGAGAGTCTCAGAAGTTCGGCGGTGGTCATTGGCTTCTCTCCTTGACCTTTCTCTACAACATAGCTGAGATCAGATCATCTGATTTGACCACTGTTTGGAAGATCAGGCAATTCTTTCGCATGAATAGGCAAGCTTCCCGGCATCGCTCGGCTTAGGTTCCTTTCAGCACTTTGATTTTTGGAGAGCATCATGACGAACGAACACCACACAATGCGGATCGGCGGCACGCGCATCCCTGCGGTCGGATTCGGAACATACCTCATCGGTAAGGAGGACGCCGCCCGTGCCGTATCCGACGCCATCGCCGCCGGGTACCGCCATATTGACACCGCAGCAGGCTATCAGAATGAGTACGAGGTCGGCGGAGGCATTCGCGACGGCGTGAAGCGCGCGGGTCTGACGCCGGACGATATCTTCGTGACGACCAAGCTCTGGCCCGGCAATGCAGCCTGGGGCGATCCGCCGAAAGGGTATGATGAAACCCGAGAGGCCTTCGAGGCCTCGCGACATGCGCTCGGACTTGATGTTGTCGATCTATATCTGATCCACGCGCCCTCGGGCGGCGACCAGCGGGTCGCGGAATGGCGCGCGCTCGTTGATCTAAAGGCCGAGGGAAAGGCGCGTGCGGTAGGGGTCAGCAACTTCACAGAGGCGCACATTGAGGAGCTTCGCGCCGCAGACCTGCCGTTGCCGGACGCCAATCAGATCGAGCTGCACCCGTGGTCGCAGAAACCGGAACTAGTCGCGTACTTGAAGGCGGAAGGCATCCTGCCCATCGCTTACAGCTCGCTTGTGCCGCTGTCGACCTGGCGAGCGGAGCCTGGCCAGGACTCCGCCAAGACTGACGAGATGAAGGCGGACAGCGCCGATGTTGCCTCGCCCTTCAGGACACTCGCAGAGCGGTACGGCGTTTCGGAGGCGCAGGTACTGCTCCGCTGGGGTGTCGAGAACGGTTACCCGGTCCTTCCGAAAAGCCTAAAGCCCGATCGGATGCTCCAGAACATCGACATCTTCGGTTTTGAAATCGGTGAAGAGGAAATGGCGAACTTGAGGAGCCTTGATCGCGGCGACGGCGTCGCATGGGCGACCGGCGATCCGCGCGGGATGGGGTGAGGAGGTGCCGCCACTCCTAGCCTGACGGCCGGTTCGCTCCAGGGGCATCTACATCTGGAGGCAAGCACGGCTTTCACCCGGCATTCGTTTTGGGCCGCCGGGTGATTTCCGCGGTTTGACGAAACGCGTTGCGATGACATGCAACGGCGCCGCTGCGGGGCGGCCCTGCGGAAATGATCCTCCAGTCCCTTAGGGGCTTCTTTCGGCCGGTCGGAAGGACTCTCCTCCTTTCGGAATTACGGGGCCTGAGACCCTTGAATGAAGCGCTTCTTGGAGTTTCTTTGCGGAATTCGGTTTAGAGTTCTGTCACCACCGCGCGTTGCTTGGCCATTCAGCGGAGATAACCCATCGCGAAGGTCGGCTCGGTCTGATGCGCGTCGAGGAAGGCGCGAAGCGCGTCCGGCTTGGGCTGCTCCGTCGTGCCGGTCTCGACCGCCGCGAGCCCGCCGGTGACGAAGAGGCTGTCGATATCCTCCCCAAGCGCGCCTTTGATATCTGTCCCGATCCCGTCGCCGATGGCGAGGATGCGGCTGTCGGCGACGGCGGTGCCGAGTTCCGCCAGCCGCTGCCGGGCGAGATCGTAGACTGGCGGGTGCGGCTTGCCGAAGTAGAGGCTCTCGCCGCCCATCTCTTCGTAAAGCGCCGCCAGCGCGCCAGCGCACCATTCCCGGTGATCGCCCCGGTCGACGACGATGTCGGGATTGGCGCAGAGGAGTTTCAGGCCTTTCTGCTTGGCGTAGAGAAACTGGGGCCGGTTCAACGCAGGGTCGGCATAGGCGTCGAAGGGGCCGAGGCAGGCGATCCCTTCGGCCTCCTCCAGGTCCACGCGAGCGATCGCCACCGGGTCTTCGACCAGCCTCATCGGCTCAAAAAAGGTCAGGTCGTAATCCTGTCCCATGAACCAGACCTTCTCCCCGATCACGCCCCTGAACATCGCCGCCCGGGCGCTGTCCCCGGAAGACGCGATCACATCCCAGCAATCGCGCGG
Organism: Paracoccaceae bacterium; assembly: GCA_030066855.1. Taxonomy (GTDB): domain Bacteria; phylum Pseudomonadota; class Alphaproteobacteria; order Rhodobacterales; family Rhodobacteraceae; genus Kangsaoukella. The sequence goes on along the minus strand of JASJAU010000060.1, from coordinate 11,089 downwards.
GACGTCCATCACATCCAGCTGTTTCTCAATGTCGGCGCGCGGGCGTGGCGCGTTGGTCAGAAGCGCGACCTTGCCGCCCCTGGCTTTGAACGCGCGAAGCGCCTCCACGGCGGCCGGATAGGCGACCACGCCATTGTGAAGGCAGCCCCAGAGGTCGCAGAAGACCGCGTCGTATTGGCCCGCCACATCGGCTAGCCGCTCGATTATCTGGACCATAGGCGTCAGACCTTGAGCGCAGGGATGATCTGTTTCTTACGGCTGACGACGCCTGGCAGGCTGACCAGGTCGCCCTTGACCTCGACATCGAAGCTTTTCTCGGCCACTGCCTTAACGAAGTCGTTGGCGATAAAGAGGATCGCCTCCTCCGACAGGATATCGACCAGGAAGAACAGGACCTGATCGACACCGTCCTCTTCGGCCACCGTCGCCATGTCCTCCATCAACCCGTCCTTGCGCGCCAGCACCGTGGCAGGCGAGGTGGTTTCGAGGACGGAGACGCGGAAGGATTTGCCGCCGACCTCGTACTCCTTGCTGTCCATCCTCAGAAGCTCGGTGTTCGAGAAAGACGAGACGTCGGATTTGGCCGCGAACATCTCAGACGCATAGTCCGCGATGCCGAGGCCAAGATCTGCTGCGAGCGCCTCGGCCAGTTCCCGGTCGACATCGGTCGTAGTGGGTGAGCGGAACTCCAGCGTGTCCGACAGGATGCAGGAGAGCATCGCGCCCTTTATGGCTTCTGGCATGCGGCCCGCATCGTCGCCCATCAGGTCGTGCATGATGGTCGCAGTGCAGGCGACCGGGCGGACCGTTATGTTGATCGGCCCCTTGGTCTTCAACCCGCCCTGCAGGAGGTGATGGTCGATCACTTCGGTCACCTGCGCCTCATTGATCGAGGCGGGCAGCTCGGCGACGTTGTTGGTATCGACGATGACGATCTCGTCGGTTTCGGTGACGTCCTCGAGGATCTCCGGCTTGTCGAGGTTCCAGCGGCGGAGCATGAAGGCGGCTTCGGTGTTTGGCTCTCCCAACAGGCGCGGTTCCGCCGCCACGCCACGGCATTCGTTCAGGTACCAGGCCCAGATGATAGGCGAGCCGGTCGAGTCGGTGTCGGGCGATTTGTGGCCAAAGACTTTGATGGTCATGCTTGTCGGATCCGTCGGTGCGTGGAGTGAATCGCGGGCCTTATAGCAACCCGGAAGGCGATGTCACCCGGCGGCAGCAGGACATTTTGACCTGATCTGCCGGATCCGGTAAGGAGGCGGCGCTGAAGAGGAGTATCCTGACGATGATCAAGCTGGCCTGACGCCCCGCCACACTTGATGCGCCCAATACAGCGCGCCGTCTTCACAGGAGCATCCTGACAATGGACAAGACCGGCTGACCCCGCTCATCGGGGCCTTTTACCCCATCATGCTTCATTCCAACGAAAGGGCGCGTCATGCCCAAATCGAAGAACCGCTCCAAAAAGGGCGCGAAACCGGCTGCCTGTTCGGAGCCGAACCTGTCAACGGTCCGGCAGAAACATCAACTGAAGCCCTTCCAGGGTCTGTCCAAAGGCGCGCGCGGAAAGCCGCCGCGCTTTCCGGGCCGCGCGGGAGGACGCTAGCCATCGCCCCCGCCGCTTGAGATGCGGCGGGGGTTCCGCCATTCTGCGGGAAAAGAGGCGAGAGCAGCCGTTGCGGGAAACCGAGCTATACGCGCCGGTCAAGGCGTTCCTTGAAGGCCAGGGATACGAGGTCAAGGCAGAGGTCGGAGCGGTCGACGTTTTGGCCTGCCGTGACGGCGACCCGCCGCTGGTTGTGGAGCTCAAGACCGGGTTTTCGCTGTCGCTTGTCCATCAGGCTGTTGCGCGGCAGGCGGTGACGGACGCAGTCTACATCTGCGCGCCCCGCAGAGCCGGGCGCGCGTCCTGGAGCGCGCTGAAGAATATGCGAAAGCTCTGCCGGAGGCTTGGGCTGGGTTTGATGACGGTCCGGCTGAAGGACGGCCATGTCGAGGTCCACTGCGATCCCGGCCCCTACCAGCCCCGGAAATCGACCCTCCGACGCGAGCGGCTGTTGCGGGAGTTCGCGAAGCGAACCGGCGATCCGAACACCGGCGGCGCGACACGTTCCGGTCTTGTCACGGCCTACCGTCAGGACGCAATTCGCTGCGCGGCGCATTTGAATCACGCCGGACCCGCGAAAGGCGCCGAAGTCGCCCGCGCGACGGGCGTCGAGAAAGCCACGCGCTTGATGGCCGACAATCACTATGGCTGGTTCGCCCGAGTCGCGCGCGGCGTCTACGACCTGACCGACGCCGGACGCGCCGCAATTCCTGCAGCGGAGTAGCTGACCCGCCCTATCCGATGGCGACGGCCTTCACGTCCTCGTCGATGTGGCTCTCGTACTGCGCGAAGTTGTCCGCGAACATGGCCACAAGCTTGGCGGCTTGCCTGTCATAGGCCTCCGCATCGTCCCAGGTCCGGCGCGGGTCGAGCAGAATGTCCGGCACCGCCGATGCTTTCACCGTGACCGGCACTTCGAAGCCGAAGTTCTTGTCCTTCCGGAACGGCGCGGCCTCAAGCGACCCGTCAAGCGCGGCGGTCAGAAGCGCGCGGGTCGCTTTGATCGGCATCCGGCTGCCCGTGCCATAGGCGCCGCCGGTCCAGCCGGTGTTTACCAACCAGCAGGTCGCGCCGTGCGTGGCGATCTTTTCGCGAAGAAGCTCGCCATAAACCTCGGGCCGGCGCGGCATGAAGGGCGCGCCGAAACATGTCGAGAAGGTCGGCTGCGGTTCGGTCACGCCGCGCTCAGTGCCGGCGACCTTCGACGTGAAACCGGACAGAAAGTGGTACATCGCTTGCGCCGGCGTCAGCCGCGCGATCGGCGGCAGCACGCCGAAGGCGTCGCAGGTCAGCATGATGATATTCTTGGGGTGCCCGCCGCTGCCGCTCGCCGAAGCATTCGAGATGTAGTCGAGCGGGTAGGCGCAGCGCATGTTCGGCGTCAGATCGTCGTCGTCGAAATCCAGTTCCTTGGTTTCCGCGTCGTAGATCATGTTCTCGATCACGGTCCCGAACTTCTCGGTCGTGGCGTAGATCTCGGGCTCTGCCTCACGCGAGAGGTTGATCGTCTTGGCGTAACAGCCGCCTTCGAAATTGAAGGTGCCCCGGTCCGACCAGCCGTGCTCGTCATCACCGATCAGTACACGCTCTGGGTCTGCGGAAAGCGTGGTCTTGCCGGTGCCGGAGAGGCCGAAGTACACGGCGGTGTCGACCGGGTTGCCGGGCGCGTGGTTGGCCGAGCAGTGCATCGGCATGATGCCCTTCTCGGGCAAAAGGTAGTTTAGAAGCGTGAAGACGGACTTCTTGTTCTCACCCGCGTATTCGGTGCCGCCGATCAGGATCAGCTTTTTGTCGAAGTTCATCGCGATCACCGTCTCGGTCCGGCAGTCGTGCCGCTTTGGATCGGCGCGGAAGGACGGCGAGTTTATGATCGTGAACTCGGGAACGAAGGTATCGAGGTCTTCGCGATCCGGCCGCCGCAGCAGGTGGCGGATGAACAGCGAATGCCAGGCGAGCTCCGTCACCACGCGCACGTCAAGCCGATGCGCCGGGTCGGCGCCGGCGAAGAGGTCCTGAACAAAGTAGTCGCGCCCGGCCATATGCGCGAGCATATCGTCGTAGAGCCGGTCGAACCCCTTCTCAGTCATTGGCCGGTTGTTGTCCCACCAGATCTGATCGGCGACCGAGTCCGTCTTGACGATGTGCTTGTCGTTCGGCGAGCGGCCCGTGAACTTGCCGGTCGATACCAGGAAGGTGCCGCCCTGTCCTAGCTCGCCTTCATCCAGGCGAAGCGCCTCTTTGATCAGGTCGGGCTCCATCAGGTTGTAGGCGACGTCGCCCAGTCCCGTGATGCCTTGCGTCTCGAGTGTTTGGTTCGGGTTGACCCGGCCCTTTTCCATCGCCCAGCGCTCCTCCGCGGCTCTAACAGGCTGTTGCGATCCAGCCCCCAGTTCATATCTCGCCTCATCTATAGAGCGCGAATAAGGGACGGGAACAGGACAGACCCGCGCAGTTAGCGCAACCAAGACGTTGAATTAGCAGGTTTAGCGCCACCATGGCGGGAAGGTGGCGACGCGAAGTGTGGCTTTAGGGAAATGGTGACGGAATTACCGTTCTCTCAACGGCGCAAATCGGCATGATTCGCACATTATTGTTGAAATACCGCAAGGCAGCCACGATTATGCCCCGAAAAAGACAAAACCAAATGCGCCAGTAATAAGGCGCTACAGAGCAGTAAAGGATTTCAACATGTCCAGGATCGCACTGGTCGATGACGACAGGAATATCCTGACGTCGGTGTCGATGACGCTGGAGGCTGAGGGCTTCGAGGTCGAGACATATAACGACGGACAGGCCGCGCTCGACGCCTTTAACAAGAAGCTGCCCGACATGGCGGTCTTCGACGTGAAAATGCCCCGGATGGACGGCATGGAGCTTCTGCAACGCGTCCGCCAGAAAACCGCGATGCCGGTGATCTTCCTGACCTCGAAGGACGATGAGATTGACGAAGTGCTGGGCCTGCGCATGGGCGCCGACGACTACGTCAAGAAACCCTTCTCGCAGCGTCTGCTGGTCGAGCGCGTGCGCGCGCTTCTGCGCCGGCAGGAGGCTATCGCGTCCGACGCGGGAGGCGAGGTCGATCAGGCGCAGGTCATGGTGCGGGGCGAGCTTCGCATGGACCCGCTTCGTCATTCGGTGTCCTGGAAAGGACGCGACGTATCTCTGACCGTGACGGAGTTCCTACTTCTTCAGGCGCTCGCCCAACGGCCCGGCTTTGTCAAAAGCCGCGATCAGCTGATGGATGTGGCCTATGATGACCAGGTCTACGTCGATGACCGGACGATCGACAGCCATATCAAGCGGCTCCGCAAGAAGATGCGCATGGTCGATGACGACTTCTCGGCGATCGAGACCCTCTACGGGATCGGATACCGCTACAACGAGGAATAACTGATCCTCTCGGGGGCCGGCGTGGCAGGCGCGAAGACAGCCAAGAACGCCGACGTCGTCCTGGGCGAAGACTGGATCGGCCCGGACGCGGCGGCAGAGAGCGAAGCCCGAAGAAAACGGGACCGACGTGGCGTAATCGCCATGAACCGGTCTCCTTTGGCTCGCAAGATCATCACCTTCAATCTGCTCGCGATCATCGTTTTGGTCGCGGGCGTTTTGTATCTGAACCCCTTTCGCGACAGCCTCGTGTTTCAGCGCGAGCGCGCGATCGTAATCGAGGCCGAACTGGTTTCCGGCTTTGTCGAGGCGCAGCTTCCCGAAAGCGCGCCCGTCAATCTGTCGGCGGGCGACGGCATCGACATCGCCCGCACACTTTCAGCGCTCGAAATCCCGACAGGGGTGGAGATCTTCATCTTCGACGCTGAGGGCGCGCTCGTCTCCTCCACACTTGGTCTTGACCGCCAAACCTCGCCCGTCGCCAACCTCAATCGCGACGACCGGTCGACGATGTTCACCGACCTGCTGAACGGGGTCTGGGAGCAGGTCTCGACCGTTTTCGGCAAAACCACCGGCCGCGCCCCGGCGCCCCTGGACAGCACCGACTGGGTATCCGGCCTGGTTGCACCCGCGCTCGAAGGCGGGACCGAGCTTCGCTCGACCACCGACCTCTTTGGGAACACGATCTTCACCGTCGCTACGCCGATCATGCAGGGCGACCGGGCCGTGGGCGCGGTCGCCATCGCGAGCGCGGCTGGCGAGATCGACCAACTCGTCCGCGCCGAGCGCGAGCAGGTTTTGCAGATGTTCGTGATCGCCATCCTCGTCTCGATCGGCCTGTCGCTGGTTCTGGCCTCGACCATCGCCAACCCGCTCTCCGACCTTGCCGCCGCCGCCGAAATCGGGCGCGAGAAGAATTCGCGCCGGATCAGTCCGAACCGCGTGCGCATCCCCGATCTGACCGCCAGGCCGGACGAAATCGGCCGGCTCTCCGGTGCGCTTCGAGGCATGGTCGCGGCGCTTTACGACCGGATCGACGCGAACGAGCAATTCGCTGCCGACGTCGCGCATGAGATCAAGAACCCGCTCGCCTCGCTTCGCTCCGCCGTCGCCTCGCTCCGCACCGCCAAGCGCGACGACCAGCGCCAGAAGCTGCTGGATGTGGTCGAGCACGACACCCGCCGACTGGACCGGCTGGTAAGCGACATCTCCAACGCCTCCCGGCTCGATAGCGAGCTGGTGAAGGAGGAGGAGGAGACGTTCGACCTCCTGAAAATGATCGGCAATATCGGCGACTACCTTGGCAACGAAGCCCGCGAGAAGGGCGTAGAGTTCATCACCGACGTGCCATCGAACCCTATCGAAATCGAAGGGCTTGAGAGCCGCCTTGCTCAGGTCTTCGTCAATCTGATCTCGAACGCGATTTCGTTCTGCGAGGATGGCGACGCGATCCGCGTCTGGGTCCGCAAGCGCGAGAACCGCGTGCTCGTCGTGGTGGAAGACACTGGCCCCGGCATCCCCGAACAGGCGCTGACCAAGATTTTCAATCGCTTCTACACCCAACGGCCGGTCAGCCATTTCGGGAACAACTCGGGCCTCGGCCTCGCCATCTCGAAACAGATCATCGAGGCGCATGGCGGTGTAATCTGGGCCGAGAACATCCGCCCGACCGACGCCGACGTCACCTCCGACCCCCTGGGCGCTCGCTTCGTGGTCGGCCTGCCGGTCTGATGCGGAGATGGAAGACACAGCGCCTCTGATCCTGCACGCCTCTGCCGTTGCGGTAGAGGGGCGCGGTCTTCTCATCACCGGCGCATCCGGATCGGGCAAATCCAGCCTCGCCCTGGAGCTGATCTCGCGCGGCGCCCGGCTCGTGGCGGACGACCGGGTCAGCGCCGAGCCGCTGCCGGAAGGCGCGCTGCGCCTGACGCCCCCCGACGCGATCGCCGGGCGGATCGAGGCGCGGGGCGTCGGCCTTTTGGCCCTGCCGCATGAAATCGCGCACGCCTCCGCCGTCGTCGATCTGGACGAGACCGAGACCGACCGCCTTCCCGAACGCCACGAGGTTGTGATCGCCGGCGTCGCCCTGCCGCTCCTACGCGCGGTTGAGAGCCCGGCGTTCCCCGCTATGCTGCTCGCCTATCTCCATGGAGGACGCGCGGCGCCATGAGCGATCCGTCGGAAGGCATCGAAGGCGACCGGTTGGTCCTCGTGACCGGCCCCTCCGGCGCGGGCCGGTCGACGGCGATCAACGCGCTCGAAGACCTCGGGTTCGAGACCATCGACAATCTGCCGCTGTCTTTGATGGAGCGGGTTCTGAGCGGGCCCCTGCATGGCCGGCCGCTGGCACTGGGGATCGACGTGAGAAACCGCGACTTCTCCGGCGATGCGGTTGTGGCCGTGCTCGACCGGCTGGCGGACGCGCCCGAACTCTCCACCACGCTCCTCTTCCTCGACTGCGACCCGGACGTGCTCGTGCGGCGGTATTCCGAAACCCGGCGCCGGCATCCGCTGGCCCCGTCCGAGACGCCTGATATCGGCATCGCCCGCGAGGTCGAGCTTCTGGTCCCGATCCGGGCGCGGGCCGATCTGCTTGTTGATACCTCCGACCTGACGCCACACGACCTACGCGCCGAGATCAAGCGCCGGGTCGGCGGCGCGGCGACGGACCGGCTGGCCATCTCGATCGACAGTTTCTCCTACAAGCGTGGGCTGCCGCGCGGGGTGGACATGGTGTTCGATGTGAGGTTCTTGAAAAACCCGCATTGGGAGCCGGATTTAAAGTCGCTGAGCGGTCAGGACGCGGCCGTTCGGGCCTATGTCGCCGCTGACCCGCGCTACGGTGATTTCTTCAATCGCGTGCTCGGCCTCATCGAAAGCCTGATCCCGGCTTTCAAAGACGAGGGAAAGACCTATCTGTCGGTCGCGATGGGGTGCACGGGCGGCCAGCACAGATCGGTTTCCGTAGCGGAAGATCTGGCCAAAGCCCTTGCGGACAAGGGGTGGCAGGTGTCCACTCGCCATCGCGAGCTTGAGCGGCAGGGGCGCTCCCGGCCGCGATCGAAAATGGGGAAAGACGGTTGATCGGAATCGTCATCGTGGCGCATGGCGGGCTGGCGCGGGAATATCTCGCGGCGATCGAGCATGTCGTGGGCAGCCAGTCGGGCTTTCGGGCGATCTCGATCGAGCCCGACCATGACCGCGCCGCGAAACAGTCCGAGATTTGCGCTGCCGCCGACGGTGTCGATACAGGTGACGGGGTCGTCGTGGTGACCGACATGTTCGGCGGAAGTCCTTCGAACCTGAGCCTCCGCGCCTGCAGCCCGACAGACCGCAAGATCATCTACGGCGCCAACCTGCCCATGCTGATCAAACTTGCCAAGAGCCGCCACAAACCGTTGAAGGAGGCTGTCACCGCCGCCTGCGCCGCCGGGCGGAAGTATATCGACAGCTTCGACGGGTAGGAGACCCCATGTCCGGATCGTTTCAGCGCACCCTGACCATCGTCAACGAGAAGGGGCTGCACGCCCGCGCCTCGGCGAAGCTGGTCGAGCTTGTCGAGGAGTTCGATGCGACGGCGGAAGTGTCCAAGGACGGGCTGTCCGCCGGGGGCGACAGCATCATGGGGTTGTTGATGCTCGCGGCCTCGCGGGGCACGACGATTGATGTTGAAACGTCAGGTCCGGCAGCTGAGGATCTCATAAACGCGATCGACGCGTTGGTCGCCGACAAATTTGGAGAAGGGATGTAACTTGGCGCCGCCCGATCAGCGCGTCGGCACTGGCGTCTCGCCTCTGTAATCGTAGAACCCGCGCTGGGTCTTTCGCCCGAGCCAGCCGGCCTCCACGTACTTCGTCAGGAGCGGGCAGGGCCTGTATTTGGTGTCCGCCAGCCCGTCATGCAGCACATTCATGATCGCGAGGCAGGTGTCGAGCCCGATGAAGTCGGCCAGCTCCAGCGGCCCCATCGGGTGATTGGTGCCCAGCTTCATCGCGCTATCGATCGACGAGACTGACCCGACGCCCTCGTACAGCGTGTAGACCGCCTCGTTGATCATTGGCATCAGGATGCGGTTGACGATGAAGGCGGGGAAATCCTCGGCCGAGGCGGCGGTCTTGCCCAGGTTTTCAACGACTGAGAGGCAGGTCTTGTAGGTCGCGTCATCCGTGGCGATACCGCGAATGAGCTCGACGAGCTGCATCACCGGGACCGGGTTCATGAAGTGAAACCCCATGAATTTCTCCGGCCGGTCGGTTCGGCTGGCGAGCCGGGTGATCGAGATCGATGAGGTGTTCGAGGTCAGGATCGTCTCGGGTTTCAGATGCGGCACCAGATCTTCGAAAATGGCCGTCTTGACCGTTTCGCGCTCGGTCGCCGCCTCGATCACAAGATCGGACTGGCCGAGGTCGGGAAGATGCATCGTGGTGCGGATGTTGTTCAGCGCTTTGTCGCGCTGATCAGACGTGATTTTCTCGCGCGAGACCTGGCGGTCGAGGTTCTTCTCGATCAGCCGCATCGCCGCCTCCAGCGCGTCGCGGCTGATATCGGTCATCAGCACGTCATACCCGGCGAGCGCCAGCACATGGGCGATGCCGTTGCCCATTTGCCCCGCACCGATCACTCCGACAGTCCTGACGTCCATCTGCTTTTCCTCGTCCGCGCGCCGCGACCATAGGCGGGGTTCGGATCCGGGCGCAAGACGGCGCTTTGTCTAAAATCCCGGGTTTAGCCTTTTCTCAACGCCACTCGGCGAATCTGCCGCCCGGGCGTTGGTTTTGTTGGCGGGCTCAAGGTGTCGATCGCTCAGGAAAGCAAAACGGGACTGGACTACAAGCCGTGTCAGTACGGCGCGTCGCGCATCGCGTTTCGCGGCCCGGCCCGACCCCTTGACGTCCCCTACGTGGCGGTGATCGGGGGCAGCGAGACCTACGGCAAATTCGTGGAAACGCCCTTCGCCGATCTTCTGGAAGCCGCGGCCGGCGCGCCGGTTATCAACCTTGGCGCCATGCACGCCGGGCTGGGCCTGTTCCTTGACGAGCCGGCGGTGCTGGACGTGGCGTCGCGCGACCGCATGACCGTGATCCAAGTCCTCGGCGCGCAGAACATGTCGAACCGGTTCTATACCGTGCATCCGCGCCGCAACGACCGGTTTCTCAAGGCCTCTGGCCGGATGCAGACGCTTTTCCCCGGCATCGATTTCACCGAGTTCAACTTCACCGGCCATCTCCTCACCGCGCTTGAAGAGGCTGCACCGCTCGCCTTCGCAGATCTTGTCGCCGAGCTGAAAGAGGCCTGGGTGCGGCGCATGACAACCCTTCTTGAGCGCATTCAGGGGGAGCGGGTGCTGCTTTGGATGTCCTCCCGGCGGCCCGAGGACTCCCGGAACGCGACCACGGACGGCGATCCGCTCCTGGTCGACCGCGAGATGCTCGAGGCGCTCGCGCCCCATGTCGCTGGCCTGGTCGAAGTGGTGGCGAGCGCGCGGACGCAACGGTTCCCGCTTAAGGGCAAGCGCTTCCACCCGGAAGAGGCGGCGGCGGCAATGCCCGGGCCCCGGTTCCACCAGGAGGTGGCCGAGGCGCTGGCCCCCGTAGTGCGGCCATTGCGCGTGGCGGACCGTGCGGCCGGGCGGGCGGACATCCCGGGATTTCGGCGTTCGCGACGCACGGGGTGAGCGCGCCGAGCGGCGTTGGCGGATCAGGAAGGCACGGAAATCACTGCCACTCGTACTGCAAGAGGAGAGCGGTGGATGCGAGGCGCCCGCCCTTGATGCGGCTGAACTGCTTTCGGTTCTGTTGATCGCCGATCACCAACGTGCGGCCCCCGGGACGACCCGGCACAAACGGCGCGAGCGCCGTCTTCGGGTCGGCGGCGCGATTGCGGCGGCGAATAGGAAGGTCAGGAAGGCGCTGTCGGAAGGGGGGGGATTACTTCTCGCAGCCGATCACCAGAATGCGTGGGCGTCCGCCCGTCTTTCCCTCGCAAAGAAAAACCGGCCCCCTCCTTTCGAAGGGAACCGGTCTCTCCGCGACGCGCGCGTGGCTCTTTCGAGCGGCAGGGAGAACTTCTGGCGCCGCGTGGGCGACTTAGTTCGTG
>JASJAU010000059.1 GCA_030066855.1 Paracoccaceae bacterium | reverse complement strand
CATTGTTAATTCGATGAACTCAATTCCCATGTAACCTTGATCGAAACGGAGCAAAGTAAAGGTTGAGGCGCCGCGTGCTGTCGAGATTCCGGATATGGCGCGCCCAAGGGTGCCGGTTCGCGGCGGCGCTGGCGCTTGTCTTGATCGCGCTGCCGGGGACGGCGTCGGCGGATTGCGTGGTTCTTCTGCACGGCCTTGCGCGCGGGACCGGGTCGATGGCGATCATGGAGGCGGCGCTCTCGAATGCCAATCTGAAGACCGTCAACCTAGGCTATCCCTCGACCTCCCTCCCCTTTGAGCGGCTGGTGAGCGTGGCGCTGGAAGACGCGGTCAAGGAATGCGGGAGCGACCGGACGCATTTCGTCACCCATTCGATGGGCGGCATCCTACTTCGCGCGTGGCTGGAAGAGAACCGCCCGGAAAAGATGGGCCGCGCGGTGATGCTCGGACCGCCGAACGCGGGGTCCGAACTCGTGGACATTTTCGAGGATTTGGGCCCGTTCCGATGGATTAACGGGCCTGCGGGCCTGGTTCTGGGAACGGGTGAGAACTCGGCCCCGAACCGATTGGGCCTGCCAAAGGTCGAAGTTGGCGTGATAGCCGGAAACCAGTCGCTGAACCCGGTTTATTCCTTTCTCATCGAGGGGCCGGATGACGGGAAGGTCTCGGTCGCGTCAACGCGCCTGCCTGGGTTGAAGGACCATATCGTTCTGCCCGTCACGCATACCTTCATGATGAACGATCCGCTGGTCATCCGTCAGGTGCTACTGTTTCTGCGCGACGGAGCCTTCGACCGGGACGTCACCTATGCCGACCTGTTCATGGAACTCCTGGAATAACGCGCGAAGGCGCCCCGGCCCGAGGGCCGGAGCGCGTCGCAATCAGGTAGTCGCGCAGGGCGAAGCTAGCAGGGAAGGTTCCTGCTTTTCACAACGCTGACTTTCCGGGCTTCCTTCAGCCAAAGCTCATACGCCGTCTTTTTGCGACGGGCATGCCAAATGGCATAGGTTCCAGAAACTAAAATGGAGAAGACAACGCCGCCTAGGACGATCCCAAGAAGAGAAGGCATAACCGCGCCTCATTACTGGTTAAACTCACTTACACGTTGGTTAAGCTATTCCGCCACTTTGGCCGAGGTTCGTCCGAATTGTGTAAAAACTTAGGCAAATGCGTTTTGAAAATCCGCGGTCTTGTTAAAGCATTGTCAGATAATGGCTTTTTCTACAATCGGGCGGTTTAGATCGATGCGGTCGTAGTGAAACGCGGTCAGGTCAAGGGTTCTGTAACTGCCGTGCGCGATCCATTCTGCCGTCGCCCGCCCCATCGCCGGGGATTGCTGGAGACCGTGGCCGGAGAAACCGTTCAGGAAGAGGAAGTTCGCGACCTCCGGGTGCGGGCCGATGATGGCGTTCTGGTCGAAGGTGTTCATGGCGTAGTGCCCGGCCCATTCAGTTTGAACCCGAACCGCCTCGAACTGCGGGATACGGGTGGCGATGGCGCACCATACCTTATCTTCCCACAGATCATGGTTCATCGCGAAGTCGTCATGATCGGGCGCGGGATCGATGTCGGGGTACCCCCCGGCCATATAGGTGCCGCCGCCGTTCTCGCGGACATGAACGCCCGAGGGGTCGATTGTGAGCGGGAGATCGACGGGGATCGGCTTTTCGGCCTTGAAGACCCAGGTGAACCGCTTTCGCGGCTCGACCGGCAGGTCAAGGCCCGCCATCCGCGCGGTGCGGGCGGCACGGGGACCGGAGGCGTTGACGATGTGACCGCAAGAGATGGTCTCGCCTGAGGCCAGCGTGGCGCTTTCCACCCGCCCGCCCTGCCGACCGATGGCGATGACCTCGTTTGCGATGTACTCAGCGCCCCGCTCCCGCGCCCGGCGCTTCCACCAGTCAAAGACGGTCGCACCGTCCCAATAGCCTTCGTCCTTGGTGTTGATCGACCCCAGAACGATCCCATCGAGATTGTAGAATGGGTAGCGGGCGGCGATCTCGTCCGGCGTCAGAAGCTCGGTGGCGGCGCCCGCGGCGCGCTGGACTTGATGGTTCTCGCGGAGGACGTTGGCGGCGCTCTCCGACCCGGCGAGGTAGAGGTAGCCAAAGGACCGGATGGAAAGATCCGGCACGCGCGGGTCGCCCCCCATGTAGTCGCGCAGGTTCTTCAAGAACTCGACGGTGAACTGCGAGAGCCGGACGTTCAATTCAGTCGAGAACTGCTGGCGGATGCAGGAGTTCGTATGGGTCGTCGAGGCGAATTCGTAGGTCGGGTCGCGCTCAACCACGAGGATGCGGCCGTCGAAATCCGGGTTGTCCGTGAGGAACCAGGCGGTCGAGGACCCCATAATCGCGCCGCCGATGATCACGACATCATATTCGGATCGGCTGGGTGTCGCCGGGTAGGACATCAGCGCTCGTCCTGAGCGGTACCGGTCGCGTCCATCTCTCTGATCCTCTCCATCCGGATCGGTTTACCGATCTGAATGGGGAGGTCAAAGGGGGGACTACTCTGCGGCGATGGGTTGGGCGGGCAGGTTCGCCACCGGTTGCGACGCAGCGGTGGCGGCGGGCGCCGCCGACAGCTTCCGCCGGCGGTGAACCAGCGCGAACATCGACGGGGTGAAGTAGAATGAGACGACCGCCGAGAGGAGAACCCCGCCCGCGATAGCGACCGCGAAAGGCGGCCAGAACCCGCCGCCTTCGAGGATGAGCGGGAGGAAACCGCCGAAGGTCGTGATGGTGGTCGAAATGATATGGCGGCTGGAGCCGGTGACGACCTCCGCCATCGCCTCTCGGTCGCCGGAGGCCGCGCGCTCGTTCGCGTTGAGCCCAGTCAGGATGATGATCGCGGCGTTGATCGAGACGCCGATGGAGCCGATCACACCGATGATCGCGTTGATTCCAAAGGGATATTGCATGATCGCGAGGGCGAGCATGGAGAGCCCTGCGGACAGCAAGCTGACAATTAGCGTGACCGCGGTCAGGCGGAAGGAATTGAAGGTCAGCGCGATGGCCGCAATCGTGAGCGTGACGATAAGGCCGACCGAGGCGAGGAGGTTTCCCACGGTGCTCGACCGCGCGTCGGAATCGCCGCCGAGTTCCATCCGGTAGCCCGCTGGAAGCTCGAAACCGCGCGTGTCCAGCGAGGTCAGCACGGATTGGAGTGCCTCTTCGGGCAGGACGCCGGGGACGATGAAGGCCTGCACGGTGTTCATCCGCTCGCCGTTCCGGCGCGTAATGACGCTTTCGGCAGGCTCGACGACGGGGGTCGCGAGCTCAGAAAGCGGCACGGCGGGAAAGGCGCCGGTAGCCGAGAGCGCGGCGGCGCCGGGCAAGAGTATCGGCAGGTCGGACATGGCCGCGAGGTTCCCGCGGATGGCGTCGGTCCAGCGAACGCGGACCGGAAGCTGATCTGTGCCTTCGACGAGGCTGCCGCCAGTCAGTCCCACAAGACCGGCTTCGAGCTGACGCGCGACATCGGTAACGTCGAGGCCGAGGAGCCGTGTGGCGGTTTCGTCAATTTCATAGCGGACTTGCGGCGCGCCGCCGGTGACGCCGGAGCGTACTTGGGTGACGAGCGGTTGATCGGCCATCAGGGCGCGGGCCTCGTCGCCAAGCTCCCGGAGCGTGTCGAGATCGGGGCCGACCAGGCGGATCTCGACCGGCGCCGCGACGGGCGGACCCTGGACGAGGCCGCGCACGGTGATCCGCGCTTGCGGGTAGAGCTTGTGAAGCTCAGCTTGCAGTTCAGGAACAAGACGCCAGGCGTCTTCCTCGGTCACGGTGGTGATCATGGCCTGCGCGTAGCCGGGCTCGCGCGAGCGCTCGCCGGTGATGTTATAGTAGAAGGCCGGACCGGACTGGCCGATCGACCAGTAGGCGCGGTCGATGCTCGTCTTTGCGAGCAGGATCGCGTCGATGCCCTGCGCCACATTCGCTGTTTCGTCAATCGCGGTCCCGGGCGGCATTTCGACCTCGAGATAGAACTGATCGCGCTCCACGCCGGGGAAGAACTGCGCCGTCAGCGTCGGGAAGGCTGCGAAGCCGGTGACAGGCAGGATAAGCGCGAGGGCGATGGATTTGACTGGGTTCCGGACCGACCAGAGGATTGAGGCGTTGAAGAGCTTGCCGAAAAGCGGCACGCGGATGCCGCCCGGCTTGTCGGAGCGCAGCACCCAGCCAGCAAGCGCCGGCGTTACGGTGAGCGCGACGAACAGGGACCAGAAGAGCATCAGCACCACGGCGATGGCGATGGAACCCACGAAGTCGCCCGCCGGTCCGGGGAGGAGGATCATCGGCGTGAAGCTGAGCGCGGTGGTGACGGTGGAGGCGATCAGCGGCGCTGCGAGGCGCTTGGTCGCATCTCCTACGGCGTCGGAGCGGGTCAGTCCTTTCGCCAGACGCTGGCGGACTTCATCGACCATGACGATAGCGGCGTCGACGAGAAGGCCGAGCGCCACGATCAGGCCGGTGACGGACATCTGATGGATAGGCAGGCCGATGAAGTTCATCGTCGCCAGCGTCGCGAGCGAGACGACCGGCAGCGCCAGGGCGACGATCATTGCGGCGCGTGCGCCGAGGGTGACGAACAGGACGGCGACGACGAGCGCGACGCCGATAGCCATGTTGGTTCCGACCTCGGCCAGACGGTCGGCGGTGTAGGTCGACTGGTCGAACATCAGGGTTTCCGAGAGGCCGACGGGGATTTGCGCCTCGCCTTCGGCAAGCTCCTCACGAACGAAGCCCATCCAGCGATCGATCTGCACGCCGTCCTGGGCCAGGACGCCGATCAGAACGGCGGGGCGGCCGTTGGCGAGGGCAAGCTCGGTGGCGGGCGCGCGGGGGCCGCGCGTGATCTCTGCGACATCGGCGAGCGTGACGGTCGCGCCTTGCGTATTTTCGCGAAGGACAACGCGGGAGAGACGATCAAGCGCGTCGATCTCCCCGGAGATGTTGACGGTCAGATCAACGTCGGACTGCTGGAGGCGGCCCGACTGGACCTTGCCGTCGGCGGCGGTGATGCGCCCGGAGATCTCGGCGACCGAGAGCCCAAGGCCGGCGGCGGCTTCGGGGTCGATCTCGACCAGAATCTCTTCTTCCGGCTCCCCGAAGAGATCGACGGCGCGGGTCGACGGGATGGCGCGGAGGCGGTCGGCGAGGGTTTCGGCGTGGGCATGGGCCAACGTAAGCGGCGCGCCATCATGATCGGCGGTCACTGCCACGACAGCGGAATAGGCGCTGATGCCTTCGGCGTTGAATTCGGGCGGCTGGACGCCGGTTGGGAAGTTGCGGCGGGCGTCTTCGACGGCGTCGCGGGCTTCGGACCAGACCTGCTCGATGACCGGGCCGTCGAGGGTTTCCAGAAGCTCGATGGAGACGACCGAGACGCCGGAGCGGGAGACAGAGGTGATCGTATCGACCTCCGCGATCTCGCGCAGCTCCTCTTCGATCTCGGCGGTCACGAGCGCTTCGACGCGCGCCGGGTCGGCGCCGGGGAAGCTAGTCGTCACAGTGGCGAAGAGATTGGTGATCGTCGGGTCTTCCTGCCGGCCGAGCGAGAGGAAAGAGGAGAGGCCGGCCGAGATCAGGACGAGGAGGATAAGCGCGACGAGGCGCGGCTGGCGGAAGGTGAGCGTTTCCATGGCTAGCCCTCGGCGTTGATGATCGTGACCGACTGGCCGGGAACGACGCGGTGGGCGCCGGAGCGGATCAGGTTGGCGCCGTTCTCGAACGTGCCGCGGACGTAAGCGCGGGTCGCCTCGGTGTGGAGAAGTTCGACGCTGGCGTTCCGGACCGTGCCGTCGGCAACAGTGAGAACGGTCCAGACGTCCCCCGCCCCTTCCTGGAGCGCGTCGATGGGAACCCAGGTGCCTTTAGCGTCGACTTGGGTTTCCAACACGAGCGCCGCGGTCTGGCCGAATGTCAGTGCGGCGTCGGCATCGAGCGCGAAGACGGCGGTGCGGGTGCGCGTGACCGGGTCGATATCGGGGCGGATGTTGACGAGGTTGGCCGCATAGAGCGCGCCGCCGATATCCATCTGCGCCGAGGTCAGGTCGTCTGCATCTAGGTTGAGGGGGAGGCCCACTCGGATTTCGGGGCGGGCGGTGTCGATCAGCGTGAGAACCGGCGCGCCAGCCGCGAGCGTCTCGCCTCCGTCAACAGCGCGAGCGCCGACCTGGCCGGCAAAGGGCGCGTGGAGTACGGATTTCTTAAGATTGATGTCGATGGAATTCAGCGCCGCGTCGATTTCGGCGATCCGGCCCGTCAGCTCGTTGAAGATTGCGGTGACCTGATCGAGCGTTTCCTGGCTGGCATGGCCTTCGGCGCGGAGCGACGTGGCGCGGGCGAGGCGCGTTTCAGCGAGGTCGAGCTGCGCGGCTGTGGCATTGCGCGAGGCTTCAAGCCGCGTCTGCTCGGCTTTTAGAAGCGCGGTGTCGAGGCGGGCGATTTCCTGGCCTTCGGTTACGGTCGCGCCCTCTTCGACGGAAAGCATCGTGAGACGGCCGCCAAGCTCGAAAGAAAGAGGCACCTGCGCGCGGCTTTCCACCTGGCCGACGAAGCGGCGGGGAACCGAGTATCCGGTCTCGAACGTGAGGCGCTCGACGGCTACCTGCGTGAGCGCGGCGGTCTCGGGCGGCGGTGTGGCGGCGGCGCGGGCGGTGAGGGTGTCGGCGCCGAGATAAACGGCGCCCCCTGCCCCGGCGACGACCGAAAGCGTGACGGCGGAGGTGAAAACGGCGCGGGCGCCGCGCTTGAGGAGGGAGGGTTTCGTAGCGTCAGACATCGTCGCGACCTCTTCTAATGTTAGTGGTTCTAACTTATATGTGAGAGGTTCTTACTTTGACAAGTCCTACGATGCATGAAAAAGGTTGGATCATGAAAAAAGGCGCTCAGACCCAAAAAAGGGACACCTATCACCACGGTGATCTCCGGGCGCAGCTGATCGAGGCGACACGGCAGCTGGTCGAGGAGAAAGGCCCGGACCATTTCTCGGTTTCCGAGGCCTGCCGAGTTGCTGGCGTATCAACCGCCGCGCCCTATAAGCATTTCAAAGATAAGGATGAAATGCTGCACGCCGTCGCGATCCAGGGGATGCAGCGGCAGCAGGGACAGATGATTGAAGAGCTGAAGCCCTACCAGTTGGGCACCCTGGATCGGATCATCGCCCTGGGCCGCGTCTACACGCGGTTCGCGTCACAGGAGCCGGGTGTCTTCCGACTGATGTTCGGCCTGTCGAGCGATCATGACGAGGTGACCGAGCTGGTCGAAACCGGAACCGCGACATTTGAAATCGTCCAGCTGGAGGTCGCCGCCTGCCGGGGCAGCGCCGAGATCAACGAACAGGACGTCCACCGGTCATTCCAGCTCTGGAGCTTTGTCCACGGCCTGTCGTTTCTGGCCATTGATGGCAAGCTGAACAAGGCGCCCATGCCCTTCGACATGGAGTTCATGCTGGCCGACGTGGCGCAGCGGGTGATGGCGGACTGAGCCGGCGTCAGGCTACCGCCGGATGATCGTCGGGACGCCGAACATCTTCCAGATCGACCAGACTTTATGCGTTGTCGTGTCTGAGTCCCTGATCACCCGCGGCAGGACAGCGTCGGCCGTGCGTCCGTGACGTGGGATCATCGACTCGTTGTAGGGCTTGCGACGGCTGGTCAGCGGAATCGGCCAGCCCGCCATGTGGAAGTTCATGCGCTCGGAGTCTTTGCGCCGCGCGAAAATGTGCAGGTGATCCGTCATGACGCTGAGCGTCAGGTTTGGAACGTCCCGGATGAAGAGCTCCTCGACCAAACCGTCCCTGCCTGTGCGCACATGTCAGCCACAGCGTCTCGGGCCTTTTTGGCGACCGCCAAAGGCTTGTGACCAGCCCTGACCAAGAGGACCGCGCCGCCAGACCTCATCTTTTCTTCATAGGAGCTGGCCGTTTCAGGCTCGACATGCGAGGCGGCGAGCCGGTCCGCAAGCCCATCAGCGCTGTCGCGAAGAGCCAGGAATCTGTACGAGGACCTTTGACGGTAAATCAGCTCGTACCTGACCGCGCTCGCCATGTCCGCGCTGTCGAGATATAGGGTGATAATCGTTGTCATGAGACCTCCACCGAATTGGATTGCGTGGCTCCGGCGATGAGTGCGCAAGCTCAGGCGCGATGAAAATGCATCGGCTCACTCGGAGGTTGCGCGATCAGCGACTCAGTCTCCGGCCCGCCGTTACGGCGCTCAGGAGGGCTTTCCGCCGGCCGGCCGGGTTGCCGCGCGCGCCGTCTCTCCCCCAGCATCAGCATTGCCGGGGTTACGATCAGCGTCAAAACCGTCGCGATCACCAAACCGCCCGCGATGGCGCTCGAGAGCTCGGTCCACCATTGGGTCGAGGGCGCGCCGTATACGATCTCTCGCGTGAAGAAGTTGATGTTGAGGCCGATCACCATTGGCATCAGGCCGAGCGCCGTTGTGATCGATGTGAGAACCACGGGCCTCAGACGCTGCGCGCCGGTGCGGAGCGCCGCCTCGAGCGGGTCGCGGCCGCTGGCCTTGAGCTGGTTATAAGTGTCGATCAGAACGATGTTGTTGTTCACGACGATCCCGGCAAGCGCGATCACCCCGATCCCGCCCATGACGATGCCGAAGGGCCGGCCGGTAACCATCAGGCCTGTGAGCACGCCTGCGATTGAGAAGACGATCGCGCTCATCACGATGAACGCCTGATAGAAGCTGTTGAACTGCAAAAGCAGGATCACGAACATCAACAGAATCGCCGAGATGAAGGCCCCGATCAGAAAGGTCATCGCCTCATTCTGATCCTCGGCCTCGCCCGCGAAGGAATAGGTGACGCCCTCGGGAAGACCCGCGTCGTTCAGCGCGGTGGTCAGAGCGATCACTTGATCGTTGACGAGAACGTCCGCCGCGACGTTGGACTCAATCGTGACAACCCGCTGCTCGTCGATCCGGCGGATCGTACCGACGCGCTCGGTCGGCGAGAAGCTCACGAAGTTCGCGATCGGAATCAAGCCCGAAGAGGTGGGCACCCGGAGGTTCCCGAGATCGGCGAGCGAGCGCTCCTGATGCGGAAAGCGCACCCGGATGTCGAGCGTGCCGTCGGTGTCGTCGGGGCGGTAGTTCGCCACGTTGATACCCTGGGTGAGAAGCTGCACCGCCTGACCGAGCAGGCTTACGTCCGCCCCGAACCGCGCGGCCTCGGCCCGGTCGACGCTGATCGAGATCTCGACTCCCGGGAGCGGACGCGTGTCGGTGATGTCGGTGAAGCCGCCAATCGATGCCATGATTCCGCGCACCTGCTCGACCGCCGCCGCCTGCGCCGCCGGGTCGCGGGCGCGGAGTTGGAGGTTGATGGGCTTGCCTGCGGTCGGCCCGCCGCTTTCCGTCTGCACCTGCACATCGATGCCCGCAATGTCTGAGACGTCGGCTCGAATGTCCTCTCCGATCACCGCCGCCTTCCGGCGCTCATCCCAGTCGAGCAGCTCGAGCTGGAGCGTGCCGATGGTTTCCTCGTCCCCCTGCCCCGCGCTAATGGTCGAACGGGCGTAGACGCTGGCAATCTCCTCGTATCCGAGAAGCCGGTCCTCGACGAGGCGGACCAACCGGTCGCGCTCGTAGATCGAGACGTTGTCGCGGGCGCGGATTTGCACCTGCATGAACTCTGGCTCGACCTCGGGGAAGAAAGTGACGCCCCGGCCCACCTGTCCATAAATCGTGAATGCGCCAAGGAGCGTGGCAACCGCCAGAAGAACGGTCGCGCCGGGTCGAAGGATCGACCATTGGAGTAGCCGGACATAAGCGCCCATGACACCGCCGATGCGGCGGGGATCGCCAAACTCGGCCGCGTGTAGCGCCGCTTTGGCCTGGGCCGACTGCGGCTGGCGCCGGCCGATGATGCCGCCCACTACGGGAATGAAGATCAGCGCCATAAACAGCGACGAGAACAGCGTCAGGATAACTGTGATCGGCAGGAACTTCATGAACTCGCCTACCATTCCGCTCCAGAAAAGCAGCGGGAAGAAGACGCTGAGCGTCGTGGCGGTCGAGGCGATGATAGGCCAGGCCATGCGCTTGGCGCCAAAGGCGTAGGCCTCCTTTGGCGTCGCGCCCTCCTGCAGCTTGCGGTCGGCGAGCTCGGTCGTGACGATAGCGCCGTCGACCAGCATGCCAACCACGAGGATGAGCGAGAAGAGGACGACGATGTTCATGGTGTAGCCAAGCACCCATAGCGCGGCGACACCGGCGAGAAACGCGCCGGGGATGGCGAGGCCGACGAGGATCGCTGACCGGATGCCAAGCGCGAAGACGACAACGATCATCACCAAGATGACGGCGGCGATCACATTGGCCTCAAGGTCGGTTAGCAGCGATTCAACCATTTCGGATTGATCCTGAAGATAGGTGATCTCGACGGTCTCGGGCCATTCCACGCGAAGCTCCTCCACCCGCTGACGCACGGCCTCGACGGTTTCAATGATGTTCGCGCCGACGCGTTTCTTCACTTCAAGCGCCAGCGCGGGCTGGCCGTTGATCCGAGCGAAACCGGTGGGATCGTCGAAGGCGCGGCGGATCGTGGCGACATCGGCGAAGGTGACGACGGTGCCGCCCCGGACTTTGACCGGCATGGACATGACGTCGCGCAAATCGTCGATCAGACCCGGCACTTTAAGCACGATCCGGCCCGAGCCGCTCTCAATCGCGCCCGCCGCGATGAGGCGGTTGTTGCGGGTGATCTGGCCGATGACCTCGTCGAAGGACAGGTTGTAGGTCTGAAAGACCGTGGGGTCGATCAGCACCTCGAGGAACTCTTCGCGCTTCCCGCCGATATCGACCTCGAGCACGCCGGGCAGGCCCTCGATCTCTTCCTGAAGCGTGTCGGCGAATTGGTTCAGGGTCCGCTCGGGGACAGGGCCGGACAGAATTGCGGTGATGATCGGGAAAAGCGCGGTATTGATCTCGGTGATGACGATGTCATTCGCGTCGTCGGGCAGCTCGTTCTCGGCCTGATCGGCCGCCTCGCGCACGCTGTCGAGCGCCTCGTCGGCATCGAACCCCGGCTGGAACTCAAGCTGCACGCTGGCGAAGCCCTCTGAGGCGTGGCTTTCCATCCGGTCGAGCCCGGTGATCGAGGCGAATTCGGTCTCAAGCGGCTCAATCAGCAAGCGTTCGGCGTCGGAGGGGCTGATGCCGTCGAGTCCCGTCGAAACGTACACGAATGGCAGCGGAACCTCGGGGTCCGCCTCCTTGGGGATCGAGACATAGGCGAAGGTGCCGACGGCAAGCACCATGACGAGCGCGAGCCCGACAACCCGGCTGCGCGAGAAGGCTGCGTCAATGATCGCGTTCATTGAGAGGCCCCTCCGTCGTGCTGGGGCCTGACGACCTCCCCGTCATTCACATAACCCTGTCCGACGACGATCACGTCGGCATCTTCCGGCAGTCCGTTTACCCAGATGCCGTTGATCTGGGCGCGGACGACCTCAATCGGATAGAACTTGACGGTGTCGTTTTCATCCACGGTCTTCACCCCCAGCGCCCCGCCCGGATCGAGCGAGAGAATGGAGGGCGAGAGGAAATGCGCCTCAACCTGACCCACAGGGATCTGGATTTCCGCCGAGACGCCGGCGGGAATCAGGCGGTCCCTGTTCGGAACATCGATCTCGACCAGAAATGTCCGGGTATCGCTTGAGGCCGAGGTGCCCACGAAGGTCACGGCGCCGGCCCGCTCTTCTCCGGTAATGAACTGCACCCGCGCTGGTTGACCGTTCTGCAATTGACGGAGCGATTGCTGCGGCACCTGGATTTCGATGGTGAGAGGCGCGTTGTCGACGATGCGCCCGACCTCTCCCCCAGATTGAATGAACTCGCCCTCGTCGATGTCGAGCGTCTCGATCCGGCCGGCGAAGGGCGCGACAATGGTGGTGTTGCGAAGATCCTCTTCGGCGGTGGCGAGCGCGGCCTGCGCTGCCGCGAGCGCCGCTTCGGCCTGCGACACGCGGTCGGCGGTCGCGACGCCGCGCTCGCGGAGCGCGGTGGCGTTGTCGAACTCGCGTTGGGCGCGCTCTATCTCAGCTTGGGCGCGGGCGAGGTTCGCCTCTCGCTCTGTCGTCTCGAATCGGGCGATGGCGGCGCCGCGCTCGACGTCCTGACCCTTGCCGACCAGCACTTCGGCGATCTGACCGGAGGATTCGGCGCGGATCGGCGTGTCCCGGTCGGGCAGCGCCTGCCCCTCAGCCTGGAAGAACTGGGTCACAGGTTTGGCGCGGGAAGTCCGGACCGACACGGCGACGGGCTCCGGCGCGCCGCGCGCGACCGTCTCCTCCTCCGCCTCGGAGGGAATAATGAAACCGCTTCCCATCCATCCGACGATCAGGAGAGTCAGAAGAAGCGCGAACCAGAATGATCGCGATGACCCTCGATCGGACGTGAACGCTAGTGTCTCGGGCGTGGCGGAAGCATCAGTATGATCGGTCATAGCTTTGTTCTCAATGTATTTTTTCCGGCGGACATGCCGCGCCTATGCGTCAACCACTCCCCGAAAAGCGAGCGGGCACACAATTTCAGACGCTGAATCAGAGGCGCGCGTTTGAGGCAGTATAGATAGAACCGCGCGGTATCGAAGGGCGTTTTCGACGCGCGACAGGGATGCCGGCCCAGGCCGGTCCTATCGAACGAGGTCAAACGAGCGGCGCCCGCCTGCCGTCAGTTCACTTGGTCCTTCCAGAACGGTCTGGTGAGAAGCGAGGTGATGCGCCACTTGGGCTCGGGCTCAGGATAGTCAATCGCCTCCAAGATCTCGCGCTCGGCGAGAAGGCGCTCCTGTTTCTCGAAAGCGCGGTGGATCCAGTTGATCTCGCTCGCCTTCCGAGGTTTCGACTGGGCGCCCGGCGCACCGAGGAGGCCGAACGGATCGGAGTAGCTGATGTTCTTCTCGAACTCTGCAAATCCCTCGTCGAGCGAACAATCGGCGGCGGAAGTCTTGGGCGCGAGCGACTCCTCGTTGAACTCCTCGATCCAGGCAGGCTGGGAAGGCTCCTGAATCGGAACGGGTTCTGGCTCCGGTTCGGCCGGGAGCGACTGCGATCTGCGGACCTCGTCGTTGGTCTCCTCGACAAGCCGGGACAGCGTGCGCTCGAAGTCGAGGCTGAGCGCAGCGCCTGCCTCGGCAGACGGGAACTGCGCCTGCGACGTCACCTTGTCGCCGAGGCCGTCGATCAGGCTCTTCCACTTGGCCGCCGATTGAAGCCGGTCGCCCGGATGGATGGCCATCGCGGCGTCGATCGCTCCTAGAAATTCGGGCTCATATCCGTCGATCCGCCCGGCGAGCGGCACGCATGGGTCAGGGCGCCGACCCGCGATTTCGACCATGCGGCTCTGGCTGTGCGGCGGCGCCTCCCCGCTCAACACATGGTAGAATGTCGCGGCGAGCGCGTAGAGATCGCTAGAGGGCGCCTGTTCACTGCCCGCGACATAGAACTCCTGTGGCGAGTAGCCGTCCTTGACCACCAGCAGGGAAGAGATCGCGCGGGTCCGGCGGCTGGCGTCGCCCCGCGCCGCGCCGAAGTCGATCAGGACAGGCGCGCCGGTCTGCTCGATAATGATGTTGTCGGGCGAGATGTCGCGATGCAGCAGGTCCATCTCATGGACTTTTTCAATTGCATCGAGAAGCTGGGTGAGGATGCTCTTGACGCGGCTCGGCGAAAGCGTCGTTTCGCCGGCCTGAAGGATGCCTAGAAGATCGGACCCGTCGATGAGATCAAGCGCCATATAGGCCGTCTCGTTCTCCTCGAATGCGCGATGCACGCCGACGATGTTCGGATGCCTGAGTTTGGCGAGGCTGCGCGCCTCGCGCATGAACATGTCGACGATTGAGCGGAAGGCGGAGTCATAGGACGTGTTGCGAGCCGCCACGTTGAGGCCGTCGCGGTAGCAGAAGTCCTCTGGGAAGCACTCCTTGATGACAATCGCGCGCCCCAGAACATTGTCGTCCGCCCGATAGGTTTTGCCGAAACCGCCCGCGCCGAGATGTCCGGTGATCGTGAACTGACCATCCGACAGCGTCGCCCCGATCGGGAGCGTTTGATCGGCGGTTTCTGCCGCCTGTTCGACCTTGGTGACCGCTTTCAGCACGATTGCAAAGCCTCGGGAGACCTCATCTTGTTTGGTTTGGCGCGAGAATGTGGTCGAAATGCGAAGGCGGCGCGGCGAAGATGCGGCCTTCAGCCATCAAATGCCCGTAAGGCTTTACAAATTGTTTCTTTGCGCCGCCACGCTCAGGCGGGGACTTGCGAATCCAGGCCGACAAGTTCGCGGGATCGCGCGACCAGCGCCCGGGCCGTCGCCATGTCCAGCGCATGCGGGTTCGGGCTTTCCATCGGCCAGCCGCCGTCCCGGGTGCCGGGATCGCGATACAGGACGCTGGATTGGCTGAAATAGGCGCCGCTGTGGTTCGGAGCGTCATCGGATAGAAGGACATGGAGCGAGGTTTGGGCGGAATCCTCGTTGGTGTCGCTGGTGTTGAACGCGCGGGTCACGGGCCGGATGACTGCCATAGCGGCCCGCCAAAGCGCGTTTCCGCCACTTGCGAAGTTCGAGCGCGCCCAGCCTGGGTGGATCGACGCGGTTGTGACGCCGGTTCCCTCCAGCCGCTCTCCCAACTCTTTGGCGTAAAGCACTGTCGCAACCTTGGCCTCCGCATAGGCCGCGAAGTTGTTGAAGTCGCGATTGCGGAAATCCAGATCGTCGAGATGTACCTGGGGGCGGTTTTTTGGACTGCCCGCATGCACCACCGACGAGAGGATGCCGATGCGCGACGGCGCGCTGTTCTTGAGCGTGTCGAGCAGGAGTTCGGTCATCAGGAAATGTCCGAAAAAGCTTGCAGCCATCGTGAGTTCGAACCCGTCCTTGGTGTATTTCGGCTCGCCCGCCATGCTCACCATTCCGGCATTGCACATCAGCCCGTCCAGACGGTCGTGTTTGGCCTTGAACGCTTCGACGAAGCTACGGACCGAGGCGAGGTCGGCCAAGTCGCATTCCATCACGTCCCAGCTGCCCTTTTGATCGCCGAAGGAGGCCGCAGCCTCCTCGCCCGCCGAAACCCGCCGGCAGGCCATGACGACATGTCCACCCTGTTTGACAAGCTGCCGGGTCGTTTCCAAACCGACGCCCGAGTTGGCGCCGGTCACGATGTAGACCTTCCCGGTGATATCTTTGGACAAGGTCGCCTCATCGCAGCGGCGGATCAGTCTGGCCATGTCGGTCTCCGTTCCAGGACGCCTGCAGGTTGAAGCGGAAGACCGCCGGCTGCAAATTAATTCGGTGGCAAACACCCGCACGACGGGCGGCGTCGGAAGCCGGCGGGGATCACTCAGGAGTCGTCGCTGCGCCAGCTTTCGCTCGCCGGCGCAAGACCGCGAGGCAGGCGCCGCCGAGCACCAATTCAGCTATCCCGGCGATGATCAGGCCGCTTTCCGGCAGACCGTCCAACGCAATCGAGAGAATGCGGGCCGCGTCCAAGGCGAGAAAGAAGCCTGCGCCGATGGCGAGCGACATGCATGCCAGGGCCAGGCGCGACTGGCTTCGCGACGGTGATGTATTCAGCCTTGGCGGAACGAGCCTGAGGCTGGTCGCGCTTTGCGGTCCGAACTTCAACTGGGGCTGAGGCCCTTGGCGTCGGGCCCAGCGGGGATCGACGCCTGAGCGATCCAAACCGCAAGGAATGGTTCGATAACGAACCGGCAGTTCTCGCCGGATGCGCCCGGCGTACCGTTCTGGTGTCGGAGGCCCACGCCGAACGGATGACCGCGGAGAGCGTGAAACGCCCCTGATGATTCGAAAGACCCGCCTTAGGCCTGGTCCTGCATGGACCGGGAGCGGTCGCTCTTTAGCCGGAGGGCGGGTTTAGAAACTGGGAGGAGGACAGCACCGTGAGAACCCAAGTTATTTGTATCGCAATTATTTCCGCAGCAGCAATGACCGGCTGCACCAAGGAGGAGGCTGAGCGGGTCATCTCGCAGTTAGACGGCTACGATGAGGCGCTGGCGAAAGCGACGGCGTGGGGCGAGGAGAATGTCGTCCCGGTCTTCGAGGCGGAGGGGCCGACGCCGATTGGCGAACTCCCCATCGCTGGAGAAGCCACACATGACGGCTATATCGGCGGGTTTGAGAACGGCGGCGATGACACGCCGATCAATTACCTGGCGAACCTCACGCTGACCTATGACTTCGGCACCGATACCGTGACCGGCCGCGCCTTCGACTACGTGACCGACGTCGAGAATTTCGAAACGCCTGCCGGAGACATCGAGTTGACCGGCGGAATCGTCGATGCCGGTGGAGATGCAGGTCTGTTCTTTG
>JASJAU010000058.1 GCA_030066855.1 Paracoccaceae bacterium | reverse complement strand
GAGCCCCGTCGCAATGTCGGCGGACAAGCGCGGCGACGCCCTCGCGGCCAAGCGACTTCAGGATCGCCCAGACCGCGAAGCCGCGCGCGCGGCGCGACAGCTCAGGTCCGAAATGCGTTGGATTGCGGCCGTCCTCGGGCGCCTCGCTGAGATACCCCGCCGTCACATCCATCGCGCGGCGATGGGCCTCGGCATCACGCACGATCGCCAGGCCGGAATCGTAGGGCACCTGCAACCATTTGTGGGCGTCGGTCGACCAGCTGTCGGCCCGCTCGACTCCGGCGGTGCGACCTTTGAGCTCCGGAGCGGCGCGCGCCCAAAGGCCGAAGGCTGCGTCGACATGCAACCAGGCGCCAAGCGGCTTAGTCATCTCGACGATCGCGCCCACATAGTCGAACGCGCCGGAATTGATGTGTCCGGCGGTGGCGATAACGATGGCTGGCCCCGTGTCTCCATAGAGCCCGCGCGCCAGTGCGGTAAGGTCCATGCGGCCCTCGGCGTCGCAGCGCACTTTCACGATCTGCGCGTCGCCAAAACCGAGAAAGCGGAGCGCGGCGAGGTTCGAGACATGGGTGTCTTCGCCAACAAAAACCCGGACCAGGGGCGAACCAACCAGTCCATCGTGCTGAAAATCATGGCCATGCCGGCGGAGCACCGCGTCCCGGGCGGCGGCAAGGCAGGTGAACCCGGCCATGGTGGCGCCGGTAACGAAACCAACTGAGGACTCGCGCGGCAGGTCGAGAATGTCGAGAAGCCAGGCTGAGGCCGCCTCCTCCGCCGTCGCGGCGGCGGGCGAGCATTGGTAGATCGCTGCGTTCTGGCCCCAGACCGACGTCAGCCAGTCGGCGGCGACGCCTGCGGGGCTCGAACCGCCAATGACCCAGGCGTGGAATCCGGGTTGCGTTGTGCCGGTCAATCCCGGCTCGGCGGCGCGGATGAGCTCGGCGATGACGTCCTCATCCGCCATCCCTGTCTCGGGCGTCGGGCCGCAAAACCGGGCGCGGAGCTCGTCGGCGGTTGCCGTTGGGTGGATCGGCCGAACCTGCTCCCGCCAGGTCAGGCCATACTCCGCCGCCAGCGCCATCGCGGCGCTGGCCGGGGGGTGAGCTGCTGCGGGTTTCATCTCGGGTGCAGCCATTTGGGCAGATACGAATAGGCGTTCTGCGCGGTGGCGGCCATGCTGATCTGCTGGGCCTCCAACATCTCGGCAAGCTGGCCGGAATTGTAGGCGTCAAACGTCTCCGTCGCGCCGCCAATGTGCTGTCCGCCCACAAAGACCTGCGGGATGGTCGGCGCGTTGCAAATCTCGCGGAGCGCCGCGCGCAGCCGCCCGCCGTGATTGTCTTGCTGATAGGCGACGGAATCGAGCTCGACAGCGTGGTAGTCGATCCCCGCATCCTCGAACATCTTTCGGACCGACCAGCAGAATTCACACCATTCGAGCGCGTAGACGACGACCGCATGCTCGGACACCGTCTCCTGAACCTCGGCCAGCGCCTCCGCGTCTGCGGCGGGCTGCCCTACGGCGGGCGCGGCGGCGGGCGCGTCGAACCGGATCGTTTCGGTCGACCGGGAGATCGCCATCTCCTCATCGCTCATCTCTTCGGGAACATCCGCGAAAAGCGGCGTGGAGAGGTAGCGCTCCCCGGTGTCCGGAAGCATAGCGAGGATTTTCGAACCCTTGGGCGCGGTCTTGGCGACCTCGAGCGCTGCGGCAAAGGTGGCCCCGGCGCTGATGCCGACGAAGATGCCCTCACGCGTGGCCAGCGCTCTGGACATCTCCAGCGCCGCCTGGCCGCCGACGGGCTGGAACCCGTCAATCCTGCCTTCCGCCATCGCCTCATGCGCGACAGCGGGGATGAAGTCCGGCGACCAGCCTTGCATCGGATGCGGGCGGAAGCCGGGATGGCTCTCAGCCGCAGAGCCGTCGGGATTGTAGGCCTGCACATGGCCGCTCGCCATGATTGCGGAGTTGTCCGGCTCGGTCACGATGATCCGGGTCGCCGGGCTGTCCGCTTTCATGCGGCGGGAAATACCTGTCAGCGTGCCGCCAGTGCCAAAGCCGGTGACCAGATAGTCCAGACCGTCGGCGCCGAAATCCTCGATGATCTCGCGGGCGGTCGTGTTCTCGTGGATCGCCGGGTTGGCCGGGTTCTCGAACTGGCGGGCCAGAAACCAACCATGCTCTTCGGCCAGTTCGCGCGCCTTACGCACCATGCCGGTGCCTTTTTCGGAGGCGGGCGTGAGGACAACTTTGGCGCCGAGGAAGCGCATCAGCTTCCGGCGCTCGACCGAAAAGCTCTCGGCCATGGTCACGACCAGCGGATAGCCTTTCTGAGCGCAGACAATGGCGAGGCCGATGCCGGTATTGCCCGACGTCGCCTCGACGACCGTCTGACCCGGTTGCAGCGAGCCGTCCCGCTCGGCAGTCTCGATGATCGAGAGGGCGAGACGGTCCTTGACCGAGCCGCCGGGATTAGCCGCCTCGAGCTTCACATACATCTCGACGCCCTCCGGCGCGAGGTGGTTCACGCGGATGGTCGGGGTCTGACCGATGGTCTCGAGTATTGAGGATTTGATCGCCATGTCTCTGTCCTTTGGTGATGCGGCGGGGACGCCTTTAAGATGCGAGAGTGATGAGGGCCGCGCGTTGCGGTTTGATTTCGGGGTCGCGGCTTTTGCGTTTCAATTCATTCTGCGCAGATTTGGCGGCCGGCTCACGCGTAGTGATTTGATTTCAAGCAGAAATATCGAACCAACACGGGATCCGACCCAAACCCGGCTGTTACAATTGAAACATTGGGGCGCCCCATGGACATCCGGGTGAAACAGGGGCCGCCTATTGAGGCCCAATGACCAAGGACACCTCAGCGCCCAACACTCAAACCGGCCTCCTCCCCGATGTCGCGGAGACGCTCGACCAGGGCGTGGCGATCTACGACGGCGCTGAGAGGCTGATCTTTTGCAACCAGGCCTATTCGGATCAGTTTCCGGATCTTTCGGGGATGCTGAAACCTGGCATGCCATGGCGTGAGTTCGTTCGAAGTTGCATCGAACACGGATATGCCGTGGGCCAGCGGTCTTGCGACCAGCTCCGCCGGGAGGGCATCACCCGAACGACCCGGCGCGCAGCCGGCGGGCGGGATTTCGATCTGTCCTACCGGCCGATGCCGAATGGCGGGTTCGTCATCACACGCGAGGACATTACTGAGAAAGTCCGGGCCGAGGCCGACGCCGCGCATCATGCCGCGCTTCTGACCCGTATCCTTGAAACCAATCCCATACCGGTCGTGATGGCCCGGTTCTCGGACAGCAAGATCATGTGGCGGTCGCCAGCCGCGCTGGACCTCATCGGTTACTCCGAATTCGCGATCGACCATTTCCACGATCCGGGCACGCGCGAGGATTACGTCGCGCTTCTAAAGGCCGAAGGCAGGGTCGAGGACTTCCGCACCCTTTGCCGGGCGGCTGACGGTTCGGTCATCTCGGTGGCGCTCTCCGGCATGCTGACAGAGTTCGAGGGCGAGACCTGCGTCGTTTCCTCCATTACCGACCTGACTGAGGTGCTGGAGCGCGAGGCGCTTTTGCGGCAGGTGATCGAAGCCTGCCCCGCGCCCGTCCTGATGAACCGCGCCGATACCGGCGAGATCCTCTACCGCAGCCCGGAACTGATCGCGCTATTTGGCGAAGGCATGGACGCCAGCAAGTTCTACGTCGATCCAAGCGAGCGGGACGGCTTCTTGGCGGCGCTTCGCAAGGATGGCGAGGTCACAGAGTACCGCGCGAGGCTGCTGAACGCCGCCGGCACGCCCTTCTGGGCCGCGATCTCAGGCCGCCTGACCGAATGGAACGGCGAAGAGGTTCTGGTCACCTTCACGCGCGACCTCTCGCAGCAACTTGGGATGGAGGCGGAGTTGGACCGCCAGCGCGAGCACAACTTTCAGGTTGAGAAAATGTCGGCCCTCGGAAGCCTCCTGGCCGGCGTCGCGCATGAGCTGAACAATCCGCTCTCGGTCGTCGTCGGTCATGCCATGATGCTGCGGGAGGAGGCGAACGATGAGAACACGCTCCGGCAGACGCAGAAGATCAGCGAGGCCGCCGAGCGCTGCGCCCGCATCGTCAAAACGTTCCTGTCCATGGCGCGGCAGGAGCCCTCTCGCATGGAGACTTTGGACGTGAACGAGATCGCCCAAGTCGCAATCGAAGTCGCCCGATACGGGGATGACGCCCGCGCGGTCAGGATCGAGTCTCGCCTGGACGCGGGGTTGTCCGCTGTCGCGGGCGATTCCGACCAGCTGACGCAGGTTGCCGTGAACCTCATCCTGAACGCCGAGCAGGCGATTGCCGCATCCGGTGTCGGCGACCTGATCCTGCTGTCCACATCAGCGACAGAAGATGGCGTCTCGATCACGGTTGAAGACAACGGGCCGGGCGTGCCCGCCGACATCCGCAAGCGCGTGTTCGAACCCTTCTTCACCACCAAGGGAGTAGGACAAGGAACTGGTATCGGCCTTTCGATGTGCCACCAGATCGTCTCGGCGCACCAAGGCTCGATCCGCATCGAAGACCTCAACGAGGGCGGCGCGCGCTTTGTCGTGACGTTGCCGGTCGCGGGCGGTGCGGAGGTCGAGAAGGCGGGCGCCGCGACGGCGCCAACCGACAGTCCCGCCGCGATCCGAGTCCTTGTCATCGACGATGAGGAAGAGGTGGCGGAGCTGAATGCCGAAGTTCTCAATCGCGGCGGCTACGAGGCGACGGCGGTTTTTGGAGTTGAGGAGGCGCTAAAGCGTCTCGACGCCCAGCCCTTCGATGTCATCATCAGCGATCTCAACATGCCGGATCTGGATGGTCGCGCGCTTTTTGAGATGGTGTCCCGGAACCGACCCGAACTGACCGGCGGGATCGGCTTCATTACCGGCGACACGCTTGGCAGATCCTCCCAGATGTTCCTCGCCGAGGCGGATCGCCCTTATCTGGAAAAACCTGTATCACCTCGCGAGCTTCGCGACTTCGTGGCGCAACTCAGTAAGGACGTCCGCGCATGACCGACACATCCGATATCATTGTCTGCGACGACGAGCGCGATCTCAGAGAGATGCTGCAGGAGTATCTTGAGAAGCGTGGCTTCGAGGTTCGTCTCGCCGCGAATGCCGACGAGCTTGAGGCGCGGATCGACGAGGCCGAGCCCGATCTCATCATCCTTGACATCAACATGCCGGGCCGCGACGGCCTGACGATGCTGCGTACGCTCCGCGCAACCATGGACACGGCGGTCGTGATGCTCACGGCGTCGGGCGAGACCATCGACAAGATCGTCGGTCTCGAGATGGGCGCGGACGACTACCTCGGCAAGCCGGTCGATCTGCGCGAGCTCGAGGCGCGGATCAAGGCTGTGCTCCGGCGCCGGGGATCAGGGCATGCGGCGGGGGAACCGCCAAATGTTGCGACGGATCGCGTGGCGATGGGGGACTTCGTGCTCGATCTCGACGGCGCCAGGCTTCTGGACGCCGAGGGTCAAGAGGTCGCCATCACCGCGATGGAGTTCCGGCTGCTGAAGCTCTTTGTCGAGAACCGGGGCCGTGTTCTGAACCGCGACCAGATCCTCGAACAGGCGCATGACCGGTCTTGGGATCCCTTCGACCGCAGCATCGACATCCGCATCTCGCGGCTCAGGCGCAAGATCGAGAAGAACCCGCAGAAACCGGCCATCATCCGAACGGTCCGGGGCATTGGGTATGTCTACGATCCGGCCACCTGAGGCGCGGATCGAAACAATCGAAACCCGACACGCTCCCTCACGACACAGTCGCGAAAACTGGGGGTGGCAAAACCGCTGACATCGAAAGCGCAGATGCAAGCGGAATTGAGATTATGCCTTCCATGCCAACACCTTATGCCCGAACCGTCGGGCTCGCCGCCATCGCCTTGCTGATTGCGGCGGCTCTCTGGGCGCTGCCCAGCATCGATGCGGCCTTTGTCGAGCATGCTTCACGCCGGATTGGGCCGGTTGCGATTATCGGACTTGTGGCGCTTGGTATCGTCGTCAGCCCCATACCCAGCGGGGCGGTGGCGCTCGGCGCCGGGGCGATCTACGGCGCCCTCACGGGCGGGTTACTGACGATCGCCGGCGCCGTTCTGGGCGCGGCCTGCGCGTTTCGTCTCTCGCGATCATTCGGGCGAGGGCCTGCTCTGGGGTCGAGCTTCAGACTCGCTCGGTTTCTGACCAGCGAGCGCTCGCAAGCCTCTCTGATGGCGATCATTTTCGTGACCCGGCTGATCCCATTCATCTCATTCGACGCGGTCAGCTACGTTGCGGGATTGACGCCCATCCGATTCTGGCAGTTCGTCATGGCGACCGCGGCCGGCACCGCGCCCGTATGCTTCGCCTTCTCTGCCGCAGGAGCAAGCGCCAAACAGGGCGCGATGCACCCCGTCCTTCTGACCGGGCTCTGCGCGATCACGCTCGTGCTTCCCTTGCTCTACGCGGGGCGGCGGGCGGCGCGCCCAAGCGCAGGCGCGCCCGCTTGAGGTCGTCAGTCCGACGCCCAGTCGGGGAGCGGACCGGCGGGCGCAAGTACGCCCGAACAGGCGCCGAACCCTACACGGTATCCGTCTCCTTCAGCACAACCGCGCAGCGTCACCCGGTCGCCGTCCTCTAGGAAGCTCCGCGCCTCTCCCGTACCAAGCGTAAGCGGCGCGCTGCCGCTCTCCGACAGTTCGAGAAGCGAGCCGCGGCTGTCGGGCGCTGGCCCCGAGATAGTGCCCGATCCCAAAAGATCGCCAGCGCGCATCGGACAGCCGCTCGTCGTGTGATGCGCGAGTTGCTGGGCAGCGGAGTAATACATCTCGGCGTAGTTCGTCCGCGAGATGACGGTCTCGTCCCGATCTGCGGGCGCCAGCGCGACTTCAAGCGAGATGTCGTAAAGCGTCGGAAACGGCTCCCGGAGGTAGGGCAGCAAGGGCCGCTCGCGAACCGGGGTCGGGCGCCGGAAGGGCTCAAGCGCCGCCTTCGGAACGATCCAGGGCGATATCGTCGTCGCCGTTGCCTTAGACTGGAACGGCCCGAGCGGCTGATACTCCCAGGCTTGAATGTCACGCGCAGACCAGTCGTTCAGCAGGACATAACCGAAGATCATCGCGTCGGCCTCGGCAACCGAGACCATGCCGCTCGACGACTGGCCGACGACCGCGCCCAGCTCCAGCTCGAAATCGAACCGAGCCGAGGGCGCGAAGCGCGGCAGGGCGTCGTCCGGGCTTTTGATCTGCCCCCAGGGCCGGACGACCTGCGCACCCGAGACGACGACGCTCGAGGCGCGGCCGTTGTAGCCGATGGGAATGGACAGCCAGTTCGGCGGCAGGGCGTTTTCCAGACCGCGAAACATCGAACCGACGTTGAAGGCGTGATGCCGGCTCGCGTAGAAATCAGTGTATTCGCTGACCTTGAAGGGAAGCTTTAGCTCGACACTGTCCAACGAAACCAGATGCGGCGCTACCACCAACTCATGGTCTTCGTTGCTGAGAAGCTCGGTCAGACGGGTGCGGAGGCTCTCCCAGACAGACGGCCCGGCCTCCATAGCCGCATTCCAGGATGGCTCCGCCAACAGACCGGGCGCGAGCCCGTGATCGACCCGTGCGAGGTCGAGAACGCGGTCCCCGATAGCAACGCCAAGCCGCGCGCCTCTGCCATCGTCGAAAACCCCGTAGGGCAGGTTCTGGATCGGAAATTCTACGTCAGGCGCGTTGGCGCTGGCCAACCAGGAACGCAATCGGGTCACTTCACACCCGGCGTGCCGTCGAACTTCTTCTCGAGGCTCGCCCAGCAATCGATGTAATCGTCCTGGAGCGGCGCCTCATTCGCCGCAAAGGCCGTGAGATGCTGCGGGAATCGCGTCTCGAACATGAAACTCATCGTATTGGCGAGCTTCTCGGGGCCAAGCTCGGCGTTCGACGCGCCCTCGAACGCCTCCCGGTCGGGTCCATGCGGCAGCATCATGTTGTGCAGGCTCATGCCGCCGGGCGTGAAGCCATGCGGCTTGGCATCGTACTGGCCGTAGATGTTGCCCATCAGCTCGGACATTATGTTCTTGTGATACCAGGGCGGCCGGAAAGTGTCCTCGGCCACCATCCAGCGCTCGCGGAACAGCACGAAGTCGATGTTGGCCGTCCCTGGCACGCCCGAAGGCGCGGTGAGGACGGTGAAGATCGACGGATCGGGGTGGTCGAACAGGATCGCGCCCACCGGGCAATAGGTCTTCAGATCGTATTTCACCGGCGCGTAGTTTCCGTGCCAGGCGACCACATCGAGCGGGCTGTGGCCGATGCGGGTCCGGTGGAACTGGCCGCACCATTTGACCGTGACGGTCGACGGAACCTCGCGATCCTCAAACGCGGCGACAGGCGTCTTGAAATCCCGTCGGTTGGCCATGCAGTTCGCGCCAATGGGCCCGCGCCCCGGAAGCTCGAACTTCTGACCGTAGTTCTCGCAGACAAACCCCCGGCAGGGTCCTTCCAGAACCTCGACCCGATAGACGAGCCCGCGCGGCAGGATCGCGACTTCCTGCGGCGCCAGGTCGATCACGCCAAGCTCGGTCGCGAAGCGGAGCCGGCCTTCTTGCGGGACCACGAGCAGCTCGCTGTCGGCGGAGAAGAAGTATTCGTCCTCCATTGACGCGGTCACGAGGTAGATGTGGCTCGCCATCCCTACCTGCGTGTTCACATCTCCCGCAGTCGTCATCGAGCGCATTCCTGTCAGCCAGGTGAGCCGGCCGCCTTCCTCCGGCATCTCAACCGGGTCCCAGCGATACTGGCCGAGCGAAATCACATCGGGGTCGATGTTCGGCGCGGATTTCCAGTGCGGCAGGTCGATCTTTTCGAACCTGTGGGTGTGACGGACCGAGGGTCGGATGCGATAACACCAGGTCCGCTCGTTCTGATGAGAAGGCGCGGTGAAGGCGGTGCCCGAGAGCTGCTCGCCGTAAAGACCGTAGGCACACTTCTGCGGGCTGTTCATGCCCTGCGGCAGCGCGCCCGGCAGCGCCTCGGTCTCGAAGTCGTTGCCGAAGCCCGGCATATAGCCCTCGACAGTGCCGGTCGTGTCCGTGGCGCGAATCACTCCTTCGGGCAGGTCCTGAATCGTCATCGCTCCCCTCCTCGGCGTTGCAGGTATCGGTTCAACGCGTTATTCGTTGCAATTGCTATAATGTCAAGTTATTCGTTGCGAATGCTACGAAAGTTCGCCCCAGTAACTTTGGAACCCGGATGTACCAGCCTTCGCCCCTCCCCGCATTCGACCTCGAGCGCTTCACACCTTACCGGCTTGCCGTCGCGGCCAAGCGCATGAGCGATGATCTCGCCAGGGAGTATCGTTCCCGGTTCGGCATCACAGTTGCGGAATGGCGCCTGCTCGCCCATCTCGCGCATGAGGGCGATGGCGCGTCAGTGCGCGATATCGAAGCGCGCGTGACGCTAGAGAAATACGAGGTCAGCCGAACCGCCAAACGGCTGGAAGAGAGTGGGCTTGTCTCAAAGACGACGAACGCTTCAGACCGGCGGCTGGTCAGCCTCAGCCTGACGCCCAAGGGAAAGCGGCTGATGTCCGAACTTCTGCCTCTGGCGCAGGCCTACCAAGAGGAGATCGAAGCCCGCCTCGGCCCGGCAGTAAAGGGTCTTGAAGCCGCGCTCGACAGGATTCTGAATCCGGACGAATGATCCGATCGCGATTTTCTTCATTTGATTCAGATGGTTTCGGGAAAGAAGCCACTCACGAACGGCAACTCGACCGAAGCTCCGTGATCGCCCTCGATGAACAGAATTCCTCCAGAGACGGTGATGCTTCGAACGGACGACCAGCCATCCGGTCGTGGAATGACGCCGATGACATGCGCCACGCGATGCGACTGGTCCGGCGCGAGCTGCAATGCGGTCGGCACGCCCTCGTCCGCGATCGGATTGGGTCCCAAAGCCGCACGGTGCCCGGCCGAACCTGCGGCGCAGCCGTCCTCGATCCCTAACACGCCGTGATGCCGCCCGTTCCAGGGCGCATAATCCCGCCCCGCGTTCGAGTGCCAGAGCATCGTCACCGGCAGCACGCAGGGATCCTTGAGAACAAAGACGACGTCGTCCTCCGCTTCGCGAACCACGGCTGTCCAGCCGAGGACCGCGCCGGGCGCCTCCACGAGCGTCGCGAAATCCTCGTGCCGGTCGCCGATTGGCAGGTCCGTGAGATCGATATCCGACCCGTCCGTGCCCGGCACGTGTGCCAACCCCTCGGACCGCGCCCCGATGGCAAGCCGGTGCCGTCCCGGCTCCAGTGGCTGATCAGCCGTCAGAACCGCGCATTTGGTCGAGCATGACAGCCGGCCACGGCCGCCAAGCCGGATCATCGGGTGATGCGCCAGCGTCAGACCGCCGGAGCCGCCGGAGATGGTGTGCTCCTGGTAGAGAAGCGGAGCGTCCCGCGCGAGCCGCAGCGTTTTCACAATCTTCGCGCCCATCACCTCCCGCGCGAGCGTCAGTGAGATCGATCCGGCGCCCGCGCGACCCACGTTCCAAGCGCTGTTCGCTGGCCACCCGTGCGCGGGGGCATCCTCCAGATCGCTCGCGCCGAACGGAGCGCAGAAAAAGTCGCCGGAAAGCCGTCTCTCGACTGGCAGGATGCCCGCGTCGCTGAGTATCTCAGGGTCTTCGACCCATGGCGCTGTGTGCAGCGGTTCGATTTGACGGTCACCTGACACAAAGGACAGATGCCGGATATTGCCAATACCTGGGTCGACAGACAGACGACCAGCCGAAGTCTCCGCGGTGATCCACGTGTGATGGTTCGGATCGCTCATGCCAACGGCTTACCAAAGAAACAACCGGTCCAAAGACCTGAATCTCGTCTTTGCCCCGACAACCGAAGGTTTTCAGCCGGCAATCGCCGCAGCAGCTCTATCAATTGCTTCCCGGGTCAGCTCCAGATCCGCCTCGTCGACTGCCAAAGACGGATAGAGCTTTGCAGGCGATTTGAACACGCCGCTCTCGCGCAGTACCGCGTTCCACGCATCGTTCCGCGACGGGTCGTCATGCCGCGCGGTTCTGTAGTCCACACAGTCCCGGTTAGTGAAATAGATGTCAAAGAGCGTGGGGTCGCCGCAAATCCGATGCGCAATGCCGACGTCGGAGAGCGCGTCAGAAATCATGTCCTGCAATCCCGCGCCGATCTCATGGAGCCGGTCGTACTGCCCCGGCCTGCGCAAGACCTCCATCGTCTTTAGGCCCGCCGCGGCCGCCACGGGATTGCCCGAGAGGGTGCCGAGTTGCATCAGCCAGTTCTCCTGGCCCACGACAGCCTTGTCGAAATGCGCCATGATCTCCTTCGATCCGCCCAGCGCTGCGAGCGGGAACCCTCCGCCAATGATCTTGCCGAGCGTGCAGATGTCTGGAATGACGCCGTATTTCTCCTGCGCGCCACCGTAGGCAAGGCGGAACCCCGTGACGATCTCATCGAAGATCAGAAGCACGCCGTAGCGGTCGCAAATATCACGCAAACCTTTGAGGAAACCTGGCTTGGCCGGGATGATCCGCTGGAGCGGCTCGACGATGATGGCGGCGATGCCGTCATGTTCGGCAATGAGCGAAGCCACCGCCTCCAGATCGTTGAAAGGCGCGATCAGCATCTCGTCAGCAACCCCCGGCGGAATACCCGCGCTGTCGGGCACCGCCGTCGGGAAATTGACATCTTGCAAGGGCGAAAGGCTCATCTGCGCCTCAGCGCTCATGCCATGGTAACCGCCCTCGAACTTCAGAATCTTCGTACGGCCGGTGAAGGCCCGCGCGAGTCGGATCGCGTACATGTCCGCCTCGCCGCCGGACGTCACGAACCGAACCTGCTCGCAGCAGGGGACAGCCTCGGTGATAGCCTCGGCGAGTTCCACTCCTCGCGCGTTGTTGGCGAAAAAGGTCATGCCCTTGGGCAGTTGCTCGAGCACTGCCTCCATGACCTCGGGATGCCCGTGCCCGAGGAGCATCGGGCCCGAGCCGATCAGGTAGTCGACGTATTCCTTTCCGTCCTCGTCCCAGACCCGGCTCCCCTCGCCCCGGGCGATCAGGATCGAGGGGTCGAAATTGCCGAACCCTCCGCCTGGCAGCACCTCTCTCGCGCGTTCGGTCCATTCGGATTGGGTGTATCGGCGGTTCATCGGTCTACTCCAAAACAAGGTCCGCGGAACCGAGCGCCGCTTCATCAGGTCTGACGCCGAGGCCCGGACCCTCAGGCACGGCGATCCGGCCATTCCGGCGGGCGGGCGCCGAGGGGTCGAGCCGAGGCGCCACATAGCCGGACAGATCGCAGACATTGAGAACCAGCGCGGGATCGGTTGCAACGCCCAGATGCAGCGCCGCAGCCATCGCGATGTCGCTGCCCCATGTGTCCTCGATGCACATCCTGGCGCCGAGATGCAGGCAGAGATCCCGCGCCTGCCGGAGGCGCGAGAGCCCGC
The DNA here is from genome assembly GCA_030066855.1 of Paracoccaceae bacterium. Taxonomy (GTDB): domain Bacteria; phylum Pseudomonadota; class Alphaproteobacteria; order Rhodobacterales; family Rhodobacteraceae; genus Kangsaoukella. The sequence continues at coordinate 3,924 of JASJAU010000058.1, read as the reverse complement.
CGAACTTGGAGAGCTTGAGCGCCACCGCGTCCATGATCCCCAGTTCATGCGCTCTGAGCAGGCTCGCCGTGTCATGCGCCAGCTCGTCCAGCTTCATCGGCAGGCCCGTCGCGCCATGGACCGCCGCGCAGTCCTCGAGCGTCGCGCAGGGCTGTTCAATCATGAGGTCGAGATGGGCCACAGCCCGCGCCGTCCGGGTCGCGTCAAGCCGCGTGGCGCCGCAGTTCCAATCGCCGTAAACGATCGGGCCTGGACCGACAGCCTCACGCACTTTGACCAGCCGTTCGACATCGGCCTGCCAATCGACGTCAGCGCCGAGTTTCACCTGAAACTGCGCGATCCCTTCCGCCTGAGCCTCTCGCGCCATTCGCGCCATCTCATCGGGCGCCACGCAGGTGATCGAGTGATAGAGTGGCAGATCCTCCTGCCGCCGGCCGCCAAGCAGCGCATTGAGGGGCAGGTTCGCCGCTTTCGCGGTGATGTCCCAAAGCGCGATGTCGAGCGCCGATTTGGCGTAGCGGTGATCAGGCAGGTATTTGTCGGCCTGCGCCATCAGCGCCTCGACCCCGACAGGATCGGCGCCCAGAACGATCGGAGCGATCTCGGTCAGGACCGGCCCGACGCCACGCGCGTAGGCGGGCAGGTAATGGGGAATCGGGCAGACCTCACCCCAGCCGGTCACGCCTGCGTCGGTGTCGACGCGAAGCACGGCGGTCTCCACCACGGCGCAGGTCTTCGCCCCGGCCATGTAGTAGGTTTCGTGGCTTGTCAGAGGGACATGCCAGAGCGACAGGCGTTTGATTTTCATTTGGATTTCTTGCGTCCTCCAATCATCCCGCCGCCCCGCTCATGCTTCATAGACCGCCACCGGGTCGCCCAGCGCCTCCTGATCCGGATGGACGCCGAGGCCCGGCTCCTCGGGCAGATGCAGGTGTCCTTCTCGGTTCCTCGGCCCACGTCCGCCCGCGATCTCGGCGGTGATCATGTCCTGGCAGGCCCAGACGGCGCGGCAGGCGTGATCGGGCACGGTCGCGGCCAGATGGAGCGCTTCCGCGTCGGCCAGAACGCTGCCACCCGTCGCCATCACGAACATGTCGATGCCATGCGCCAGCGCGATGTCGCGCATACGCGCCGCCTTGGTCAGCCCGCCCACCCTGTTGAGCTTGATGCCAAAGACCTCGGCCAGACCGTCCCGCGCGATCCGGGCGGCGTCCTGCAAAGTGACGAGGCTTTCATCCACCGATACAGGGCAGGAATGGCGGCCTGACAGCGCGGCGACGTCATCGAGCGTCTCGCCCGGCTGCTCGAATGTGACCTGAAGGTCCTCGCAGGCGCGCATGACCTGCAAGGCCTCCGCCCGCGACCAGCCCCTGTTCACGTCATAGAGCACGATCTCGCCCGGGCGCCGGATGCTCTCCACATCGCGCACGCGGGCGATGTCCCGCTCGACATCGCCGCCGATCTTGACCGAATGCGCTACGTAGCCCCGGGCGCGGTATCGCTCGATCACCTCTCTCGTATCTTCGGCGGTCTTCGCGCCGACCGACGACGCGATCGGTCGCGGCGTCCGCGAGCCGCCGCCCATCAGATCGGCGATCGGCAGCCCCGCGGCCTGCCCCGCGATGTCCCAGCAGGCCATGTCGATCGGGGCCTTGGCGTAGAGGTGGCCGGGCAAGGCGAGGTCCATGGCCCGTTCGACCTCGAGCACGCGCCGGGGGTCGAGGCCGAGAACGAAGCGCGCCATCGTCTCGATCCCCGCCCGAATGCCGGGACTATGCGCCGCGACATAGGTGTGGCCCCAGGGCGTCCCCTCCCCCCAACCGACCAGTCCCACGTCGGTGTCGAGTCTGACAAAGGTCGCGTCGAGTACCTCGAACTTCAACCGCCCGCCAGATAGCCAATAGGGATGCTCAAGCGGCAGATCGTGCTGATAAACGGTGATCCGCGTGATCTTCATGCCGCCACCTCGAAAACCGGGTCGCCAAGGCTCTCCCAATCCGGCGTGACGCCTAGGCCTGGGGCGTCAGGTGAGTAGAGGCGACCATCCTTGGCCACCGCACCGCCAATGCCGGTGGAACGCGTGTTGTAGTTCATCAGATCAGTGGTGTTTTGCAGGTATTCGGAGGGCGTCGAGGCCGCAAAATGCGCCAGCGCGGCAGAGGCGATCTCGCCGCCCCATGTGTCCTCACAGACCACAGGAATGCGGCTCTCAACGAGGAAGTCACGTACCCTCCGCGCTGCCGAAAGCCCGCCGAGGTTTGAAATCTTCAGACAGACGAGATCGGCCCCCCGATCCGCGACGATGCGATGCGCCGCTGCCATTCCGGTCACGCATTCGTCGAGCTTCATCGGCTGCGTGGCGACGCGCCGGACCTGCTGGCACTCCTCGTAGGTTCGGCATGGCTGCTCCAGAATGAAATCGAGATCGCTCGTCGCCCGCGCCACGCGGATCGCGTGATCGACCCGCCAACCCTGATTGGCGTCGGCCATCGCGGTCTCGCCGTCCTTCAAAAGGGAGACCGCTGAACGTATCCGACCGATGTCGGCGCTCCAATCCGAACCCACCTTGATCTGGTACTGCCGGTATCCTTCCGCGCGATAGCCTTCCATCTCGGCTCTAGCCGCCTCCGGCTCCTTCTGCGGCACGACGCGGTACATCGGCGCCCCGTCGGTTAATTTGCCGCCGAGAAGCATCCAGACCGGCTGGCCGCAGGCCTGCCCCAGAATGTCCCACGAGGCCGCGTCGAATGGCGTTTTGGCGTATCCGTGTCCCTGCACCGCATGGTTCAGAACCTGCTCGATCCGGCCCACCTGCCTCGGGTCTTCGCCCAAAAGGCGCCTGGCCACGAGACGCGCCAGCGCCGGGACGCCCTCGGAGTGGGCGACCATGTAGTTCTCGCCGCAAGGCGTGAACTCCCCGCATCCCTGCACCCCGGCATCCGTGTCCAGCACGACAACGCTCGCCCGCGCGACCTCGATCGCGTTGCCCGCGCCCCAGCCGTAGCTTCCGCCGACATAGGGAAGTTCGGTCTGAAAGACCCGGATGCGGGTGATCTTCACGGGACGACCACGATATTGCCGGTGTGGGTTTTGGAGATGAAGGCCGCCTGCGCCTCCCGCAGCTCCTTGAGCGGGTAGGTCGCCGCCAGCGCCGGCCGCACCTCGCCTGCCTCGATGTAGCGGATGAGGTTCGGCATGACCTCCGGGTCGATCACGGTTGAGCCGGTGAAGGTCAGATCGCGGAGGTAGAGCATGCGGAGGTCGAGCCCCACCATTGGCCCGGCTATGGCGCCGGAGCAGGTGTAGCGGCCTCCCCGCTCCAGCACGTCAATAAGGTTCGGCCAGTCGTCGCCCCCAACGACATCAGCGACCACCGTGACCTTCTCATCGTCGAGCGCGGCGCGGAGGTTCTTCGGCCCCCGCGGCAGGATCATATCCGGCCCCAGCTTGGCGACTTCCCCATGTTTAACTTCCGACGCCATGGCGATCACGCGCGCGCCGCGCCGTTTGGAGAGCTGCACAAGCGCGCCGCCGACCCCGCCCGAGGCGCCCGGCACGAGCACCGTGTCAGCCCCAGTTACCCGCGCCCGTGTCAGCATCCCCTCGGCCGTTGAGTAGGAGCAGGAAAACGTCGCCAGCTCGGTGTCGGTGAGGTCGGAGCGCACCGCAAGCGCGTTCGCCGCCGGAATCGTCGTGTATTCGGCGAACCCCCCGTCCCGCTCCGACCCGAAGTAGCCGACTCTGGACATGTCGAACGGGCTTGCCGGGTCGCGCAGCCAGTTGTCGGTAATGACGCGCTGGCCGATCCGATCCTCGGACACGCCCGCGCCGACCCCGACGATCTCGCCGCAGACATCAGCCCCCTGAATGCGCGGGAAGGTAATCGGCTTGCCGCCCCAGGACGGGTCGTTCTGTCCTTCGACC
>JASJAU010000057.1 GCA_030066855.1 Paracoccaceae bacterium | reverse complement strand
GCTCTATTGGGTTTGGGGTTTCTGAGGTCTCTCTGAATCAGTTCAGAACCACAGTGCGGTCATCCAGCGTGGCTTCGATAGCCACTGACGACTGTGGCGAACAGAGGGGCGATAATTGCCGCCATCATTTGGATGCGCACGCGCGGCTCAACCAATGAGACCGACTTCAGGGCTTTCACCAAAGTCAGCGCAGCCCGAAAAGCAGATGCTCGTATCTGCGAAAGAAGGTGCCCAGACTGTCCAGATGTCCGCTTCGGAAGGAGCCGTGCAAACCTGAAGCTGCTCCGGTTCGCGCGATGGACCTTTTCGACTGACAAGCAGGTCGACAAGCCCGCTTCTTCGGATCTATCGGGACCGGGGCGAAACACCCGGTCAGAGAGCGCGCTCGGGGCGGAGGTCCACCGGTTCAGCCTCTAGAAGCCCAAAACCATTCACGCTTTGCTCAGGCGGCAAACCAATCCTCGAACGTGGTTTCGGGCCTGAAATAGGCGACAAGACGGGCTGAGCCGTCGTCCGCCCGCCAAGGCGCCATGCCGTGCAAGGCTAGCCGGTGGAGCAAAACAGCCTCTCCGGGCCGGGCTGGGAGTTCGACGCGCTTGCAAGTATCGAAACACTGCCTGCGGGCGGCGTGATAGGCGCCGGTGAGATCGATATCGGGCCAATCGGCCACCGGGCGAGACCCAAGCGACTCGCGAAACGCGGCTTGCATGATCCGATGGCTCCCCTCCCAGACAACCAGCGGGCTGGCGTCCGGCGGAGCCTCGGTGAGCGGCAGGCCGAGGATATAGGCGTGCGGCTCGCGGATCATCCGGCGCCGCTCCGGGCCGACGGGCAGAAGCCCGTCCACATGCGCCGCGTCGCGGGTCATACGGTAGCTCGCTGCGGCCGCGCTCTCGCCCTCCTTGGGCCGGGGGTAACCGGGATAGATGGCCGAGACCTGCGCGTTGTGGAGCGGAATATCCGGCAGTCCTTCCAAGGCTTTGCCGGCAAGTGGCGGCCCGCCCTTCAACCGGCCTTCAGGATCGTTGGGCAGGCAGTCGACCCCCGCGAACCAGGTGCCGCCGCAACGGAGCCAACGGGCGTTTGCCGGGTCTTTGATCGCTGCAATCGCGACTGGGCGGGCGTGGTCGGCCCAGGCCCGGATGGCGGGGTCACACGCGAAGACCTGAAACCCCTTGTCCTCCATGCGCCGCGTCAAGCCGCCCAGTCGCGCGGCACGGAATTCAGCGCCTCGCGGAGGACCTCGATTCCGGCGCCGTCTCGCGTCGCCAGCTCCGATAGCGTCCGGCGCCACGCCCGCGCGCCCGGACGTCCGGCGAAAAGCCCCAGCATGTGGCGCGTCACAGAATGCAGCCGCCCGCCCTCGGCCAGATGCGCCTCGATATGTGGAATCATGGCGAGGGCGACGCCATTCGGGCTGTCGAAGGGCGCGGGCCGGTCGAAGATGCGCCGATCCGCCGTACCCAGAACGCCCCAGGGGTCATGATAGGCGGCCCGCCCGATCATGACGCCGTCGAGACCGCCTTCGAGGAACCGCTCAGCCTCGCCCAGCGAATTCACGCCACCATTGACCGAGATATGGAGGTCGGGGAACGCGTGTTTCATCTCGAAGACCAGGTCGTAGTCCAAGGGCGGGATGTCCCGGTTCTCCTTCGGACTCAGGCCCTTAAGCCAGGCCTTTCGCGCGTGGATCGCCACGCGCGCCGCACCGGCATTCGCGATCCGGCGGAGGAAGTCCGGGAGCGCCTCACGCGGCTCTTGCTCATCCACGCCGATCCGGCATTTCACGGTCACGGGAACATCGACCGCCTTGCGCATCCCGCTCACGCAGCGGGCCACCAGATCCGGCGTCTTCATCAGGACAGCGCCGAAGGTTCCTGATTGCACCCGGTCCGACGGGCAGCCAACATTCAGGTTGATCTCGTCATAGCCTTCGCCGGCGCCCATCCGGGCCGCCTCGGCCAGCTCCTCCGGGTCCGAACCGCCAAGCTGGAGCGCCACGGGATGCTCGGTCTCGTCAAAACGCAGAAGCCGCCGCGCCCCGCCGCGCACGAGGGCAGGGGCCGTCACCATCTCGGTGTAGAGCAGCGTTTCGCGTGAGATCAGCCGGTGGAAGACCCGGCAGTGACGGTCGGTCCAATCCATCATCGGCGCGACGCTAAGGCGGGCGCTGGCGTCAAGGCGGTCGCTTTCGGTCATTGCGGTGGCATAGTCGAAAACAGCGCGGCTGTCACAGGGGCTTGAGACGATCCGCGCTGGGCGGCTGTTCGCGGGCTTGACCAAAGTCATCGCGCGTTTCGAGCCGTCTGCGAAGATGACGAAGAAATCATAAGGTGGTCAGGTATTTACGAGCATATCATGGTGGCGGAGGCGCTGGATGACGAGCACGATCACGAGGCGTCCGTCGAGGCAGCTCTTCTGCTCGCCGCAGGCGGCGCTCGCGTGTCGATCCTGCATGTGCGCGAAGCGATTCCGCTCAAGGTGATGCGGCAGATCCCGGCGGACTACCTCGAAGGCCTGCGGGCCGACATCCGTAGCGAATTGGATGAGATCGCGGGCCGGTTCGCCAATGGAACCGGCGTTCTTGTCGACGGAAATTCGGGCCGCACGATCGTCGAATGGGCGGAGGCGAATGGCGTTGACTGCATCGTTATCGCGTCGCACCGCCCGGGACTTCAGGATCATTTGCTTGGCAGCGCCGCCGGCCGGGTTACAGGCCACGCCAGCTGCTCGGCGCACGTGACGCGCTGAGCGGCGCGTTATCTGCGATTGACGGAGGTGAATTCGCGCACGCGCCAAATGCCTACGTTCAAGGGCCCTACGATTGGGAGAAGCGCATGACCGCTTTGCGTATCGCGATCTTCCTTTTCGGCTACCACGGCTTGCGTTTCGCGTGGGCGGCGGCGGGATCGCCCGGCCCAACCGTGCAGGTATGAGCGCCCCGGACGGGCGCGGCGCTGCGCCCCGCCGCCCGACTGGCTGAGGGGCCTTGGGCGGCGGGTCAACCTCAAGGCCGGCGAAGTGCTGAATCGCAAGGGCGATCAGGCAGACCGGCTTTGTCAGATCGACGCGGGCGAGATCGAGCTTGTCGATATCGGCAAGCGACTTCACCCTGTCGCGCTCATTGGCGAGATCGCCCTCTCCAGGCCGTTGGGACGCGCGCACTGACCGCGGGCTCTGCCGCCTTCGGCCGCCTTGACGCGATTGGCGCCCAGGCGCGGCCCCCCAAGGTCCAACGTCCGCCTGGAAGCGCGTTGCCTAAATCGCCCTTATTCGGTTGTTTCGCGCATTGTGCTCCAACTCCGCCAGCCCCAGCAGCTCCAGCGTCGGACCCACGTAATTCGCGAAACGCCCGCGATAGCCCTTGCGCAGCCCATAATATCCGCCGACGGGATTGTCAGGTGCGCGCGCCCAGTCTTCCAGGGTTCCCGGTTTGGTCGGTTTTCCCTCGTCGGCGTTGCCGAGCGGCATCCAGTCCCCATGCGCCTTGAGCATAGCGTGGGCGTCTTCCAATGCCCGCAACAGGTAGGACAGCCGGGTCTTGCCCACCTGGACGGCGAGGGCAGGGGGATCGTTCGCCTCGTCCTTCCAAACCTGAAACTCGGATGTCAGCGGCGGCGTCTTCAAAGTCCAGGGGTCGTCTTCCGTCCCAGATCCGTAAACAACATCATTCATTTCTTTCCGCCCTTTCCTTCAATGCATGGGAGAATGTCTCAAAACTCGGGGTTAGATCCGGAATGGATCGGACGATCAATCCGGACACAGGGCCGCTGAAGATCTCTTTCATTGTGAAGCTCGTTGCTCCCTCGAAGGGGGTGAGCGAGAAGGCGCGCCCGCCCGTGAACAGGCCCAAAGGCATGCCGCCCCTCCAAATCATGCCGCTTGGCGGCTCGAAGGCCACGACCTTCAAAGCGAAGGCGCGTTTCGGGTCGGCGTCCGACCAGAGCGTGATACGACCATTCCGGGCGACATCTCCTTCAAGCCGGAGGATGCCGAAAGGCGTCGGATCGCGCGGCATTTCTTCGGTCAGAACCTGCCAGACCCGTTCGATCGGCGCCGCGATGTCGATGGATGTCGTGAAAGATGTCATGCCGCTCCTCGTTTCTGCATCGGGAGACATAAACCCGGTGACATGACATCTTCTGTCATGTTTGGATCAGTCCATGCGCGCCGCCCGATTGCTTCAAATCCTCCTCCTTCTGCAAAACCGGGGTCGGCAATCCTCGGTTCAGCTGGCCGAAGAGCTGGAGGTAGCTCCGCGCACGATCCTGCGCGACATCGACGCGACGACCGAGGCGGGACTGCCAATCATCTCGCATCAGGGGCATGGCGGCGGCATCGAACTCGGGTTTGACTATCGCACGCGGCTGACCGGCCTCGCGCGCGATGAAGCGGCGGCGCTCGGGCTGATCCTGTCCGCGGACACGCCGATGATTTCGGCCCTTGGGCTGGAGCAGGCCGCCAAACGCGCCCGGGCGAAACTGATCGAAAGCCTGCCGGACAAGACCCGGATGCAGGCGCAATCCGTAATCGGTCAATTCACGCTGAACTGGGAAACGGATGTGGATGACCCGCGCGTGCGCGCGATGTCTATGGCAGTTCGCGCGGGCGTCATAGTGCGGATCCGGTTTGCGACACCGGATGAGCAGGTGATCCATCCTGTTGAGCTGGTGTTGGATGACAGGTACTGGGCTGTCCGGGATGGTCTTTCCGAAGACACCATCCAAATGTCTGATTGGGGCCGGCTCAACATCTCCGGCAAGCGGTTCGAGAGCGTGCCGCGCGAAGAAAAAGGGCGCCCGACCGGACGCCCTTTCCCGTGAGATCCAAACCGCCTAGCAGCTGTAGTACATCTTGAACTCGACCGGGTGCGGCGTATGCTCAAATGCGTAGATTTCTTCCCACTTGAGATCCATGTAGCCTTCGATCTGGTCCTTGGTGAAGACGTCGCCGGCAAGAAGGAAGTCCATGTCGGCCTCGAGCTCCTCCATGGCCTCGCGCAAGGACGCGCAGACGGTCGGGATGCCTTCCAGCTCTTCGGGAGGCAGATCGTAGAGGTCCTTGTCCATCGCCTCGCCCGGATCGATCTTGTTCTGAATGCCGTCGAGGCCGGCCATCAGAAGCGCCGAGAAGCAGAGGTATGGGTTCGCCGCCGGGTCCGGGAAACGGGCCTCGACGCGCTTGGCTTTGGGGCTTTCCGTCCACGGAATGCGCACGCAACCCGAACGGTTACGGGCCGAGTAGGCGCGGAGAACCGGGGCCTCGAATCCCGGGATCAGACGCTTGTAGGAGTTCGTCGACGGGTTGGTGAAGGCGTTGAGGGCCTTGGCGTGCTTCAGAAGGCCGCCGATATACCACAGCGCTTCCTGGCTGAGGTCGGCGTATTTGTCGCCCGCGAACAAGGGCTTGCCGTCTTTCCAGATCGACTGGTTGACGTGCATGCCGGTGCCGTTGTCGCCCGCGACCGGCTTGGGCATGAAGGTGGCCGACTTGCCATAGGCATGCGCGACCGAGTGGATCACGTACTTGTACTTCTGCAGGTGGTCGCCTTGCGCGGTCAGGGTGCTGAAGATCAGGCCCAGCTCGTGCTGGCACGACGCCACCTCGTGGTGGTGCTTGTCGACCGACATGCCGATCCGCTTCATCGTCGAGAGCATCTCCGAGCGGATGTCCTGGCCGTCATCGACCGGGGGAACCGGGAAATAGCCGCCCTTGACGCCTGGACGGTGGCCCATGTTGCCCATCTCGTACTCGGTGTCGGTGTTCCACGAGGCGTCGAGCGCGTCGATCTGGTAGGACACCTTGTTCATCTCGACCGAGTAGCGGACGTCGTCGAAGAGGAAGAACTCGGCCTCGGGGCCCCAGTAGGACACGTCGCCGATGCCGGAGGACTTGAGATAGGCCTCGGCCTTCTCAGCAGTGCCGCGCGGGTCGCGCTCGTACTTCTCGCCGGTGTCGGGCTCGAGGATCGAGCAGTGAACCGCGAGCGTCTTCTCGGCGAAGAACGGGTCCATGTAAGCCGAGGTGGTATCGGGCATCAGTTTCATGTCGGACTGATCGATCGACTTCCAGCCGGCGATCGACGAACCGTCGAACATGAAGCCCTCGTCGAGGAAATCCTCGTCGACCTGATCCGACATAACGGTCACGTGCTGCAGCTTGCCGCGCGGGTCGGTGAAGCGGATGTCGACGTATTCGACGTCCTCGTCCTTGATCGTCTTTAAGACGTCACTCTTGCTCATGAGATACCCTCTTCCCTTTCAGAATTCCGGTGGTTGATGGTTTACAGCGCTTCCTCGCCGGCCTCGCCGGTGCGGATGCGGATGGCTTGTCCGATGTCCGAGACGAAAATTTTGCCGTCGCCGATCTTGTCGGTCTTGGCGGCGCCGACGATGGCGTCGATCGCCGCTTCGACCTGATCGTCGCCCAGGACGACCTCGATCTTCACCTTAGGCAGGAAGTCCACGACGTATTCCGCGCCCCGATAGAGCTCGGTATGTCCCTTCTGGCGTCCGAAGCCCTTGACCTCGATCACGCTCAGGCCTTGCACGCCGATCTCCTGAAGCGCTTCTTTGACCTCGTCGAGCTTGAAAGGTTTTATGATGGCTTCGACTTTTTTCATGGCGTCCACTCCCTAGAAGCGCGTTTGCGCCGGTCTGACCACGCGCCGGAGACGGCGACAATCGAAGCCGCTCGCGCGCGCAGGAGCTGTGGGGATATTCTCGCACCATTGCCTATTTTTTGTGCAACTCGCCTGAGACGAGGGCGAAATTGAATCGGTCCCGCTCCCAATTCGCTTCGAAGCCATTTGCCGCAAGGCCCAAGGCCTGTAATCAAGGCCCATGAGCGTTCTCAAAGCCGACGAGATGCGCGCGATCGAGCGCGATGCCATGGCCAGCGGCCGGGTCACTGGCCTGGAGTTGATGGAGCGCGCCGGCGCGAGCGTGGTTGAGGCTGTGTTCGAAGAATGGCCTGAGCTTGAGGACGGCCCGAAGAAGGCCGTCGTGATTTGCGGCCCCGGCAACAACGGCGGCGACGGTTTTGTGATCGCCCGCCTTTTAAAGGACCAGGGCTGGGCGGTGGAGGTCCACCTCTTCGGCAAGCCGCGCAAGCTGCCGCCTGATGCACGGGCGAACTACGACCGCTGGACGCGGCTCGGCCCGGTCCGCGCCTTCGAGGACGGGCCGGTTTTGAGCGAGGGCCTGCTGGTCGTCGACGCCATGTTCGGCATCGGCCAGACCCGCCCGCTCACAACCGAGATGGAGGAGTTCGCGGCGCATGCAATGACGATCACAGGTCTGACGGATTCGCGCATGGTGGCGGTCGACGTGCCGACGGGCATCAACAGCGATACCGGGGAGGCGCTCGGCGGGTTTCAGTTTTTCTCCGAGTTGACGGTGACCTTTCACGCCAAGAAACCCTGCCACGAGAACGAGGACGCCTTGAAGCGCTGCGGCAAAGTGGTCGTCAAGGATATCGGGCTGTGATCTTCCTTTTGGCAGAAGCAATCCCGCCGGAGGCGAGATATGCATCGTGAACCGAGACGCATTCGCGGGTCGTCCGAACGCATTGAAAGCCTGCGAAAAAGCCCTGTCGCGCACAAATACGATCATGGCCACGCGCTAATCCTATCGGGCGGACCCGGCAAGACCGGCGCGGCGCGACTTGCCGCGCGGGGCGCGCTCCGGATCGGGGCCGGTTTGGTCACGGTCGGGTGCCCTTTGCCGGCACTGGGCGAGGTCGCCGGCCACCTGACCGCTATCATGTGCCGCCCGCTCGACGGCGCGCCGGGCCTGACCGAGCTTCTCGAGGACAAGCGGATTAACGCGCTTTGTCTCGGCCCGGGGCTCGGCCTCGGGCAGGACACTCAGGCGCTGGTCCTGGCCGCGCTTCGGGCGCAGCGGAACGCGGTTCTGGACGCCGACGCGCTGACACGCTTCGAGCGGAACCCCAATGTTCTCTTTAACGCGCTCCACGGGGACTGCGTGCTGACGCCGCATGACGGCGAATTCCGGCGCCTGTTTCCCGATCTGGCCGAGACCATCGCCTCTCACGACACGCCCGGTGACGTGTCGTGGCGGGTCGATGGGGCCCGGGCGGCGGCGGAGAGGGCAGGATGCATCGTTCTTTTAAAAGGCACGGACACAGTCGTCGCTTCGCCGGATGGCCGCGCCGGGGTCAGCGTGACCAGCAACGAGGGCCCGGTTCCGTGGCTCGCCACCGCCGGCGCGGGAGACGTGCTTGCGGGTTTCATTACCGGCCTCCTGGCGCGAGGTCAGGCGCCGTTCGAGGCCGCTTCGACCGCGGTCTGGCTCCATGCGGAATGCGCGCGGCGGATCGGCGCGGGACTGATTGCGGAGGACCTGCCCGAGGCGCTGCCCGGCGTATTCGCGGACCTGGGCGTTTAACCCTAAGAAAGGGTTGATAGAATGCGCCCAAGCGTTACTCTTTTCGACCAAGCGATGAGGGGAGCCGGGGGATGCAGCCCATTACCACACTGGACGGCCAGGCGAATCTGCCGCGCTATTTCGCCACCACATTCCGCTTGGCGCAAAAGATGCGGAATGGCCGCGTGGACTTCGTGCTGCCGGACGGCCGGGTCTTCCGGGTCGACGCGCCGAGCCCCGGGCCGGTGGCCGAGCTGCGCGTCAAGAACCCCGACACCTTCGCCCGATTGATCCGCGAAGGGGATCTGGGCTTTTCCGACGCCTATCTCGAAGGCTGGTGGGACACGCCTGATTTGCAATCCTTCATGGATGTGATCCATGCCGACAATGAGGAGATGTACGACAGCTTTCCGGGCATGAGCCTCGTCCGCGCCTATGAGCGCCTGCGGCACTGGATGAACAGCAACACGCGCGGCCAGGCAAAGAAAAACATCTCGTATCACTATGACCTGGGGAACGAATTCTACGCGCTTTGGCTCGATGACACGATGACCTATTCCTCGGCGCTTTTCGAGACCGGTCAGGAGAGCCTGGACCGAGCCCAGACGCAAAAATATGCGAGCATGGTCGACCAGATGGGCGCAGGGCCAGGGGATCATGTGCTTGAGATCGGCTGCGGCTGGGGCGGTTTCGCGGAATACGCAGCGAAGGAGCGAGGACTGAAGGTTACCGGCCTCACGATATCGAAAGAGCAGCACGACTTCGCGGTGGAGCGGATCGCCAAGGCCGGTTTGTCCGAGCAAGTTAAGATAAAGCTTCAGGATTATCGTGACGAGAAGGGTACCTATGACGGGATCGCCTCGATCGAGATGTTCGAGGCGGTGGGCGAGAAATACTGGCCGGTCTACTTCGATACGGTTCGAGAGCGTCTGAAACCAGGCCGGAACGCCACGCTTCAGATCATCACGGTCGAAGACAAGCGCTTTGAGGTCTACCGAAAGAGCGTTGATTTCATTCAGAAGTACATATTTCCGGGCGGGATGCTTCCGTCGCCTTCGGTTCTGAAAGCCGAGGTGGAGCGCGCTGGGCTCCGATTCTCCCGCTCGATCGAATTCGGCGAAAGCTATTCCCAAACGCTCCGTCGTTGGCACGACAGCTTCAATAAGCGCTGGGACGACGTATCGTTGCTCGGATTCGACGGTCGCTTCCGAAGAATGTGGAATTTTTACCTAACTTCTTGCGCGGCCGGTTTTCATGCGGGCACTATCGACGTGACACAAATTACGGTCACAAAACCGGGATAGAGCAGATGCCCACCGGCGGAAAACTCATCGCGGCGCTCGTCTTCGCGGCGCTGGCGTATTTCATATCGGATCTGATCAAGCCGCTTCTGGTCGAGACGAAAGGAACGCAGCTGGACTGGTTCTCGCCCATCAATGCGCTGATCGGCGCGATCATGGGGTGGATCATCATCGGTAAGGCGGCCGGTCATAGGTATTGGACCTCGTTCGGCTACGGGCTGACCACTCTGGCCGGGACCGTGTTCTGGTGCCTTTTCTGGTGGGCCGGCTGGGAAATGGTGCGCAAGTCCACGCGCCGCTCTTATGACGGCGCAGTCGAGGCTTTGCAGGACATGACGCAGATCTTCATCGACTTCGCGATTCTCGCCGCCAAGCAAGAGGTCGTGATCCCGGCAATCGTCGGCGCGCTCTTCGTCTCCTGGCTGACGGAGTTTTTCGGCAAACGTTGGACGTGACAGCGGCGACGCCGGTCTTCCTCTATGGAACATTGCGCGACCCCGAGCTTCTCGGGGTCGTTTCAGGTCGTGCGCTGGACAGCCGTCCGGCGCTTTTGCGGGATCACTCAGTATGTTGGGCCGAGGGCGAGGAGTTCCCTCTGCTCTTTGAGAACCCCGGCGGGACGGCGGAGGGGTTTTTCGTCGAGGTCGCCGCTGATGTCCTTGCGCGGCTCGATTTCTACGAACTTGGGTTCGGATACCGCCTGCATGAGCGCGAGGTCGAGGTGGGCGGCCGACCGGTGTCCGCCCGGGTTTATTTCCCCGATCCAGGTCTCTGGAAGCCGGGCGCGCCGTTCTCGCTGACCGACTGGCGGCGGGATCATGGCGAGCTCGCACACGAAGCGGCGGTCGAGTACATGCGCATGATGCCCTGGCGGCGTCCGGAAGAGGCCGCGCAGGCCTTTCCCGGCGTCCGCTCCCGCGCCTCATCGCGGCTCAGGGCCAAGGCCATGGCAACACCTTCCGTGCTGGAGCCGCATTTCGATGCGGGCATGATCGACACCGTCGAGACCCGGCAGCCCTATACCGGCGTTTTCGCCGTGCGCGAGGACGTCCTGACCCACCCGTCTTTCGATGGCGGCCGCACAGGCCCCATCCTGCGGACGAGTTTCATGGGCGGCGACGCGGTGACCGTGCTTCCCTATGACCCGATTGCCGACAGCGTGCTGGTCGTGCGGCAATTCCGGCACGGCCCCTTCGTCCGGGGTGATGCCAACCCATGGTGCATCGAGCCAGTCGCGGGTCGGATCGACCCAGGGGAGAGCGCGGAAGAAACGGCGCGGCGCGAGATGATGGAGGAGACAGGTCTGGAGGTGGGCGATCTCTTTCAGATCGGCGCCTACTACCCGACCCCCGGCGCCTTCAGCGAACACACGACGAGCTTTGTCGCGCTGGCCGATCTGACCGGCTTCGACCAGCGGCTTGGCGGCGAAGAGCATGAGCACGAAGACATCCTCTCGCACGTGCTGCCCTACCATCAGATCATGCGCATCGCGGATGAGGGCGCGATCAACACCGGTATGCTTCTCCTCAGCCTGCTCTGGCTTCAGGCGAACCGTGATCGCTTGCGCTCTCTGGATTGAAACCCGCTTCCGTCAAGCTTAGACCGAGTATGCGAAATGAAGGGTGCGCGCATGCAGGTTCAGTCCGATCTCGCCGATGCGGTGGGGAACACGCCGCTGATCCGGCTCCGTGGTCCGTCCGAGGCGACGGGCTGCGAAATCCTGGGGAAGGCGGAGTTTTTGAACCCCGGCCAATCTGTCAAGGACCGCGCCGCGCTCTTCATCATTCGCGATGCGGTAGCGACGGGCAAACTGCGCCCGGGCGGGACGATCGTGGAAGGTACGGCGGGGAACACTGGGATCGGCTTGGCCCTCGTCGGAGCGTCGATGGGGTTTCGGACTGTCATCGTGATTCCCGAGACGCAGAGCCAGGAAAAGAAAGACATGCTAAGGCTTTGCGGGGCGGAGCTCGTGCAAGTGCCCGCAGTGCCCTACAAGAATCCGAACAACTACGTGAAGTATTCGGCCCGGCTGGCCGATCGTCTCAATCAAACCGAGGCCAATGGCGCCGTCTGGGCCAACCAGTTCGACAACGTAGCTAACCGGCAGGCGCATGTTGAGACGACCGGGCCGGAGATTTGGGACCAGACCGACGGCAAGGTCGACGGGTTTATCTGCGCGGTCGGATCTGGGGGCACGCTGGCCGGGGTGGCCGACGCGCTGCAGGACAAGGGCGTGAAGATGGGGCTCGCTGATCCCTTCGGATCAGGGCTCTACAGGCTCTACACGGATGAGGATCCGCCAGCGGGAGATTCGATAACTGAAGGAATCGGACAGGGGCGGATCACTGCCAACCTTGAGGGCTTCACACCCGATTTCGTCACGAAGGTGCCGGACAGCGAAGCGCTGCCGATCGTATTTGATCTTCTGGAAGACGAGGGGCTCTGCCTGGGCGGCTCGTCGGGGATCAACGTCGCCGGCGCGATGCGGCTCGCTCGCAAGATGGGGCCGGGACATACCATCGTCACGATCCTCTGCGACTACGGCAACCGCTATCAGTCGAAGCTCTTTAATCCGGCCTTCCTGAGGGAGAAGGGTCTCCCCGTGCCGGACTGGCTCGAAGCGGAAGAACGCATTCTTCCAACGGTATTCGAGGATTGAGGTGATGCGCCGCGCTGCCCTTCTGTTTTGGGCGCTGGCAGCGTTCGTGTGGCTTTGCCTTTGCGCGGCCGCTGTCGCACAGGCTGTGCCGGACTACGAGTCCTGGGACCGGGTCGCGAACACCGTGGCGCGGGATCTGGACGAGGACCGTCTGGCGGACGATGGGTTCGAGACGCTTCGCGCTTCTCTGGTCAGCTGGCGCGAGCGTTTCAGCGCGGCGACCGAGTCCAATGCGGAGGAAATCGCCTCCCTCGAAGCGCAGATCGCCGCATTGGGACCCGTGCCCGAGGAGGGGCAGGAGGAGGCCGAGGAGGTTGCGGACAGGCGCGCCGAGCTCGACGCGCTGCTGGCTGAGGCTCGAGCGCCGTCAGCCCGGGCCGAAGAGGCTTTCGCACGCGCGGACGTCCTTATCGGGCGCATCGATGCTCGACTGAGAGAGCGGCAGGCAAACGCCTATCTTGAGCTTGGGCCGTCGCCGCTGGCTCCCTCGAGCTGGGGTCCCGCCTGGGCGGGGCTGAATCAGGTCTTCCGCGATGTCGGCGTCGAGTTTTCCGAGAACCTGGCGAATCGGGCGCAAGGCGCCGCGCTGCGCGAGCGTCTGGCGGGCGCCGCGTTCTTCATCATTCTGGCCGTCGTCCTGATCACGCGCGGCCCGGGTTGGATCGAGCGCTTGACAGCCCGCGTGGAGCGCATGTCGCGCCGCCAGGGCAAGGTTGTCTACGGCTTCGTCGTCTCGCTTGGCGCCATTCTTCTTCCACTGATTGGCATCTCGCTGATCAACCTCGGCCTGATCTCGACGGGGATCTGGGGGCAGACGGGGCAGGGCATCGCCGTGGGCCTCAACCTCGGGATCGCTGCCTATGTCGTCTCGCGCTGGCTTGGGCGGCGGATGTTCCCGGAGCGGGACGGCATCCCCTCGCCACTCGACCTCGACGATGGCCAACGAGCGCGCGGACGACGCTTGTCGCATTCGCTGGGCCTGCTTCTCGGTCTCGCGCTCCTTTTCCGCGTGGTGGATGAGGTCGAGGACCTCGAGGGCGCGCTGCAGAGCGTAATCCTCTTCCCGATCTTCGTGTTGATGGGGATCGCGCTGTTCCGGTTGGCCGGGCTCATCATCCTTGGTCAGATGACCGAGGATCCCGATCAACGCTCGGGCTACATCAACTGGTTGAAGAAGATGATCGGGCGCGGTCTTCAGGCCGTTGCCATCGTCGCGCCCGTCGCCGCCGCCATCGGATACCTGAATCTCGCAGTCGGAACGATAATCCCCGCGACACTCACGTTGGCGATCTTGGCCTTCCTTGCCACGCTCCATGCGGTGGTCCGCGCGAGCTACGGCCTGATCCGGGGCGTGCCGACTGAGCGGGCGGCCGAAGCGCTCATACCCGTTCTGATCACTTTCGCGCTCACCCTCGCCGCGCTGCCGCCGGTCGCGCTCGTCTGGGGTGTGCGGGCGGCAGAGTTGGGCGAGATGTGGACCCGGTTCCAGGCCGGCCTCCAACTTGGCGAGACCACGGTTTCTCCCGGCGATTTCCTGACAGTCGCGGTTGTCTTCGGCGTGCTCTACATGGCGACGCGGTTGGTGCAGGGGGTGCTGCGAACGAGCGTCCTGCCGCGCACCAGCCTCGACACCGGCGGCCAGAACGCGATCGTCTCGGGGCTGGGATATGTCGGGATCACCCTGGCGGCGGTCTTGGGGATCACGGCAGCGGGGATCGACCTGTCGTCGCTGGCGATCATCATTGGCGCCCTTGGTGTCGGTATCGGCTTCGGCCTTCAGAACATCGTCAACAACTTCGTCTCCGGCATCATCCTTCTGATCGAACGTCCGATCAGCGAGGGCGACTGGATCGAGGTGAACGGCCAGATGGGCACGGTTCAATCGATATCGGTGCGCTCCACCGTGATCGAGACTTTCGATCGGACCGATGTGATCGTGCCGAACGGCGATTTCATCAGCGGCACGGTTACGAACTGGACACGCGGAAACTCCATCGGACGGGCGATCGTGCCGGTGGGCGTGGCCTATGGCACCGACACGCGGCTGGTTGAGCGCATCCTTCTGGAGATCGCCGAGGCGCACCCGATCGTGGCGGTGAACCCGGCGCCGTTCATCTATTTCAAAGGGTTCGGAGCGGACAGCCTGGATTTCGAGATACGGGCGATCCTGACCGACGTGAACTACTTGCTGAGCGTCAAATCCGATATGAACCACGAAATCGCGCGGCGGTTCGCGGAGGAGGGGATCGAGATACCCTTCGCGCAGCGCGACATCTGGTTACGCAACCCTGAGACCCTGCGCGGCGCCCCGCCCGCAGACAAAGAGCCGCGCCCGCCAGCCCCAGCGCCGGACCGCAGCCTGCACGATCCCGACGACGGAGACGCCGAATGACCGAGCCGCTGTTCCTGAAGGACGCCTACGCGCGCGAAGCGGCGGCGACCGTCACCGGCTGGACCGACCGGGGCGGCGTCGTGCTGGACCAGAGCCTGTTCTACGCGACCTCCGGCGGGCAGCCGGGCGACAGCGGCATCCTCCGCTGGGACGGCGGCGATATGAGGGTCGCGGTCGCCGTGAAGGGCGACAGGGGCGAGATTGTTCTGGTGCCCGCTGAAGGCGAGGTGCGTCCGGAGATCGGGACGGAGGCGCGGCAGGAGATCGCCTGGGACCGGCGGTTCTCCCACATGCAGGTTCACACGGCGCTGCATCTTCTGTCGGTCATCATCCCGCTCCCCGTCACCGGCGGGTCGATCTCTGAAGGTAAAGGGCGGCTCGACTTCGACATGACCGATCCGCCGGAAGACAAGGCGGCGCTGGAGGCGGCGTTGAACGAGCTCGTCGCCCGCGACCTGCCGGTAAGCGATGACTGGATCACGGATGCGGAGCTCGACGCCAACCCGGGGCTGGTGAAGACCATGTCTGTCCAGCCCCCGCGTGGATCGGGGCGCATCCGCCTTGTCCGGATCGGCGAGGGTGAGGCCCAGGTGGACTTGCAGCCGTGCGGCGGCACCCATGTGCGGCACACCGGCGAGATCGGGCGGCTGCGGCTCGGCAAGGTCGAGAAGAAGAGCGCCCGGAACCGCCGGTTCTACGTTCATCTAGACGACGGATGATTGCCCTTGCGAAGTGGACCTCCGACCGGCTAGAACCCGCCTGCCGGAGAGGTGGCCGAGTGGTCGAAGGCGCACGCCTGGAACGCGTGTAGGCGGGAAACCGTCTCCAGGGTTCGAATCCCTGTCTCTCCGCCAC
>JASJAU010000056.1 GCA_030066855.1 Paracoccaceae bacterium | reverse complement strand
GCGGCGAGTGCCGACGACGAGAACGGTTTCATTAGGTAGCCGGCGTTCTTGATGCCCAAGAAGAACTCATCCTCCATAAGGCCAGGATAGGACGTTGTCACGAGAATGGGCAGCTCCCTCAGTTCCGGCAACTCGCTCGCGCGCAACCAGGTGATGACCTGGTCTCCATTGAGGCCGGGAAGGTCAATATCAAGCGGACCGGATAGCAAGGAATTCAACCGGCCAACCAAAGCAGGTTCAACGCGCTCTGAGACTCTTGGCGCAGGAACTGTCCATCTCAGAGCAGGGGCCTGAGATCGCAAGTCGCCTCGTGGCGCTTCTTGTGCAGAGCAGGCTCGCTCGAAGGTCTGTGATTCCGTTCAAAAAACCGGCACTGCGGCGGGCCCGCCGCAGTGCCTCCGGAACACAAACGCTCGTCTGATCAAGCGCTCAACCGCGATGCTCCTTCAAAGGATGGCCGTTGAGTTTGGATGATATCCCGGCCCCGCACACCCGGCGCGATCGCTGTTGAGGAAACCCTCCCGCGTTGCTGGGTCGCCTGCCGCGCATGGAGATCGCTTTGAGGAACATTGACTTTTTGCGATTTCAAGCCGAGGATTTTGATGGATTTTTCATCGGGTAGACTGTGATGAACCGACTTGCGACGACCTTTACGGGACTGAAGTTTCACAACCCTTTCGTTCTTGCGTCCGCGCCGCCAACGGAAAGCAAACGCAAGATTATGAGAGCCTTTGAGGCCGGCTGGGGCGGCGTGGTCACCAAGACGATCGGATTGCATCCGGTTGAAAACGTGGCCGGGCCGCGAACGATCTTTCAACGCGCGAGCGAAGAAAAACCGTATGTATCGCGAAACAAGCGGCCGGAAACGGTGTCTCATTCTTCCTGGAATTGGGAGCTGATCTCGGATCAGCCGCTCGAACTGTGGCTGCCTGATCTGGAAGAGATCAAGACCACATATCCAGACCGCATGCTCATCGGGTCGATCATGGCCGGCGCAGGCAATGAAGAGGAAATGAACAACTGGCGCAAGCTCGCAATCGCTTGCGTGAATGTCGGATGCGACGCGATCGAGTTGAATCTCTCCTGCCCTCACATGGACCGGAAAGACATGGGGGCGAACATCGCCAACGACGAGGACATCATCAGATCAATTCTGAAGGCCGTCACCAGCGCGGTCAGCGTGCCAATTTGGGTCAAACTCACGCCGTCGACGTCCACTCTCGTAGACGCAGCGGCCGCCGCCTATGGAGCCGGCGCGTCGTCCATATCGCTTTGCAACACTTTCCCGTCTCTCCCCTTGATGGACCCGGAAACGTTCAAGTTCGAGGTTGAGGTGGACGGTCTCGTAACGTCCGGTGGGCTGGGCGGCCTGGCCATTCTGCACCAAGCCCTGCAACGCGTGTCGGATATCGCCCGTGCTTTTCCCGACAAGGAGATCTCCGGTATTGGCGGAATCAGAGGGTTTCGCGAGGCTTTCAATTTCATCGCGCACGGAGCGGGCAATCTGCAGGTGTGCACGGCCGCGATGGAAGAGAAAGGCAGCGGCGGCGTTGGCGTCAAGCTCATCCAAGAGCTGAAGCATGACCTGAACGACTATCTGGAGCGCAAGGGCTATTCATCCATCGAAGACTTCAGGGGCATAGCGCGCGAGCGGATCGTTGAGCATTCCCAGGTCCGCAGAAAAAGCGACGCATACAATGGCGGCTACGAGATAGCATCTTAGATCGGCCTGGTTCTCAGGATTGGGACTATCGCGGCTGTCTGAACTGCGCAGTCCTGGGACGGAGAACGCCCGGCTGAAAAAGATCGTAGCCGAGTTGGGACCGGACAAGCTGATCCGAATGAACGCCTGAATCACCCAAAGCCCAGGGTCTGTCGACTGAGCAGCTTCGTAAGGCCGTCTTCAATACCCGGCAGAAGCTCGACAGATTGGAGCAAAGGCTCCGTCTAAACGGAGGCCGGGACGCTCCTTTGTGGCGTGCCGTGGCTAACCTTCCGGCATGGGCGCGGCGTCTCAAAGCGGACATCCACGCTCATCGATACCTTCCAGCCATCCCGGGTCTTGACGCACGCGAGCAATTAAGGTCCGCTGTCGTCGATGGTTCCCGAGGGCGACTCGCCGGAGGGATGAAAAGGGAACACGGTGCGGGGCCGCGACAAGGCGCCAAATCCGTGACTGCCCCCGCAACTGTGAGCGTTGAGCGACCCCGACAAGACCACTGGGCGCGTCCGAAACTGGGACCGTCCGGGAAGGTTCGGGAGAGCGTTGACCCGCAAGTCAGGAGACCTGCCATCTCCGGCGCGATGACGCGCCGCAGTCACCTTAACCCGGGCGGGGTGCCCTGGGATGGAGCGACAAGAGATGGACCCTAAGGGCCTGACGACATTGCCAGCTTCTCCCGCGCATCGCCCCTTTGGGCGGAGGGCGCGATGCTGTTGGAACGGACGATCTGTCAACTCGACATAGGCCGCGTGCCGCCTGAGCAGGCGGAGGAGATGGGTCAGCTGGGCTACATACAATGGCTTGGCGCGCTGCCGGGCGACGCGCGATATGCGGATGAGGCCAAACGAGCCTATGACCTCGCACAGAGCTTTGCGAGCGTATCTCCGGCGGTAGCTGTCTTTTGCAGATTGCTCGCCCAATCGGTCGTCTGTCCCTGCGAAGCGCTGCCGTTGCGGCTCCCGCAGAGAGGCCGGCGCGGCGGCGCGCAGGCGCGGCGTCTCTCTTTGTGAACGCTCAAGCCGACATAACACGCGGCGCCGAGCTGACGCTGGACGACGTCTCATGGGCGCCGCGGGGCAGGGAAGAGCCGGCTCTGCATCGCGCGCGCCTCGCCCTCGCATGGATGAGCTCTTCGTAAAGATCAAAGGCAAGCTGAACCGGCTTTGGCGGGGCTTGAATCACGAAGGCGAGGTTTTGCGGTGGTCGCGACCAAAAAAATTCGGGACGCGTTGAAACGAGCCAGGTAGCGCGAAGAAGCGCCATGGTCAAAATTCAGAGATCATCACCGATCGACTTGCATCGCATAAGACGGCCCCCGAGAGCATTGCGCTGGCGAGAAGCATCAAACGGGCAGGTGCCTCGACTAAAGCGGGCGAATTCCTAACTCAAACCTTTGGTGAAGATTACTTGCAATGCGATGGTTCCGTCGCGTGCCAGGTTTGTAGACGTCCGCCGGCGTTCACCTTTCCGACCGCGGCTACCTCAATCGGCTGTGCCGCCGCAACGGCAGGGATCACCAAAAGCTCATCCAAGCATGTGAATAATCGTCTTGCGAACACCGCGGTCGCTCGGTTCCCCACATCAATGTCTGCATTCGCTTTCCCGGATCGACTGGTTCCGTGACTTCCGGTCATTCGATCCGAATTGAGAACCTTGCATTCGCGCCTCGTGGCGGGCGCGGGCACGGTCCGGCAGAGCTGATTGCGCGTATCGCCGCTCGATCTAGTCTCGCATCGCCCGAGCTAGCCGAAAGCGAGACATTGTTTATGTGTCCTGAGCCGTCGATCCCAAAAGTCACAACAGCTGTTCCCCCACGGTTTCTGTTCAGCGGCGCTGCGCGAGAAATGCAGCGCATGACTTCACCTGGATAGTTGGTTGCTGCGGCGTTCCCGGTCGCATGTCTTGCGCCAACCTCGCCGCTGGTCGCGGCGTCGCCGGTAGTACGCGCATCGGGCGATCCGGCTCTTTCAGTCCGGTTGGCATTGCCGGCCGCCGTTGCAGGACTGCGGTCTTCGGCACGTGAGGCTTCGATCCGCGGCTCCGTTCGTTCTAGTCGTTCCGCCGGTCGGAGCGATTGATTTGGAGCGAGAACGGGCCTCTTAATCGCTACGGCAACCTGATCGACTTTTTGCGAGGGCAGAGGCGCCGCCGCCTCTGCGTCAATGGCGATTGCCTTCCGGACACCCGCGGGGGTGTAGTGTTCAACCGGCTTCAAACGAGTTGCCAGTGGCGACCGGATGTCGGGTGCATTCGCATGGGCCGCCGCCTCAGGGCGAAGTGTCGGCGGTTTCGACAGCATAGCGACGGCAGAGGCATTAACACGTCCTTGAGGTTCAACAATCGGCAGTTGCTCTGCAGACGTCGGCGCTTTCTGCGCAAGTGGCTCAGGTTTGGTTGGTTGCAGAATGGTCAGCGCACGCTCATCGCGCATCGGGGAACTGACGGTTGGGCGGATTGGTTCGTTGCTCGCAAATGACGACGCGATCGCGGTGCCTTCGACAAGGTCTGTGAATGCCGTGCCCAAACGGACCTCGGCGGTCTCGCCGGCGCCTTCGACTTCTATTCGCTCTGGGACGACGAGCACGGCCGCCATAGCCGCGTGCAATCCTCCGGCAACTAGCACCGAGGCGATCTTTGTGGCTCTTGACCCGGGGATCATCGAAGCCGCCTTTCGGTCACGATCACCACAGTTTCGGCACCGGCTGCTCTGAATTCTTGGCCGATCTGTATCAACTTTTCAGCCGGGACCGCTCGATCGGGCATGATGCGGAGCCGTCGAGTGGCGTCTGGCGGCAATGCGTTGAGATAGCTAGATACAGACTCAATTTCCTCGCCACGCCACGTCATCCGTCCATCCACATGGACCACAAGCGCGTCCGGCGGGCTTTTCGGTGGCAAGTCCTCGGTTGTCACAAGGGTCAGGCCGCGATCGCGCGGAGGTGCCAGCGTGCCAGCGGCGAGGAGAAAGACGAGCATCAAAAAAACGATATTGATCAGCGCAATCGCGGGCTCGCGCCGAGCGGTAATGCGCTTCCTTTGTATCAACTGCGGTCCCCCAGAAGGATCACGCGCGCTTCAGTTGCCGCGCGGAGCGCCACGAGGAGGTCGGTCATTCGTTGTGCGGTCACGCTCGGCCTGACCGAAACCACCACCGTCTGTGCGGCTTGTTGTGAAAGCTGCGCGACAAGCAAGGGCATACCAAGAGGAACGCCGTTCAGGCTGAGCCGTTCCTCCTCCAACCGAACGAAAACCATGTCGTCGAGCTGAACGTCTCCACCCACGCCGCTGCCGACACGCAATTCAACCTCGCCGAACTTCGAGAATGTCGAGCTCAGCATGAAGAATAGAAGAAGCAAGAAGATGACGTCGATCAGCGAGGTCATCGAAATGGCCCCTCGGCGCGCTCGCCTACGCAAGGCCAGGCTCTCCCTCGCTTGTCGGGGATGCGGTTGCCGACACACTGCGCGACGCCGCCTCCAGAGGAGTTTTCAAGGTCCGAATGGCCTTACCCGCAAATACGCGATCAGCATCAATGCGCGATTCGAACCAGTTGAGCATTAATGTGGTTGGCATTGCCACGGCCAACCCAACAGCGGTCGTCAGCAGCGCGACCCAAATGCCCCCGGCAAGCGCCGCCGGATCAACTTGGTTGCCGGCCTCCTGCAAAGCCTGGAAAGCCGAAATCATTCCAAGCACCGTCCCAAAAAGCCCAAGCAACGGCGCAAGCTGGGCGACCGAATCTAGCAATCGAAACCCGGCTTCCAGCCTTGAGAAGCGCTCCTCCGCCTCAGCCTCAAGTCTTTCGGCATCAATTGCCTCTTCCATTCCGAGCGCAATGACTGGTTTGAGATAACTGGACGCGTCTCGCATGTGCCGTGATGCGGCATCCGACGATCCGGTATCCCAGGCCTCGACAGCTTGACGCAAGAAATGGTGGCGGCCCACTCCTGCGACCCGGAATTGCCAAAGTTTGTAGACGATGACGGACATGCCCACGACCGACATTGCGATCAGCAAAAGCACCACCGGACCGCCGCGCGTTGCCAATCCTGTTGTGGTCTCAAACAACCCCAGTGTCATATCTTCACCCCCTTTTCCCCTAGCCGATCAGCTCAATGCCAGCCCTCGACCTGAGTTCCAGCTCGCTCTCGCATACGTCCGACGCCACCCCGTCGACCTCGCATGATTGCGCACCGTTGATCAGAACCGACCCGAAAGCTTCGCATGCTCGACCTGGCACGATGAATTGTCGAACGCGCGGCCGCTCCGATGGAAGAGACCCGAAATCGAATAAGGTCAATCGTTCGACCTGCCCGGCTGTGTCGAACAGTACAGCCTCCAAAATCATAGAGTCGATCTGGGCTGACAGGCCGTTCGTGATGAGAAAACTGAAGGCGCATCCGTCGCCGGTCGCCTGTGTGGCGTTAAGCTCGATGACCAGGGTTTCTTCCTTGGTGCTGTCCTGAGCGGCCGCCGGCCCGAACGATAGGGCCGTTAGGATCGCAGCCACCCGCATAAAACGTGAATTCACTTTGGCGCTGCGCATCATTGGTACCCCGGCGCAGCGTTTTCAGTGCAGCCGGCGCCGCGTGCAAACTTGCTCGCCCACGCTTGGACCAATGCCCGCATGCCAAGGAGCGAGGTTAGCCTATTGCCATTCCAAGCAGTCGCTCGTGACAACGCGTGCCAGGCGATCAAAAGCAGTTCGGCAAACACACGATTAAAACCGACAATGGCGCCGTATCTCCCTGGGTTCCCGGCGGTTTCCGCGTCGTCGAGGTTTCCTTCCGCGACTTCAAGAAGATCAAGCATCTTCCGTCACCTCCTGGTCTTCTTTGAATTCAAAAGCGCCGATGCGGACATTACTGCGGTCGGCGCGACCGAATGCTTCGCCGGCGTCCGTATGCGGACCAAAGCAGTCGATGCTATTGAGAGGCGCCCATATCGGAAGGTATTCGGCCCCGGTGGCCCTTGCCGCTGAGAGTTGAGAATACGTGCTCATCTCGAGAAACCCCAAGTGGTTCAGCACCCAGCTCAGCGCATGCCCGGAGTCTTCAATAGCAAAAGCTCGCCAGGGCTCGTCGAGATGAAAACGCGCGACCGTCATTGGATCACCTCCAGCGGCTGGAAGACGGGACCATCCTCAGTATCCTGGAAGAAGGCGCGAACTCCAAAAATCTCGGCCATCCGTTCGATAGTGAGGACTTCGTCAGGTGGCCCGTCGGCCGCGATGCTGCCGCCTGACAGAAGAATCAGCCGTGTGCAATGCCGGGCGGCGAGTCCGAGGTCGTGCGCCGAAACAATCACGCTGCGTCCCGCGCGCGCCAATCCCGCAAACTTTTGCATCGTCGAGATCTGATGCGCCGGGTCAAGTCCGGCAACCGGTTCGTCCGCCAATATCAGCGGCGTGTCTTGCGCCAGCGCGCGGGCGATCAACACACGCGCCTGCTCACCGCCGGACAGGCGCGTAGCCGTCCGGTTGCGAAGGCCGTCCAACTCCATGGCAGCAAGGGCGGCATCCACGTTCTCATGATCGTCGACCTTAGGGCGCTGTCCGCCCGCCATGTACGGAATGCGGCCCAACATCACCAGTCTCTCGACTGTCACCGGCCAAGCGATCTCGCGCGTTTGCGGTATCCATGCGGCCGTTCGGGCGCGTTCTGCCGGATCCATGCTCGCAATGGAACTCGAACCCTCATGCGGGATCAGCCCAAGAGCCGCTCGCATCAGCGTCGTCTTTCCCGCTCCGTTTGGTCCCAGTAGTCCGACGCATTCCCCGGTTCCAACCGCGAAGGTAATATTCTTCAGTACGTGGCGGTCCCGCAGAGAAACGGAAAGCTGCTCGACGGAGAGCAATGTCATGCCAATTGCCTCCGCGTTTTGTAGATCAGGTGCAAGAACAGCGGTGCTCCAACGAGGGCTGTGACGACCCCCAGCTTGAGGTCGCGGTCAGGCAGGATCAGGCGGACTGCGATATCCGCGGCCAGCACCATGATTGCCCCACCCATCGCCGAGGCCCAGAGAAGTCGCGAAGGTTGCGCGTCCACAAACGGGCGCAGGATGTGCGGCACGACCAGCCCGACAAAACCGATCGCGCCGGCGACGGAGGTGGCTGCGCCGACAACCGAGGCGGTGCCTACGATCAATTTCAGCCGCAACCTTGCAAGATCAATTCCCATCGCTCCCGCCGCATCCTCGCCTAGCGTCAGCGCATCCAGACCGCGCCCCAACGTAGCCAAAATCATCCAGCCCAATGCCATAAACGGCAGTGCGATCCAGACATGAGTCATTGAGCGGTCGGCGATTGAGCCCATCATCCAAAAGACAATCTCATTCGCAGCGAAGGGGTTGGGCGACAGGTTCAGCACCAATGAGGTGAGCGCGGCCGCCAGCGCTGAAATCGCGATTCCTGCAAGGATCATCGTCAGGGATGATCCGCGAGACCCAGCGAGTGCAACGACGAGGGCTACGCCAACGAGCGCTCCAACGAGAGCCATGGCTGGCAGTCCTAAGGCCACACTCGCCGCCAGCCCGGTCTGGATGGAGATGACGGCACCCAAGGCCGCCGTTCCAGAAATGCCGATCAATCCCGGTTCGGCCAGCGGATTTCGCAGATAGCCCTGCATCGCCGCTCCCGCCAAACCGAGGCTTGCCCCAACCATTACGGCGAGGATCGCGCGCGGCAATCGGATTTCACGCATGACCAAGGTCAAAGGGCCGGCATCGCCTGCAATCAGCGCCCGCAAGCTTTCTCCGGGCCCAATTGCCGCCGGACCGATGGTAAGCGCAGCCAAGAACAATGCCAAAGCGACTGCGATCATTCCTATGGCCAGCCGCTCCAACTTTCAGTCCGCCAAAACTTCTTCGCGCAGTCCGCCGAGCTTCTCTATCGCTCGAAGAACATGCGGCGTGCCGCATACCCAATCCCTATCGGTGATCGCTCCGCTGACATGATCGGCCCGCAGTGTCTGTACCACCGGATGATCGAGGATTTCTTCGGATCGCGATTTGCCGGGATAGCGTTGCCCCACGATCAGCGCCTCGGGTTCCAGCATTGCGAGCACTTCGAGAGGCAGAAACCCGCCCGAGGCGAAGCCCGCTTCCACGGCCGCGTTCTCGAAGCCTGCGGCAACGAGAATCTGCCCCGCCAGGGTTCTGTCGCCGGATGTGTAGCCATTGGCATAATATAGCGCAGCGCTCGGGCGACGCTTGGTCTGGGCCCGCAGGACGTTCAGACGCCTATCGAAATCTTCGATCAATGCCTGTGCCGCGTCCTCGCGGCTCAGAACCTCACCCATCTCGCGCATAAGGTCACGCACCTCATCCAGCCCATAGGCCGGATCGAACACTGCAACCGGAATGCCCAGGCGTTCCAACATGTCGATCGTGGCGCGCTTCGAAAAGCTGTCCGCAATGACGAGGTCGGGCTGCATGAGATAGATTTCCTCGGCCAGGCCGCGGTTGATCTCGTAGGCTTTGGCTTCCTCGGCCATGGCCGAGCCGCGCGGGTCGATTGCGAGATAGGACACGGAATGAAGTTGCCCCGGCGCCGCCACGATCATGGCCAGTTGATCTGTGCAGAGGTTCATCGACACCACGCGGGTCGGCGGCTCAACACCCTTCGGGCGCGAGGCCGAATCCGCAAACGCCGACGCTGCGCAGAGGACCGCCCCGCTCAGGCTCATTGCAAATCCGCGGAACCCACCCATGTCAGAAGCCGGCGCGAAGGCCGATATAGACCCCCCGGTCGCTTGTGCCGTAGCCGTCGACGAGCTGATAGGCCTTGTTGGCCAGATTTTCGACCCTTAGATAGGCCACAACATCGTCTTTCAGCTTGTAGGTGAATGTCGCATTGGCCACGGTGTAGTCCTCCAGAGTCGGACGATCCCAGACCGACTGGACCGTGAGAGCGGAAGATAGCCGATCAGTGATATCGCCGGTTAGGGTGAGCGACAGGTCATGCTTGGGAAACTCGAGGTTCCACGCATTGCCTGCGGTGAGCGGCGGATTTTCCCCGTCTGTATGGGTGTAACTGCCGTCGATGCGCCAGCGGGCGGCGATGGGGGTTCCTACCTCCAACTCCACGCCGCGCCGCTCGACCGTGCCAGGCACCTGGGCATAAGGGAACGGGAAATCGATGAGGTCGGTCGTGTTGCTTAGAAAAAGGGTCATACGGGCAAAGGCGTCCGACCCGAAGCGGCGCTCCAAGCCGAGGTCGAGCGAGCGGTTTCTTTCCGGTTCGAGGCTCGCATTGCCGAAGGGTCCGAAGAGCTCGTAAAGGGACGGCGCCCTGTAGCTTTGCGCGGCTGATGTGCGGAGAATCCAGTCGTCAGCGGGGCGCCACGCGGCTGCTATCCGGCCGGAGGTCAGACCACCGAACTGGGAATGCTCGTCTTGGCGCAGTGTTGTTGTGATATCGAGTCGGTCGGTTGGGGACCATGCGAGCTCACCAAATACGCCAAAAACATCGCTTTCGCCCTCGCCGGGGCCGAAATCGCCGGACTGAACGAAGGTCTCATGCGTGGCGTCGAGGCCGAAACGCAGTTCAGCAGTCGGCGCCACCTGCGCGACGCCGAGGTAGCTGAGACCAACGCGGTCGCCTTGGTAGACATTATTGGCCGGGCCGAAGCCGGTGGAGCCGCGGACGTCGCGTTCGATATCGTAGTAGGTGACGGCAAAGGTGCTTTCGACAGCGCCGGTGGGCAGCTCGAGATAAGACCTCAGACCAACGGAGTCATTGTGGGTGACTTCGTCGGGGCTGCCGTCGCCAATCGGGAATTCCTCGTCGAACTCAACCCGCGCTCTTTCCTTAAAGCCGTTCAGGCCGATCCGCCCACCATTGGCGAGATCGTAGCCAATGGCGAAACTCAGTCGGCTTGACTCGAACCCGTCGACCTCGGAGTTGCCGGCATCTTCGTCGGCGGCGGAAAACCCCCCAGTCTGAATGCGGGAAATGTTCAGGGCATAATCGAACGCGCCGAGATCGGCGGCGACGCCGTATGCGCCACGGAAGGTGTCGTAGCTGCCGCCCTCGATTGTCAGGACTTGGCGCACGTCCTCCTCTTCGGCGCGAAGGGTCGTGATGTTGATCACGCCGCCGATCGCTTCGGACCCGTAGACCGCGGACTGACCGCCGCGCAGCACTTCGATGCGAGAGATGTCCGAGGTCGTCAGGCTGCCAAAATCGAACGCTGTTTGAGGAGTTGAAACATCGGTCACGTCGATGCCGTCAACAATAACGCGGACGTAGTTCTGGCCCGCGCCCCTGATAGTGATCGACGACACAGCGCCGATTGGGCCACGTGATCTCACGTCGACGCCGGGCAGCCGGGCCAGATAGTCAACCAAGCGGGTCTCGCCAGTTTCTTCCAGATCTTCACGAGTGACGATGGAGACCGAGGCACCAAGCTGCTCAGCCGGAGTTTCGGCGAACTCGCCCGACAGGACGAGCGTGCCAAGGTCGAAAGCGCCGTCCTGGGCCTGCGCAAAGGAGGCGGTGAGAATGATGGTTGTCGCGATAAGATTTCGAGTGGAGCGTGGCATTAACATTTCCCCCAAAAGGCCGGCCGCGCAGACCGGAACCCGTTTATTGTCATTGGAGGAGCGGCTCCTCCGCAGACGATGAAGTCGATGTCATCGCTACGGATTGCCCGTTGCCCATGGCGCGCCCCGCACCCGGACAGGATGATCACTTCGGCAGGTCTCCTGGCTTGCGGGTCAAGGCTTCACCGGGCCTTCCCGACGCGCCGCGTGGCACATCAGTGGCGATTCCGGCTTCGCTCTCCGCTCACAGTTGCGGGGGCAGCCGCAGATTTGACACGGGCGGTCGCACTGCGTTCCCTTTTCATCCAATGGAGGTTCAATTCCATCAGAACCGAAGCGACCCTTTGCTAGCGTCAATCTGGGATTTGTCAAGAATTTGCGCTGTGCCGAAACATCCAGCCCGGTCGGAAGCGCCGCAGCCGCTAGAATCGCTCCACCGACAGGGAACGCCAGCGTTAGAGATTTCTCCTGGCCGGCTGCGCGGAAGCCGAGCTCGAAAAGCACGTCAGCGCCGCCCGCCCCGTATACCGCATTAGCGCGGACGCTATGGCGGGCGGGCAGGCTGAGCAAACGCCACGGCGCAGAACCGATCAGTCTGACGCGAACTCAGAGAGCCCGCGGTCTGGCGGGAGCCGAACGCGGGTGGAATGCTGGTCGGGTACGAGCAGCCAAACGCGGGTTGCTCTATGAAACAGGACTCTGCGATCTCCAACTAATGCTCCGAAACGTCTGAATCAGACCGTACCATATCCTCTGACATCTTCTTCCAGAGCCTAGAGCACACAGGCGGGATTGCGGCCTCAATGGCTTCCATCGCATCCACAATCAGATCCTCGCGCCATCTCCGTCCCGCGATTTGCACGCCGATGGGCTGCGGCCCGGATGGCAGGTCTGCGATGTGAGTCGGCAGGTTGCCCGCCGGCAGACCCAGGAAGTTCATGATGAACGACCAATGCGAGGCCCCGAGCGCGTCGCGCGCGCCCTCAGAACCCTCCGCGTCGCGCCCCGGTCGGAAGAAAGGTTTCAGAAGGAAGGGCGTCAGCACCAGCGGGTAGTCCTCAAGAAAAAGAGACCATTGGCGGGCGTAGTGCGTCCGCTTGGCCAGCATCTCCACCGCTTCGGCGCCTTCAAACGGCGGGAACTCCTGGTAGTAGAGGTCGAAGATCGCGTTCAACGTCTCGGAGCCATGGTCTCGAATGTCCCGGCCGAGAAGCGTCTTCACCTCCCCAAGCAGGGCGCGATAGCCAACCTCTCCAGTTTCGCGCGCCAGCGGTGGCTCCACCTCTTCAACGGAATAGCCGGCATCCGACAGGGCGGAGGCGGCCCGATCGAGCGCGGTGGCGACCTCGGGGTGCAGTCCGAACCCGAGATCATCGCGCGTGAAGGCGACGCGGATCGGCGCGTCGAGCGCCGCGCCGCGCCATTCCATCGGAACGTGGAACGGGTCCCGCGCGTCCGGCGCGATCAGCGCCGGCATCGAGAGCCGGAGATCGGCTGCGTTGCGCGCGATCAGCCCTTGAACCGACATGGATTGTGCGAGCAGGCCGCGCTCAACCTCCTGGCTCGGGTTCCACGCCGGCACGCGTCCCAAGCCGGGTTTGACTGTGACCGCGCCGATGGCCGAGGCGGGAAACCGGAGCGAGCCTCCGATGTCATTGCCATGCGCCAGCGCGCCGATCCCGGCCATTACGGCGGACCCGGCGCCGCCCGACGATCCACCGGCCGAGACATGGCGGCCCCAGGGATTATGCGTTCTTCCATAGAGCGGGTTGTCGGTATCCGCCCGGAAGGAAAACTCAGGTGTGTTTGTTCGCCCGATGACGACCGCTCCGGCCCGCTTGAGGTTGCGCACGACCGGCGCGTCGTCGGGAGCGATCACATCCTTGTAGGCCGCAACTCCATTCGAGGTCGCGTGTCCCTTTTGATCCACGTTGATCTTGATGGTGACGGGGACGCCGTGCAGCGGCCCTTTTGGCGCATCGCTCTTGTCGAGCGCCGCCGCATCCATCCGCGCTTCGTCCGACAGGTCTTCGACCACGGCGTTCAGGTCAGGATTGGCGCTTTCCATGCGCGAGATGGCCGCCTCGGTCGCTTCGATCGCGGTCAGGGTTCCATCCCGCGTCGCGCCTGCGATCTCAACGGCGCTCCATTGCCAGAGGGGTGCGCGGCTCGTCATCCCGCTGTCCTTCGATTCTCCACCTGATGGCTTATGGAGGACCGATCGCGCCGCGAAAGCAACTGTTCAGGTTTTGCGGAATTCGATGGCGACGGCAACGCCACCCGCGCTTACTACACCTTCGCCTACCACAAGATCGACGGGCGTGTTCTGATTTCCCTGCACCATTCCTCGCTGACCTGGCTGCCGCCCGTCGAGAAATTGGCGGCCCGGGTCAAGTGCCGGACGTCATGGCCGGGCTCAGCATGAGAGAACGCGACGGAAAGGATCCGAAGCGCGACTTCGCAAGCTCTTTGATCCCGCGTATTCGGTAGAGGCGCAGGTTCGCGGCGTTCATTGAATCTAGAAAATCAGGCCGGCGTTCAGCCTCAGTCTGCGGAGCCGCCAAAGGCTGCCTCGGCACGCAGTATTGTCGAGGCCCCAGGGCGACGCCGAACTCCCATTCCCGGCGCTTACAATTGAGACGTCCAACGCGGGTGCGCGTCGTCCACAACAAATCTGTGGGCGTGGTGCCGGCCGCCGCGAAGATGCGGATGATCGGGCGGCAGGTTCTCGTGCGTGTGTTCGATGATCTCGGGGTCCGGGCTCGGCCAGACTCTCAGCGCCGCAAGCACGGCAAGGCCAACCAGCGACGTCAGAACGGCGAGTGTCGCGATCAGGTCGAACCGTGTCATCAACCAGCCCGCAAGGGGATAGGTCATAAGCCAGCACGCGTGGCTGAGCGCGAATTGCGCCGCGAAGAGGGCTGGCCTGTCCTCTGGATTGGACGAGCGGCGCAAAAGCCGTCCGGACGGTGTGAGAACTGCAGAGTAGCCGAGCCCGACAAAAGCCCAGGCGGCCAGCAGCAGCGGCCAGGACAGGCCGAGAGCGGCGGTGCCGAGCGCCAGTGCAAAAAGGGACGCCATCATTAGGACGGAGCCGCCGATCATCACCGGCCGGTCCTCCACCCGGTCCAACAGGCGCGGAAGGGACAGCGCCGCCAACATCGACCCAAAGCCGAAGGCGAACATGGTCCACGCGAGAGCGGTTTCCGGCAAATCGAGCGTCCCGCGTACCAAAACGACCGAGTTGACCAGAACCATCGCCCCCGCCGATGAAACCGCCAGGTTCAGCGCCAGAAGCCCTCGCAGGCGCGGCGTGGCCAAGTAAATCCGCAGCCCGCGCGTGATCTGATCGTAGACGCCGCGAGGTTCTGACGGCTTCGGGCTCGGCAGCGCGACCGACAGCACGAACAAGGCTGAGGCGATGAAGCCAGCAACCGTGCCGAGGAACAACGAACTGTAGCCCACAATGGCCAGCAACAAGGCTGCCAGGGTGGGGCTGGCCAAGTTTTCGAGGTCATAGACCAGGCGCGAGAGCGACAGGGCGCGCGTGTAACGCTCCTCATCTTTCAGAACGTCCGGAATCGTTGCCTGAAAGGTCGGTGTGAATGCGGCGGAAGCGGATTGGAGGAGAAAGATCAGGAGATAGACCTGCCAGATCTCATTCACAAACGGCAGACACCCAACCGCGCCAGCCCGAACCAGATCGAGACAGACGAGCAGCCTCCGGCGCGGCACCCGGGTCGCGAAGGCGCCCGCCACTGGCGCGATAGTGACATAGGCCACCATCTTGATGGCGAAAACCGTGCCCAGCACCATGGCCGCGTTGTCGCCCGCCAGATCGTAGGCCAGCAGTCCTAGCGCGACGGTAGCGAGACCGGTTCCCAACAAGGCTACAAGTTGAGCGGCGAAGAGGTTGCGGTAGGTGCGGTCGGATAGGATATCGAGCATGGGTGGTTCGGACGCTGGTTGCGCCACGGTTATAGGCGTTCGCGGGTACAGTCTGCCAGCAATTGGCGGTTACCGATGGCGATCTTGTTGCTTCGCCCTGAGTTCACTCCGGACTCCCGACGGGTCGCATCGGTTACGAGCGCGCCGCCGCTCATTGTTTGATGGATCACCGCCAATTCCCTGACGAGCTCACTGAGAACTGCTCGACGATGATATGACGGTGGTATCCGATAGAAACCGCCAGGCTTGAAATCCGGGAAGAGACCCATGCCCCGCACCGCCGCCGTCGCCGCGCTGGAAGCCGCCCTAATGCGTCTGGGCGTGCGGGTGACGTCATGGCGGCCTTTCAACCGGGGAGCGGACTTTCCAGCCGAACGGCGCCGGAGGAATACACGCCCGCCTAGGACGCTCGCGCGCTTGTCGGAGACGGGGACCTGGCGCAGATCGTGCTCGATGGGCAATCGTACTGGCTGAGGATCATGCGGGCCGGCAAACTGATCTTTGCGAAATGAGCTTTCTGGACAGAAGACGTGGCGGCGCCTCGGTCCGCCGGTATG
>JASJAU010000010.1 GCA_030066855.1 Paracoccaceae bacterium | reverse complement strand
AGCATCTGGAAAGGCGCCTTCATGCCCAAACGTTTCGTTCTGCCCCTGATCGCGGCGGCAGGCCTCGGTCTTCCGGCCCATGCCGACAACGCCGGGAGCTATCTGGCCGCGCGGTCGGCGTTCATCGCGAACGACTACGGGGCGGCGGCGGATTACTTCTCGCGCGCGCTGGTCCGGGATCCGAACAACATCGCGCTCCTTGAAAGCGCCATGACCGCCTACCTAGGACTGGGCGACATTGACCGGGCTATTCCGACGGCGCGGCGCATGCTGCAGTCGGGCTCTCCCAGCCAGGTGGCCGGACTGATCCTCTATGGCGACTACACGCGGCGCGGCGCCTGGGATTCGGTACTGGAGGATCTTGCGGCCGGCGGCAGCGTCGGGCCGCTCTTCGACGGCCTGCTCAAGGCTTGGGCCGAGGTCGGCGCTGGGCGCATGGGCGATGCCGTGGAGGCCTTCGACACCGTTGCAGGCAATCAGGGCGTCGAAGCCTTCGGGGCCTATCACAAGGCGCTCGCGCTTGGGCTCGTCGGGGATTTCGAAGGCGCTGCGGAGATCTTTTCCGGCGACACGGGCGTTACGTTGCGGCTGACGCGCCGGGGCATCCTCGCCTACGCGCAGATCCTCAGCCAGCTTGAACGCAATGAAGAGGCGATCGATCTGATCAACCAGGCGTTCGGCTCGAATACGGACGCGACGATTACCGACACTCTAACCGGTCTTCAGGCGGGCGAGACCCTGTCCTTCGACGCGGTCACCTCCGCCGCCGACGGCGTTGCGGAGGTCTATTTCTCCATCGCCAGCGCCTTGGTCGGCGAGGCTCAGGACGCTTACACGCTCCTCTACAGCCGCATGGCGCTCGCGCTCCGGCCCGACCACGTTGACGCGCTTTTACTGACCGCCGGATTGCTAGACGACCTTGAGCGCTACGATCTGGCGACCGAGGTGTTCAATCAGGTGCCGACGGAGTCTCCGGAGTTCCATCGCGCCGAGATCGGGCGGGCCGACGCGCTTGAGAAAGCGGGCAACCCCGAGGCGGCGGTCGAGGTTCTGAAAGGCCTCCAGAAAAGCCACGGCGACCTCTCGCTTGTTCACACTACCCTGGGAGACACGCTTCGCGGCCTGAAACGGTTCGAGGAGTCGATCCCCGCCTACACCCGGGCCATTGATCTGATCGAGACGCCGGGAGAACAGCACTGGCTCGTCTACTTCGCGCGCGGCATCTCGCACGAGCGGACCGGGGAATGGGGGAAGGCGGAGGCGGATTTCCGGCAGTCGCTTGAGTTGCGCCCGGAACAGCCGCAGGTCCTCAATTATCTGGGCTACTCGTTTCTCGAGATGCAAAGCAACCTGGACGAGGCGCTGGACATGATCGAGCGCGCTGTCGCGCTCCGCCCCGACTCGGGGTACATCGTCGACAGCCTTGGCTGGGGCCTCTACCGTGTCGGGCGGTACCAGGAAGCGGTGACGCACATGGAGCGGGCGGTTGAGCTGTTGCCGATCGACCCCGTGGTCAACGATCACCTTGGAGACGTGTACTGGGCCGTAGGCCGCGAGCGGGAGGCCGAATTCCAGTGGCACCGCGCGCTGTCCTTCATCGTCGATGGAGATTCCTCGGACGCGGATCCGGAGCGCATACGGCGCAAGATCGAAATCGGGCTGGACCGCGTGCTGGATGAGGAAGGGGCGCCGCCGCTCGAGGTTGCGAATGACGACGGTTAGGGTCTTCGCCCCGGCAAAGATCAATCTGACGCTTCACATCACCGGACAAAGGGAAGACGGGTATCACCTGATCGACTCCCTCGTCGCCTTCGCCCCGGCTTCTGACGAAATCACGCTGATGGACGGGAACGCGCGTTCACTCACGGTCGAAGGGCCGGAGGCAGAGGGCGTCCCGGCTGACATGGAGAATCTCGCGCTCAGGGCGGCGACTGTGCTGGTCGGGGAAGACGAAGGCGTCGCCATCGTGCTGGAAAAGCACCTGCCCTCCGCGGCGGGAATCGGGGGCGGATCGGCAGACGCCGCTGCTGTTCTTCGCGGCATGCTGATCCGGATGCCCGAATTGCAGGCCAAGATCTGGACCCCGCCGACCGAGGATGAGCTGAAGCCATTTGCTGAGAAAATCCTGGCGCTGGGTGCGGACGTGCCGATGTGCCTCTTGTCCGGTCCGTCCCGCGCCCGCGGCGTCGGAGAGAAGGTCGAGCTGGTCGAACTGCCGCCCATGCCCGGGGTCCTCGTCAATCCGCGAGTCCCGGTTCCCACGAAGGCTGTATTCGAGGGTCTCAAGAACCGGGAGAACCCGCCAATGGCGAAGATACTTCCCGCCTTCGCCGCGGCGAATGATGTCATCGCATGGCTCAAGGATCAACGAAACGACCTGGAGCGGCCGGCCATTGAGGGGGCGCCAGTTATCTCCGGAGTTCTTGACACCCTCGGCGGCATGGACGGCTGTCAGCTGGCCCGCATGTCGGGATCGGGCGCGACCTGCTTCGGGCTGTTCAAAGACATGGAGAGCGCCCAGGCGGCCCACGCCCGCATTCGCGCGGCGCATTCGAACTGGTGGGTGTCCTCCGGCTGGATCGGCGATCAGCTTGCGCGGGCGACGCCCAGGATCAGTTGATCCGCGCGACCACGTAGTCGGCGAGGTCGATTAGAGCTTCACGAATTTCGTTGTCTGGTAGTTTCACCATCGCCGTCTTGGCCTTGTCTGCCCACGCCCGGGCCTCCACCGCCGTATCTGCCAGCGCGCCGTGCCGCTTGATCAGCTCCAGAGCCAGTTCGAGATCACCGTCATCTTGGCGCCCCTTGCCGATCGTCCGCTCCCAGAACGCGCGCTCGTCGGCGTCCGCCGCAGCGATCGCCTTGATGATCGGAAGGGTCAGCTTTCGCTCGCGAAAATCATCGCCGACGTTCTTGCCGGTGACCGTGCTGTCGCCCTGCAGATCCAAAAGGTCGTCCGCCATCTGGAACGCGATCCCCAGCGCGTCGCCATACTCAAAAAGCGCGCGGACGTCCTCGTCCGAGCGGTTGGCGATCACGCCCCCGACTTCCGTCGCCGCCGAGAACAAGGCGGCGGTCTTGCCCCGCACGATCTGAAGGTAGGTCGTCTCGTTCGTTGCGATGTTGGCCGCAGCGGTGAGCTGAAGCACTTCGCCCTCGGCAATTGTCGCCGCCGCGTCCGACAAGATGCGCAGGACACGCAGCGAGCCGGTGTCGGTCATCAGCTGGAAAGCGCGCGCGAACAGGTAATCGCCGACCAGAACCGAGGATTTGTTGTCCCAAAGCAGGTTGGCTGTCGGTCGCCCCCGCCGCTGAGCGCTCTCATCGACGACATCGTCGTGAAGAAGCGTAGCCGTGTGGATGAACTCTACCGTCGCTGCCAGCCGATGATGGTTCTCGCCCTCGTATCCGCAGAGCCGCGCGGTCGCGAGTGTCAGAAGAGGGCGCAACCGCTTGCCGCCCGCCTCGACCAGATGCGCAGTAACTTCGGGGATGCGCGGCGCGTGTTCCGAGGCCATCTTTTGCCGGATCAGCGCGTTCACCGCTGTCATGTCATCCGCCAGCATCGCGGACAGCCGGTCATGGGGTTTGGCGGATTTCAGGTCATCCAGGCTCATCACACGCTCGTCAGATGGCTCGACAAACCGGCGGGTCTGTCCTTAAGTCCATGTCGATGAAAGAGATCCTCAGCACGAACGATCCGACCATGATCGCCTTTGCCTCGGCCCTTCTTGAAGGCGAGGGTATAGACTCCTTCCAAATGGACGTCCACATGAGCGTGCTCGAAGGATCGATCGGCATCCTGCCCCGCCGGCTGATGGTGCGCGAAAAGGACTTCTTCCAAGCTTCGGCGGTGCTCAGGGACAACGACATCCCTGTTTCGGAATGACCGAAACGACGACCGACGCCTTTCTGAACGGGCGTTTGCAGATCATCCAGCCGCGAAACGGATATCGCGCCGGGGCCGATCCGGTGTTTCTAGCTGCGGCGGTCCCAGCATCGCCGGGCCAGCGGATTCTTGAGCTCGGGACAGGCGTGGCGACGGCGCTTCTTTGTCTAATGTCCCGTGTGCCTGACCTTGAATGTGTCGGAGTCGAGCTTCAGCCTGATCTAGCGGACATGGCCCGCGAAAACGCCCGGCGAAACGGGTTTGAGGCGGAGATTGTCACGGCGGATCTGACGGATCTGCCGGGCGGGCTGCGGGCGCGGTCCTTCGAACATGTGCTGATGAACCCGCCGTTTTTTGAGCGTGGTAAGGGCACGCCGCCGAACGAGCCGGGCCGGCGGGCCGGGCGGGCTGAGGAGACAGCGCTTTCCGATTGGGTCGACGCGGCAGCGAGACGCCTGGCTCCGGGTGGCTGGCTTACGATGATTCAGCGGGTCGAGAGGCTTCCTGAGGCACTCGGCGCCTGCGACGGCAGACTGGGCAGCCTGAAAGCGATGCCGCTGGCCGCGCGGGCGGGGCGCGAGGCGCATTTGGTTCTCCTTTGCGCGAGAAAGGGCGGCAAGGCGCCGTTCCGCCTGAGGTCGCCTTTCGTGCTGCACGAAGGCGCGGCGCATGATCGGGACCGGGACAGCTACACGCCTGAAGCGAGAGCAATCCTTCGCCACGGCGCCGCCTTTCCCCTCAGCGATTAACGCGCCGTTAGGTTTCGCGGCCTATCCCGCGAACACTCCGTTCCGGCCAAAGCGCGTGACTCGAATCGCATATCGTGCTGGACTTGTGATGCAGCGAACAAAAAGGAGGACGAAGATGAGCTTGAGTTCACACCTGCAGGAACTCCGGAAAAAGCATCAACATCTCGAAGAACAGGTCGAAGAAGCCCAGCAAAGCCCTGGCTCCGACGACCTCATGATAACGTCCCTCAAGAAGCAGAAACTGAAAATCAAAGAGGAAATCGCGCGATTGAGCGCCTCAGCTCCCGCCTGACATTTCCTTGACTTCGGCCGCCGAAACAAAGCGGCGGCCCTGATCCAAAGCTGGAAACTCCGCGACTTCGCCCTCGATCCAATCCAGGAACGCGCGGATGTGAGGACGGTTTTGCGCCCCGACCGGGCAGACAAGCCGGTAGTGCGCCTCGGTCGTGAGCGACAGATCGAAGGGCATCACGAGCCTTCCCTCCTTCAAATCTCTGGCCGTGAGCGACGGTCTGCCTATGACCACGCCAGCGCCCGTTAAGGCGGAATCGAGCGCGTGATCGGCCTGGCTGAACCTTGGTCCGCCGGATTGCGGGGCGCCGAGACCCGCCGCTTTAAACCAGGCGGTCCATCCGATCGGCGGGTCTAGGAAAGCAACATCGTCCTGATGCAAAAGCGTGACCTGCCGCAGGTCTTCCGGTTTTTTGAGCGTTCGCGCCAGCTCAGGCGTCGCCATGGGCGTGACCCACTCTCGAATAATGCTCTTTGAAAACAATCCCGAGTCGTCGCCGGTGCCAAACCGGATGGCCACATCCACGTCGTCCCGATCAAAATCGAGAAGCCGGAGGGTGGCCGAAAAACGCAGCTCGATTTCGGGATGGGCCTGGGCGAAGGCGAACATCTTCGGGGCGAGCCATTTCGCGGTGAATGCCGGGCCTGCGGTGACCGTGATCGAAGACGTGTCGGTCAGCCGTCGCGCCGAACTCCAGGCGGCCGCGAGCGTGGCGAATCCGTCGCGAGCCCCGGGGGAAAGCGCGCGGCCGACCTCGGTCAGCTCGACGGCGCGGTTCAAGCGGCGGAAGACGGGCTGACCTAAGTGCTCTTCCAGGGATTTGATCTGAAACGAAAGCGCGGCGGGGGTAACGTTTATCTCCTCCGCCGCCTTTTGAAACGACATGTGCCGTGCGGCGGCGTCGAAGGCGCGGAGCGCTGTGAGAGGGGGGAGGCGGTCAGACATTTCGATCAAGTAATTCTTAACTGAATGCCTGACAAGTCTCGTTTGTAACGGGAACCAGTAAGGTTCATGTATCGATCAGAACAAAATTACTGGTCGTGAAGGAGGCCAAGCATGTTTGAAAGCACAGCAACCGCCCGCACCCGCGACGCCATTCGGGCAGCCCACACCGAACGCGGCGCCATCGTCAGTTCTATTATTCGGAAGCTGCTTCTCTCCTCGCGCTGAGCGTGGCGTTTTTCCGAACGGCCGA
Organism: Paracoccaceae bacterium; assembly: GCA_030066855.1. Lineage (GTDB taxonomy): Bacteria > Pseudomonadota > Alphaproteobacteria > Rhodobacterales > Rhodobacteraceae > Kangsaoukella. Next base: position 79,805 of record JASJAU010000010.1, on the reverse strand, counting down.
ACTCAGATCTCCCAGAAACGGATTACTCCCTTTTTCCTGGAGTCGGCCCTTCGTTTCTGCGCGAATTCCAAAGCCGCCCGCGCAAGCTCCTTTTTTGCACGGGACTGGATCGCTCGGCCTGTCGCGTCGTGCAAAAGAAAGTGCCCGGGGTTGGGATTGGCCTCTCCTATCATCGGTCCCTCCCGGCCAATGATGATGTCCCAGCCGACCAATCCATGGGTCGGGAATACCTCGTGGGCGTCGACCGTCATGCTGACGGCCTCCCTGAAGAACGGCACCTTCGCGCCGACCAGTTGAGCGCCGGTTACGGGCGACACGCGCGCGTCCGCCCCGAAAAGACGGTCGCCGAAATGCGCGCTTCTGATCTCTCCCGTCTCGGGATTGATCTCGGCGCGGCCGGTTGGCCCGGCGTTCGGCTGGGCGCCGTCGGACATCGCGCCGCGGCCGGGAAGGCGCCACAGAGCATAATACAGCCCTATGCCGTCTTCCGTCCGCAATGTGACCAGCCGGACGACTCCTACGGCGCCGCCGGCAATTGCCTCAGCATCCTGGTGCTGCCAGGCGAACTCCTGAAAGACGTATCCTTGCGGGAACAGGTCGACGATGTCCCGGGCGAACGCGTCGAGCGGCACGCGGCTCTGGTTGCCGATGATCAAGTCCTCGCCTTCGGTCCCAAGATAGCTGGCGGCACCGATTGCGAAACTCGAGACGTTCGGCTTTCCGAACAAGGGCCAGCGATCATTGTTCTTCAAAAACATAGCGATTTCCTGCGCGTTCCGCATCCGCGCCGCGCCGCCATATCTGCCATCGGGGGCGTAGGCGCCGACATGCTTGGGAACCGGGAAACCGTATTCTGAAAGCAAGACCCCAGAGGCCAGCTTGTCCCGCATCAACAGCGGCATCGCGCCAAGATCGGCCGGAGACATGGCCCGGTTGATGCGGATGCTCCTGCGCTTCGAGAAGAACTCCATCTTCTCCTGAAAGGGCACCTCCGGCGAGAACGCGCCAAGCATGTAGTACTCGTTGGGCGCAAAGCGCGGTCCTGCCGCTGCGAGCCGCGCGATCTCGCGCAGCTGTTTGTACCGCGAAACCCCATACTCCCGCTCGACGAGAGGCATCGCCTTTGCGAAGTCGATGCCTTTGTTAGCGGTCTCGGTTTTCAGGAAAGGCATTCGTGAGGGCCTCGCGCCTGACGGAAACTTGACGTTCCGTCAGGCTAAGGCGTCCGCGCGCTCCTGCGCAACAGATGCGTCTACACGAAGAACTGCGCGCCGTTGGCCGAGATGGTCGAGCCGTTGATGAAGCCCGCGTCGTCAGAGGCGAGGAAGGAGACGATTCGCGCGATCTCTTCCGGTTCGCCCAGACGGCCGGCGGGGATGCCCGTGATGATCTTGTCACGGATGCCTTCGTCGATGGCCATCACCATCTCGGTCGCGATGTAGCCCGGGCAGACGGCGTTGGCCGTGATGCCGGCCCGCGCGCCCTCCTGCGCCAGCGATTTGACGATGCCGAGATCGCCCGCCTTGGTGGCGGCATAGTTCACCTGACCGAACTGGCCTTTCTGACCGTTGATCGAAGAAATCACGATGACGCGGCCGAACTTGCGCTCGCGCATGCCAGGCCAGACGGGGTGGATGGTGTTGAATACGCCAGTGAGGTTGGTGTCGATGACTTCTTTCCACTGCTCCGGGCTCATCCGGTGGAAAGGCGCGTCACGGGTGATGCCAGCATTGGCGACGACCACTTCAATAGGGCCGAGGTCGGCTTCGACCTGGGCGATGCCGGCGGCGGAGGCGTCATAGTCCGCCGCGTTCCATTTGTAGGTCTTGATGCCGGTGGCGTCGGTAAACGCCTTGGCCTTTTCGTCGTTGCCCGCATAGGTCGCGGCGACGGTGTATCCTTCAGCCTTCAGCGCCTTCGAGATCGCCTCGCCGATCCCGCGGGTTCCCCCCGTCACCAATGCCACACGTCCCATCGTCATTCTCCTTGGTTCAGCCTTCGTCGCGAGAGCGAGATGACGCAGGACCCCTCGATGCTCCGACGCCGCCAGTTACTGCGGCGGCGCAGGTGCGGCAACCGGTGCTATTGTCGCATGGAAAAAGGGGCCGAAGCCCCTTTTCCGTTTGACAGAGACTCTGTCTGGATCAGTCGCGCTCGATGCACATGGCCACACCCATACCGCCGCCGATGCAAAGCGTGGCGAGGCCCTTTTTGGCGTCGCGCCGCTTCATCTCGTGCAGGAGCGTGTTCAGGCAACGCGCGCCGGACGCGCCGATCGGGTGGCCGATGGCGATCGCGCCGCCGTTGACGTTCACGATGTCCGGATCCCAGCCCATGTCCTTGTTCACAGCGCAGGCCTGGGCGGCGAATGCCTCGTTCGCTTCAACGAGATCGAGGTCGGAGACTTTCCAGCCTGCTTTTTCCAGCGCTTTGCGGCTCGCATGGATCGGTCCCACGCCCATGATAGACGGATCAAGGCCGGCGGTCGCGTAGGACGCGATGCGGGCGAGCGGCTCGATCCCCCGCTTCTCGGCCTCTTCTGCGGACATAAGAAGAGCGCCTGCGGCGCCGTCGTTGATGCCGGAGGCGTTGCCAGCCGTGACCGAGCCTTCCCGGGTGAAGGCCGGACGCAGCTTCTGCATGTTCTCCAGAGAGGCGCCGTGCCGGATGTACTCGTCCTTGTCGACAACGATATCGCCTTTGCGGGTTTTGACCGTGAAGGGGACAATCTCCTCGTCAAACTTGCCGGCGTTCTGCGCCGCTTCCGCCTTGTTCTGCGAGGCGACGGCGAATTCATCCTGCGCCTCGCGGCTGATCTGCCACTTCTCGGCGACATTCTCGGCGGTCTGACCCATGTGATAGCCGTTGAAGGCGTCCCAAAGACCGTCCTTGATCATCGAGTCGATGAACTTCAGATCGCCCATCTTGTGACCCGCGCGAAGCGCCTGGACATGCGGGCTGAGCGTCATGTTCTCCTGACCGCCCGCCGCGACGATGTCGGCGTCGCCGAGCATGATGTGCTGGGCGCCGAGCGCGACGGCGCGAAGGCCCGAGCCGCAGACCTGGTTGATGCCCCAGGCGCTGCTTTCCTTGGGCAGGCCGGCGTTGATATGGGCCTGCCGCGCGGGGTTCTGGCCCTGACCTGCCGTGAGAACCTGGCCGAGGATCGTTTCGCTCACTTCAGCTTTATCGATACCGGCGCGCTCGACCAGGGCCTCGAGGACGGTCGCGCCGAGGTCATGGGCCGGGGTTCCGGCGAAGCTTCCGTTGAAGCTGCCGACAGGCGTGCGGGCCGCCGAAGCGATGACGACATTGGTCATGATGGATCTCCTGATTCCTTCAAAGGGCGGGCGACGGCCCGGTGTCGAGCCGGACATTATGCAATCGCAGAAAACTCCACAACCGACACAACGTCACGCTCTTAGTCCGCATCAGGCGCGGCCGTAGTAGTGCCCGACGACATGGCGCGCCTCAGCGAAGAAGAGCCACCTTTGGACAAGCACCCCGGCAAGGTGCGAGATCACGGCCAGCGCGGCGAGAATGTGATGGAATGGCGCCAGCAGCAAAGCGACCGGCAGGACGAAGGCGAGGAGGACCGAGATAATCTTCAGGACCTGCCTGTGCTTCCGGGCGACCACATAGACCATCTCCTTGGTCAGGTAGCTCTCGCCGGTATGCGGATGCTCGAACGCCCGGACGCTCCCGATCCCGCCGAGCCCCGTGGCTGTCGCCATCGTGCTCTCCGACTGGCTCTCGCGCCGCTCCTGATCGAACCACGCCACGATCTGGATCGCGCCCACAACCGCCAGCAACAGGAGAGCGAGCGACACACGCCCGGTCAGAAGCGCCCCGCCCGCCAGGGAATAGCCGAGGAAGAGCACCGGCGGCGACCAATGGTTCCAGCGCGGGACCGTGGTCATCTGCATGTAGATCATCGAGGTCGCGAAGACGGTAACCAGCGACATGATCCCGCCGGTCACGCCGAAAATGGCCCATCTCATGCCGAAAAAGACCAGACCGATCGCATAGAGCCCCATTAGGACAAGCGCAATGACCGCCGCCCAGGCCTCGCGCGACAGCCAGGAGGACCGCCACTGCGTGAAAGCCTTGAGCGCGCGCTCCGGGTGGCCGAGGTGAAAGGTCGAGAACAGGAGCCCGCCGACCGAGAGCGCGTAGGCGATGAAGAAAAACGCGAAGGCCGTCCAGCCGCGCGGCGCGGGCACGCTAAGGCCGAGAAAGGCCAGCATCCCGAAGCCGAGGCCGGAGAGCGTCGTGAACAGGATGATCGACGGCGCGGGATGCATCAGCCAATTTTCTCCAGCGTCCGATCGAGCCAGCCAAGGAAGCCTCGCGGCTCTTCCGCCACCGGTTCAAGGTATGGCGCGAGCACGTCGAATTCCGGCGCCTCGTCCTTGGGGCGCGGCGGCAGGTACTGGTTCACCGGCGCGGTGCCCTGTTCCGGCATCAAATCGATCCCGCCGCGCTCGGCCACGAGTTTCGAGACCCCGCTCTCCGGGTCGGCGAGATCGCCGAAGTGGCGCGCGCCGGCCGGACAGGTGCGGACGCAGGCTGGCTGGCGATCTTCTTCGGGCAGGTTCTCGTTGTAGATCCGGTCGACGCAAAGCGTGCATTTCTTCATGACCTGCTCGACCGGGTCCATCTCCCTCGCGCCGTAAGGGCAGGCCCAGGCGCAGAGCCCGCAGCCAATGCAGTCGCTCTCGTTGACCAGCACGATCCCGTCTTCCTGCCGTTTATAGCTCGCGCCGGTCGGGCAGACGGTCACGCAAGGCGCGTCGGCGCAGTGGAGGCAGGACTTGGGAAAATGGATGAGCTGCGCCGGGCCGGTCTCGGGCTGTACCTCGAAGCTGTGGATGCGGTTGAGGAAACTGCCCACCGGCTCCGCGCCGTAGGCGTCCTTGTCGGCCAGGGGCGCGCCGTAGTTCTCGGTATTCCAGCCTTTGCACGCGGTGACGCAAGCATGACACCCGACGCAGGTGTCGAGGTCGATGACCAGCCCAAGCGACTTCTCGGTATGGGACGGAAGAGAGGTCATGCGCCGATCTTACGTGTGACGTTTTTCGGGGCCTCGGACACGGGGCTCTTCTGCGGCGGATGCGCGGGATGCGCCTCCTTCGGCGCCGCGACCTTCTCGATTCTGACGCGGAGGTCGAACCAAGCCGCTTGTCCGGTGATCGGGTCGGAATTCGCCCAGCGCAACCCGTCGCCCCTGGGCGGCAGGAGCTCGTGGATGATGTGGTTCAGCAGGAACCCCTTGGTCGCCTCCGGCGCCTTCTCATCAAGCGCCCAGGCGCCCTTCCGCTTGCCGATCGCGTTCCAGGTCCAGACGGTGTTCTCGTTCAGAGCAGCCATCAGCGCGACCGGCACAGTGATCTCGCCATGGGGAGACGTGACCCGGGCCCAATCGCCATCCTCGAACCCGTTCGCCTGCCATATCTTCGTAGGCACATAGAGGAGATTCCGGCCGTGTATCTGGCGGAGCCAGGCGTTCTGACTGCCCCACGAGTGATACATCGCCATCGGCCGCTGAGTTAACGCGTGAACGTCGAAGCTTTCGTCTACGTCCGAAAAGGGGGGATACCAGATAGGGAGCGGATCCATCGTTTCCGCGATCCGTGCTTTCAAGTGATCGGGCGGAGAGAGCCTGTGCTTGCCTTCTGCCGCGAGCTGGAACCGCCGGAGCGGCTCGCACCAGAGAGTGAACAGGTAGGGCGTCGGCTGGTCAAAAATACCGATCTCAACCGCCCAATCCTGATAGGCGGCGTTCCAGGGTTTGTAGAACTCGGCATCCGCGGGGATGTGAGAGACCCAGAAGCTGCCGTTCTCAATGTACTTTGCGATCTGGTCCGGGTTTGCAGGCCCGCGCCCGTGCTTGTCGCCTTTCCCCCGCCAGCCTGCCAGCGGTCCAATACCCGGCTTACGCTCGTGGTTCTGGATGTAGTCGGCGTAGTCGGCGTACTTGGTCGACCCGTCTTCGTTGGTGAACCCGGGCAGTCCCAAACGCCCGCCAAGGTCGCAGAGCACCGACTGAAACCCGCGCACGTCGCGGCCCGGCTCGACCACCGGCCAGCGAATCGCGTCGGCCGCTGCCTCAGCCTCACAGATCGGGCGGTCGAGGAGCGAGATGCAGTCGTGCCTCTCCAGATAGGTCGTATCCGGCAGGATCAGATCGGCATAGGCCACCATTTCGGAGGAATAGGCGTCCGAATAGATGATGCGCGGGATCACGTATTCGCCGCTCTCGTCCGTGTCGGTCAGCATCTTCATGACCTGGGACGTGTTCATCGACGAGTTCCAGGCCATGTTGGCCATGTAGAGCATCATCGTGTCGATCTTGTAGGGATCGCCGGCATGCGCGTTCGAAATGAGCATGTGCATCAGCCCATGGGCGCTCATCGGGTTGTCCCAGGAGAACGCCTTGTCGATGCGTTTGGCGCGGTTCTGGTCGTCGACCAGCAAGTCGTCCGGGCCGTGGACAAACCCGAGATGCGGGCCGTCGAGCGGTTTGCCGGGCTGCGCGCTGCCGTGCGGCTTGGGGTGCGCCGTCGCCGGTTTCGGATAGGGTGGCTTGAACCGGAAACCGCCGGGCACCTCGACGCTTCCCAGAATGATCTGGAGGAGGTGCAGCGCGCGGCAGGTTTGAAACCCGTTGGAATGGGCCGAAATCCCGCGCATGGCGTGGAAACTGACAGGGCGGCCAACCATGGTCTTGTGCGTCTCGCCACGGAAATCGGTCCACTCGCGCTCCAGCTCGAACGATTCGTCAAACGCCACGCGGGCGATTTCGGCGGCGATCGCTCGGATGCGCTCGGGTTTCAGCCCGACTTTTGGCGCGACGGTTTCCGGCGCGTAGTCGTTGGAGAGGTAGCGCTCGGCCATGTGATGAAGAACGGGCCGATGGGATACGCCTGCGTGTCGGTAAGACCCTGCAAGATCGGGCTGGACGCCCGGGGTGTCGAAGGCCTCTGGCTTACCGGTGCGGCGGTCGATAACCAGCGCCTTCCCAGCCTCGTTCCGGAGGATCAGCCCGTAGTCTTCCGACTTCTCGTCATCATTCACCAGGCACGGCGCGTCGGTGAAACGCGCGAGGTAATCAAGGTCGATGCGGCCGGCCTTCATCAGGCAATGGACAAGGCTGAGGATGAACAGCCCGTCCGTGCCCGGCGTGATACCCACCCATTCGTCCGCGACGGCGTTGTAGCCAGTGCGGATCGGGTTGACGCCGATCACCTTGGCGCCCCGCCCCTTGAGTTTGCCGATCCCCATCTTGATCGGGTTGGAATCGTGGTCCTCGGCCACGCCGAAGATCATGAAGAGTTTCGTGCGGTCCCAGTCCGGCTGCCCGAACTCCCAGAACGCGCCGCCCATCGTGTAGATCCCGGCGGCGGCCATGTTCACCGAGCAGAACCCGCCGTGCGCGGCATAGTTGGGCGTGCCGAAGGACTGCGCCCAATAACTAGTGAAGGACTGCGATTGATCGCGGCCGGTGAAGAAGGCGAGCTTCGTCGGATCGCTGTCTCGCAGGGGCTTGAGCCAGGAGACGGCCGTTTCCAACGCCTCTTTCCATGTGATCTGCTCGAATTCACCGGACCCGCGCGGCCCGACGCGTTTGAGGGGCGCTTGCAGACGCGCCGGCGACAGATGCTGCATTATGCCCGAAGCGCCCTTGGCGCAGAGCACGCCCCGGTTCACCGGGTGGTCGCGGTTACCCTCGATATAGGCGACCTCGCCGTCTTTCAGATGGACATTGATCCCGCAGCGGCACGCGCACATATAGCACGTCGTTTTCCGCACCTCGTCGGATACCTTCGGCGACGTGTCGATGGTCGGCTGCGTCATTCGGTCGGCTCACTCCCTGATCCCGTTTTGCCCCGATTCATTGCGAAACGCGAGGGCTTTCGGGGCGCTGCAGCAAAAAATGTAAGCGCTTACACAAACGCAAAGGATTTCGAAGAACACGCACGAGGCAAGGCTCGCGGTTTGTTGCGACTTGCGGGGCGTCTCCCGCGCCGGATAGGGTCGCTTTCAAAGGAGATGACCCTATGCAATGCGTCTTCGTGCAGATCCGATGCAAGCCTGGAAAGACCTATGAGGTCGCTAAGGAGATCTACCTTCGCGAGATCGTTTCCGAGCTCTATTCCACCAGTGGCGATTACGACCTGCTCGCGAAGATTTACATCCCGGAAGACAAGGACATTGGCGTCTTCATCAACGAAGGCCTGCTCGACATTCCGTTTATCGACCGCTCGCTGACGACGATCACGTTCAAGGCGATTCACAGCGACGGCGCCTGAGCCGAACGCTATCCGGCCTGATTGGCCCGTTCGACGTAAGCGCGGAGTTCCTCGGTCTCGTGCCGGGCCGAGCGCAGACCGTCCATGGCCGCGTGCAGCTCCGCCTCGGTCTGGGCGAGCTTGTTGGTCAGTTCCGCTTCGCGTTGCTGGAGATAGGTGACGGCCTGATCGCGCTCCTCCTCCGCGTTGTGAAGCTCCTGTGCCATCTGGTCGAGGTCGTCCATGTCCGAGCGGGTCACGCGGGTGATACGGCTGATCAGCCAATGCGAGAACCAGCCGGCGAGAAAAGCGACGAACAGGATCGCCGCTGTGGCGGCAATGAACTCCGATCCATTCATTCGCTGACCTCTTCTTCCGCGATCTCAGTCTCTTCCTCCTCATCCGGCAAGACAAGCCGGAATTCGATGCGGCGATTGGCTTCCCGTCCTTCTTCGGTGCCGTTGTCGGCGATGGGTTCGGCCTCACCGTAGCCCTTCGCGGTGAGATTCGAGGTGAAAACTCGCCGCGCCATGATCGCGTTCAGGACCGCATCTGCACGGGCCTGGCTGAGCTGCTGGTTCATCGATTCGCGGCCCTGACTGTCGGTGTGTCCACCGATCTCGATCTTGACCGTCTGACAGTCGCGCAGAAGCTCGGCGATGAGATCCACGGTCGCCATGGCGTCGGCCTCGATCTCGGTCGAGCTGGGGGCGAAGGTGATCTTGCGCTTGTTTCCCGCCGCGTTGATGGACTGCACGCATTCCTCCGGCGTCGGGAGCGCGGCCAATGGGTCAAGCGCCTCGGAATAGGACACGTCGATATCCAGCGACGTGCCCCCGGGGAGTTTTGAAGAGAGGATGCGGGCGACCTCGTCGCTGACATCCACCCGCCCGGATACGCCGTTCAGTGCGACGGTATCCTCCGTAACATTCGCGGCGCCGTTGTTCAGAAGCGCCAGAGCTTCCAGCGCCGTCAGAACCCGCATCGCCCAACCCGGAGGCACGTCCGGGTCCAACAACGTCGCCGGGACGATGTTGTCCGCGCCGAAATGCGCCGCCGCGAAAGCCTCGATCGCGCCCCGCTCGCGCTCGTCGCCAAGCCGCCCGCGCAACTGAAGCTGGCCTTCTGGCGATCGGGTAGCGGTGAATTCGATCAACGTCCCGTCTTCGAGCTCCGTTTCGGGCGGCTTGGGGGCGTAGGAGGTCAGCGCGAAGACTTCTGGCAGCTGGCCTTCCAGGGCGCCAACCGCCTCGTCGAAGACCCCGGGCGGTGTGCCTTCGGCGGCGACGAGCGAAATCTCGGCGTTCGACATGGTGACGCTGCCCTGCCCGATCTCCGCAAGCGTCGCGATGGATGCAGTAGCAGCTTCGGCCCATTGCGTCGTGGGCGTGCCAAGCCCCAGCTTGCAGCCCACATCGCCGGTCAGCCCGGCCGCAATCGCGTAGGCGAGGATCTGGTCGCGCGCGGCCTCGGTATCCGCCGAGCAGGCATCGAAACGCGCGCCATCCTCGTCGATCACGAAACGCAGCGTGAAAGGCGCGATCACCGGTCTCGGCGCGGTGATATCCAGGGAAAGCGCGACACCTTGCGGGGCGTCACGGTTCAACTCCCGCTCGATCCGGCGTTTCTCCTCCGGATCCGGCGCGACGGCGGTGATCGCGACCCGGCTTGCCGAGATCGAGGTCTTCGAGCGCGGCAGAACATCCAGCGCGTCGAGGCCGAAGGCGAGTGCGCGCTCCCACCCGGCAGGGGGCGCGAAATCCGCGCTTTCGATCAGGTCGGTGATCCGCGCGCTGCCGGAAACCCGTCGCACGCGCTCGAGAATTGTGCTGGGATCGCTCTCGGCCGGCACCAGGCCGATGACCGAGATTCCGTCGTCGTTTTTGAGGATCTCGATCGAGAACTCCGGCGCCTGAATCGCCGCCGCAGCCTCGACCGTCATGTCGTCGATGATCCGGCTCGCGTCGACGACCGACCCGGCCGACGAAAGGGCGGCGAACCTTGTGGCTTCATCAGGCGCGACACCGGCAAGCATGACCTGGAGCCCGTCCGCCCGGACCTCCGCCCAATCCTGCCCGGTCTGACTGAGGACCAGCCCGACGTCCGTCACAGCGCGGGCTTCAACCTGGTCCTTGGCCCAAATCGCGGCGCCTGTGCTGCCCGCCGCCGCAACCACGAGCGCCAGCGCGTGGGGGACGAAGGCGCGGATGGAACGAGTGGAACCAGTCATGATGCCTTGTTAGTGCGCCCTCCGCCGCTTCGCAATCAGACGAAATGCGCGGCGGCAAGAAACGGCAGGGGAATGAGACCGGCGGTCCGGTTCGACCGGAATACCTCCAGGCAGCGACCCGGGTCGGTGATGTCGAGACGGCGGATCTGCCAGGTGAGGTGCCAGCCAAGAGCCCAAACGCCGCCAATAGCGATCACCAGCGCCAGCGGGTTCGACAGGGGCGCGACGGCGACCACCAGACCGGCGGTGTAAAGAAGGACGGTCGCAATCAAGAACCACTTGAGCCAGGTCGCCGTCTGATCGCCAAAGAGCCGCGCCGTCGATTTCACGCCGATCAGCGCGTCGTCTTCGGCGTCCTGGTGGGCGTAGATCGTGTCATAGAAGAGAGTCCAGGCGATGCCGGACGCGTAGATCATAACAGGAGCCCATCCCAGGCTTCCCGTCGAAGCGGTCCATGCCAGTAGGACGCCCCAGTTGAAGGCGAGGCCGAGGAAAGCCTGCGGCCACCAGGTGAACCGCTTTGCGAAGGGGTAGATGCAAACGATCGCCAGCGAGAGAACACCGAGCCAGATGGCGGGAACGGGGAATGTCAGCAGAATCCCGAAGGCGAGCAGCGACTGCGCCACCATCCAAGCGATGGCCTGGCGGACTGAGACCTGTCCCGAAGGAATGGGTCGGGAGCGCGTTCTCTCGACGGCGGCATCGAATTCGCGGTCGGTGATGTCGTTCCACGTGCAGCCTGCGCCCCGCATCAGCCAGGCGCCGATAGCGCAGCCGATACCAATCCAAATGTCAAAGAGCGTGAACGCGCCTTTTGAGAGGGTCGCCGCCAGGAGCCCCCACCAGCACGGGAGGAGCAATAGCCAGGTTCCGATGGGACGGTCCGCCCGGCTCAGTCGAAGATACGGACGCGTCCAAGGCGGCGCGGATTGGTCGACCCAGTTTCCTGCGACCGCATCCGCAACTTGAGTGTCTGGTGTCCCGTCTGGGCCGGTCATATGGTTCCTGCATGGAGCGCGCCAAAGTTCGGCTGTTTGTAGAAGACCCGCTCGGGTCGGGGCAACGGGTCAATCTGACCCGCGACGCCGCGCATTACCTTTTCGGCGTCATGCGGCTCAAGGAGGGCGACGCGGCGTCCCTCTTCAACGGCGAGGACGGCGAGTGGCGGGCGCGCATCGTTGAGGCCGGGAAGCGGGGCGGCGCGCTGTCGTGCGAGGCGCAAACGGCGCCGCAAAGCAACCCGCCCGATCTCTGGCTTTGCTTCGCGCCGATCAAAAAGGCGCGGACCGACTTCATTGTCGAGAAGGCGGCGGAGATGGGCGCCTGCCGCATCATTCCCGTGCAGACGGAGTTCACCAACGCCGAGCGGATTCGCCGTGACCGGCTTCAGGCTCATGCGGTCGAGGCGGCGGAGCAATGCGGAGGTACATTCGTGCCGGAGGTATCGGAGCTTCAGAAACTGGGCGATTTGTTGAACGCGTGGCCCGCCGAGCGGCAGATCATGTTTTGCGACGAGACGCTCGCCGAGGCTGGGAGCGCGCTGCCCGACGCGGGCGGGCCCTGGGCGGTGCTCATCGGACCCGAAGGCGGGTTCTCCGAGCGTGAGCGCGACAGGCTCTCGAAGGCGCCATTCACCCACGCTGTTTCGCTCGGCCCCCGAATCCTCCGGGCCGACACTGCGGCCGTTGCCGCTCTCACGATCTGGCAGCAACAAATGGGCGACTGGGAATGAGTTTCATTCGTCCGGAAGTGCAAGCGTCAATCTGGCGCTGGCGTGAGGTGATCGGCGGCGCGGCGCTGCTGGCGGCGGGCCTCTGGCTTGCCACATACGGCATCGGTCCACGCTTCTGGTTCGGAACCATTGTCGCGGCGTTCGGCGTCGGGCTGATCTTCGCAGGCATTCCGCGCGGCCGGTTCCGCGGGCAGGGTGGCGGCGCGGGCGTCGTCGACGTGGATGAACGCCGGATCACTTACTTCGGGCCGGTGGAAGGCGGTTCGATGGCATTGGCCGACATCCAAAGGCTCTGTGCCGTGCCTCCCCGCGTTTGGGAGCTGACGTCAGTCGGCAGCGAGGCGTTGCGCATCCCGATGGACGCCGAAGGCGCCGATCAGCTCTTCGACACCTTCACCGCCTTGCCGGGCATGCGCGCGTCCGCGCTGGTTCACGCGGCGCGGGGTGCGGTTGGCGAACCCGAGATCGTCTGGGAAAAACCGCGCGTCCGGCTTGGTTGACTTCGCGGTTCATTCGCGCAAATCCACACCGAAAGCGCAATCCGGAGCAAAGCAGATGTCGATCCCCCAATCCGGTGGCGGACCAATCGAAAGCTTCGACCAGCTTGGTGAATACCTCTCCTCAGGCTGCAAGCCCGAGGATGAATGGCGCATCGGCACCGAGCACGAGAAATTCGGCTACTGCAAGGAGACCCTCCGGCCCCTGCCGTACGAGGGCGAAAGGTCGGTCAAAGCCGTTCTGGAAGGGCTTCGCGACCAGTTCGGATGGGCCCAGCTCTTTGAAGGCGATAACATCATTGGGCTCGAGAAGGACGGCGCAAACGTCTCGCTGGAGCCGGGCGGACAGTTGGAGCTGTCGGGCGCGCCTTTGGAGAACATTCATCAGACTTGCGACGAGGTGAACGTCCATCTGGCCGAAGTGAAGGCGGTCGCCGACGAGATCGGCGTCGGGTTCATCGGGCTGGGCGCCGCGCCGCACTGGCGCCACGAGGACATGCCGGTCATGCCCAAGGGCCGCTACAAGCTGATGACCGATTACATGGGGCGCGTCGGCACTCACGGCACCCAAATGATGTACCGGACCTGCACGGTACAGGTGAACCTCGACTTCGGCTCCGAGGCCGACATGGTCAAGAAGATGCGGGTCGCCTTGGCGCTCCAGCCCGTCGCCACAGCGCTTTTCGCCAACTCGCCGTTCTTCGAGGGCAAGCTGAATGGCCACAAGAGCTGGAGAAGCCGAATCTGGCGCGATCTCGACCCGGATCGGACCGGCTTGCTTCCCTTTGTGTTCGAGGACGGTTTCGGGTTCGAGCGCTGGGTCGATTACGCGCTCGATGTGCCGATGTACTTCGTCTACCGGGACGGCACGTACGTCGACGCGCTGGGCCAGTCGTTCCGCGACTTCCTGAAAGGCGAGCTTCCGGCGCTGCCCGGCGAGAAGCCGACGCTCTCGGATTGGGCGGACCACCTAACCACGATCTTCCCCGAGGCGCGGTTGAAGAAGTTCATCGAAATGCGCGGTGCGGACGGCGGCCCGTGGCGGCGGCTCTGCGCCCTCCCTGCGCTTTGGGTCGGCCTTACCTACGATCAATCATCGCTCGACGCCGCCTGGGATCTCGCCAAGGGCTGGTCGGCTGAATTTCGGGAGGCGCTGCGCGTTCAGGCGTCTGTTCAGGCCCTGGACGCTGTGGTGGACGGGATCGCGATGCGGGACCTCGCGCATGAGGTCATCGATATCGCCGAGGCCGGTTTGCGCGCCCGTGCGCGTCCGGGCGCCGGAGGACTGGTGCCGAACGAGACGCATTTCCTCAATGCCTTGAAAGAAAGCCTGGAATCTGGCCATGCGCCGGCCGACGAGTTGATCGACCGTTTCGAGAGTGATTGGGAGGGCGATGCGACCCGGGTCTTTGGGGAATACAGCTACTGAACGCGTCAATCCGGCGTGACGCCGGTTACGAAGGCGACGACCTTCTCCTCGCTCATCTCGCAGGGCTTCAGAAGCGCGGTTCCGTCCGCCAGCCGATAAAGGTTCAGGCTGATGTAGTCATTGCCGCCCAGCTCCTCGGCTTCGAGCTTTTCAGACCTGCCGGTCAAAAGCCGGGTCTTGGTGATCCTGTAGCGTTTCCCGTCGAAGGAGCCGCCGTAGCCCCCGACCGGCAGGTTTTCGAACGCGTGAAGAAACTCGGGCGGCAGGCTCATTCGCGCTCCGCCCTTTTCTTGCCGCCAATGCGTGGCTCGGTGCCGGCGCGGAGCCGCGCGATGTTCTCACTGTGCCGCCAGTAGATCAGCGCGCAAAGCAGGAACAGCAGCACGGCCGCGTCCTGCCGGCCGAGCGCGATGGCGATGAAAGGGCTGGCAATCGCTGCGACGAGCGCGGAGAGCGACGAGATCCGGCTGACCGCCGCCGTCAAGAACCATGTCGCCATGGCCGCCAGCCCGACCCAGGGCGCGACGGCTAAAGCGGTGCCGAGGAAAGTGGCGACGCCTTTTCCGCCTTTGAAGCCCAGCCACACCGGCCAGAGATGCCCGACAAACGCCGCAAGCCCCGCGAGCTGCGCCGCGTCTTCTCCTGCGAACCAGCGGGCAATCAATACAGCCACGGCGCCTTTCGCTCCGTCCAGGAGAAGCGTCGCCGCCGCCGCGCCTTTGGAGCCCGTGCGCAGCACGTTCGTCGCGCCGATGTTCCCGGACCCGATTTGTCGGACGTCTCCAAGCCCCAGAAACCGGGTGACGACCACGCCAAAAGGGATAGAGCCGAGCGCGTAGCCGAAAGCGGCGAGAACCAGGAGCAGTGTGAAGGCTGTTTCGAGATCCGGCATCGCAGGCTTTGTATTGTTTGGAGGGAAGTCTCAGACGTCTGGACCCGGAAGGCAACGGCGGAGGAAAGGTCTAAGCGGAAAAAACCCGCGTCCCGGCGACCCATGTGCCAAGAACCCTGCCTTCCATCCTGGCTTCGTCAAAGGGCGTGTTCTTCGATTTCGACCTGAGCTTGAAGCGGTCCAGCACGAAGGGCGCGTCCGGGTCGAAGAGGACAAGGTCTGCTGGCGCGCCGGGGGCAAGACGCCCGGTGTCCAGTCCCAGCCTGTCGGACGGTTTCAGCGAAAGCGCGCGCCAGAGACCGGGGAGCGTGATCTGACCGGCGTGGACCAGGCGCATCATGGCGGGCAGCAGGGTCTCGAGGCCAACCGCGCCGGACGCGGCCTCCTCAAACGGAAGCCTCTTTGACTCCTCGTCCTGCGGCGTATGCATCGACGCGACGATATCAATGAGCCCGCTGGCCACCGCCTGTACCGCTGAGAGCCGATCCTGTTCGCTTCTGAGCGGCGGTTTGACTTTGAAGAATGTGCGGAAGTCGCCGACGTCCAGCTCGTTCAGCGTGAGATGATGGATCGAAACCCCGGCCGTCACATCGAGACCGGCGTCTTTTGCCCGCTCCAGCCGCTTCAACGCCCTCGCTGTGGTGATTTGATCTGCGTGGTATCGGGCGCCCGTCATCTCGACCACGGCGAGGTCGCGATCGAGGCCCATGCGCTCGGCCATGGGTGAGACAGCGGGGAGGCCTTTGAGCGAGGCGAACTTCCCGCTCGTCGCGGCGGCGCCGTCGGACAGCACCGGCTCCTGAGGATGACCGATCACAAGCGCGCCGAGGCTCGCCGCATAGGTCAGGCATCTGGAGAAGACCTTGGTGTTTGCGCAAAATGCGTCGCAGTCGGTGAAGGCCACGGCGCCCGCGTCCAGAAGAAACCCGATCTCGGACATCTCCCGTCCCTGGCGGCCCCGCGTCAGCGAAGCCATGGGCAGAACCCGTACCGGGCTCGCCTCATTGGCGCGCCGGCGGACGAATTCCAGGGTCTCAGGCGTATCGATGGCCGGCAAAGTGTCAGGCCGGGTGACGATGGTTGTGATCCCGCCGGCAGCAGCAGCGAGCCCGGCTGAGCCGAAGCTCTCTTTGTGGCGCTCGCCCGGCTCGGAGACCTTCACGCCGATATCGACAATGCCGGGGGCGAGGCATTTGCCGTCGCAGTCGACGACCTCGGCGTCGTCCATGCCTGTCGGACCCGATATCACCCCATCGCGAACGGCGAGCGTCCCAAGGGATTCAATCCCCTTTTCAGGGTCGATCAGACGCGCGTTGCGGAAGAGAAGGGCTGACATATCAATACCGGATGCTCGATCACCGCAGTAGCAGAACGGCCAAACCGCCCGCAACTAGGATGGCGCCGATCGCGAATATCCAGGACGCCGACTTTGCCGCTTGCGGTACGGAAGGTTGGGATTCCAGCGGCGCGACCATGCCTTTGGCGGCGTCGGGCGGAGGCATTTGATCAGGGGCCTCGGCTGCGATCTCGTCGAAAACGCCCAGGAGACTTAGCGCCGGATTGGGATCAAGCGTTTGGGCCTTTCTCCGGAAGGCCGATGAGGGAAGAAAGACGAGCAATCCGCTCACCGCGTCGAGTTGCGCCGCGCGGTCGCGCAGGTCTTCGGGTGCGATTCCATAGCCTTCCACCAAGTAGGCCGTCAGCCCCAATCCTTCCAGCGCATTTGACGGGATCACTTCGATCTTCTCCGCGTCGAGATCGACATCGCCCAGGAGTTTGTGAACGTTGGACGCGGTGACCGTCGACGCCTCCGCCGGGTCGAGCGCGGCCGTCAGAACCCGAACCCGGCCGAACTCATGCTCGGAGACCTGCAACGGGTCGTCATCGCGGTTCATGCGTCAACCGACTTGAGCGACGCCTTCTCAGCGCGATCGGCACGTAGGTTCTCGGCCAGAAGGCGCATCGCCGCCATCCGAACAGCGACGCCCATCTCGACCTGATCCTGGATGACGGATCGGTTGATGTCGTCGGCGATCGTGCCGTCGATCTCAACGCCCCGGTTCATCGGCCCGGGGTGCATCACGATCGCGTCGTCTTTGGCGTGGGCGAGTTTTGCCGGATCGAGGCCGAAGCGGTGGAAGTACTCGCGTTCAGACGGGATGAACCCTCCATCCATCCGCTCCTTTTGCAGGCGGAGCATCATCACGACGTCGGCGTCCTTCAATCCCTCGGCCATGTCGCCATAGACCTCGACGCCCCAATCCGCGGCGTCAGAAGGCATCAGGGTCGGCGGGCCGACAAGGCGCACCCGGCTCTCCATCTTGCTGAGGAGCCAGATGTTGGACCGCGCCACCCGCGAATGCGCGATGTCGCCGCAAATTGCTATGGTCAGGCGATGGAGGCGCCCTTTGGCGCGTCGGATCGTCAGCGCATCGAGCAACGCTTGGGTCGGGTGTTCGTGACGCCCGTCGCCAGCGTTCAGGACGGCGCAATTCACCTTTTGGGCAAGAAGGCTTACCGCCCCGGAATGCGGATGCCGCACAACCAGAAGGTCGGGATGCATCGCGTTCAGCGTCAGCGCCGTGTCGATCAGCGTCTCGCCCTTCTTAACACTGGACGAATCGACGGCCATGTTCATCACATCTGCGCCGAGCCGTTTGCCCGCGATCTCGAAACTCGCCTGGGTGCGGGTCGAGTTCTCGAAGAACATGTTGATTTGCGTGAGACCGCTCAGCGCAGTGTCGTGTTTGACGTCCTGGCGATTCAGATCGACGTAGTTGTCGGCCAGATCCAATACGCTGGTGATCTCGTCGGGGCCGAGCCCCTCAATCCCCAGAAGATGTCTTGCGCGAAACGCCATCTGCGACCTCTCTTCCCCGCTCTATAGAGCGACTGGTTCGCGGCGCAAACCCCTCTCAATCCCGGCCTGCCGTCGCGGCCTTGGCATTGCTCTCGCCCGACCCGCGCCTTAGGTTCCCGCCATGGATTACTGGTCGATGAAAGCCGCGCTGACCTGGCAGCTCGATATGGGCGCCGATGAGGCCATCGCGGACACGCCGGTGGACCGCTTTGCCGCCTCCAGAAAAGAAACCGAGAAGCTCACGCCAGAAGCAGCGCCTGCGTCGGCACCACCGGCGCTCGACCCGGTTGCGGTTGCTGCCGAGAGCGCGAAGGGAGCGGCGGACCTGGAGGCGCTGAAATCGGCCATGGAGGCCTATGATCTCTGCGAGTTGAAACGCGGCGCCAAGCAGCTTGTCTTCTCCGATGGCCTGCCCGCAGCCAGAGTGATGATCGTGGGCGAGGCGCCGGGACGTGATGAGGATCTGGAGGGCCGCCCCTTCGTCGGGAGGGCGGGGCAGTTCTTGGATCTGATGTTCTCACACGTCGGCCTTGCTCGCACGGCGCCGGATGCGGAGAAGGCTCTCTACATCACCAATATCCTGCCGTGGCGGCCACCGCAAAACCGCGACCCGCGTCCGGAAGAGATTGCGATGATGAAACCCTTCCTCGCGCGCCATATCGAATTGGCGAACCCGGATGTTCTGATCTCAATGGGCAACCATGCCTGTGACGCGCTTTTGGGCCGCAAGGGCATAACGCGTCTTCGCGGGACTTGGACCGCGGCGATGGGCATACCGGTCTTGCCGATGTTCCACCCGGCCTATCTTCTTCGGAACCCGGCCGCGAAGCGTGAGGCTTGGGCGGATCTGCTGAGCCTGAAAGCGCAGCTCGCCGAGGCCGGTTGCGCCGGTTGACAGAAACGGAAATCGACAACGAGACCCTGCAGACCATGAGCCGTATTGACGAGAATCGCGATTTCGTGCCGGTGAGGATAGCCGTGCTGACGGTCAGCGACACCCGAAGCCTGGAAGATGATCGGTCAGGCGACACACTGGCCGCACGTATCGAGGCCTCCGGCCACCAGCTTGCCGCGCGGGACATCGTAACCGACGACCGCGACCTTATCGCGGCGAAGTTGCGCGCATGGTCCGAAAGCCCCGAGATCGACGTTATCCTTTCGACCGGCGGCACCGGGCTGACCGGGCGCGATGTCACGGTCGAGGCGCACCGGGACGTCTACGACAAAGAGATCGACGCCTTTGGCACCCTCTTCACCCACGTGAGCATCGCCAAGATCGGCACGAGTGCGATCCAGTCGCGCGCCTGCGGCGGCGTGGCGAACGGGACGTACATGTTCGCGCTTCCCGGCTCCCCTGGCGCCTGCAAGGACGCCTGGGACGAAATCTTGTCGATGCAATTTGACTACCGTCACCGTCCCTGCAACTTCGTCGAGATCATGCCGCGCCTGGACGAGCATCTGCGACGGAAGTGATCCGGCCGTCCGTTCAAGGTCGTAACAACGTTGTTTCTGCGCCCGATTGAAGATGCGCTATAATGCGCTTTGATTAGAGGTGATTGGGAGATCCGTGCTGAATGCGATTCCTCGGCCGATCATTGGTGGGATTGTTCCTCCTGGCGGTTACCGCAGGCCTCTTGGCCTTCGCGGGGGACCTGGTTTGGGGTGCGCTCCAGACGCGAATGGCCAACGAGTCTTCCTCACGTCCGGCCAGGGAGAGGGTGTTCTCGGTCAATGTGATCACAGTTGCCCCAGAAACCATCCGCCCGGTTCTGGCGACATTCGGGGAGGTGCGCTCGCGCCGCACGTTGGAGCTGCGATCTTCCGCATCAGGCGAGGTCATCTGGCTCTCAGACGCTTTCGAGGAGGGCGGACGGGTCTTGGAAGGCGACGTTCTGGTTCGGGTCGATCCTGTTGAGGCCGAGTCGGCGCTTGCGACCGCCCGGGCGGACGAAAATGAGGCCCGGCGCGACCTTCGTGATGCGGAACGCGCGCTCGCGCTCGCCCGGGATGAAATCCGCGCCGCCGAAGATCAGGAGCGGCTGCGTCTCTCTGCAGTTGATCGGCAGCGCGATCTGCTCGCTCGAAACGTGGGATCTCAAGCCGCGCTTGAAGCGGCGGAGCTGTCCGCCTCCTCCGCCAGCCAGTCGGTTCTGTCCCGCCGCCAGGCGGAGGCGAATGCGGAAGCGAGACTCGAGCAGGCAAGAACAGCACTGGAGCGACGCGGCATAGCCCTTGCCGAGGCGGAGCGGAGGCTTGCCGAGACAGAAATCGCCGCACCGTTTTCGGGCGTGATCGGTGGCGACGTGGTCACCGAAGGCCGGCTGGTCGCCCGTAACGAGCGCATCGGCGAGCTGATCGACCCGACCTCACTGGAGATCGCCTTTCGCGTCTCAACACCCCAGTACGCAAGGCTCTTGAGCGAATCCGGCGCGCTCGTGGGCGCGCCCGTCACGGCGGGTCTCGACGTTTTCGGGGTCGATCTTTCGGTTCAGGGCGTCATCAGCAGGGAAAGCGCGGCGGTCGCGGCGGGGCAGACCGGCCGGCTGATCTTCGCCAGTATTGAAGAGGCGCCGGGTTTCCGGCCGGGCGATTTTGTCTCGGTGCGCGTCGAGGAACCGCCGCTCGATCGGGTCTCCCGCTTGCCCGCCGCCGCTGTGGACGCGGCGGGCACAGTACTGGTCTTGGGCGATGAAGAGCGGCTGGAGGTGGCGCCTGTCGAGGTGCTTCGGCGCGAGGGCGACGACGTGATCGTTCGCGCGCGCGCGCTTGCCGGGCGCGAGATCGTTGCTGAGCGAACGCCGCTCCTCGGCGCGGGCATCAAGGTCCGCCCGCTCCGGTCTGAGGCGCAGGCCGAAGCTCCGCCGCAACCGCAAACCCTGTCGCTTGACCCTGAAAGGCGGGCCAAGCTCGTGGCCTTCGTCGAGGGCAACGCCTTCATGCCCGATGACGTGAAAGAGCGCGTTCTCACGCAGTTGAAGCAAGATCAGGTCCCCGCTCGCGTCGTCGAGCGCATTGAATCCCGGATGGGAGGGTAGGGGCGTGCGACCTGCCGGCCATCTCGCAACCAGTTCTATAAGCGGCGGGTCGCATGGCGCGTGATCTGGGGCGGGCCGCAGGCGGTATTCTAAGCTACTTCACGCGGCACAGGACCGCCGCTAACCTGCTGCTTCTGGTCCTGCTCCTGTCCGGCATCTATGCCATCCCGAACCTGCGGGCGCAGTTCTTTCCGGACGTGGTGGTCGATGACATCACGGTTCAGGTGAGTTGGGACGGCGCGGGCGCCGAAGATGTGGACGCCGCGATCGTGCAGGTGCTTGAGCCCGCGCTTCAGGGCGTTGACGGCGTTGTCGAGAGCACTGCCCGCTCCTCCGAAGGCCGCGCCCGGATCAACATCGAGTTCGAACCGGATTGGGACATGTCACAGGCGGCGGATGATGTCTCGAACGCGCTCGAAAGCGTCACAAACCTGCCGGAGGACGCCGACGAGCCGGAGATCCTGCGCGGTCGGTGGTCGGACAGGGTGACAGACGTTGTGATCACAGGGCCGGTCGGTGTCGATCAGCTCGCCAACTTTGCGGATGAGTTCGTGCAGCGCCTCTTTGCCGAAGGGATATCGCGCACCGTCATCCGAGGCGTCGCCGCGCCGCAAGTGGTTGTCGAAGTCACGTCGCTGGACCTGATCCGATTTGATATCTCCATGCGCGAGATCTCAAGCGCCATCGCGCAGGAAGTCGCGGGAGACCCCGCTGGCGATGTCTCGGGCGCGGCGCGGGTGCGAACCGGACAGGCCAAACGGTCGGCCGTCGAGATCAGCGCCATTGTCCTGAGGTCCGACGATGACGGCACCCAGCTTACAGTTGGCGATGTCGCGCGGGTCTTGGAGGAGGGCGTCGACCGGAACAGGGCGTATTTCGTGGGTGACGACCCGGCCATCTCGATCCGGGTGAACCGGTCGGCGAGCGGCGACGCGATCCGGATGCAGCGTCAGGTCGAAGAGCTGGCTGCAGAGATGACGCTAAGCCTGCCTGAGGGCGTGCGGATCGACCTGATCCGGACTCTCGCCGAAACGATAACGGCGCGTCTGAAAATCCTTCTGGACAACGGTTTGATCGGGCTTGGACTCGTCGTCGCTCTGCTCTTCCTTTTCCTGAACGCCCGCACTGCACTATGGGTGGCGGCGGGCGTTCCGGTCGCCATGACTGCGGCCGTCACGGCGATGTACTTCGCAGGCTTCACGCTCAACATGATCTCGCTCTTCGCGCTGATCATCACGCTCGGCATTGTCGTCGACGACGCGATCGTAGTCGGCGAGCATGCCGACTTCCGCGCCCGGAGACTCGGCGAGAGCCCCGCAGTCGCCGCCGAGAACGCGGCGCGGCGCATGTTCACGCCCGTCTTCGCGGCAACTGTCACCACGGTCATCGCATTTTTCGGCCTCGTCGCTATCGGGGGGCGGTTCGGCGCGATCATCGCCGACATTCCGTTCACCGTGATCATCGTTCTGCTGGCGTCGCTCGTCGAATGCTTCCTGATCCTGCCCAATCACATGAAGCATGCACTCGCGCACAGCGCGAAGGAGCATTGGTACGACTGGCCCTCGCGCCAGGTGAACAGGGGCTTCCGGTTGGTGCGCGCGCGCGCCTTCCGACCCTTCGTCGGTTTCGTAATTCGAGCGCGCTATCCCGTGATCGCTCTGGTTATCGTCGCCTTGGCCAGCCAGTCCGCGCTTTTCATCCGCGGCGACGTTCAATGGCGGTTCTTCAACGCGCCCGAGCGCGGTTCGGTCACTGGCAACTTCGCGATGCTGCCGGGCGCCACGCGTGAGGACACGCTGGAGATGATGCGTTCGCTTCAGGCGGCCGTTGAGGATTTGGGCGCCCGATATGCCAAGGAGCACGGCGAGAACCCAATCGCCTACGCGCTGACAGAGATTGGTGGAACGACCGGGCGCGGGTTGTCGGGGCAGGAGACGAAAGAGACGTACCAACTTGGCTCCATCGCAATCGAGCTGATCGACCCGGATCTGCGCCCCTATTCAAGCTTCGCCTTTGTCGCCGACCTTCAGGACGCTGTGCCGCGTCATCCGCTTCTTGAAACGCTCAGCTTTCGCGGCTGGCGAGGCGGCCCGGGCGGGGACGCGATCGATATCGAGCTCTCCGGCGCGACATCGGTTCAGCTCAAGGCGGCGGCTGAGGCGCTCAAGTTGCAACTCTCGCAATTCGGAGAGGTCTCGGCGCTTGAGGACAACCTTGCCTACGACAAGGAGGAGCTCATTCTGGAGCTCACGCCGCAAGGTCAGGCGCTTGGCCTGACGATCGATGATCTCGGCCGCACGCTTCGGGCGCGGTTGAACGGCGTCGAGGCCGCGACGTTCCCGGTCGGGTCGAGATCGGGCTCCATCCGCGTGCAGCTACCCGATGGCGAGCTGACGGCGGATTTCCTCGACCGGACGCTGATCCGCACCAGCGGCGAGACCGCCGGGCGCGGCGCCTACGTGCCTTTGGCCGACATCGTCTCGGTCGAACGGCAGACCGGGTTCTCGACGGTTCGCAGGGAGAACGGCATTCGCGTTGTTTCCGTCAATGGCGATCTGTCGGAAGACGATCCGGCGCGGGCGGAAGAGATCTCTAGCGACATCCGCGAGCGCATCCTGCCGCGCCTAGAGGAGGATTTCGGGATTTCCACCCAGATGGCGGGGCTCGCTGAGGACGAGCGGGACTTCCTGTCCGACGCCATGACGGGTCTCATCCTTTGTCTGGCCGGCATCTACCTGACGCTTTCCTGGGTTTTCGCAAGCTGGTCGCGCCCCTTGGTGGTCATGGCGATCATCCCCTTCGGGCTCGTTGGCGCCATCTGGGGTCACTACGTCTGGGATGTGCCGCTGTCGATGTTTTCGGTCGTGGGCCTAATCGGTATGGTCGGCATCATCATCAACGACTCGATCGTTCTGGTGACGACGATTGACGATTATGCCGAGGATCGCGGTCTGTTTCCCGCAATTGTCGATGGCGCGGCGGACCGATTGCGCCCGGTGATCCTCACGACGCTCACCACGGTGCTCGGTCTCACACCGCTCCTCTACGAGACATCAAGTCAGGCGCAATTTCTGAAGCCTACCGTAATCACGCTGGTCTACGGTCTCGGTTTCGGTCTGGTCCTGGTGTTGCTGGTCGTGCCGTCGCTCCTGGCGATCGGCCACGACTTCGGACGCTCCATTCGCGCCACCCGCCGCGCCGCTAGAGCGCCTGTGACGGGAATTCGCGTTGCTTTGGGCGCCGCGGCGCTGGCGATGGCTGGATGGTTCGCCGCAACGATGGGCTCCGCGCTTCTGACCGGGGCGCTTCCGCCCGCGCTCGGCGGTGCGGAGGCGGGACCTTTGGCGCTCGCCTGGTTCGTTGGGGGCGCCGCCCTGATCGCGGTTGTGGTTTGGCTCGGCGCAGCGCTGACCTATGGGCGAAATACGTCCTAGTCGCAGCCCGTGATCTCGACCGCGACGCCATCCGCGATCACCGTAAGCTTGATATCGTCGCGCGCCAGCATGAACGGCTGGGCCTGAGGCGGGACCATATCGGCCCGGACGGTGACCTTCGATCCCACGCGCTCAAGCTCCGCCTCAGAGATCCAGATACCCGGGTCTGGTAGTTCCAGCACGCCTACCTCTTCTCCCGCCAAGCGGGGCAGGTCGAGGGCGGCGGTCACGCGCAGACCGTCCGAGATCGGCTCGATCTCGCAGGTCATACCGCCTGCTTTCGCTTCGCTGGCCGTGAGCGGCCTGTCCTGGAACGCGCGGTCGACAGGCTGGCTCGTTCCCGTCAGGTCGGCCGGCAGAAGCGCCGCGATGTCCAGCGTGATCGGCACGCAGATTTCCAGGCAGACGCCAATCTCCATCTCGCCGCGCAGCTCCACGTCCGTTCCGTCGGCCCCAGGCGTGACGATGATCGGCAGCACCACCTCGTCCAAGTATCCGATCGACCGCATGCCGTTCTGATCAAAGACTTCGGGCACCGGAAACGACACCTCCAAGGCGCCTAGGTTCACCGAGCCGGACCAATTGAACATCGGCGGGATCCCGCCCGCGCCGGGCGTCCGCCAGTAGGTTTTCCACCCCGGCGCCAACCGGATGGAGACGGCGGCCCGATGGGTTCCGTCGCTGTGTCGCCAGCCGTGCAGGACCTCGATCTGGGCCACGTTCGGCGGGACCTCGGCCTCCGCCGTTGCGGGAAGGAACAGCGCGAATGCAGTGAGAGCAAAGAGAAAGGGCGGCCTGAGCATGGGTTCCCGACTAGGCGGGCGCATGTGAAATGGGAAATCACAAATCGGTATGTTGTCGTGAGTGCGGTAATCGGGCACTTGCGAGGTTCCGGCCGATCCCCCATCTTCTGGACATGGGACATGATGATGATGCGTCTCTGACCGGAAAGCTCCTGATCGCGATGCCTGGCATGGGCGATCCTCGCTTTGAGAAGTGCGTGATTTTTATGTGCGCGCACGGCGAGGACGGGGCGCTTGGCCTCATCGTCAACAAACCCTCACCGGGCCTCAGCTTTGAGCAGCTCCTCGATCAGTTCGACATTCCGCGCGGCCCGGCCTCGTCGGAGATCCGCATTCACTTCGGCGGACCTGTCGAGAACGGTCGCGGATTCGTTCTTCATTCCGGCGATTACGACGAGAATGAGTCGACGCTCCAGGTGAGTGGCGACTTTGGCATGACCGCCACCTTGGACATCCTGGAGCACATCGCCGAGGGAAACGGCCCGTCCAGGGCGCTGCTGGCGCTTGGGTACTCCGGCTGGGGGCCCGGCCAGCTCGAGGGAGAAATCCTGCAAAACGGCTGGCTGACCTGCGACGCCTCGCCGGCGCTGGTGTTCGACCCCGATGACGAAACCAAGTGGGAAAGCGCTCTGGCGACCCTCGGCGTCGATCCCTTGACGCTGTCGGCGACGGCGGGCCGGGCCTAGCTCGTCGGGCTGAGCGGGCGGCAATCCACGTTCTGAGCCAGAAGCCTGCGACAGGCGAGCTCCGCGCGATTTTCGCTCAATCCCACGAAATTCGCCTCGAATCCCTTGGGTCCGCGTACGACCTTTCTGAGCGCCTCGTTCAGGGTGCCCAGCTCGACCAGCGCGGTTTGAAGAAGCATCTTTTCGGCTTCGTGCCGAGTTCCGAACAGGCCGACGTTGATGCCCCATTGCCGTCCGCCCGACGTGGTCATTCGGGTGACGACGACCTGTTCGGGTCTCGCGGCGAGGGTGTCCGGTTCTGATGTAGTAGCCGTCTCTTGCCCAGGCGTGGGGCGCGGGCGCGGCTTCGGCGCGATCAAACCGGTCGCGAGGCTGGCGGATGCGATTTGCTCGGGTTGTTCGGGCGCGGCGCGGTTG
Source organism: Paracoccaceae bacterium (assembly GCA_030066855.1). Taxonomy (GTDB): domain Bacteria; phylum Pseudomonadota; class Alphaproteobacteria; order Rhodobacterales; family Rhodobacteraceae; genus Kangsaoukella. Next base: position 53,499 of record JASJAU010000010.1, on the reverse strand, counting down.
CCGTCCTGAACCGCCGCTTCGGCCAGCGCGTCGGCGATGCCGTCCCGCATGGCGAGGATCACCTCCGGAGCGGGCGACGCGCCGGGTCTGGCGAAAGGCCTCGGGCTCCGTGCGATCAATCCGGTGGTGCGGACGACGCGCCCTCCATCGCCCGAAAGCCCGTCGGTAGAGATGACCGGCCGTCGCGGCTTGTTCACGGCGACACGGCGCGGCGCCCTGTCGAAGCCCATGTCGAGCAGCTCCGCAACCCGGGCGTTCCGCTGCGCGCCGGACCGTCCGCCGAACATGGTCGCAATGATCCGGGTTCGCCCCCGCTCCGCCGACGCGACAAGGTTGTAGCCCGCCGCGCGGGTGTAGCCGGTCTTGATGCCGTCGGCGCCCCTGTAGGCGTTCAGCAGCCGCCGGTTGGTGTTGTACACCTTCTTGAGTCCGGCGTCGGTCGAGCGGCGGGCAAAAATATTGTAATAATCGGGGAAGTTATAGAACAGGTGCCGGCCGAGCGTTGACATGTCGCGCGCCGTCGAGAGGTGGCCGGACTGGGTCAGGCCATGCGCGTTCTTGAAGGTCGTCTTCGACATCCCCATTGCTTTGGCCATACGGTTCATCCGGCGGGCGAAGGCCGCCTCACTCCCCGAAATCGCCTCGCCCAGCGCCGTCGCCGCGTCGTTCGCCGACTTGATCGCCGCGGCTCGGATCAGGTGCCGTATCCGCACCTTCGACCCCGCGCGGAGACCCAGCTTCGATGGCGGCTCGGCGGCGGCTTTGCGGGAGATCGTGACCTTTGTGTCGAGACCGATTTCGCCGCGTTCCACGGCGTCGAAAACGACATAGAGCGTCATCATCTTGGTGAGCGACGCGGGATGCAGCCGCGTGTCGGCGTTTCTCGAATGGAGGACTTCGCCCGACCGCGCATCGACGACCATCGCCGCATAGGGCGCGGCTGTCGTCGACAGGGGAAGCCAAAGTACCAGAAGACAAGCCATAGCGGCCCGGATGATGACGCGCACGGATAGCGGGAACGTCAAGACACTGCCCTTTTCTCTGCCTCGCGGTCCGGACATTCTTCTCGCGCCGGATCCGTCGTGTTTCGAAAACCCTAACACGTAGGAGTCCATGCGAAAATGGTGAATTTTCCGTGTCCGCTTCGTGCAGTTTTTGGGGCACCCAGATCGGGTGCCTAGCGTTCGGTTGGAACCTAGGTCTTGTGGCCGATGTCGCGCACAAGCGCTCCAAGCGCGCCAAGACCGTCGATCTGACGGTATCGCGGATGGCCGTCGGGTGGATCGGCGGCCTCCAGCGCCCAGGTGTCGCCATGGGGCACATAGACGCCCCAACCACCGATCTCGATTACCGGATTGACATCCGACTTGAGCGAGTTGCCCGCCATGAGCGCCGCATCAGGGGGTATGCGGTGACGCTGGAAGACGCCGCCATAAACAGCGGGGCTTTTGTCGGAGACGATCTCGACCGCGTCGAAAAAGTCGCCAAGACCCGATTGGGCGAGCTTGCGTTCCTGGTCGAGAAGGTCGCCCTTGGTGATCAGGATCAGTTTGTAGTCCAATGACAGCTCCTCGACCGCCTCGCGCGCGCCCGGCAAGAGCTCGATTGGATGCCCGATCATCTCCTGACCGGCTTCGAGAATCTCGCGCACGACCGTCGCGGGGACGCGGTTCTCGCTCACGTCGAGCGCGGTCTCGATCATCGACAGCATGAAGCCCTTGATGCCGAACCCGTAGTGTCCGAGGTTCCGCCGCTCGGCCTCCAAGAGCCGCTCGGCCAGATGTTCCGCAGGCGCGTGTTCCGCCAGGAGCGCGAAAAAACGCTTCTGCGTCAGCTGGAAGAAACGCTCGTTGTGCCAGAGTGTATCGTCGGCGTCGAAGCAGATGGCGGTCAGCATTGAGATGGCAGAAGCCGCTTGGGGGACTTTTCTCCGCCCCGTCTTCCTTTATATTGGCTGTCTGAGCAACCCGTTCCCCGAAAGGCGACCGTGATCACCCGACCGCTTCATATGATGGCCGACCCGAACGACCCGGGCGAAGGCGACAGCGATGCGAGCGTCCTGACAAAGACCAAGCCGAAGACGGACAAGCCGCCGCTCTACAAGGTGCTCTTGCTGAACGACGACTACACGCCGATGGAGTTCGTCGTTCATGTGCTCGAGCGGTTCTTTGGCATGAGCCATGCGCAGGCGTTCGAATTGATGCTGACAGTCCACAAAAAAGGATTGGCGGTTGTTGGTGTCTTCTCCTTTGAGGTGGCTGAAACGAGAGTCGCGCAAGTGATGGATTTTGCGCGGCGTCATCAGCATCCGCTGCAATGCACCATGGAAAAGGAATAGGGCCGGGGGCCCGTCCGCCATGCTTTCCGAAAGACTAGCGCTGGGCCTTTCCCGAGGCGTCTTCGAACTGCCGGATGCAGGGTGGATTGCGGTAATTTCGCCGCCTGCGGCGGCTGACCTGTCGGCGCTTCCGAAGAACAGAGTAGAGGTCATCCAGCGCAATTTTCCAGAGCACGCGCGTTTCGAGGCCGCCGGTTTCAAAACGGAGGTGCATCTGAAAGGCCCATACACCTTGTCGATCCTATGCCTTCCCCGCTCCAAGCCGGAGGCGCGGGACGCCATCGCGCGGGCGGTCTTGGCGACTGAAGGGCCGGTCGTGATCGACGGTCAGAGGAAAGACGGCGTCGACTCGGTCCTGAAGGAGTTGCGCGGGCATGGAGACGTCGGCGAGGTGCTGAGCAAGGCCCATGGCAAGTTCTTCGCTTATCGGGGCGACCCGCCTCCAGGTTGGGAAGAGGCCGGGCCGGCCCGCATCACGGAGCGATTCCAGACCCGGTTCGGAGTATTCTCGGCCGATGATGTCGACCCCGGTTCGGCGCTTCTGGAGAACACGCTCCCAGAGCGGATGTCAGGCAGCGTGATCGACCTCGGGGCGGGGTGGGGGTATCTGGCGAGTGAGATCCTGAGACGATCCGACGTCGCGCAGGTCGATCTTGTCGAGGCCGATCACGTCGCGCTCGACTGCGCCCGCGCCAATATCAATGATCCCCGCGCCCGCTTCCACTGGGCCGACGCGCGGGACTTCACTCCGGACGAGGCGGCGGATCATGTCGTCACCAACCCGCCGTTCCACTCCGGCCGAGCACAAGACAGTGGCTTGGGGCAGGCGTTCATCAGATCGGCGGCCCGAATGCTGAAGCCGAAAGGCGCGCTCTGGCTTGTTGCCAACCGGCACTTGCCCTACGAACATACGTTGAATGAGATGTTTGATACCGTTCAAGCGATAGGCGACCACCCGTCCTACAAGGTCTTCAAGGCAAGCTCTCCCAGACGCCCCCGAAAAGGATAGACCCATGTCGTTCACGATCTCAGGCAAAACAGCGGTCGTCACGGGCGCGGCCAACGGTGTCGGCCTCGCCATCGCACGGCGCTTCGTCGAATCGGGTGCAAACGTGATGTTTGCCGATATGGACGAGGACCGGCTTGTCTCAGAACTGGGCGCGAACAGCGGCGACGAGGATGTAACGGCCGCCTATTTCGTGGGCGATCTCCGCGAAAAGCTCACCGTCGCCAACCTCCTTTCGGCAACTGTCGACAAGTTCGACCGGGTCGACATTCTCGTAAACGCCTCCCGCCAGATGGTGACCGCCGATCCGCTCAACCCCGATGACGACGCCATGACGGCGCTTCTCAACCAGAACCTGATGACCTCGTTGCGGCTCACGCAGGTGTTCGCCAAACGCATGATCAAGCAATCCGCCAGCGACGAAGAGGCCGAGGCGGTGGGCTCGATCATCAACCTCTCGTCCATCGCCGCGCGTAGGGCGCAGCCCGAACTGCTCGCCTACTCGGTGAGTTCCGCGGCGCTCGATCAGCTTACGCGCTCCATGGCCGTGGTTCTCGCCCCGCACCGCATCCGGGTGAACGCTATCGCGCTTGGGTCTGTCATGAGCGCCTCGCTGAAGGGCGCGATCAAGGCGCACGAGGAGTTCCGCGAGGAGATCATCGGCTCGACGCCACTCAGCCGCATCGCCTCCCCGACGGAGCTTGCGGATGTGGCGCAGTTTCTCGCCTCTGACGGATCCGGCTTCATGACCGGCCAAATCCTGACGGTGGACGGGGGCCGGACCTTGGTCGACGCAGTGGACGCGCCAGCGCACTAGAGGCGAACATCCGATAGACCATTGATCTTCCGCAAAGCCGTTTCCCTGCGCCGCCGCGTATGCGAGGTTGTGCCTGAAACGGGGAATGGGACATGACGGAAAAATTCGATGACCGGAAGGCGCGGGCGAGCGCGTGGTTCCGCAGTCTGCGGGACGAGATCGTCGCAGCCTTTGAGAACCTAGAGGACACGCAGACCGACGGGCCTCTTTCCGACATGGAGCCCGGCCGTTTCGAGGTCTCGGAAACTAAACGCGGCTCCGACGACGGCAGCGACGCGGGCGGCGGCCTGATGAGCGTCATGCGCGGGGGCCGCGTATTTGAGAAGATCGGTGTCAATGTCTCAACCGTCTACGGCAAGCTGGGCGACAAGGCGCAGGCAGCCATGGCGGCCCGGAAAGGCATCCCGGGCATGGCGGAGGATCCGCGTTTCTGGGCGTCGGGGATCAGCTTAGTGGCGCACATGCAGAACCCGCATACGCCTGCCGTTCATATGAATACGCGGATGTTCTGGACCCCGCACGCCTGGTGGTTCGGCGGCGGGTCGGACCTGAACCCTTGCATTGAATACGACGAGGACACGGCGTTCTTTCATTCGGTGCAGAAGGCGCATTGCGATCCCCATGGCGAAGACATTTATCCCCGGTTCAAGGAGTGGGCGGACGAATACTTCTTTGTGCCGCACCGCGGCCGCGCACGGGGGGTTGGCGGGATCTTCTACGACGATCTGAATACCGGCGATTGGGAGCGGGATTTCGCATTCACCCAGGACGTGGGGCGCGCTTTCCTCAAGGCTTTTGTCCCGGTCGTCGAAAAACGCCGCAAAACCCCTTGGACTGATGCCGACAAGGAAACCCAGCTGGTGCACCGGGGTCTCTACGCCGAGTACAATCTGGTCTATGACCGGGGCACCAAGTTCGGTCTGGCCACCGGACATGACGCCAACGCGGTTCTGATGAGTCTGCCGCCACTCGCCAAGTGGGTCTGAACTTACGTCCTGAGGGCGGGCAGGCCGATGCCCGTCGCCTCGAACCCGCCATCGGCGGCGATGACCTGCCCTGTGATGTAGCTGGCTTCATCGGAACAAAGAAAGACAATCGCCTCGGCGATCTCACGCTCTGATCCGTAGCGGCCGAGCGGCATGGCGTCGTGATAGGCGTCGATGATGTCCTGCGTGTGGACCGCCATCGCCAGCTTGGTTCTGACGGGTCCGGGAGCGATACAGTTCGAGCGGATTCCGTATTCGCCCAGCTCTGCGGCCTGTTGCTTGGTCAGTTGAATAACGGCGGCCTTGGAGGTGCCATAGGCCACCCGAAGGGTGGACGCCCGCAAGCCGGAAATGGACGCGATGTTCACGATTGCGCCGCTCGTTTCCTTAAGCGCCGGGATCGCAGCTTGCGCGCAAAGAAACGGACCGTCCAGATTGGTTTCCATGACTGTTCGCCACCTCTCGAAGCTGGTTTCCTCGATGGGGCCGAAATCGGCGACGCCCGCGTTGTTCACAAGCGCATGAAGCGAAGGGAAACCGTCGCGGACGGTGACGATCATCTGGTCTACTTCACACGGCACCGACACGTCGCAATGCACCGGCAGCACATGTTGGAGCGCGGCGCTGACTTTGGACAGCTCCGGCCCGTCCCGGTCGATCATCGCGACCTGCCAGCCCTTCTCGAGGAAGAGTTTTGTGGTCGCGAGCCCGATGCCCCGCGCGGCGCCTGTGACGATTGCAGACTTCATATCCGGCCCTCAGGTTCGCCAAGCGACTGTGTGCGGAGCGCCACGATCCAAGCGGAGGTCAAGACGGCGGCGAGAATCCAGGCGGCGGAGGTAAATGTCGCCACGATGGCGAGGAAGAACGCGAAGGAGGTGAGGAAGCCGCCTGCATCGCGCAGACTGTCCGAACCAGTTGTCAGAATCGCTCCGGTCAGTACCACGGCCGCGCCAATGCCCGCGAGTGTGGTGGTCAGCGCCGGAAGACCGCCCTCCGTGAGCATGGAGAAGACGGCCAGGGCGCCGTCGGTCCCAACGACGCCCGTGCGTTCCAGAACCCAGAACGTGGCGATCAAGGCGATCGCCATCGAGACCGGCGCTGAGACGCGGGTCTTGTACCACGCGTAGCGTCCGAAGAGCGCGCCCAGCGCAATGAACGCCGCCGCAATCACCGCGAGCTGGCCGATCTCGACGCCGACGTTGAAGCCGATCAGCTTCGGCACGAAATGTTCGGCCCCAAGCCCGAAGTCCTGAAGGACGCTCGCGAATCCAAGGCCATGGAGAAGGCCAAACCCGAAGACCACGAAGGGCCGCCAAGGCGTCATTCCGCGCGAAAACAAGTTCTCTATGCCGACATAGACGATCGAGGCCGCGATGATCGGCTCGACGATATCTGGCGAGACTATGATGATATCGAGCGCGCCCAGAGCCAGCGTGACAGTATGGGCGAGCGTGAACGCCGTCACCTGCCAAAGGAGCGCACCCAGCCGGATGGAGAGGAAGAATAGCCCAAGTACGAAAAGGATGTGATCCAGACCCTTAGGCACGATGTGATCGAACCCGACTCCCACATAATCGACAAAGGCCTCGCTGGCGGTTTGACTGGTGCCGCTCGCGCGCGGAATCGGGTCGGTAAGCGTTCCATTCATCAGGAAGGCCGAATAACCGGCTTCAACATTGATCTGCCGCACGACCAAAGGCCCCAAATCGCCGGTCCAGCCGACAACCACCAGAGACCCGTCCGACGGCAGATCGGCCGCGAAAGTGACCCTAGAGATGCGAGCGAGTGCCGGGTCCCCGACCGGCGGGATGCTGATCTCTGCAATCCGCAGTTCAACGGCCGTTTCTCCGGCGCGGAAGGTGATCTTGCTCCGTAAGCGCGGCCAGGCTTCCCGGAACGCCGCCTCAAGATCTGCGGGCTCCAAACCGCGGGCGGCGTCGTATCGCTCGGCGTTCGCGGCGTTGTTTGTATCCGCCAGCCCCTGAAGATCAATCTCCGCGACAGCGGCCTCGATCGTCCAGTCGAGGCGGATCGCAGCGGTATCGCCATCGATCGCAAGATCGAGAACCGCCGGCTGGACTTCGTGCGCGGACGCCGCGTGGAATGCCAGGACGCTTGACAGTACCGCGACGAAGATCACTTTCAGCCACCAAAGCGCAAACCGGACAGCAGCCATGTTTCAATCCCTCAAACTGACCGCCTTATTGGCATGTATCGCCTTGCCCGCAAAGGCCCACGAGTTCTGGATCGACCCGGAGGCGTTCGTAGTCTCTCCCGGCGACGAGATCGTCGCCGATCTGCGGGTCGGCGAGGGCTTCAAGGGGTCTCCTCAGACGTTCCTCCCGCCGCGCTTCCGTCGGTTCGACTTCGTCTTAGATGGCCGGACTGAGGACGTTCCCGGCAGGATCGGCGACAGGCCGGCGCTGACAATGCCCGCGCCTGGCGACGGTTTACTGGTCTTGGTGCATGAAACGACGAATCAGTCTCTCACGTGGAGCGCCTTTCGAAAGTTCGAGAGTTTCGCGCGGCACAAGGATGCGGCATGGGCGGTGGATGAGCACCTGGCCCGGGGCTGGCCTGAAGAAGGGTTTAGAGAGATCTATTCGCGGTACGCCAAGTCGCTTGTCGGCGTCGGCTCAAGCCAGGGCGCCGACCGGCAGGTCGGATTGCTGACCGAGTTGGTCGCGCTTGAGAACCCATACACTGGGGGCGCCGCGGACGGTTTGGAGGTCCTGCTGCTATTTGAAGGCGAGCCGAGGCCTGACGCGCAGATCGAGATCTTTCAGGAATCCTCGGACGGCAGCGTCGAGATCTCGACGACCCGGACCGATGAGACGGGACGCGCCGCGATTCAGGTGTTGCCTGGCAAACGCTACATGCTCGACGCTGTCGTTCTGCGGTCTGTTCCGCAAACCCACGCGAACAACCAGCCGTTATGGGAGAGCCTTTGGGCGAATCTTACGTTCGCCGTTCCGGGGGAGTAGGCGTAACTACTTCTGGGTGTCGACAAGCCAGCCGCCCGGGCCGGCGATGCGATCGGGAAGGGCAAGCACGAAGACGTCGCGCAGAAGAACGCAGGTTAGGAAGCTGGCAAGCAGCAGATCGAAGGAAAACGCAAGTTCGAGGCTCATCGTCTCATCTCCTCTAACCCAGTGAATACAACCTGCCATGGATTCGGGGCGTCGCAACGACGGCTTGTGGGTGTTTTCGGTGCGGTTTCGGGGCGGGGTGTGGAGAAAATGAGGCGCAACGCTCGAATTGTGGCAGACCTCAGAAGACTTCCTGATCGTAGGAAACGCCCGTAAGGTAAAGACCATCGGGCGGCGCTACTGGGCCGCAGGCGCTGCGGTCCTTCGCCTCGAGAGCTTTTTTGACCTCTTCCGGCTGCCAGGCGGCTGCTCCGACGCGCTCGAGCGTGCCGACGATGGATCTGACCTGATTGTGCAGGAAGCTGCGGGCGCGGAAGGCCAGCCGGATTTCGGTCTCTCCACGATATTCAATCTCCTCAACACTTATCTCGTCCATGGTTTTGACGGGGCTCTTCGCCTGGCAGATGGAGGCGCGGAAGGTCGTGAAATCGTGCGTGCCAAACAAGTGCCGTGCGCCCGCCCGCATGGCCTCTGCATCCAAGGGCCGCTGTACGCGCCAGGCCTGACCGGCGTCATGCACGAGCGGCGCTCTTCGGCAGATTATCCGGTAGAGGTATCTCCGCTCGATCGCCGAAAAGCGAGCGTGCCACGCTTCGCCCACACTGGCGCAGGCGACCACCGCGACGGGCTTCGGCTTCAGGTGATGATTCAGCGCTTCGGACAGCCGGAACGGCTCCCAATCCCGCGCGAGATCGGCATGGGCGACCTGTCCGAGCGCGTGAACGCCCGCATCGGTCCGCCCGGCGGCGGCAATCGACGGCACGTCCGGCTCGAGCCGCGCGAGCGCCTTCTCGACCGAAGCCTGCACAGACGGCTGGTCGGCCTGCCGCTGCCAGCCTGCGAACGGACGGCCGTCATACTCGATCTTGAAAGCGAAGCGCGGCATGGCACGCACCTAAACCCAAAGGAGGCGCCGGGCAATCTGGCGCCGGGCCTTCGGGCTGCTTATGTTCCCGGAAGCGAAAGGGCGGCCATTGATACTAGGCGATTTTGCCGACGGCTTGACGCGGGGCGTCGAGACCGCCGTGAATACAGTGAGCGAGGCGTTTTTCGAGCCGGTTATCCGCCTGGGCGTGACCGGCTTAAGCCGTTCGGGCAAGACGGTCTTCATCACGTCACTGGTCGCGAACCTCATTAGCCGCGGCCGGATGCCGGGCCTACGTGCGGCGGCGGATGGGCGCATCCTCTCCGCCTGGCTGCAGCCGCAGCCCGACGACACGGTGCCGCGCTTCGCCTACGAGGAGCATCTCGCGGCGCTCACCGGGCCGGAGCCTCGCTGGCCGGAGGGCACGACGGGCATCAGCGAGCTCCGCCTGTCGCTCAGGGTTCAGCCGTCTGGGCTCTTTGGCGGCGTTTCCGGTCCCCGAACCATCCATATCGACATTGTCGACTATCCCGGCGAGTGGCTCCTGGATCTCGCGCTGCTCGACCAGACCTTCGACGATTGGTCGGCGCATGCTCTGTCCCGCGCCGCGCCGCGCGAGGCGGCGGAACCCTACATGCAGCGACTCTCCGAGACAGACGCCGACTCACGGTTGAACGAGGAGGTCGCCGCTTCGCTTGCGAAGACCTACACGGCGTATCTTAAGGCCGCCCGAGAGGCGGGTTACTCTGACTGCACGCCCGGGCGGTTTCTTTTGCCGGGGGACCTTGCCGGATCGCCCGCACTGACGTTCTCGCCCTTGCCGCCATTGTCCGCCCCTCGCGGATCGCTCGCGCGGGAGTTCTCCAGACGGTTTGAAGCCTACAAGCGGCAGGTCGTGAAGCCGTTCTTTCGCGACCACTTCGCCCGGATCGACCGCCAGATTGTGCTGGTCGATGTGCTGGGCGCGATCCACAGCGGGCCCAAGGCCGTCGAAGACATGCGGATCGCGCTCGCCGACACGCTCGCCGCGTTCCGGCCCGGTCGGAACGCCTTTCTCAGCCAGATCTTCCTGGGACGGCGGGTTGAGAAGATCCTCTTCGCCGCCACCAAGGCCGACCATCTTCACCACAATCAGCACGCCAGCCTGACCGCGATCACCAAAGCGCTGCTCGCGGATGCGAAGGGGCGCGCCGATTTTGCCGGCGCGGGTACGGTGGCGCAGTCGATCGCCTCGCTTCGGGCGACGACCGAGGACACGATCTCGCGCGACGGACGCGAGTTGGACGTGGTGCGCGGACGCTTGTTGCAGGACGGTCGTCGCGCCGCCTTCTACCCCGGACGATTGCCGGATGATCCGGCCAGGATTCTCTCGCCCGCCCGTGACGGCGCGGAGACGTGGCTCGACGCCGACTATGAGATCATGGCTTTCGCGCCCGAGCCGATGACATTGAAATCCGGGGAGGGGCCGCCCCATATCCGGCTGGATCGCGCGGCGGAGATCCTGTTTGGAGACAAACTCTGATGAAAGCGGTGTTGGAATGAGCGAACGCGAACGGCCCGTTCTGATCGAACTGGACGAGCCCGGCCCAAGCCCGGCGGATGCGCCGCCTGTTGCTGAGACGGAAGGCGCCCCGACCGGACAGGCCATGCAATCCGTCGCGGCGCTCGCGGCGCGAGAGCCGTCGCGCCTCGTGTCCTGGTTCTGGCGCCTGCTTTTCGCGCTTCTGGTCTTCTTCGCCTCGGTTGCCGCCTGGGATTTCGTAGCGGGTCTGGCGGAGCGCAACCAATGGCTCGGCTACGTGTCGCTCGCGCTGGTCTCCCTCTTCGTTCTGGTCTGCGTCGCTTTGATCGCGCGCGAGGCGGCGGCTCTAGCGCGGCTTCAGAAGATCGAGCGGTTTCACGATGAGGCCGCGAATGCCGCCGCCGAGAGCGATCTCAAGTCGGCTCGCGCACTCGTTACCCGTATGGAGCGCCTCTACGCCGGGCGGGAGGACGCCCGTTGGGGTCTGGCCCGGCTGGGAGAGCGGAAATCGGATGTCTTCGACCCGGACGGGTTGTTCGAGCTCGCAGAAGACACGCTTCTGGCCCCGCTAGACGACCGCGCGACGCGCGAGGTCGAGGCGGCGGCGCGGCAGGTGGCGATGATCACGGCGCTCGTGCCGCTCGCTCTGGCGGATGTCGCGGCGGCGCTGACCGCGAACCTTCGCATGATCCGCCGCATCGCCGAGATCTATGGCGGCCGGTCGGGCACGGTCGGCACCTGGCGCCTGACCCGCGCCGTTCTGACCCATCTGGTCGCTACGGGCGCGGTCGCCGTGGGCGACGATCTGCTGTCGTCCATCGGTGGGGGTCACTTGCTATCCCGCATCTCGCGCCGGTTCGGCGAGGGGTTGGTCAACGGCGCATTGACCGCGCGGGTCGGCGTCGCGGCGATGGAGGTCTGCCGGCCCTTGCCGTTTTCGGACGGAAAACGCCCAAGAGTCACACGATTGGTGCAACGCGCCCTGACCGGGCTATTTGATCGCTCACAAGACGGCTGACCGGTCACAGCTAGCTAAGGAACTCGCCATGGAATCGCTCGCCGCCGATCTCTCTACCATGATCCGCCGCCCTCTAGCGGACGCCCACGTCCGCGCGATCAGGCGCATCGCCAAGGAGGTGACCTACCAAAAGGGCGAGATTGTCGCCGATATCGGCGATGCTATGGACGAATTCGTCTATATCGTGGATGGCGAGATCGAGGTGTTCGACCCATGGACAGGCGAGCGGCATTTGCCGAACGCGCTGGGCCCGACGCAGTTCATGGGCGAGATCGCCTTCCTGAACGGCAGCCGAACGACCCTTCCGATGCGCGCGGCCCGCGAGACGCACGTTCTGGCGGTTCCACGAAAGGACATGCTCGACCTGATGTCGCGCGTGCCGGAGTTGAGCGATCACATCATCACAGTCTTCGCCGCGCGCCGCCGGCGGCTGATCGAGCACAGCGACACGTCGCTCAAACTGATCGGCGCGGACGTGGACCGGAACGTCCGGCGCATCGCGTCCTTCGCGGCGCGCAACCGAATTCCTTACCAGTCCATCGACATCGGCAGTGCCGAGGCCGATGATCTGGCGCAGACTTGCAGCCTGAACAGCCACGGCCCGGCGGTGATCTTTGGCCGCGATCAGGTCGTTGAGGACCCAACGCCCGCCAAGGTCGCCTCGCTTCTGGGTCTCGGGCTTGAGTTGGGGGAAGACGAAGTCGTCGACGTGCTGATCGTCGGCGGCGGCCCCGCAGGCGTGGCGGCGGGCGTCTATGCGGGGGCTGAGGGACTCACGGCGCTGGTGCTCGAAGACCTGGCGATCGGCGGTCAGGCGGGCACCTCCAGCCGTATCGAGAACTACATGGGGTTCCCAACCGGCATCTCCGGCGCCGATCTCTGCTGGCGGGGCGAGGTTCAGGCGATGAAATTCGGCACCCGCTTCGCCGTTCCGAACCGGGCGCAAGCGCTTGAGCGGCGTGAGGACGGCGTTTTCTGCGTTACCCTTGATGACGGCAAGGAGGTTTGCGCGCGCTCCATCATCGTCGCGACTGGCGTTCAGTACCGGCGCCTGCCCATCGAGCGGCTGGAAGAGTTTGAAAGCGCGGGCATCTACTACGCGGCCACCGATGTGGAGGCGCGGTACTGCCGCGCGAGCGAGGTCGTGGTCATCGGCGGTGGCAATTCCGCCGGACAGGCCGCCATGTTCCTCTGCCGAAGCGCCCGACATGTGCATGTGCTGGTGCGGGGGCCTTCCCTTGCGGCGTCCATGTCGGATTACCTGCTCAGTCGGCTGGAGCAGGACCCCTCGATCACCATTCACTACAACACCGAGATGGTCAGCGTTGATGGCGCGGACGCGCTCGAACAGGTCACGATCCGTGACAAGCTGAATGGCGAGGATTGGACCGTCAATACACGCGCCGTCTTTGTCATGGTTGGCGCGGCGCCCAATACGAGCTGGCTTTCAGGCATCGTCAAGCTGGACAACAAAGGGTTCGTGATCACCGGGCCTGCCGCGGGCGGACAATCGAACTATGAGACCTCGGAACCCGGCATCTTCGCGGTCGGCGATGTTCGGGCGGGGTCGGTCAAGCGGGTGGCCTCGGCCGTGGGCGAGGGTTCGGTCGTGATGTCCAAGGTCTGGGAATACCTCGACAGCCAGGCGTCTTGATCCGTCGCAAAGCGCGGACGCGTTTGCCCCGATACCGATGTCTTCATGCAAGACACGGACCTTGAGCACGGGCACGGCCCGGAAGACATCGCGTCGCGGATTGGCGGGACTTCGCAGAAGTCGATCTTGCGGGACCTGGTTTACGGCGCGATCGACGGCGCGGTCACGACCTTCGCCATTGTGGCGGGCGTTGTCGGCGCGGATCTCTCCACCCGGATCATTCTGATCCTCGGCATTGCTAACGTTCTCGCCGACGGGTTCTCGATGGCCGCCGGCAACTACTCTGGGACCAAGGCCGAGCTCGATGACGTCAACCGGCTTCGCTCGATCGAGGAGAAGCACATCCGCGAAGCGCCGGAAGGCGAGCGGGCGGAATTGCGCGAGATCTTGCGGCAGAAGGGCCTCGACGGCGACCTGCTCGAACAGGCGACAGATGCCATCGCGCGGGATAAACGCGCCTGGATCGACATGATGCTCGTCGATGAATACGGTGTCTCGCCGCTCGATCCGCATCCCATGCGGGCCGCCATGGCGACGTTTCTGGCATTTCTGGCCGCCGGGATGGTGCCGCTGGTGCCCTATCTTTTCGGTATATCCGGCGCTTTCAACTGGGCGATTGTCATGACGGCATGCGTGTTCTTCGGTGTCGGCGCCTTCAAGGCGCAATGGTCTCTCGCGCCCTGGTGGCGGTCGGGGTTGGAGACGCTGGCGATTGGCGGCGCCGCCGCGACCATCGCCTACCTGGTCGGCACGCTGTTCCGGGTTTGACGAAACGCGCCTTGCCGCCTGTCCCGGCCTTGCCTATAAGCCCGCGCATGATCCGCACGCGCGCAATCATCATTCGAATTACAGGCCCGGCGCTCTGAGAGAATGAGCCGCCGGGTTTCAGGCGTTGAGCTTCTCCGCCGCCCCCTTCCGACAGAATTGACGATTTAAGGACGCCAGCCGCCATGTGTGCCGATACGCCCGACTACAAAGACACGCTGAACCTTCCGCAGACCGACTTCCCGATGCGCGCCGGATTGCCCAAACGCGAGCCGGAGTGGCTGGCGCGATGGGAGCGGATCGGCGTCTATGACAAGCTTCGCGAGAAAGAGGGCCGCGAGCCCTTCACGCTCCATGACGGACCGCCTTATGCGAACGGGAACCTTCACATCGGGCACGGGCTGAACAAGATCCTAAAGGATATGGTCGTGCGCTCGCGGCAGATGATGGGCCACGATGCGCGGTATGTGCCTGGCTGGGACTGCCACGGCTTGCCGATCGAGTGGAAAATCGAGGAGCAGTATCGCGCCAAGGGGCGGAACAAGGACGAGATCGACGTCGTCGATTTCCGTCAGGAGTGCCGCGCCTTCGCCGCGAAATGGGTCGACATCCAGAGGAGCGAGTTCCAGCGCCTCGGCGTGACCGGGAACTGGGCGAACCCCTACCTGACCATGGACTTCCACGCCGAGCGCGTGATTGCCGAGGAGTTCCAGAAGTTCTTGATGAACGGCACGCTCTATCAGGGCTCCAAGCCGGTGATGTGGTCACCGATTGAAAAGACCGCGCTGGCGGAAGCCGAGGTCGAGTACCATGACAAGGAGAGCTTCACGGTTTGGGTGAAGTTCCGTGTCGATGCTGTATCGGATGGAGAAAATCGCGACCTCGACGGCGCCTTTGTCGTGATCTGGACCACGACCCCGTGGACCCTGCCGTCGAACAAAGCCGTGGTCTTTGGCAAGGATATCTCCTACGGGCTCTACGAGGTTACTGGACGGCCTGAGGAATGCTGGGCGCGGATCGGCGATCGCTACATCATCGCCGACAAACTTGCTGCCGATGTGATGGGCCGCGCGCGTCTGGACGACGGCATGTACCGCCGTTTGCGCGACGTTGATCCCACTGCGATCTCCGGCGTCAAGCACCCGTTGCACGGGACCGAGGGCGCGAGAGGCGAATGGGACGACATCCGCGATTTCCGCGCCGCCGATTTCGTGACGGACGAGGAGGGGACCGGCTTTGTCCACTGCGCCCCGTCTCACGGGATGGAGGAGTACGAGCTCTACCGCGACCTCGGCATGCTGGATCAGGTTATCACCTACAACGTGAAGGACGACGGCTCGTTTCGTGAGGATCTGCCTTTCTTTGGCGGTACCTACATCCTGTCCCGCAAGGGCGGCGAAGGTGACGCGAACAAGGCCATAATTGACAAAATGGTCGAAACCGGAGGCCTTCTCGCCCGCGGCAAGATCAAGCACAGCTACCCGCATAGCTGGCGGTCGAAGGCGCCGGTCATCTATCGCAACACGCCGCAATGGTTCGCCGCAATCGACAAGCCGGTTGGCGACGGTCAGGACCAGTTCGGAACGACGATCCGCAAGCGGGCGCTGACCGAAATCGACAATGTCGAATGGACGCCGAAGACCGGGCGCAACCGTCTCTATTCGATGATGGAGGCCCGGCCGGACTGGGTGCTCTCGCGTCAGCGCGCCTGGGGTGTTCCGCTTACCTGTTTCGTCAAGAGGGGCGGTCTGCCCACGGATGCCGATTTCCTCCTGAGGAACGAGGCCGTCAACCAGCGGGTGCTCGACGCATTCGAGGCCGAGGGCGCCGACGCCTGGTACAAACCCGGCGCCAAGGAGCGGTTCCTGGGCAATGACGCCAACCCCGAGGACTACGAGCAGGTCTTTGACATCCTCGACGTGTGGTTCGATTCCGGCTCGACCCACGCCTTCGTCCTCCGCGACCGGGAAGACGGGACCGAGGACGGGATCGCCGACGTTTATCTTGAAGGGACCGACCAGCATCGGGGATGGTTCCATTCCTCGATGCTGCAAGCCTGCGGCACAAAGGGCCGCGCGCCTTATCGGGCGGTCGTCACCCATGCTTTCACGCTCGATGAGAAGGGCATGAAGATGTCGAAGTCGCTCGGCAACACCATCGTCCCGGAAGAGGTGGTGAAGCAGTACGGCGCCGACATTCTGCGTCTGTGGGTGGCCCAGACTGACTACGTGCATGATCACCGGATCGGACCGGAGATCCTAAAAGGCGTGGCCGACAGCTACCGCCGCCTGAGGAACACGTTGCGGTTCATTCTCGGGAACCTTGCCGATTTTAGCGACGAAGAACGTGTCGATCCGTCAGAGATGCCGGAACTCGAGCGCTGGGTGCTGCATCGGTTGGCCGAACTGGATCACAAGGTGCGGACTGGCTATGCGAAGTACGATTTCCAGGGCGTGTTCCAGCTGCTCTTCAACTTCGCGACCGTCGATCTCTCATCGGTCTATTTCGACATCCGGAAGGACGCGCTTTATTGCGATGACGCGGAGAGCCTGAGGCGTCGAGCAGCGCGAACCGTGCTCGACATCCTGTTCCACCGTCTGACCACCTGGCTTGCGCCTATGCTCGTCTTCACGATGGAAGAGGTCTGGCTCGAGAGGTTCCCGGAGGATGACAGCTCGGTCCACCTTCAGGACATGCCCGACACCCCACGCGACTGGCTGGACGAGCCGCTCGCGGCGAAATGGGCCGCGATCCGTCAGGTTCGCCGCGTTGTGACCGCCGCGTTGGAGATCCAGCGTCAGGACAAGGTGATCGGCGCGAGCCTTGAGGCGGCGCCGGTGGTCCATGTGCGCGACAAAGAAGTGCTCGACATGCTGAAAAGCGTGCCCTTCGAGGATGTTTGCATAACTTCGGCCGTGGTCCTTACCAACGATCCAATCCCGGCGGAGGCCTTCCGGCTGCCTGAAGTCGAAGGCGTCGGCGTCGTGTTCGAGAAGGCGGAAGGCGCGAAATGCCAGCGATGCTGGAAGATCCTGCCGGATGTCGGCCTTCACGCGCATCCGGGCGTCTGCATGCGCTGCAACGAGGCGCTAGGTTGACCTGATCCCGACTTCTCGCCTCAACGGGCGCGGCGCGTTCGCTTGCGTCAGACCCTCACTCTGATAAGACGCGCCGACTTGGAGAGGCCCCGGATGGACCATTTCCTTTACCAGAAAGGTGTTCTGCACGCCGAAGACGTTCCCATCCCCGAAATCGCGGCGGAGGTGGGCACGCCGTTCTATGTCTATTCCACGGCCACGCTGACCCGTCACTACACGCTGTTCGACGAGGCTCTCTCGGGTCTCGATCACCTCGTCTGCTACGCGATGAAGGCGAACTCCAATCAGGCGGTGCTGGCATTGATGGCGCGGCTTGGCGCCGGGGTGGACGTGGTCTCCGGAGGGGAGTACCGCCGCGCTATCGCCGCCGGGTTCCCCGGCGAGCGGATCGTGTTCTCGGGCGTCGGCAAGACGGTAGAAGAGATGGAGACCGCTCTGGAAGGCGGCGTCCGCCAGTTCAACGTGGAGAGCGAACCCGAACTCCGCCGCCTTTCGGATGTCGCTTCAAGGCTGGGCAAGACAGCGCCAATTACGGTGCGCGTGAACCCGGATGTTGACGCCCGGACGCACGAGAAGATCTCGACCGGCAAGTCAGAGAACAAGTTCGGCATCCCGATCAGCCGGGCGCGCGAGGTCTATGCCGAGGCAGCCGGGCTTCCGGGGCTGGAGGTTGTCGGCATCGACGTCCATATCGGAAGCCAGCTCACCGAATTGGAACCCTTCGAGTTGGCCTACGCCAAGGTCGCCGACTTGACGCGAGCGCTTCGCGCCGAGGGGCACGGCATTCGCCGGCTCGATCTGGGCGGCGGTCTGGGCATCCCATATGAGCGCAGCAACGCCGCGCCGCCGCTCCCCACGGAATACGGCGAAGTGATCAAGCGGACCGTCGGCGATCTTGGTTGCGAGATCGAGATCGAGCCGGGCCGACTGATCGCGGGCAATGCCGGCATTCTGGTTTCCGAAGTGATTTACGTGAAATCGGGCGAGGGAAGGGATTTTCTGATCCTCGATGCCGCGATGAACGACCTGATCCGGCCCGCGATGTACGGCGCCTGGCATGACATCGTTCCGGTCAATGAGGCCACGCCAGGCGCCGAGCTCCAACCCTTTGATATTGTTGGCCCGGTTTGCGAAACCGGCGACACGTTCACGCGAAACCGCCCGATGCCCGAGCTGGCGGCGGGCGATCTGGTCGCCTTCCGGTCCGCGGGCGCCTACGGGGCGGTCATGGCGTCGGAATACAATACACGACCAATGATTCCTGAAGTCCTGGTGAATCAGCATCAATTCGCCGTCATTCGGGCGCGTCCGACCTTTGACGAGATCATAAATCGCGATACCATCCCCCACTGGCTCGAGGATCCGGCATAACCCGGATCCGCCGTCTTTTCGTGAGGCGCATGACCCAAAGGCGCGATCTACCGGCAGGGGCGTGGAAACGGCTGAAATGGCCGCTCCGGCTGACCTATGCCGGAATGCTGTCGGAACGGGCCGTCCGCGCTTTCTGGCCGGTCGCGTCTGTCCTTCTGGCCGCACTGGCGGCGCTGATGCTCGGTTTCCAGGACATGCTTCCGCTCGAAGCGGTCTGGGGTCTGGGCGTGCTTGCGGCCTTGGGCGCGGTTTGGAGCGGCGTCTGGGGCGTCTTGAGATTCAAGCGCCCGACGGAAGCTGAGGTTTTCGACCGGCTCGACCGCACGCTTCCCGGCCGTCCGATCGCGGCGGTCTCGGACACGCAAGCGATCGGGGCGGGCGACGCCGCATCGGAAGCTGTCTGGATCGCCCACGTCGAGCGCATGGCCGAGCGGCTCGACGCCGCTCGCGCGCCGCAACCGAATTTGCGGCTTTCATCGCGCGACCCCTTCGCGCTCCGCTATGTGGCGCTGACCTTCTTCGCGGTGGCGGCAATCTTCGGCTCCGTCGTGCAGGTAGCGACGGTGACGGACGCCGCGCCGGGCGGGCAGCCGTTGGCAGCGGGACCCGCCTGGGAGGGTTGGGTCGAGCCGCCGCTCTACACCGGGCGGCCTAGCCTATACCTGAACGACATTGACGCCGGCGGGTTCTCGGTTCCCGAAGGCAGCCGCGTCACCATCCGTTTCTATGGAGAGATCGGCGCGCTTGCCTTGAGCGAGACAGTCTCCGGCCGAACGGAGAATATCCCGCCTGCGACCGACCCCATACAGACATTCGACGTAGCCTTGGACGGCGATATCGGAATCGAAGGCCCGAACGGCCAAAGCTGGGAGATCACGGCCGAAGCAGACGACATTCCCGAGATCGAATTCGACGGCGCGATCGCCCAAGGCGAGGGGGGCGTTATGGAGGCGCCCTTCGCGGCTGAGGATGACTACGGCGTAGTGGCGGGCCAGATGGAGATCACGCTCGATCTGGGCGAGGTCGAGCGACTTTATGGGCTGACCGTTGATCCGGAGCCGCGAGAACCGATCGTCATCGACCTACCGATGACGATATCCGGCGACCGTTCCGACTTCACTGATACCGTGATCGAGGACTTCAGCAAGCATCCCTGGGCCAACCTCCCCGTGTCCTCCACGCTGACCGCTGAGGACGCGGCGGGCCAGACGGGCCTCTCCGCCCCGCAGTTTGCCGACTTGCCGGGTCGCCGGTTTTTCGACCCGCTTGCCAAATCGGTGGCCGAGCAGCGGCGGGATCTGCTGTGGAACCGGGGCAACGCGCCGCGCGTGGCCAAGGTTCTGCGCGCGGTTTCGCATCGGCCGGAGGATGTCTTCCGCTCGGAAACCGTGTACATGAAGCTCCGCTTCGCGACCCGCCGGCTTGAGACGCGCATCTCGCTCGACAAGCTGACCGACGAGGCCGTGGCGGAGCTTGCGGATGTCTTGTGGGATCTGGCGATCGAGATCGAGGAGGGTGATCTCAGCGACGCGCTCGCGCGGCTTCAGCGGGCGCAGGACCGCCTGTCCGAGGCGATTGAAAACGGCGCGACGGATGAGGAGATCGCCGAGCTCATGCAAGAGCTGCGCGAGGCCATGCAGGACTACATGCGCCAGCTGGCTGAACAGCAGGGCGATCAGGACCAGCAGCAGCAACAGGCCGAGAACCAGGGTGAGCGGCAGGAGATCACCGGAGACCAGCTTCAGGACATGCTCGACCGGCTGCAGGAGCTGATGGAGCAGGGCCGGATGGCCGAGGCCCAGCAGCTTCTCGACCAGCTGCGCCAGATGATGGAGAACATGCAGGTCGCCCGCGGCCAGCAAGGCCAGCAAAGCCCCGGCGAGCAGGCCATGGAAGGTCTGGCTGAGACCTTGCGCCAGCAGCAGGGTCTGAGCGACGAGGCGTTCCGGGATCTGCAGGAGCAGTTCAACCCGAACGCGCAGGCGGGCGAAAGCCAGCAAAACGAGGGCCGCGAAGGCAATCAGGGCAGGGGCGAGCAGCACGGCCAAGAGGGCCAGGGTCAGGGTGGCGAGCAGCAGGGTGGCGAGCAGCCAGGGCAGGCGGAAAACGGCGGCGGACTCGAGGGCAGTCTTGCCGACCGGCAGCGGGCCTTGCGCCAGGAACTGAACCGCCAGCGGCAGAACCTGCCCGGTGCGGGCACGCCCGAGGGCGACGCGGCCCGCGAGTCGCTGGGAAGAGCGGGCGAGGCCATGGACGACGCCGAAGACGCGCTCCGGCAGGATGATTTCGCCGGCGCGCTGGACAACCAGGCGGAGGCCATGGAGGCACTACGCGACGGCATGCGCGAGTTGGCCGAGCAAATGGCCGAGCAGCAGCAAAACCAGCAAGGCGGGCAGCAGGGCGAAGCACTGGGGAGGAACGATCCCTTGGGCGGCCGCGATCCGCTAGGACGGGAGGCCGGCGAGAACGGCCGTGTCGGCACGGACGAGCAGCTTCTGCAGGGGGATGACGTTTATCGCCGTGCCCGGGAGCTTCTGGACGAGATCCGGCGTCGCTCGGGCGAGCAGGAACGGCCAGACGAGGAGCTCGACTACCTAAAAAGACTGCTTGAGCGGTTCTGAACGCGAAACTTAAAGAGGCTCAGCCGCCTCCAATCGCTCCACCAATCGCGTCACGCGCGGCGTTCGCCCAGTCGACGTAGCTGATGAGCGCCGGTTCGGCGGCCGGGAAGACCGAGGCGATGAGCGGCCCCCAAGCATAGCAAACCACCATCAAGGCGGCAGCCCCGACGGTCAGGACAAAGCCGGCTCGAAATCCCTTTCGGTACTCGACCATCTCCTCTTCCGACATCGCGCCGGTCGCGACATCGGACGGCCGCAGGCTGGAGTTGATTTCTTCGATATCCGGGAGAAGGTCGCGGCGAGGCGCCTGATAATCCTGTTCGGTCGGCGCTTCCTCTTCTTCGTCCTCTTCTCCGCGCAGCCGCGCCATCCGCGCCCGCAGGGCCCGGGACGGCGTGTCCCTGTCTTTGGGATCCTCGAGCGCCATATCGGTTTGGGTTTCCACCGCCGCGGGCGACTCTTCCCGGCGTTTCTCAAGCTCTCGCGCCGCCTCCTCGCGCAACACGTCCAGGGCCGCCACATCCGCCGGCCGCTTGGGCTGCACCGCGCTCGGCGCTTCCGCCTCGGGTTCGGGCGCTTCGTCGGCCGCCGGTTCCGGTTCAGGTTCTTGGCTCTCTTGGGTCTCGGGCTCCTCAGCTGCCGCAGCCGGCTCAAGCTCCGGCTCATCTGGCGGCTCGATTGGTTCGATTGGCCTGGTTTCCGGCCAATCCCAGTCATCCTCCGGCGCCTCTTCCGCCTCTTCTCTGGCCTTCGCCGGCGGCTGCGGCCTGACAGGCTTGGGCTGAACCTCGGCGCTTGGCTCAGGCTCTTCCACCGCTTCCGGAAGCGCTTCCTGCGCTTCGACGTTCAGCCCCTCGGCGGGGGGCGGCAATTCGAACCAGGTGTGCCCGCAATTCGAGCACTGAACGTCGCGCCCCTCATCGGGGATCATGCCAGCGTCGATTTCGTATTGGGCGCTGCAGTTGGGACAAATCAGCCGCATCATTCGTATCCTTGCCCTGGTCTTGCCCCAGCGGGCGATCTCCCGTCGCCTTCGAGCCTGCTTGGTTCGCTCTTAGCAGTTTCCTTGGCAAACTCAAAGCCACGCCGTTGCATGGGCGCCGCGTGTGAGGCAAAAGCGCAGCGCGAGCGAAGGGACGGCAGGTGGTAGAGTTCGACAGCGTAAGTGTGCGGTTCGGGGACCGGGCGTTGTTCGACGGCGTCTCCCTCAGCCTGCCCGCTGGCAGTTTCCACTTCGTCACCGGGCCGTCGGGCGCCGGCAAGACGACACTGCTCAAGCTCTGCTACCTGGAAATGGCGCCTGAAGCGGGCGAGGTCCAGCTCTTCGGTAAGGAAACCGAGCGGCTCGGTCGAGACGAGGTGGCGGACATGCGCCGCAAGATCGGCGTCGTGCACCAGGACTGCCGGTTTGTCGATCATCTCTCGGTCTCCGAGAACGTCCTGCTGCCCGCCACGGCGACCGGCGTCGACATCCGGGACGTGGACGATAACATGTCCCAGCTTCTGGCCTGGGTCGGGCTCTCGCGGCACCGTGACAGGCGCCCGCCGGAATTGTCGGGCGGAGAGAAGCAGCGCGCCGCCCTGGCGCGGGCGGTCATTCTCTCGCCCGACCTCATCCTCGCGGACGAGCCGACTGGTAA
The DNA here is from genome assembly GCA_030066855.1 of Paracoccaceae bacterium. Lineage (GTDB taxonomy): Bacteria > Pseudomonadota > Alphaproteobacteria > Rhodobacterales > Rhodobacteraceae > Kangsaoukella. The sequence goes on along the minus strand of JASJAU010000010.1, from coordinate 30,646 downwards.
TGTGGACTGGGAGATGTCGTTGAAAATCCTTGATCTTCTGGTCGAGCTGAACAAGTCGGGCAAGACCGTGATCTGTGCGACCCACGACTTGTCCCTGATCCGTCAGGCCAAAACCCGGGCGCCTGCGCGGGTGCTGCGCATTCGGGAGCGCGGGATCGAGCTTTCGGGGGCGGATCTTTGATTGGCGGGTTGTTGGACCGCTCCGACTCGCGGGTGGAGCGCATCGTTCCGCCGTCCGGTTTCACGGCTTCCCTCACGGTGCTTTCGGCGGCGGCGATGGCGTTCCTCGCCGTTTTCATTGGCGCGATTTCGATGAGCGCGAGCCGGGTCGCCGATGATTGGGGCGCCGCGCTCGGCGACAAGGCCACGATACGGCTGAGCGCGCCTGCCGAGACGCTGCAAGATCAGATCGACGCGGTCATGACTATTGCGGCGCAAACGCCAGGGGTTGTCGGCGCCCGGCAGCTCACCGAAGACGAGCAGCGCGCTCTTCTCGCGCCCTGGTTCGGCACGGACGCGGCGCTCGAGGGATTGCGCTTGCCGGTTCTCTTCGACCTGACGCTCGAAGGCGACGGGCCGGACATCGAAGGCTTGCGCCGGCGTCTTCAGGGCGAGGCCCCGGGCGCCGTCTATGACGACCATGCCCGCTGGCGTCTGCCGATGGTCCGTGCGGCGGATCGGATGTCGTCGGTCGCAGGCGTCAGCCTTGTTCTAATCGCCGCGATCGGGGCCGCGATGGTGGCGCTGGCCGCCAGCGCCTCGCTTTCGGCGAACCGGCAGATCATCGGCGTCCTCCGGCTGGTCGGCGCGAAGGACGTCTTCATAACGCGCATTTTCGTACGCCGTTTCACGCTTCGCACGATCGGCGGCGCGGTGACCGGCAGCATCGCAGGGATGATCGTCGTGGTGCTGATGCCCGGCGGCGGAGGCTTCATCGACCTGCGCTTCGCGGGCGCCGGATGGCTGTGGCCCGCGCTCGTTCCCCTTGCCGGCGGCGGGATTTCCTACATGGCGACACGCTACGCCGCCTTCCGGCGCCTTAAGGAGCTCTCTTGATGAGCGCCGTTCAATACATCCGCTCCCTAGTTTTCAACGCCACGATCTACGTCGTGATGCTCGTCTATGCGATCGCCTTCTTCCCTTTCGCCCTATTCTCCCGCGATTGGGCGTTCCGCGCCTGTCACGCCTGGTGCCGCTTCGTGCGCTGGGCGGCGGCGTGGATGGTGGGTCTCAGGACCGAAGTGCGCGGCCGGCCGCCCACCGGCGAAATGATCATCGCCGCCAAGCACCAGTCCTTTCTGGACATCATTCTGATCTTCGGCGCGGTCCCCCGCGGCCGTTTCATCATGAAGCGCGAACTCATGTACGCCCCGCTTCTCGGCCAGTACGCGCTGCGGATCGGCTGTGTGCCCGTCAACCGGGGTAAGCGCGGCGCGGCCATCGCGCAGATGAAAGACGATGTCGAAAAGGGCCGCATGGATGCGGGGCAGTTGATCATCTATCCGCAGGGTACGCGCGTCGCGCCGGAGGACAAAAGACCTTACAAGGTCGGTTCGGGCGTTCTCTACGAACAGCTTGGCCAACCCTGCGCGCCCGTTGCGGCGAATGTCGGGTATTTCTGGCCGAAGCGTGGCGTTCTGCGCCGCCCGGGAACGGCGGTCGTCGAGTTCCTCGACCCGATCCCGCCGGGGCTGCCCATAGCGGAGTTCATGGCAAGACTGGAACGCGAAGTCGAGACGGCTTCGGACAGGCTTCTTGAAGAGGCCAAGAGTGGCGGGCGTTCCGGCGCGTGAATGGACAGAAGGCCCCGAGCGCGTTAGCTCATCGCATTCCCAAGTGATTAGAGCCTGAATGCCCCAGTCAGAACACGACAAGAAGCTCTTTGAGCTGCGCTTTGAGAGGTCGCGGTCGGATCTCTTCGACATGCTCGATGCGCTCTACGGCCAGCTGCCAAGTTACGCGGCCTTTTGCGAGGCGCTGGCGGGGGTCATGGCCAAGGCATGGGCGGACCGGCCCGAGGATCTGAAATGGCTCGACATGCGCCGCGACCTGTCGCCGGATTGGTTCCAGCGCCCCGAGATGATCGGCTACGTATTCTACATTGACCGGTTCGCCGGCGACCTGAAAGGCGTCCTTGAAAAGCTGGACTATCTCGAAAGCCTCGGGGTGACCTACGTGCATTTCATGCCCTGCCTGAAGCCGCGCCCCGGTGACAGCGACGGCGGCTATTCGGTCATGGACTACCGCGCGATCAATCCCGGCTACGGCACGATGGCCGATTTCGAGGGAGTCGCGGCCGCTTTCCGGTCGCGCGGCATCTCGATCTGCATCGATCTGGTTCTAAACCACACCGCCAAGGAGCACGCTTGGGCCGAAGCCGCCCGGAAGGGCGACGCGGAGAAGCGCGACTACTACCTTCTCTTCGACGACCGCAAGCTGCCCGACCAATACGAGGAGACCCTGCACGAGGTGTTCCCGGACACCGCGCCGGGCAACTTCACCTTCGACAAGACTATGAAGAAATGGGTCTGGACCTCGTTCAACACCCACCAATGGGACCTGAACTGGGCCAATCCGAAGGTGTTTCTCGAGATCGCCGAGGTGATGCTTTTCCTCGCGAACAAAGGCGTGGACGTCCTCCGTCTCGACGCCGTCGCCTTCATGTGGAAGCGGCTTGGCACCCGCTGCCAGTCCGAGCCGGAGGTGCACATGATCCTCCAGGCCCTGCGCGCCGTGTCCCGCATCGTCTGCCCCGCGGTCTTGCATCTCGAGGAGGCGATAGTGGGCCCCGCGGAGATGCTGCCCTACCTCGGTCGCGGCCGGCACGACGGCAAGGAAGGCAACCTCGCCTATCACAACTCGCTTATGGTCCAGTTCTGGTCCTCGCTCGCCTCGCGCGACACGGGCATGATGACCCATGTCATGAACTCCCATTTCCCGGAGGTTCTGACCAACGCGACATACGCCAACTACATTCGCTGCCACGACGATATCGGCTGGGCGATAACCAAGGCCGACGCCGAGGCGGTCGGGCTGTCGGATACGGCGCACCGGGCCTTCCTCTCAGATTTCTACGAGGGCCTTTTTCCCGGCAGTTTCGCGCGCGGGGAGCTTTTCGGCTTCAATCCCGAGACCGGAGACAAGCGCATGTCCGGCAGTCTCGCCTCTCTGGCGGGTCTGGAGCGCGCGATCGAGACTGGGGACAAGGTGGCGATTGACCGGGCGGTCGAGCGCATCATCATGGGGCACGCGCTGATCGCGGGCTTCAGCGGCATTCCCCTGATCTACATGGGCGACGAGATCGCCACGTTGAACGACGAGAGCTACCGCGACGATCCTGACAAGCGCCATGACAGCCGGTGGATCCATCGCCCGGCCATGGACTGGGAGACGGTGGCGCGGGTCGGCAGGAAGGACGATGGTTCGCCCGAGGCGCGTGTGTTTCACGGAGTGCGCCTCATTCTTGAGAGGCGCCGCGCCACCCCGGAGCTCCATGCCGCCTATCCGCTCCGCATCTTGCGGTCTCCGCATCCGGGGCTCTTGACGTTCGTTCATGAGGCGCCGACAGGCCCGCTTCTCTGCGCGTTCAACTTCACAGAGAACGAATTGGCCTTGCCGGGCAGTTGGGTGTTGTTGCAAGGCGCCGAGGGCTTCCATGACGCGCTGTCTGATGCGCCCTTGAGACTGGTCGATGGGAACATCGCAATGAAGCCCTACGAGAGCCTTTGGATCAGGTAGGATGAAGATGGCCGATCAACCGAACCGTGACTCCGCCGACTACTGGTCCGGGCCTTCGGGCCAGAGCTGGATCGCGCGGGAAGAGGAGATGGATCATCTGCTGGAGGACGTCGCGCGGCTGGTGATCGAGGAGGGCAATCCGGTTAAGGGAGCTCGGGTGATCGACATCGGCTGCGGCACTGGCGCGCTCTCCCTCATGGCGGCCGAGGCTGTCGGGCCGGAGGGCCGCGTTCTAGCGAGCGATATCTCCGAGCCCCTGCTCCAGCGCGCGGCGGAGCGAGGCGCCAACCTGCCCCAGATGGGCGTGCACCTAGCCGATGCCGAGAGCGCCGAATGGCCCGAGACCGGCTTCGACCTGGCCGTCTCGCGGTTTGGTGTGATGTTCTTCGCCAATCCGGAAGGGGCCTTCGCGAACATCGCCCGCGCCTTGAGGCCGGGCGGTAGGATTGTCTTCGCCGCCTGGGCGCCCGCCACCCGCAATCCTTATTGGACCGTTCCGCGCGACCGGGCCTCAGAGCGGCTCGGCGCGCCGCCCGCCGTTCCGCCAAACACGCCAGGGCCGATGGGATTGAGCGATCTCGACCTCGCCGTAGCACGTCTTCGGGCGGGCGGGTTGCAGAATGTCGAAGGACGGGAGGTGGCCGCGCGGCTCAGTCACCGCGGTAGCGCGGCGAGCGTCGCCGATTTGATGACGCGGCTCGGCTCCGCAAGCCGGATCATCTCGCATTTCGGCGGCACCGAGGGCGATCGCGCGGCCATCGCCGGGGCGATTGCGGGCGACCTCGCGCAGTATGAGATGCCCGAAGGCACAGAGATTCCCGCGACGATCAACTTGCTGACCGCAATTGCGGCCTGAACCAGCGGCGCTTGCGCCGGAAAGGCGGCGGGGCCATATAGGCCGCAACATTCTGTGAGGCGACATGCAGAACTATCTCGAATTCGAGAAGCCGCTGGCCGAAATCGAAGGCAAGGCGGAAGAGCTTCGGGCCATGGGCCGCGCAAATGCGGAGATGGATGTCGAAAAGGAGGCTTCGGCGCTCGACAAGAAGGCCGAGCAGCTGCTGCGAGACCTCTACAAGGATCTGACGCCTTGGCGGAAATGCCAGGTCGCCCGCCACCCGGACCGACCGCATTGCGGTGACTATATCGAGCGCCTTTTCACCGAGTACACGCCCTTGGCCGGCGACCGGAACTTCGCGGACGATCACGCGATCATGGGGGGGCTCGCGCGCCTAGACGGGGATCCCGTCATGGTCATCGGGCATGAGAAGGGCGACGACACCCAAAGCCGGATCGAGCGCAATTTCGGCATGGCCAGGCCCGAAGGGTATCGGAAGGCGATCCGCCTGATGCAACTGGCCGACCGATTCAATGTGCCCGTCGTCACACTGGTCGACACGCCCGGCGCCTACCCTGGCAAGGGCGCTGAGGAACGGGGGCAGTCCGAGGCCATCGCGCGCTCAACAGAGACCTGTCTGAAGATCGGCGTGCCGCTGGTTTCGGTGATCATTGGAGAGGGCGGATCCGGCGGAGCCGTTGCCTTCGCCACGGCTAATCGCGTGGCGATGCTCGAGCACTCCATCTACTCCGTCATCTCGCCTGAAGGCTGCGCGTCCATCCTTTGGAAGGATGCCGAGAAGATGCGCGAGGCTGCCGAAGCGCTCCGGCTGACTGCGCAGGATCTTCACAAACTCGGGGTCATTGACCGGATCATTGCCGAGCCGATCGGGGGCGCTCAACGGGATCGGGACGGTACGATCGACGCGGTCGGCGCCTGCATTCAGGACATGGTTTCCAAGCTCAAAGGGCTTTCGCGCGATGATGTCGTGCGCGAGCGCCGGAAGAAGTTCCTGAATATTGGCGCGAAGGGGCTGGCGGCCTAGCCAGCCTCAATCATCTCGGCCTGACGAACGATCACCTCCGCCTGCCGCACGCTCGCGATGTCGACCAGCCGACCCTTGTAGACCGCCGCGCCCGCGCCGGATTTCTGCGCCTCATCCATGGCCGCGAGAATCTCCCGCGCCTCCGACACCGCCTCGTCGGACGGCGTGAATACCTCGTTCGCAAGCGCCACCTGCTTTGGGTGAATGGCCCATTTCCCGACCATGCCAAGAGTCGCCGACCGCCTGGCCTGCGCGCGGAAGCCCTCGTCGTCTGAGAAGTCGCCGAAGGGCCCGTCGACCGGCAGGACGCCATGCGTTCGGCAGGCGGCGACGATGGCGGCCTGCGCCCAATGCCACGGATCGGACCAGTACTTCTCGCCGTCCCGGTGCATATAATAGTTTTCCTGCGTGCCGCCGATGCCGGTCGTCTGCATGCCCATTGACGCCGCGAAGTCGGCCGCGCCCAGGCTCATCGCCTGAAGGCGTGGGGAGGACGCGGCAATCTCTTCGACATGCGCGATGCCCGCGGCGGTCTCAATGATGACCTCTAACGAGATCGGACGGGTCCGGCCTTTCGCCGCCTCCACTGCCGTGACCAATGCGTCGACGGCGTAGACATCGGCGGCGCTCCCCACCTTCGGGATCATGATTTGGGCGAGGCTGTCGGAGGCGCTCTCCAGAACGTCCACCACATCGCGGTACCAGTGGGGCGTGTCGAGCCCGTTGATCCGTACGGATAGGTACTTGCCGCCCCAGTCAATATCATGGGTCGCCGCGATGATGTTCGCCCTCGCCTCGGCCTTATCGTCCGGCGCGACGGAGTCCTCGAGATCCAGGTTGATAACGTCCGCCGCGCCTGCCGCCATCTTCTCGAAAATGGCAGGCCGTGATCCGGGGCCGAAGAGCTGGCAACGGTTCGGACGGGCCGGGGCGGCGGGTTGGACGCGGAAGGACATGACGCAACTTTCTTTCGCATATCAGGTGTCGGCTGGGTAGAATGTTGCGGTGCGGCATGCAAGGGCTTTCGCACTTGCAGCAAACCTGTCGGTCGCGATCCAACAAGACTGTGCCGGCAAGGCAGGCGCTTGGAGAAGAATTTGCGACAATTCTTGCAAGTCGCGCAATTCTGTCCTGCGTAGACGGCCTGAACGCGAGAATTCGCAAACGGTTTCGCATTGGAACGCGGATACTCCGTTGAACCAATCGGGGGCCCACATGATTCGCACACCCTACCTTCTGTTTCTCGGCGACGCGCCGGACCAGCTTGCCGCCAAAGTCGCGCAGGGCATTCAGGACTGGCGGCCGGAGAACGTTGTCGGCCAGCTTCGCATGGAAGGCTGCAACGCCGACGTCGGCGCGACCGACATGTCGCTTGCCGAGGCTTACGAGAAAGGCGCCCGAACGCTCGTCATCGGCGTTGCGAACCGGGGCGGCGTTATTTCGGAGGCTTGGCTCGACGTTCTGAGCGAAGCGCTGGAGATCGGCTACGACATCGCCAGCGGCCTCCACAACCTCCTGCGGGAAGAGCCTCGCATTGTCGCTGCCGCAAAGGCCTATGGCCGCCAACTCCACGACGTGCGCGAGCCCGGTGAGAACTTCCCGATTGCGAACGGGAAGAGGCGTCGGGGCAAGCGCGTTCTGGCGGTGGGTACCGACTGCTCGGTCGGTAAGATGTACACCGGGCTCGCCATGGACGCCGAGATGCGGTCGCGGGGCATGAAATCAAGCTTCCGACCGACAGGGCAAACGGGCATTCTGATCACCGGGCAGGGCATCCCGCTGGACGCCGTGGTCGCCGACTTCATGGCCGGTGCCGTGGAATGGCTGACACCCGACAGTGACGAGGACCATTGGGACCATATCGAGGGGCAGGGGAGCCTTTGGCATGTCTCCTTTTCCGGCGTGACCATGGCATTGATCCACGGCGGCCAACCAGACGCGCTGATCCTCGCGCATGAGCCGACCCGGACACATATGCGCGGGTTGCCGGATTTTGGCATCCCAAGCCTCGAGTCGCTTCGCGACATGGCCCTGCCGCTCGCCCGGATCGCCAACCCGTCAGCCGTGATCGCGGGCGTTTCGGTCAACACGAAAGCGCTTAATGACGCGGAGGCGCGGCAGGTCTGCGATGAGATTGAGGCGCGCATGCAGCTGCCGACCGTCGATCCGTTCCGTCATGGGGCGGGACGGCTGGTCGACGCGCTTCAGTCCATTTCCTAGCAAGGCTCACCGTCAACCATGACGATCAGCGCCAAAACCGAGAGCTTCCTCCTGCGAGAGACCTTCACGATCTCACGCGGCTCGCGCGACCGGGCGGAGGTGGTGACCGCAGAGGTGCAGCAGCAAAGCCAGCGAGGATGGGGCGAGTGCGTGCCCTATGCGCGGTATGGCGAATCGATCGACAGCGTGATCGACCAGATTGGCGATCTCCCCGATGAAATCTCGAGAACCAAGCTTCAAAACGCTCTCCCGCCAGGCGCAGCGCGAAACGCTGTGGATTGCGCCCTTTGGGATCTTGAGGCGAAGAGCGCAGGGCGCCGGTTCTGGGACCTGGCCTCTGAGCCGGCCCCGCGGCCGGTCCAAACGGCCTTCACGCTCTCGCTCGCCGCACCTGACGAGATGCGGAGCGCCGCGGCGAAGAACGCGGGAAGACCGCTTCTGAAGATCAAGCTCGGTGGTGAGGCAGATATGGCGCGGCTTGAGGAGGTGCGCGAGGGCGCGCCGGACACCCCGATCATTGTCGATGCGAACGAGGGCTGGACGGCGGAGGTCTATTCCGAACTCGCGCCGCATCTCGTCCGGCTTGGCGTCCTTCTCGTCGAACAACCGCTGCCCGCCGGTCAGGACGATCTGCTGGCCGAAATGGAACGCCCGCTGCCGGTCTGCGCCGACGAAAGTTGCCATGACCGCGCGTCTCTCCCTGGTCTCAGCGGCAAATACGATGTGGTGAACATCAAGCTCGACAAGACCGGCGGCCTGACCGAAGCGCTCGCGCTCCGCGACGCGGCGCGGGCGGAAGGCTACAAGATCATGGTCGGCTGCATGGTCGGCACCTCGCTCGCCATGGCGCCCGCTGTTCTGGTCGCGCAGGACGCCGAGTTCGTCGACCTGGATGGTCCGCTTTTGCTCTCAGAGGATCGCTCGCCCGCATTGACCTACGACGAAAGCGGTCTGCACCCGCCCGACGCGAGGCTTTGGGGTTAGACGGCACGACGGCCTTGACCTCCCGCCGGTCGCGCGGCACGTCATGCGCGAACAGGAAAGGACAGCGCCATGTCACGCATCGTCTATGTCAACGGAGACTACGTGCCCGAAGAGGAGGCCAGGGTCTCGGTCTTCGACCGCGGGTTCCTCTTCGCCGATGGCGTCTACGAGGTGACGAGCGTGCTCGACGGCAAGCTCATTGACTTCGAGGGGCACGCGACCCGGCTGAAACGCTCGCTGGACGAGCTTGGCATGGCGGCGCCCGTGACGACGGATGAGCTTCTGGCGATCCATCGGGAGCTGCTTGACCGCAACGAACTTGTCGAGGGTACGATCTATCTGCAGATCACGCGCGGTTCCGAAGGCGACCGTGACTTCGTCTTCCCGAACCCGGATGAGGTGCCGTCAACACTGGTCCTGTTCACCCAGGCGAAGTCGATCGCGAACAGCCCGGCGGCGGCCAAGGGTGTGAAGATCATCTCCGTTCCCGATCTGCGCTGGTCACGGCGCGACATTAAGACGGTTCAGCTCCTCTATCCATCGATGGGCAAGATGATGGCGATGGCGGCAGGGAAGGACGACGCCTGGATGATCGAAGACGCTCATGTAACCGAGGGGACGTCGAACAACGCCTACATCGTCAAGGACGGCAAGATCGTCACGCGGCACCTGTCCAACGAAATCCTGCACGGGATTACGCGCGCGGCCGTGTTGCGCTTCGCCCGCGAGGCGCAGATGGAGGTGGAAGAGCGCGCCTTCACCATCGACGAGGCCAAGTCGGCGGACGAAGCTTTCATCACCTCGGCATCCGCCTTCGTGATGCCCGTGGTGGAGATCGACGAGACGCCTCTCGGAGACGGCGCCCCCGGTCCGGTCGCAACCCGGCTGCGGGAGATCTATCTCGACGAAAGTATGAAATCGGCCATCTAGAGGCGTCGGTGGGTTAACCGGCAATCAATCCGGGTTCGTTAGGCACGGCGCCCGTACGACGTGCCAGGCCCAGATGACCCTTGATGATTTCCTACAGAACTTCGCGTACCTGTCGGGCGACGCCATCGGAGTGAGCTTCCGAAAGTGGGAGGATGAGTACGCCCGGATCGTGTGGATCAATCCGGCCTTCACTTGTTTGTTCGGCTATTCGGAAGAAGAGATCCTGGGCAAGGCCCCACAGGCGACACTCCATCCGGACCCGCTTGATGAAATAATTGAAGTCGCGAAGGACCGTTTTGACAGCGGCGACATGGTCTTCAACGCCGAAGCCTATGCCAGACACAAGGACGGTAGTGCGATCTGGGTCAGCATGTCGGTTGCGGCGGCTGTCAGCAACGAGAGCCGGGGAAGATTCTCGGCCGCGATCTACCGGGACCTGACGGCTTTGAAAACTCGAGAGCGCAGGGCTGAGAAGGCCGTCGCCGAGAACGCCGCGCTGCTTGATGAGGCGATAGCGGCGCAGGCGCGCTTGCTCAACGCCATCAACGCCATGCCTGATCCGGTCGCGATCTGGGACAAGGAGTTCCGGCTCGTCACCTGCAACAGCGCCTTCGCCCCCAGGCTTCTGGGCCGCGACGGGGAGGTCGCGGTCGGCACCCCCGTCGAAGACGTTCTCAGCGAGGCGTCGCGAGGCGGGCAATTCGTCGATGCGATCGGGCGGGAGGAGGCATGGCGCCGGCAGGCCATCGCCGAACTCCGCGCCGGACCGATCCGCCACCGCACCGAGTACACCGATGGGCGGGTCTTTAATGCCAACAGCCATTCGGCGCCGAATGGCGACACCCTTGTCCTGACGATGGACGTGACCGAATTGGAACGCCAGCGCGCCAAGCTTGAGAACTACGCGGCGCAATTGGAGCTGGCCAACGACGACATCCGGCAGCAGGCGCTTCACGACGATCTGACCGGCATGCCGAACCGGCGCCTTCTGACCGAACGCCTGACGGCGCTCGCGCGGCAGGAGACGGGTTGGGACGAAGGGGTGGCCGCGCTCCAGATCGACTTCGACCGGTTCAAGCACATCAACGACACCATGGGTCATGCCGCCGGGGATCACGTTTTGATCCACGTCGCGGGCCGTCTCAAACGCGTGGCGGAGGAGGCCGAGCTGGTCGCCCGGATCGGCGGCGACGAATTCATCGTTCTGACGCGCTGCCGGCTGGGCGACGTCGGGCCGGAGCGTCTGGCCGAAAGGATCGTCGCTGATCTGGCGCGCCCGGTGCCGTTTCGGGGGAAAGAGCTGCGGATCGGGGCGAGCGTCGGGGTGGCGCGGACGCCACTCTCGAACTTCGACGACCTCCTCACCGACGCCGATATCGCCCTTTACAAGGCAAAAGATCGCGGCCGGGCGCGGGTCGCCTGTTTCGAGCAGGACGATGCCGACAGGATGCGGGCGCAGAAGGTTCTCTCAGACGATATCCTGAGGGGATTGGAGAAATCGGAGTTCGTGCCGTTCTTTCAGCCCCAGCTCGACGCAGGCTCCGACCGCGTCGTTGTGCTCAAGGCGCTGGCTCGCTGGCGCCACCCTACACGCGGGATTTTAGGACCCGATGCGTTCTTGAGCGCGGCTGAGGAGTTGAACGTCCTGCACCTGATTGACGGTATGATCTTCGATAAGGCCCTGGACGAGTGCCAAGGCGCCTTTCCCTACGGCGACTCGCCGGGCCTCGCCCTGAACGTGGGGCAAAGCCGCGTAATGGGGCCGAACATCCTGAAAGCTGCCAAAGCGGCCTCCGCCTACAGCGGTCCGGTGGCGTTCGAGCTGCTGGAGACCATCTATCTCGACGAGGGGGAGGAGGCCTTTCTCATGCAGCTCGACGCGATCCGCGACGCGGGGGTGACCATCGAGGTTGATGACTTCGGCTCCGGGCGGGCGTCAATCGTGGCGCTGCAAAAAATCTCGCCAGACCGCCTGAAGATCGACCGGCGGCTGGTCGCGCCGATCGTGTCGGACAAGCGGTCCCGTAGGCTGGTGCGCTCCATCGTCGATATCGGGCACGCCCTGAATATCGGCGTCACTGCCGAGGGCGTTGAGACGCAGGCGCATTCGGAAATTCTCGCCAGTCTAGGCTGCGACCGGCTCCAAGGCTATCATATCGCCCGGCCGGCGCCGCTCGCCGATCTTATCGCGCGGTTCGAGTTCAGCTATCCGCGCCCGCCCCGCATAACTTCGCGGCTCGCGTGAGCCGTCAGCCGTGGCTCTTGGCAAAGGCCGTCTTCTGCTCTTCGGTCGCCTCGGTCTGATACCGCGCTTTCCAGTCGTCGTAGGGCATGCCGTAGAACGCCTCGCGGCCTTCTTCCTTCGACATGTCGATGCCGCGCTCCGCCGCCGCCTCTTGATACCAGCGGCTCAGGCAGTTCCGGCAGAACCCGGCGAGATTCATCATGTCGATGTTCTGCACGTCGAGCCGCTCTTCCATCAGATGCCTTTTAAGCCGCCGGAAGGCCGCCGCCTCAAGCTCAAGTCGCGTCTGGTCGTCCATCTGTCCTCCTCAGGCTTCCGCCATCTCCAACGCCTCGGGCAAGAGCCGCGCGAAGCGATCCGCCCAGGCGACCTGACCGGCGTCATCCGCGATTAGGTCGTTTCTCACCTCGATCAAAGTGTTCTGCCGCCCGGTTTCAATCGCGTGCCGGTCCATCGTGTCGCCCTTGAGCCGACCCGAATAGGGCTCGTTCGCACCGACGATCAGACCCGGCTCCTGCCGCAAGAGATGCAAAAGCGGTAAGGAGAGCCGCTCGTCCTCGCCATAGAGCAGTCCCGTATGCCAGGGCCGATGCTGACGGCCGCGAAACTGCCGTGTGAACGAATGAACCGAGATGATCGCCGTGTCGCTCCGTCGCGCGGCCATTCTGGCGACGGCGTCGTGGTAGGGCCGGTAACAGCGGTTCAGGCGCAGTTCGCGTTCCTCCTCCCCCGCGTGGCGGTTCGCCGGAATGATTGTCCCGTCATAGAGCCGCATGAGCAGGGTCGGGTCGTCCTCGCCCCGGTTCGGGTCGATGACGAGCCGCGAGAAGTTCGAGAGAACGACCGGCGCCGACAACCGCTCGGCCAGCCGGATGGCCACGCCTGAGGCCCCCACGTCGAAGGCGATGTGCCGCGCCATGTCCTCGGGGCTGATCCCCAAATCCCCGCCCGCAACCCAATCGGGCACGCGGTTCGTTGCGTGATCGCAGATGATCAGCCAGCGCGACGACCGGTCCTCGCCCAGAACATGGACGGGCGCCCAGGCCATCTCGCGTGTGACGTTCTCCATCCGCCGTCTCTATCCGCACCGGCGGGAAAGCGCCAGTTGTCACGCGCTAACATTTACGGCAATAGGGTCCCAAGCCGACCGGGATGACATGGGGGACAGGGCCGATGCGCCGCCTTCGCAATGTAAAAGTCGTTGCCACGCTGGGACCCGCCTCAAGCGACTACGAGACGATTCGCGGGCTCTTCGAAGCGGGCGCCGACGTGTTCCGATTGAACATGAGCCATGGCAAGCACGCTGAGATCGGCGAGCGGCACAGGATCATCCGCGAGGTCGAGCGCGACACTGGACGCCCGATCGGCATTCTCGCCGACCTGCAGGGCCCGAAACTGCGCGTGGGCGAATTCGAAAGCGGGGATGCGGATCTGGAGGTCGGACAGGACTTCCGGCTCGATCTTGACGGCGGTCCCGGTGATGCGACCCGCGTCTCGCTCCCGCATGCGGAGATCTTCGAGGCGCTGGAGCCCGGCGCGCATCTCTTGGTGAACGACGGCAAGATCCGGCTGAAGGTCAAGGATTGCGGCCCGGACTTCGCCGACTGCGAAGTTCTGGTCGGCGGCGTTATCTCGAACCGCAAGGGCGTCAATGTGCCGGATGTCGTCCTGCCGGTCGCCGCGCTTTCCGAGAAGGACCGCAAGGACCTGGAATTCGTCTGCCGCCTGGGCGTCGACTGGCTGGCGCTGTCTTTCGTTCAGCGCTCGGCCGACGTGGCTGAGGCGCGCGAGCTGGCGCAAGGGCGCGCCGCGATCCTCTCGAAGATCGAAAAGCCGGCGGCGGTCAAAGCCTTCGATGACATCCTCGCCGTCTCCGACGGGATCATGGTGGCGCGGGGCGATTTGGGCGTGGAGCTGCCGGTGCAGAATGTGCCCCCAATCCAGAAGCGTCTGGTGCGCAAGTGCCGCGCGGCGGCGAAGCCTGTAATCGTGGCCACGCAGATGCTCGAATCGATGATCGAAAGCCCGGTGCCGACCCGCGCCGAGGTCTCGGACGTGGCGGCGGCGATCTATGAGGGGACCGACGCGGTCATGCTTTCCGCCGAAAGCGCCGCGGGCAGCTACCCGATTGAGGCGGTCAACACGATGCACGCCGTCGCGCAGGAGGTCGAGAGCGACCCGACCTACCTCGAGGTCTCGGCGGCCAGCCGGGGCGGACCGAAGCAATCGGTCGCCGACGGCATCGTCTCCGCCGCGCGCGAGATCGCTGAGACCGCCGATATCAAGGTCATCTGCTGCTACACCGAAAGCGGCAAGACGGCGCTCCTGGTCGCCCGCGAGCGCCCCAAGGTGCCTATCATCGCGATGACCTCCCAAATCACAGCAGCTCGACGGCTGAGCCTGAGTTGGGGACTGCATTGCGTGAAGACCGGCGACGTCGACCGCTTCAAAACGGCGGTTATCAACGCCGCCCGCGCCACCCAGTCGGAAGGCTTCGCCGATCCGCACGATCAGCTTGTCGTCACCGCCGGCGTTCCCTTCGGCAAATCCGGCACAACCAATATCCTCCGCGTGGCGCCTTGTGATGAGCGCTTGATTCTGCCCTCCGACCCCGAATAGCGTTTCAGCCGGGGGGACGGAGGTTCAAATGAATACCGACGTCATACTCGTAGTCGGCATCGTCGTGCTTTCTTTGGCCTTTCCTGCCATCCTCGGCGCCTTCGCGCATGGCCGCCCGCTAAGAGGTGCCGCCTTCGCCGTCGTGGTGGGCGGCGGGTTGATCCTTTACGCGAACGCCAAGAACCCCGTTGGCTACAGCATTCAGGAGATACCGTCGCTCTTCATGCGCGTGCTCTCCGGCGGCTGAATTCCCACTTGCCAGACTGACCGGATCCATATATCCGACGCGCTCCGACGGGTCCGCCGGCCAAAGTGGCATGCCGAGCGGGCTTATGAACCGTCTGTTACGAAGGAGATGGAAATGCCCAAGATGAAGACGAAGTCGAGCGCGAAGAAGCGCTTCAAGGTCTCTGCGACCGGCAAAGTGATCAGCGCCCAGGCCGGCAAGCGCCACGGCATGATCAAGCGAACTAACAAATTCATTCGCACTGCTCGCGGCACCACCGTGATGAGTGAGCCCGATCAGAAGCTCGCCAAGCGCTACATGCCCTACGATCGCTGAGGAGACTGAGACATGGCACGAGTTAAAGGGGGCACGGTCACCCACGCCCGTCACAAGAAGGTCACCGACGCCGCGAAGGGCTACTACGGCCGCCGCAAGAACACCTTCAAGGTCGCCCGTCAAGCAGTCGACAAGGCCAATCAGTACGCGACCCGCGACCGGAAGAATCGCAAGCGTAACTTCCGCGCGCTCTGGATCCAGCGGATCAACGCCGCTGTTCGCTCGCATGACGAGGCGCTGACCTATTCGCGCTTCATCAACGGCCTGTCGCTGGCCGGGATCGAGGTTGACCGCAAGGTCCTCGCCGATCTCGCCGTGCACGAGCCCGAAGCGTTTGGAGCCATCGTCGATAAGGCGAAGGCCGCGCTCGCGTAACACCTCTCATCGAGGGACAGTTTTGGGAAGCCGCGGACCTTTCGAGGTCTCGCGGCTTCTTGCGCTTAGACCGCCCGATGGATAGCAGGGCGGGGACAATTCCAAGGGGGTCCGAATGGACGATCTGAGGCAGAAATACCTGACCGCCATCGGCGATGCCGCCGATGAGACCGTGCTGGAGGACCTGCGCGTGGCCGCCGTTGGCAAGAAGGGCGAGGTCAGCCTGAAGATGCGCGAGCTGGGCAAGATGACGCCCGAAGAGCGACAGGTCGCCGGCCCTAAGCTCAACGCGCTGAAGGACGAGATCAACGCGGCGCTCGCCGCCAAGAAGGAGGCGCTGGCGGACACCGCGCTTGATGAGCGGCTCAAGTCCGAATGGCTCGACGTCACGCTCCCTGGTCAGCCGCGCCGTCAGGGCACGATCCACCCGGTCAGCCAGGTGACGGAGGAGGTCACAGCCATCCTCGCCGACATGGGCTTCTCTGTCGCCGAGGGCCCGCAGATCGAGGACGACTGGTTCAACTTCGACGCCCTCAACATACCCGACCACCACCCGGCGCGGGGTGAGATGGACACGTTCTACATGCACCGCGACGAAGGCGATAACCGTTTGCCGCACGTGCTCAGAACCCACACCTCGCCGGTGCAGATCCGCGCGATGCAGAAGCACGGCGCGCCAATCCGCGTGATCGCGCCGGGCCGCGTCTATCGCGCCGACTACGACCAGACCCACACGCCGATGTTTCATCAGGTTGAGGGGCTGGCGATCGACCGCGACATCTCGATGGCGAACCTGAAATGGGTGCTCGAGGAGTTCTTCTCGGTCTTCTTCGGCACCTCGGTGAAAACCCGCTTCCGCGCCTCGCACTTCCCGTTCACGGAGCCCTCGGCCGAGGTCGACATCCAGTGCTCATGGGAAGGCGGCACCGTGAAGGTTGGCGAGGGCGAAGGCTGGCTCGAAGTCCTTGGCTCAGGCATGGTCCATCCGAACGTGATCCGCGCTGGCGGCATCGACCCCGACGACTGGCAGGGCTTCGCCTTTGGCATGGGGATCGACCGGATGGCGATGCTGAAATACGGGATTCCGGATCTCAGAGCGTTCTTTGACAGCGATTTGCGGTGGTTGAGGCACTACGGGTTCAGCGCGCTGAGCGTGCCGACGCTTCATGGTGGGCTATGACGCCGCCATGCAGTGTCGCGTCCTATTGAACAAGTCTGAGAAATGAAATCAGTCTCCTCCCTCCTGCGCCTCGTCGCCCTCATGGATCGTTCCCGGATGCCGGACGCGTCGCGCCCAACGCTTTCGTCCGTCTGCGTGCAGATCGAGGCGATCAGGCAGGTCCGCTGTTTCAACCGGGTGATTGTGCTCACGCCGATCACCCCGGCTCTCTTCTTCCTCAAGTCCATGCTCGTAGGCGTGGACGCCATGTTGCGAGGTGACATGTCATGAAATTCACCCTCTCCTGGCTCAAAGAGCATCTCGACACCACCGCCGGCGTGGACGAGATCGCCGAGACCCTCACCGACCTCGGGCTCGAGGTCGAGGAGGTCGTGAATCCATCCGAAAAGCTCCGGGGTTTCACGCTCGGCAAGGTTCTCAAGGCCGAGAAGCACCCCGACGCCGACCGGCTTCGCGTCTGTCAGGTCGAAACCGATCAGGGCGAGAAGCAGATCATTTGCGGCGCGCCGAACGCGCGGGAGGGAATCACGGTCGTGATCGCGCACCCCGGCACCTACATCCCCGGTATCGACACGACCATTCAGGTCGGCAAGATCCGGGGCGTCGAAAGCCACGGGATGATGTGCTCGGAACGCGAGATGGAGCTCAGCGACGAGCATGATGGCATCATCGAGCTGCCGTCAGGCGCGGTGGGCGAAAGCTTCACCGACTGGCTCGCCGCCAACCAGCCCGACAAGATCGACCCGGTGATCGAGATCGCGATCACGCCCAACCGACAGGACGCGCTGGGCGTTGAGGGTATTGCCCGCGACCTCGCGGCGCGTGGCGTCGGCACGAAGATTGAAAAGCCGATCGCGCCGGTTCCAGGCGCTTTCCCAAGCCCGATCAATGTGACCATAGACGATGACACGCTCGACGGGGCGCCGCATTTCACTGGGCGCCTGATCCGGGGCGTGAAAAACGGGCCGTCGCCGGAGTGGCTCCAGAAGCGGCTGAAGGCAATCGGCCTCCGCCCCATCTCGGCGCTTGTCGATATCACCAACTTCTTCACCTATGACCGGAACCGCCCGCTCCACGTCTTCGACGCCGACAAGACGCATGGCGACCTTCGCGTGCATCGGGCGAAAGGGGGCGAGGAGCTGCTCGCTCTCGATGAGAAGACCTACACTTTCGCGCCCGGCATGATGATCATCTCGGGCGGTCGCGCGCCTGAATCCATCGCCGGCGTCATGGGTGGCGAGGACTCCGGCGTGACCGAAGACACGGTCAACGTTTTCCTCGAGTCGGCCTATTGGGACCCGGTGACCATCGCCCGTACAGCGCGGGCGCTGAAGATCAACTCCGACGCGAAATACCGCTTCGAACGCGGTGTGGACCCCGAATTCACCCTGCCCGGGCTTGAGCTCGCGACACAGATGGTGCTCGACCTCTGCGGCGGCGAACCCGGCGAGGTGGTCAGCGCGGGTGCGGCGACGAAAACCGAGCTGTCCTTCCGGCTCGACACTGACCGTTGCTCCTCGCTCGTTGGCATGGACATTCCAGCGGCGACCCAGCGGGAGACGCTGGAAAGGCTCGGCTTCACCGTGGACGAGGCTAAGACCACCGAGATGGGCAATCAGGGCGCGGTCCACAAATGGTACCGCCCGCCGTCCTGGCGGCCTGACATTCTCGGCGAGGCGGACTTGGTTGAGGAGGTCGCGCGCATCGCATCCCTCACCAACCTCGAGCCAAAGCCGATGGCCCGCGCGCAGGTGGGCGTGCCGCGCCCGATCCTGACGACCAATCAGAGGCGCGAGCAGGCGGCGCGGCGCACCGCGGCTGCGCTCGGCTACAACGAATGCGTGACCTACAGCTTCATCGATCAGGCTTCCGCCGCGCTCTTTGGCGGCGGCACCGATGCCACGCGCGTCGCCAACCCGATCTCGTCTGAGATGAGCCACATGCGCCCGGCGCTCCTGCCAGGTCTCTTGCAGGCCGCCGCCCGCAATCAGGCGCGTGGTTTCAGCGATCTCGCGCTCTTCGAGGTCGGCGCGGCCTTCCACGGCGGGGAGCCGGAGGAGCAGTATACTCTGGTGACCGGCCTCCTGATTGGGCGCACGGCGCTGAAAGACGTCCACGGCGCGGCCCGCGACGTGACGCTCTACGACGCCAAGGCCGACGCCGAAGCGGTGCTCGCCGCACTGGGCGCTCCTGCCAAGGCGCAAATCTTCCGCGATACCGCCGAGTGTTGGCACCCGGGCCGGTCGGGGCGTGTCGCGCTCGGGCCGAAGAAAACGCTGGCCGTCTTCGGTGAGATCCATCCGAAGATCCTTAAGGCGATGGACGTCAAAGGCCCTGCCGTGGGCTTCACCGTCTGGCCCGCCGAGATCCCGGAACCGCGCAAGGCCGGCGCTTCGCGTGGTGCGCTCGACATCAGTGACCTGCAGGCGGTGGAGCGGGACTTCGCCTTTGTACTGGACGCGGGCGTCGAGGCCGTGAACGTGGTCAACGCCGCGCAGGGCGCCGACAAAGTGCTGATCGAGGAGGTCCGCGTTTTCGACGAATTCATCGGCGGCGCGCTGGGCGACGGCAAGAAGTCCATCGCCATTACGGTCCGCATTCAGCCCCGCGAGAAAACGCTGACCGATGCTGAGATCGACGCGGTCGCGCAGGCCGTGGTCGCGAAGGTTGGCAAGGCCACCGGCGGAGTTCTTCGCGGCTGAACGATGCGTATAGTCCGGGCCGGTCATTTGGATCGACCCGGTTTTCCGCTATCTCACCTCGGAAAGGAGACCGGCATGACACTTAGCGTATACCTCTCTGGCGAGATCCACACCGACTGGCGCGAGCAGATTCTCGCGGCCTGCCAAGGTCTGGACGTGACGTTTGCCAGCCCCGTCACTGACCATGACGCCTCGGACGATTGCGGCGTGGCGATACTGGGCGCGGAGCCGAATAAGTTCTGGCACGATCACAAGGGCGCAAAGGTCAACGCGATCCGCACGCGGCTGGGGATCGAGAAGGCGGATGTCGTGGTGGTTCGGTTCGGCGAAAAGTACCGCCAGTGGAACGCGGCGTTTGATGCCGGCATGGCAGCGGCGCTTGGAAAATCGCTTATTGTCCTCTCGCCGCCCGAGCACGACCATCCGCTGAAAGAAGTGCACGGCGCGGCCCTCGCTGTCGCGCGAGAGCCGGGCCAGGTCGCGGATATCCTGCGCTATGTCCTTACGGGAGGCTTGCCCCCCGCACAGAGCGCTGCGGCTGAGTAGCCGTCAGTCGCGGGACGGGATGTTGAGCCCCCGCTGGACGGCGGGACGCTCAAGGAACCGGTCGAGAAAGGCCGGAACGTTCTTGAGGTCGTTCCAGCCAACTGCCTCTTTGACGCCATAGAACTCGAGGCCGCGGAGCCAGGGCGCCGTAGCGATGTCGGCGATGGAGTATTCGCCCGCCAGCCAGTCCCGATCCGCCAGCTGGCCTTCGAGAACGTTCAAGAGACGCTTGGCCTCGTTGGTATAGCGCTCGCGCGGGCGGGGGTCTTCGATCTGGGCGCCCGCGAATTTGGAGAAATAACCGAGCTGGCCGAACATCGGCCCGACGCCGCCCATCTGGAACATCAGCCATTTGATCACCTCGTACTTCCCAGCGCCCTCGGGCATCAGCCTGCCGGTCTTCTCCGCGAGGTAGATCAGGATCGCGCCCGACTCGAACAGCTGGACCGGCGCGCCGTCGGGTCCGTTCGGGTCGATGATCGCCGGGATCTTGTTGTTCGGATTGAGCGACAGGAACTCGGGGCTTTTCACGTCCGCATCGGCGAGGGTCACCTTGTGCGGCTCATAGTCGAGGCCGAGCTCTTCAAGCGCGATGGACGCCTTGACGCCGTTCGGCGTCGGAAAGCTGTAGAGCTGGATCACGTCAGGCCGGGTCGGCGCCCAGCGGTCCATGATTGGGAAGTGCTGTGGTGTAATGGTCAGGGTATCCATGATCGCGTCTCTCGGTCTCTGTTTCGTTTGGTCTGACGTAAGGCGCGCGGAACGCTCTGAAACCCCTCACGTATGTGTGTTTTTGTGCTATCGCCTGCGCGCGGGAACCCGGCGGGGTCGCCGCAAATCGGAACCAAAAGTGTGAGAGCAAGAAATGCTAAATGAATTCAAGGCCTTCATTGCGAAGGGAAACGTCATGGACATGGCGGTCGGCATCATCATTGGCGCCGCCTTCACGGCCATTGTCACCTCACTTGTCGGTGATCTGATCAACCCGATCATCGGTCTCTTCACCGGCGGGGTCGATTTCACCAACAACTACGCGGTTCTGTCGGGCGAGGTCGCCGCCGGGGCCAGCCTGGAAACCGCGCGTGAGACCGGGGCGTCGATCTTCGCCTATGGCGCTTTCATTATGGCGGTGATCAATTTCCTGATCATCGCCTGGGTCGTGTTCATGCTGGTCAAGGCCGTGAACCGCATCAAGGAGGCCGCGGAGACGCCGGTCGAACCGGAGCCCGAGGCGCCAAAGGGCCCGAGCGAGGTCGATCTGCTGATCGAGATTCGGGACGCTTTGAAAGCCCAGTAGACCAACCAGCAGGCCATGTTAGGCTCTCCGCGTCCAAAAAGGAGACCCGACATGGCCGCCGTTCCCCCCGTCTGCGATTTCGGCTGGAAAGCACCTGAGTTCAGTCTTCCCGCCACCAACGGGGAGACCTACGCGCTCGCCGATGTGATGGGCGAGAACGGCGTGGTGATCGCCTTCATATGCAATCACTGTCCTTACGTTCTCGCGGTTCTCGACCGCATCCTCCGCGACGCCCGCGATCTTGAAGCCCATGGAATCGGCTTCGCCGCAATCTGCTCGAACGACGCGACCAGCCATCCGGCCGACAGCTTTCCTAAGATGAAGGAGATGGCCGAAGAGCGCGGATTCCCCTTCCCCTATCTCCACGATGAGGACCAGTCGGTCGCCCGCGCCTATGACGCGGCGTGCACGCCGGATTTCTTCGGTTTGAACGCGAAAGGCGAGTTGCAGTATCGTGGGCGGCTGGACGAATCCCGTCGCGATGCCGGGCCGCCGGATTTGAGGCGCGATCTCTATGAGGCGATGGTGATGGTCGCCGGGACGGGCGAGGGCCCGCGCGATCAGGTGGCGTCGATGGGGTGCTCGATCAAGTGGAAGGCGGCCTAAGGGCGAGGCGCTTTGGTTGCCGCATGAACACCCGCCTCGAGCTTAGAGCGGGTATTCTAAGATAGGTTCCAGAACAAAAGAAATGGTGTTCGTGGGGTATTGGGATCTTGGGGTCGGGCATATTGCCCATCTGGCTCAGGGTTGGTTCGGGACAGTCGCGTGCTACCTGCCCATCTGCAAGACATTGCCGACTTCCGAGAAGCTCGTCGTCGCGAAGTGAGACCCACCCGCGGTGTCATTGATCTGGGTGGCGTAGTAGGCGCTTGAAACGACAAGTGCTGCGCAGGTCATCATGAAGGCTTTCATTTGGTATTCCTCTTTGCCGGTGTTCCGCTGTTGATGAATCAGTTCTACGCGGCGCAACCGGCTTCGTCTGTGAACTCAATCACACTGAGGAATTATTCGCTGTCACTTTCCGCGATCGCTTCGAGCGCGTCGCTATCCGAAACGGTGAGAGCGCCCCGTCTCGGGTCAACCAGATCAAGGCGTTTCCATTCAGCGATTGTCTTCGCAACAGCCTCTCTTGTGGTTCCCATGAAGTCCGCGAGTTCGGATTGCGACATGGTCAGAGTTTTGCCGCCGCCTCGGACTTCGAGCAGGTAGAGGATCTTCCGTGCAAGGCGCACCGGCAGCGGCAGAAAGACCTGATCGGACAATTGACGGTTCATTGCCCGCATGCGTTGGCCTGCCAGCTGATACATGGCGATAGCGAGCCTTGGATCGATCTCGATCTCCTTCAGAATATCGCTATTTCGAATCCGGAGCAGGAGGCAGTCTTCTAGGGCCGTCGCCGTCGCGGTTCTCTCTCCCGGATCAAAAAGAGCGATCTCTCCAAGAATCGCTCCGGCTCTCAGGACGTCTAGGGTGAGCTTGCGGCCGCCCATAGAGAGCACGCTGATCTCAAGCGCGCCTTCCATGACCGCAAAGAGGGCATCACCCTCATCTCCTTGTTCGAAAAGCACATCTCCGGGCTCTAGTCGAACTTCCGTAGCGATTCGAAAAAGCGCCTCGGACAGCTCAGGCGTGCATCCAGCAAGCATTCCTGCACTAGGTAGCTTCATGAAAAGCAACTTACCTATCAGAAACTGGCCAATAAAGAGCCGAAACTGCGCGAGCTTGATTGACCCGGTCAGATGACCACGTCGTCCACAAGCGGCCGTTGGGCCTTCCAACAAGCATGAGGCGATCCGCGTTCAAGCCGAAATTCTGAATCAGTTAAATGAGTGGAATTGGAGTGGATTGGTATCGACTCGTCGGCTTCTGAGCACGCCGGTTATTTCGGCGGCTGCTAAGTTCGCACAGCGGAAACTCAAACAAACGCGCCTCGCGCTAACCCTTCACCACAACCTGCGGCGACACCACGTCGATCCCGAGCGCCTTGCCCACCGCATAGTACGTCAGCATGCCCGCATGCACGTTCAGCCCGTCCAAGAGATGCGGGTCGTCCTGGCAGGCCTGCCGCCAGCCCTTGTCGGCAATCGCCAGCATGTGGGGCATCGTCGCGTTGGTGAGCGCGATGGTCGAAGTTCGCGCTACGGCGCCGGGCATGTTGGCGACGCAATAGTGCATGATCCCGTCCACCTCATAGATCGGGTCCTCGTGGGTGGTGGGTTTCGAGGTCTCGAAACAGCCGCCCTGATCGATCGCAACGTCGACGATGGCCGCGCCCGGCTTCATGGTCGAGAGCTGCGCCCGCGTGACAAGCTTTGGCGCCGCGGCGCCGGGGATCAAAACGGCGCCGACGACCAGATCGGCCTCCGCCACCAGTTCCGCCGTCGCCGCCGCGCTGGCGTAGCGATTCCAAAAAACGCCTTGAAACACGTCATCGAGGTAACGCAGGCGGGGCAGGGACCGATCCAGCACAGTCACATCCGCGCCCATCCCGGCGGCAACCCGCGCCGCATGGGTGCCAACGACACCACCGCCGATCACCACGACCTTGGCCGGCCCGACACCCGGCACGCCGCCCATCAGCACGCCGCGCCCGCCGTTCGCCTTCTGCAAGGTCCAGGCGCCGACCTGCGGCGCGAGACGCCCCGCGACCTCTGACATTGGCGCCAGAAGCGGCAGCCCGCCCCGATCATCCGTCACGGTCTCGTAGGCGATGCAAGTGGCGCCGGAGGCGATCAGGTCGCGGGTCTGCTCCGGGTCGGGCGCGAGATGCAGGTAGGTGAACAGGATCTGCCCCTCGCGCAGCATCTTCCGCTCAGCAGCCTGGGGCTCCTTCACCTTCACGATCATGTCGGCTTCGGCGAAGATCTCCTCGGCGGTCTCAACGATCCGCGCCCCGAGCGCGGTGTAGTCGGCGTCGGTGAAGCCGGCGCCCACGCCCGCACCG
The DNA here is from genome assembly GCA_030066855.1 of Paracoccaceae bacterium. Classification (GTDB taxonomy): domain Bacteria; phylum Pseudomonadota; class Alphaproteobacteria; order Rhodobacterales; family Rhodobacteraceae; genus Kangsaoukella. The sequence goes on along the minus strand of JASJAU010000010.1, from coordinate 6,421 downwards.
GACTCTATCAGCACCTCATGGCCGTGCCGCACGGCCTCTCCCGCCGACGAGGGCGTGAGCCCGACGCGGAATTCCTGCGGTTTGATCTCTTTAGGGCTACCGATCTTCATGGCGTCCTCCATTTCGCGGCAAGTTGACAGAGCGTGGGTGAAATTGGCGGTTCTTTGCGAGGGATGTTGGCGCTAAAATCGGCAGAATCTTCGGAGCTTTTGCATTCAGCAGAAAGGAGTTTGCGCGATGACCGAAATAGACGCGACAGATGCCCGGATACTGAATGTGCTCCAACGCAAAGGCCGCATCTCGAACGCGGATCTCAGCGAACAGGTTCACCTCTCGCCATCGGCCTGCCACCGCCGTGTTCAGCGGCTCGAGCAGATCGGAATCATCCGCGACTACGTCGCGCTCCTCGATCCCAGAAAGCTGGGCCGGCCCACAATCGTCTTTGTCGAGATCACGCTTCAGGGCCAGGCCGACGAGGTGCTCGACGCCTTCGAGCGCGAGGTCTCGGTCATTCCCGATGTGCTCGAATGCCACCTGATGGCCGGAACGGCGGATTATCTTCTCAAAGTCGTCGCCCGCGATACCGAGGATTTCGCCCGCATCCACCGCCGCTCGCTCGCCCGTCTTCCAGGCGTCGCGCAGATGCACTCCTCCTTCGCCCTCAGAACGGTTCGCCAGACGACCGCGCTTCCAGTCTGAGGGGGAAGCGATGACGCTCACAACCGTCTCCCTCGTCGTCTACGCTGCCGCCCTCCTCAAGCTCTTCGGGCTCCTGGCCCGCGACGAGCTTTGGCTGCGGCTCCTCCTGCTCGCCAGCACCGTCCTCTACCAGGTTTACTACCTGATCGTCGCCGATGCGCCGCTCTGGGACGCCTTCGTGACCAACGCGATTCTCGGCGCGGTGAACCTGATGATGATACTCATCGTCATCAGCGAGCGGACCACCGTTGGCATGACCAAGGATGCGATGCAGATGTTCCGCTCGTTCGACATGCTGACCCCAGGGCAGTTCCGCCGGTTGCTGAAGGCGGGCTCGGTCGAGACCGCTGGCGGCTGGATGCGATTGACCAACGAAGGCGAGGCGCTCGACAGGCTCTACTTTGTGATGTCGGGACCGATCTTCATCGGCAAGGGCGATACGGCCGCCGAGATCGCGGGCAAGATGTTCGTAGGCGAGATCGCCTACCTCAAGGGAACACCGGCCAGCGCCACTGTCGACCTGGGCGAAGGATCGCAGTTTGTTGCCTGGGATCACGAGAGGCTGCGGAAGCTCGAGGCGCGCTGGCCGGCCCTGCGTGTCGCGATGGTCGCGCAATTCAATACTGACCTTATGGGCAAAGTTGCGGAATCGATGCCGATGAACGCGGCGAAGTCCTAGCCCTGCTCGCGAATCTCGTAGTCGTGCGTGACCGTCGCCGTTTTTTCCAACATGGCGGTGGCAGAGCAGTACTTCTCGACCGAAAGCGCGATCGCCCGCGCCACCCGATCCGGCGCCACGCCGCGTCCGGTGACGACGAAATGCATGTGGATGCGGGTGAAGACCTTGGGCGGCTCTTCCGCTCGGTCCGCATCAAGCTCGACGACAACGTCATCAATATCCTGTCGGCTCTTCTCGAGGATCGACACTACGTCAAAAGCCGAGCAGGTCCCGGCGCCCATCAGGATAAGTTCCATGGCTGAGGGCCCGGGCTTAGGCGAGTCGCCATGCGGGTTGCCTATGACGACGCTGTGCCCGCTCTCGGTCTGCCCGGCGAAAGTCCGGTCGAACATCCAAGTTACCCGAGACTTCATGCGGTATCTCCCGTTCCGCCCGGGCATGGCTTTCAAATCCCGGGCGAGATGTGCGAAAACATTCGCGCGGTTCTCGGGCAGGAGCGGGTGGTTGTCAAACGAAGTCAGGTCTCAATACGAGGTCTATCCGTACCCCGAGCGCGATCCGGCGGACGAGGCGAAGCGCTTGATCACAGGCTCTCCCTCGCTGCCGCAAGAGATGGATCATTGGATTTGGGGCGGCGCGCGGGATTGGACCAAACCGCTCAGAGCCCTCGTTGCGGGCGGCGGCACGGGCGACGGGTTGATCCAGCTTGCGCAGATGCTGGCCAGCGCCGGCCGGCCCTATGAGATCACCTATGTCGACTTGTCCACCGCCTCCCGCGCCGTGGCGGAAGCGCGGGCCGCCAAGCGCCGCCTTGGAAGCATCCGCTTCGAGACCGGAAGCCTTCTGAACGCCTCCGACTTTGGCGAGTTTGATTACATAGATTGCTGCGGGGTTCTGCATCATCTGCCCGACCCGCAAGAGGGTTTCAAAGCCCTGGCGGCGGCGCTTGCCGATGATGGCGGCATCGGCCTGATGGTCTATGCGCCGCTCGGACGTAGCGGCGTTTACCCGCTCCAATCGGCCTTTCGTCGCCTGACTGGCGACCTGCCGCCTCAAGAGAAACTGGCGGTCGCGAAGCGCGTGTTTGAAAGCGTCCCGGACGGACATCCCTTCAAGACGAACCCGCATGTTGTCGATCACCGGAGTGGCGATGCCGGGTTCTATGACCTGCTTTTGCACAGCACAGACCGACCCTTTTCGATCACCGAATTGAACTCAGCGCTTGTAGCGGCGGGCCTGGAGCTCGCCGGCGTCCCGGAGCCCGGGGTTTACGACCCAGCCGCTCTGGTTCCGGATACGGCCCTCTTGGACGACATTTCGCCCATCGAACGCATGCAGCTTGCAGAGAACCTTCGGGGCACCTTCAAAACCCATGTGGTCTACGCCGTCCGGGCAGGCCGACGGATTCCGCCGCCGCTGGGCAAACCTGAAGCCGTCCCGAGGCTGCGGGGAATCGACGCCGCCCGTCTGGCCGGGGTGATTGCGAAGAAAGGGCGGGTCCGGATCACATCGGGGGGAACCGCAGCGGAGTTCCCGGTCCCGAAATCCGCGGCCCGTCTTGTCGCTGGCGTCAACGCGCGCCGGAGCCTCGCAGACCTGCGCGAGGCCAGTCGCCTCGACGTGATGGCATTCAACGCGGCATGGACGCCGGTCGAGAAGGTGCTCACAGACGCCGGGCTACTGCACTACTCGAAGGTTTGACTGGTCCGGGAGATCAAAGCGGTCCCCAGAAACAACAAACCCCCGGGCAAAGCCTCGGGGGTCGTCGTTCGGACGGCGAGGGCCGCCCAAGTGCTCAGAAGCTCAAAGCAGCCCTTCGCGCTGCGCCTTCTTCCGCGCCAGCTTGCGAGCGCGGCGAATGGCTTCGGCCTTTTCGCGCGCGCGCTTCTCGGACGGTTTCTCGAAATGCTGCCGGAGCTTCATTTCGCGGAAAACGCCCTCACGCTGCAGCTTCTTTTTCAGAGCCCGAAGGGCCTGATCGACATTGTTGTCGCGAACACTGACCTGCATGTGGTGTCACCACCTTTCTAAGTTAGAGTTGCACAAGAAATGCAGGAGGTGGCGCTATAGCAAGGCCGCCTTAGATTGTCTACAGCTACGGCGGAACCAGAAAAGAAGTGTGTGAGATGGCCAAAGCCAAGACGGACCCGAAAGACAGACTGCTCGACGCAATCCTGATGCATGTACCGTTCGACGGCTGGTCGGACGCCGCCCTGAGAGACGCGGCGCGCGACATCGGCATGGAGCTGGCCGAAGCCAGGGCGCTTTGTCCGAGGGGCGCCATCGACCTCGCCGTCGCCTACCACCGGCGCGGCGATCACGCGATGATCGAGGCGATGTCCAAGACCGACCTGTCCGACATGCGTTACCGCGACAAAGTCGCCACCGCGCTCCGCCTGCGGGTCGACGCGCTGGAAGATCGGGAGGCCGTGCGCCGCGCCTCCGCCCTCTTCGCGCTGCCGCACAACGCGCCGGAAGGGGCGAGGCTCGTCTGGGAGACGGCGGATCACATCTGGACCGCGCTCGGCGACACTTCGAAGGACGCGAACTGGTACACAAAACGCGCGACGCTTTCCGCCGTCTGGGCATCGGTAGTTCTGTTCTGGCTTGGTGACGATAGCCCCGACGCCGCCGAGACTTCGGCCTTTATCGACCGGCGCATCGACGACGTGATGTCGATCGAAAAGGTTAAGGCGCGGTTCCGCGAGAACCCGATCACCAAGCCTTTCGCCGACTTCCAGAAATCCCTGATGTCGCGGGTCCGCGCTCCCGATCCCGACCGGATGTCCGGCCTGCCCGGGTCCTGGAGCGGACCGCGTTAGGCATATGCGCGCGATCGAGATCAGCGCTCCGGGCGGCCCGGAGGTTCTCCGTCTGACCGACCGACCTCAGCCAGAGCCGGGTCAGGGCGAGGTTCTCATCCGCGTCGCCCATGCGGGCGTAAACCGGCCCGACGCGCTGCAACGCGCGGGTTCCTACAACCCGCCGCCTGACGCCTCGGATCTGCCCGGGCTCGAAGCGGCGGGCCAAATCTTGGCCATCGGACAGGGCGTTACTGACTGGAAGGAGGGCGACGCGGTCACGGCGCTTCTGCCGGGCGGCGGCTACGCTGAATACGCGACGACGCCCGCCGCGCACTGCCTCCCCGTCCCCGATGGCATGCCGCTCGATCAGGCGGCGTGCTTGCCCGAGACCTTTTTCACCGTATGGACCAATGTCTTCATGGCCGGCGGCCTGAGGGCGGGCCAGACCTTCCTCATCCACGGCGGCACCTCCGGCATCGGCACTACGGCGATCCAGTTGGCCCGCCATTTCGGCGCGCGGGTCTTCGCCACGGCAGGGTCCGACGAAAAGGCGAAGATCTGCGAAGACCTTGGCGCGGAGCGTGGAATCAACTACCGCGAGGAGGATTTCGTCGCCATCCTCAAGGACGCCGGCCGCGCCGATCTGATCCTTGACATGGTCGGCGGTTCCTACCTGCCGAGAAACGTCAAAGCGCTGAAGACCGGTGGGCGCCTCCAGCAGATCGCATTCCTAACAGGCCCCAAGGTCGAGCTGAACTTCGCGGAAGTCATGGTGCGCCGGCTGACGATCTCCGGCTCCACCCTCCGCCCGCAATCCATCGCTGCGAAGGCCCGGATCGCCGAGGCGCTTTGGCAGGAGGTCTGGCCGCTTCTCTCTGCTGGCCGGATCGCGCCGGTCATGGATCGATCGTTTCCGTTGGAGAACGCCGCCGACGCTCATCGAGCGTTGGAGGCGGATCACATCGGCAAGATCGTCCTGAACGTCGCCTAGCGGATCGGCGCCATCAGCGCGTCGCCCATCTGGCAGTCGCGGACCACATCCTGTCCGCAGTCACGAAACTCCAGGCCGCGCGTCAGGCAGACCCGCGCTTCCTGTATCCGCCCGCGCTTGCAGGTGATGGTGATCTGATCCGCGCGCAAACTGGAGTTCACCTCAAGGAAGGCGTCCTCGATCACCTCGGCGGGCACCCGCACCGGCGATGTGAGCAGGCGGAAGACCGGCGGGCGCGCGACTCGCGCGTAGGCCTCCCGCGACAAAGCGTAGTAGCCCTCCGACGACAAGCCGGTGCATCGGCCGTGCTTGTTCCACTGGTGCCAGGCGCTTCCGCCAGAGCCCATTAAGTCCGCCATCGCCGCGGTTTCCGCGCGGCTCGGGTTCCGCTCGCTCGTTGGGCAGTAGCTTGGCCAGCCCGCCTCGTGCTGCGGCCAGAGCCCGTGCAACACCCAACCGAAATCCGCCGCCTCCGCGCATTGCGGCGACCCGCGCGCGTCGCCCTCCAGCGCGCACCAGGTCGGCGACCAGGAGAGCGACAGGACGTAGTAGTCGAAATCCCCCGCAGGCTCTCCATCCGCCCGCGCCATCCCGGCCAACGCAACCAGCGCTAGAAGCCAACGCATTTCCTCTTCCCTCCGGCACGGCGCGAGACTATATACCTGCAACTTCCCCGAAAACGAGGAAAGGGTCCACCGGGACCAGCCGATTTCCCGGCACAGGAAAGAACCGTCAGGAGCAACCCGATGAACAAACCGATCATGGCCAAAGCCACCGCCGTCTGGCTAGTGGACAACACCACGATCAGCTTCAAGCAGATCGCCGATTTCTGCGGCCTCCACGAGCTTGAGGTTCAGGGCATTGCGGATGGCGACGTCGCTACTGGCGTGAAGGGCTTCGACCCAATCTCGAACAACCAGCTCACGCAGGAAGAGATCGACGCCGCCGAGAAAGACCCGCTCCACAAGCTGAAGCTCAAATTCTACGCCGCCGCCGTGGGTGAGGAGAAGCGCCGCGGCCCGCGCTACACGCCCCTTTCCAAAAGGCAGGATCGTCCCGCGGCGATCCTCTGGCTGGTCAAGTTCCATCCGGAGCTCACGGACGGCCAGATCTCCAAGCTTGTCGGCACTACCAAGCCGACGATCCAGTCGATACGCGAGCGGACGCATTGGAACATCTCGAACATCCAGCCTGTCGACCCCGTGGCGCTGGGCCTGACCAAGCAGACCGAACTCGACGCCGCCGTTC